>JBGSRA010000114.1:0-281066 GCA_041737765.1 Draconibacterium sp. | reverse complement strand
TCGATTTAATGGTTGGTTTTATTTCTATAATAAAACTTAAAAGGGGAAAGTAACTTCTGTATTTATGATTGGTTTTGTGTTTAGGGGTTTGTAAATCATCAATCATCTTCAAAAAGCGTCCATAGTTCTTTCCCCTTCCTTCTTTTTACCCGCGAGGGTATTTTTTTTGGATCAACGGGTAATATCCCTTTATTTTCAATGACATTTCGTTTCAGCATTAATCATTATCTTTGCCCACTTTCATTTTTGATATATGATTTCATTAGATAAAATAAATCTAAGTTTTGGTGGTTTCGACCTGTTTAAGGAGATTAGTTTTTTAATCAATCCAAAAGACAGAATAGGTTTGATTGGAAAAAATGGTGCAGGGAAAACTACTCTGTTAAAATTAATTAAAGGGATTGATGTTCCAACCACTGGAAGTATTGGTATTCCAAAAAATATAACCATTGGTTATTTGCCCCAGCAAATGAAGTTAACTGATACCCGTTCATTAAGAGAAGAAACTGTTCTTGCCTTTGAGGAATTAATTAAGATACAACATAAAATTGCACATTTAAATACCGAAATTTCGGGAGTACATGATTACCATTCTGATACTTATCTCAAAAAATTGGATCACCTGAATGAATTAAATGAACGATTCAATATTCTGGGAGGCGATAATTACGAGGCCGAACTTGAACAAACACTAATTGGTCTTGGATTTGAACGAACCGATTTTATCAGGCCTACATCAGAGTTCAGTGGAGGCTGGCGAATGCGTGTAGAACTGGCAAAACTCCTTTTAAAAAGACCTGATGTATTTTTACTCGATGAGCCTACCAACCACCTTGATATTGAATCGATACAATGGCTGGAGGATTTTTTGAAGAATTACAACGGGGCAATTGTACTTGTTTCGCACGATAAAGCTTTTATTGATGGTGTTTGTAACAGAACCATAGAAATATCGCTGGGCAAAATTACCGACCAGAAAATGAACTATTCCAGATTTATACAATGGAAGGAAGAACAACGCGAAATTCAGCTGGCTGCCTACAGAAACCAACAAAAGCAAATTGAGGATATTGAAAATTTTATCGAACGCTTTCGATATAAGGCAACCAAAGCAGTGCAGGTTCAATCAAGAATTAAGCAACTTGACAAAATAGATCGTCTTGAAATTGAAGAAGTGGATAATTCGGCACTAAAAATTAGTTTTCCCCCGGCTCCCAAATCAGGAAGAGTGGTTGTGGAAGCCAAAAATATCAGTAAAAATTACGATAAACTTTTGGTTTTAAACGATATCAACATTACAATCGAACAGGGAGATAAAATTGCCTTTGTTGGCAGAAACGGCGAGGGAAAAACAACAATGGCCCGCATCATAATGCAGGAATTGCAGCATGAAGGCGATGTAAAACTCGGACATAATGTTAAAATCGGGTATTTTGCCCAAAATCAGGCACAACTTCTCAACGAAGAACTTACTGTTTTAGAAACAATTGACGAAATTGCTGTAGGCGATATAAGAACAAAAATCAGGGATATTCTGGGGGCTTTTCTTTTTTCGGGAGAGGACGTTGATAAAAAAGTTAAAGTTTTAAGTGGTGGCGAAAAAACCCGGCTGGCAATGATAAAATTAATGCTCGAACCTGTTAATTTTCTTGTGCTCGATGAACCAACAAACCACCTGGATATCCGTTCAAAGGAAATATTGAAAAATGCGTTGATTAATTTTAACGGTACCGTACTTTTGGTATCACACGACAGAGAATTTCTGGATGGACTTGTGAATTGCGTTTATGAATTCAGAAATAAAAAAATAAAACAACATCTAGGCGGAATCTACAACTTTCTCGAAAAAAGAAAAATAGAATCGTTAAAGGAGCTGGAAATTAACAACAGCTCGAAAAAAACAGAAAAATCGAATTTTGCAAAGCTTAACACCAGCCAGGAACTAAGTTTTCAGGAACAAAAAGAAATAAGCCGTAATATTACGCGCCTTGAAAAGCAGGTTGAAAAAACTGAATTGGATATACAAAATATAGAAAACGAAAGCGCTGAACTGGACCGGATTTTATCATCCTCCGAAAAACTGGAAGACCATTCAATTTTCGACAAATACGAATTGCTGAAAATAAAGCTAAAAACTGCCATGGTGGAATGGGAAAAGCAACATGAAGAATTGGAGAACTGGAAACTGAAAAAAAACTGGTAATGGAAAATGATGAATATATTTATGGAACCCGGGCTGTAATTGAGGCAATTAATACAGGAAAAACCATAGAAAAGGTTTTTATTAAAACCGGGTTGAACAACGAGTTGTATCAACAGTTATTATCGTTAATTCGTGAAAATGAAATACCTTTTCAGTTTGTACCCATCGAAAAAATAAACCGGATAACACGTAAAAATCATCAGGGAGTACTGGCATTCATTTCGCCAATTGAATACACAAATATTGAAATGCTTTTACCTGTGCTCTTCGAAACAGGAAAAGAACCAATTCTGCTAATTCTCGACCAAATTACAGATGTTAGAAATTTTGGAGCAATTGCCCGCTCAGCCGAATGTTCAGGGGTACAGGCCATCATCATTCCTGAAAAAGGAATGGCCCGGATAGGTGCTGATGCAATAAAAACATCGGCAGGAGCTATTAATTATGTACCAATTTGTAAGGTAAACAATCTTTTTAAAACCATACAGTATTTAAAAGATTCAGGTATTCAGATAATTGCCGCTACCGAAAAAGCCGATAAAATATACACCGATGGCAATTTTAATTGTCCGGTGGCAATTGTAATGGGATCTGAAGAAAGTGGTATTTCGCAACCGATATTAAATATCGCTGATCAAAAACTAAAAATTCCTTTGTTTGGAAGTATTGAATCGTTAAATGTATCTGTTTCGGCGGCGTTAATGATGTATGAAGCTGTACGTCAGCGAAATTACTCCAAAACCTGAATTGTCCTTTTAAACGATTCCTCCAACGAAATAAAGGTTTCTGTACTTGACACTCCCGGTATTTTCTGAATTTGTCCGCTTAAGATTGTTTTTAGGTGCTCGTTGTCCCTTGCGTAAACCTTAATAAAAATTGCATACTGACCGGTTGTGTAATGACATTCAACAATTTCGGGAATGCTTTTTAATCTTTCAACTACCTCGGTAAATAACCCTCCTTTTTCGAGGAAAATTCCGATATAAGTACAAGTTCTGAAATCTACCTTTTTGGGATCGATATGATAACCCGAACCAACAATTACTTCAAGTTCAATCATCCGGTTTACCCGCTGATGAATTGCAGCTCTCGAAATTCCTACTTCAACAGCAACATCTTTAAAAGGAATTCTGGCATTTTTGGTTATGATATCCAGTATCTTTAAATCGATATCATCTAATTTATTTCTAAGTGTCATATCTTACAATTTTCCAATAAAATTAGATATATTAAATCATTAAAGTAATATTATGCTCAAATTTTACAATAAAAGTAACAAAATGAAAACATTTGAACGATATCATCTATAATTTACTGATTTATTACTGCATTGTTAACAAAAACAGATGTTTCCTAACTATTTTCTATTTTTAAATGATTTCAATCCGACTGTTGCCATTTTAATTTTAAATTCGTAACACAAAGACAGCAAATTTTAATTTTTAAAATATGAAAAATACAATCAGATGGTGGCTGATTCTGGCTATCATTATCATTATTGCATTTTTAGGTGTGTTCATTCCTTCGGGAACAGGAGAACAGGATATCACCAATATCGATTCGGGCGATACAGCATGGATGCTTACCGCAACAGGCCTGGTTTTGTTAATGACACCCGGACTTGCCTTCTTTTATGGTGGAATGGTTCACCCGAAAAACATTATTTCGACCATGATGCAAAGCTATATTGCAATGGGAATTGTAAGCATGGTGTGGATAATTGTAGGATTTAGTATTGCATTTGGCGAAAGTATAGGTAGTGAGGGGTTTGGACTCTTTGGGAATCCCCTGACATTTTTTATGTTTCGTGGTGTTGGAGCCGGTACTGATCCAAGTTTAGCCCCAACTTTTCCGTTGGCAGTTTTTGCTATGTTTCAGTTAAAATTTGCAATCATCACACCGGCATTAATAACTGGTTCATTTGCCGGAAGGGTGCGTTTCAGAGCCTACATGTTATTTATGTGTTTGTTTGTAATATTTATATATGCTCCCCTTGCCCACTGGACCTGGCATCCCAACGGGTTTTTGCGTAACTGGGGCGTACTCGATTTTGCCGGTGGAACAGTGGTTCATATGTCAGCTGGTTTTGCAGCTTTAGCCGGCGCTATTTTTTTGGGAAGAAGAAAAGATGCAAATAAGGAATTTAAACCTGCAAATATTCCTTATATATTATTGGGAGCCGGTATGCTTTGGTTTGGGTGGTTTGGTTTTAATGCCGGGTCGGCACTTGCTGCTAATGGTGTAGCTGCTTCGGCTTTGGTAAATACAAACACCGCTTCGGCTGCAGCAATGTTAACATGGATTTTTTATGATGCTGCCAAAGGGAAAAAACCATCAGCAGTTGGTGCTGCCATCGGTTTGGTAGTTGGTTTGGTTGCAATAACCCCTGCCGCAGGATTTGTTAATGTAGGTTCGAGTGTTTTTATTGGTATGATTGCTGCTATCGTAAGTAATTATGCTATTACGCTAAGAACAAAATCAACACTCGATGACACGCTCGATGTTTTTCCGGCACACGGAATGGGTGGTATTGTCGGAATGCTCGCGACTGCTGTATTTGCCAACGACGTTGGACTGATTCACGGCGAAACGAAAACATTTCTATTTCATCTGCTGGCATTGGTAATTGTAGGTATTTTCACGTTCGGAGGGTCGTTATTGTTGTACAAAATTACCGATTTAATAGTGCCGCTGCGCATTTCACCACATGGTGAAAAAATCGGGCTCGATATCAGTCAGCACGACGAATCATACAATTTTATGTATAAAGAAGAATAATTTCAAAATGAAAGCTTGCACGGAAATGTGCAGCCTTTCATTTTACAGGATAATTTCCAGCTTTCGTTAATCAACTGGTCTTTATGTTAAAGTTACAACCGATAACAAATTGATTAAACCATAATCCTTTTGACATTTATCATCGGCAGGATTTAAAGAACCGCCCTTTTTTATATTTTTACCGCTTGTTTTAAAACTCGTTATTCATTTCATCAAATAGTAAAACACAAAAATATTTTAAATATGAAACCTACATTATTGATTTTGGCAGCGGGGATGGGAAGTCGTTTTGGCGGATTAAAACAGGTTGAACCCGTTGGCCCAAATGGAGAAGCAATCATAGATTACTCAATTTACGATGCGATTCGTGCAGGATTTGGCAAAGTGGTTTTTATCATTCGCGAGAGTTTTGCCGATGCTTTTAAAGAAAAGTTCGATGCAAAACTGAAAGGAAAAATTGAGATTGATTACGTATATCAGGAACTGGATATGTTACCCAACGGATATACTTTACCCGAAGGCCGCGAAAAACCATGGGGAACTGCCCATGCAATTCTTTGCGCCAAAGATGCCGTAAAAGAACCGTTTTGCGCATTAAATGCCGACGATTTTTATGGCCGCAACGCCTATAAAGTGATGTCACAGTTTTTAACCCAATCTGAAGACTCCAATGAGTATTCGATGGTTGGCTATCAATTGAAAGAAACTTTATCAGATTTTGGTTCAGTATCACGGGGAATTTGCGATGCCGACAAAAACGGAAACCTCCAAAAAATTGTGGAAACCCTGAAAATTGAAAAACGCGGAACTGCAATTATTTCTGTTGAAGCTGATGGTAGTGAAACTCCGCTAACCGGTAACGAAATTGCATCGATGAATAACTGGGGTTTTAAACCTTCCATTTTTGCTGAACTCGAAAAAAGATTCACCCAATTTCTGAAAACCGAAATCGATAAACCAAAATCGGAGATGTATATTCCTTCGGTTGTGTTCGATTTAATCGACGATAAAGTAGCTACTGTTAAAGTTCTTGAAGCCAATTCGCCCTGGTTTGGTGTAACTTACAAGGAAGATAAACCATTTGTAATAGAAAAAATAAATGCCTTGATTGCCAAAGGAGAATATCCTGAAAAACTTTGGGAATGAGAAGACGGGAGACGGAGGAAAGTTGACCGGAGACGGAAGACCGAAGACCGAAGTTGGAATCCGGAACTTAATCAGTAAAGCTTAAAATTATGAATACAAAACTTATTACAATAGCTCAAAAGTTTCTAATTGAAGGTGAAATTGTTGCTGTGGAAAACCTTGGAGAAGGTTTTATCAATGATACTTTTATTATTAAAACCGTGGATGGTGCGCCTAATTATATCCTTCAACGGAAAAACAAACGGATTTTTTCGCCCATTCCGGCAATGATGGACAACATTCAGAAAGTTTGTACTCACATTAAAATGAAGGTTGAAAAAGCCGGTGGCGATCCAATGCGCGAAGCTATGACAATCATTCCGGCAAACGACGGCAAACTCTATTTTGTTGATGAAGATGATGAATACTGGGCAGTTTGCCTGTTCATCGAAGATACAATTGCCTACAGCGCAGCGGAAACATCAGAACTTGCAACCGCAGGAGGAAAAGGCATCGGCAAGTTTCAATCGCTGGTGGCCGATTTAAAAGAACCGTTGGTAAATATTTTACCCGGATTTCATGATATACGTTACCGGTTTAAACAGTGGGATGCCGTGCTGGTAAAAGATCCGGTGGGGCGAAAAGCTGAAGTTGCAGCAGAAATCGGCTGGATTGAAAGTCGCCGCGAGGAAATGCTTGATTTTTACCAATTGGTAGAAAACAGAACCATTCCAACCCGAATCAGTCACAACGACACAAAAATCAATAACATTCTTTTCGACAAACAAGGCGAGGTACTTTGCGTAATCGATTTGGATACGGTTTTAAGCAGCACTGTGCTCAACGATTTTGGCGATGCCATGAGGTTTTACACAAACACAGGTTTGGAAGACGATACCAACCTCGGTAATGTTTCGATGGACATCGCTATTTTCAAGGCCTTTGCAAAAGGTTATCTTGAGGAGGCAAAATCGTTTCTTACCGAAAAAGAGATTGAATACCTTGCATTTTCGGCCAAATACATTACTTACGAACAGGTGCTCAGGTTTTTGATGGATTACATTGATGGCGATAACTATTACAAAACCAAATCGCCCGAACACAACTTAATTCGCACACGGGCACAATACAAACTGCTGCAAAGTATGGAGGAACAGTTTAATGAAATGAACCGGATTGTAAAGGAATTTTGTTTGTAAAAAGAATTAAGTTTTACTATCTTAAAAACCACTTCCCGGCAAGGAAGTGGTTTTTTGTTTATTCCATGGCATAACTTGTAAACGTCATATTCTGATGATCAAGCGCATTCACTTTTATCCATCCGTAATAATAATAGAATGTGTTTTTTGGCCCGTTATGTTTGTGTCTGAATCCGATAAACATATCTTCGCTTTTAACAAAACTCCACCAGCCACCGGGATATCCAACATATGGTGGAAAAATATTCCAAAGCGTTTGATTGGTTTCGCCTTCTGACCATTCAGAAAAACGGCTTACATCTGAACCATATTCAAATGCTTCAATAAAAGGAGTTTGATTACAATATCCATGGCCACATGAATAATTCATTTTTTTAATCGCCACCTCAAAACCATTTTTCAGATCCATTCTACAGGTTGGATAGTACAAACTTTTCCCTTTTTCATAGATCGTATCGTTTGGATGCAAACGCAAACTGATTATCAAATCAAAATTTCCATCAAGATTTAAATCAATTGAATCGGTGCCTTCATAAAAACCTGTCGTAATATTCAGTTCTGTTTTGACTGCAAGCGGGGGCAAATACTCATGATAGATATAGGAAGAGTCGCACATTCCGGCTAAAACAAAGTTTGTGTTTTTAAATTCATCATTACAGGATATAAATGATGTAAGGATTATCAACCAAAGAATTTGCAAGAGATTTTTCATGGTTTTTTTTGTGAAGTTTTGTAGGTACAACTTATTCAAAACAAAAAAATATATGTTCAAAGTTAATCATTGCAGGCAGCTTTAGCTGATGGTTAGATGAAATAATTACAATTTGTATAAAGATGAAAGCCTTTAGAATTTTCACCCGGTGACTTCGGAGTCACCGGGTGAATAAAAGATGAATTGTTTAATCCTTCCAATTAAAAATGAACATGCTCGGCTACCACTTTCCTCCCCATAAATAATGCGGCTTTTCCTTCGAAATTCTCGGCCGATTCGGTGGTCTGAAATCTGAGGCTGCCATTTTTCGTTAACTGATTATCGATTTCGGGATGGCGAACCAGGTACTCTTGTAGTTTTTCGGCTATTATTTTGCCTTGATCAAGAATTTTAATATTGCGGGGAACATATTTCTGAATGGTTTCCAAAAGCAGCGGATAATGGGTACATCCCAATATTAATGTGTCCAAATCCATGTCTTTTGCAATGATATTCTGAATGTGACGGCGAATAAAAAATTCCGCTCCATCAGTACCAATCTCATTGTTTTCGACAATGGGAACCCACATCGGGCAAGCTTCCTGCACTGTTGAAACCACTTTCCCACCCGACCATTTCTCCAATTCGATCGGGTACGATTCGGAAACAACGGTTCCCACAGTTCCGAGAACTCCAACATGGCCGTTCTCCGTAATTTCCGCCACCTTTTCAACACTGGGACGAATAACGCCCAAAACCCTTTTGTCGGGAGCAATTTTGGGTAAATCGAGTTGCTGGATATTCCGGAGCGCTTTTGCCGATGCGGTATTGCATGCCAAAATCACCAACTGACAGTTATGACTGAAAAGGTATTTTACCGATTGCAAAGTGTATTCGTAAACCACCTCAAACGAACGCGTTCCGTAAGGTGTTCGGGCATTGTCGCCGAGATACAGAAAATCGTAATTGGGCAGCGCTTTTACCAGTTCCTTTAACACGGTTAATCCGCCGTAACCCGAATCGAAAACTCCAATCGGAGAAGTATTCATAAAGTAGTTTTGAAAAATTATTTTTCGACAACCAGATTATAGGCTTTATCGTAATATTTTCCCAGGTTCGACCAGTCGAAATGTAACGATGCTTCCTCGCATTTATAACGCAGGGCAATTCTTTCGCGGCGACTCATCTGGACGAAATCGAACATCATATTGGCCAAATCTTCAGCAATGTCGTAAAAATTACGCCCCTTCCGGTTGATAATATACATCCCCTTTTCATCGTGATCGGGAATTGAATTAACCACATAATCGCCAAAACCTGACACTTCGCTTGTAACCGAGGGCAACCCGCTGGCCAGACATTCGAGTGGCGTATAACCCCAGGGTTCGTACATACTTGGGAAAATTCCCAGATGGCAACCACGCACAAAAGTGTTGTAATCCATGCGGAACAGCGGATTTGATGTAGAAATAAAATCGGGATGGTAAACAATTTTAACTTTATCGTGCCGGTTATTTACCAGGTTCGATTTCCTGAGAAAATTCAGTATCTCATCGTTGGCATCGTCTTTTAAAGTGTGAGTAACAATCTTTGGCAGTTTATGCGTTTTCCAGCTTTGAACATTTCTCCTCAGTTTTAAGCTCAGGTAATCATCAACCATTTTACTTAAATCAGGAAATTCGTATGGGCCTTCAGCAGATGTAATTTGGGTATATAATCGTTTTCCCACCTGTTCCTTAATCTCTTCGCAAACCCGCCATACATCTTCAATTTGTGCTTTAGCATGCAAAACATCGGGATTTATAGTATAAAACGGCTGCCGTGTAATAAAGAAAGTTACAATTGTAGTATCAATTTCGGCAACCTGCATTTTATAATTTAACCGGGCAAGCGCTTCCAATGTTACGTCGTATCCTTTGTTCTGGTATTCATATCTCCCCGATGTAAAAAAATAAAGCGTTTTATCGAGATCGAAAGGATAACTCTGGAAAAAATGCCCCATTACAAAATCGTGAATTTGCTCCTTAATTTTTACATGCTGATTTTGAATTTGGTGAAGTGCTTCGAACCGTTCAATGTTCAGTCCGTTTGGTAAAATTAAATCGGGAGTTCGTCCCAAAAGGTGAGTACACTCATTACCGGTAATTTCGCTTACTGTTGTAAAAATATGTGCGCCATGTGCCGATGCCCTTTCAATTTCGGCAATGGGTTTAACATTGAATTTTGTCGCTTCTACCTCCCAATTGTAAAAAGCAAGGTGTTCGTAAAACTGCGGATCGTTCATTGCCAGATACCTGCCAAGTAAAGTTGCATGTGTTGTGAAAACAATTCTGATATTTAAATTATCCTTCCTGATTCCCGGAATTGGTATTCCTGCCATCCATTCATGGAAATGAGCAATTATATGTTCGGTATAAAACTCCGACATGCATATATAGTTGAAAAATTCTTTTACCTGGTAACCAAAAGCGGCAACTTTATCGAGCAGTTCATCGCCACCAGGTAATGAGATGTTATAATCTTTCCAAAGGAAATGTTTTATCTCGTTCAGCATGTCGTAAACCGAAAAAGGATTGAAAAGCACCACATTGGGCCGACCCGAAATGATCCATTCGCCGTAATGAATATCGAAACCCCGTTCCTGTAACTTTAAAACTGCCTTTCCGATGGGTGTGGAATAATCGGTTGCCGGATCGAAATGAGCTGCTGCCTGATCGGGGAAATATGGACCAATTAAACAGTAATTTTCCTTACCCCATTTTTCAATTACGGAAGGTACTTTCGACCTGATAACAGTATAAATTCCTCCAACCTGATTGCACACTTCCCATGCAACCTCAAACAAAAATGTGTTTTTCGGTATTCTGTCCTGAGCTGATTCAATTGCTATTTTTGGTGCCATATGGTTTGGTTTTATTTTGATTTTCCAATTCTCTAAATATAAGTTTTAATCGTTAAGTTAGCAATAAATCGTGTTTTTTAAGCAAAAAAAAAGCCACTCGTTTATTTCGAATGACTCTTACAAAATTATATAAGTATTTGTCTTTTTACTTAATTCCAAGTTTGGTTTTAACAAAAGGTAAAATATCAACGCTTTCGTTCGATTTGTAAAGAACAACTTTTGTTCCGATATCAAAAACATAAATCAAGCCTTTTTCTTTAGCTACTTCGGAAACAGCATTTTCAGCCTTGGTAAAAACCGGTTGTAACAGTTCTGATTGTTTTGCCTGAAGTTGTTGCTGAGCTGTTTGCTGGTAATTTTGAATACGTTGCTGCATATCCTGTATTTCAGCTACTTTTGCGTTCTTTTTAATTTCTGATGCTGAATCGCCCAATTGTTCGAAATCGGCCATTTTAGCTTGCAAATCTTTTTGCATATCACCAAATATCTCTTCGAGTTCGCCCTGAAACTTATTAAATTGTGTTTCGGCGGCGGCTCTTTCCGGCATAAGCTGAACCAATGCCTGCAAATCAATATGGCCGAATTTTAGTGTTTGTGCATTTACAGAAGCTGTTATTCCAACAAAAAGGACAACAGCAACAAATTTCATTAAATTTCTCATAATCAGTTAAATGTTAAAATTTTTGGTTGCAAATATAATTAATAATTATTTATATCCGAGTTTTTGTAAAACCTGGTCACTTAAATCAAATTTTGGGTTGGTGAAAAACAAGGTTGTGCCACCTGCTTTGTCGAAAATAATCGCATAACTTCCTTCGTTTGAAATTTCCTGAACCGCGTTAAAAACATCGTCCTGTATGGGTTTTACCAATCCCTGACGCTTTTTAAACAGATCTCCGTTTGGTCCGAAATACTTCTTCTGTAACAGTTTGTAATCCTTTTCCTTGGTAATAATCACATCTTCGCGTTTGCGTTTCATATCTTCAGAAAGCAAAACACTTTCAGCCTGAAAATCGCTGTACATCTGTTCAATATCGGCGTGTATCGATTCCAGTTCTTTCTGATATTGCGATGATAACTGATCCAACTGGTTTTGCGCAGCTTTGTAGGCAGGAATATTGTCCATAATGTACTCTGTATCGATAAATGCCATTTTCTGGGCGTTTACCATAAATGCCAATCCCACAATTGCGGTTATTGATAAAATTAATTTTTTCATTTTTGAATCTTTTTATTGTTTAACAACATGGACATTATCATATTCTATGCCAAATCTATCGGATTAAAATTGTTGCCCGATAACAAAATGGAACTGCCCACCATTGGCACTTGGATTTCCGGCCACTTCGTCGAAACCATATCCCCAGTCAATCCCCATCAAACCAAACATTGGTAAAAATATACGAACCCCAACTCCTGCCGACCGGTGCAGTTTAAACGGCACATAATTTTGAAAACTCATACCAGTGTTACCTGCTTCAAGAAATGTAAGTGCGTAAATGGTAGCACTTGGTTTTAAAGTTATCGGATAACGCATTTCGAGCGTAAACTTCGAATACATGTTGGAGCCGTTATTCGGGCTAAGGCTAAAATCCTTATATCCACGCAATGCCACATAATCGGTACCATAAATATTATAACCCGACATTCCCGATCCACCAACAATAAATCCCTCGAACGGCGATTTTTTGTAAGGATCATAATATCCCAAAAATCCCATTTCCAAAGCAGTACGTAAAACAAGGTTTGTATTTTTTGATAATGGATTATATACCTGACCTTTAAACACCCACTTATGATATTCGATCCATTTGTATCTTTCGTTATTCGAAACACTCTTAGAACTGTAATCGACATCAGAAAACCATGAATAAGGCGGAGTAAGTTTTAACGATAAAGAAAAACTTGAACCATTTCGCGAATACAATGGATTATCAATTGAACTTCGCCCAAAAACGGTTTTGAAGCTAAAATTATTAAAAGTGCCGTTTACCTGTCCGGTCGAGTCGGCAAGAAAATAAAAATAACTCCCCATGTTTCTCAGGTTATAATGCTCAAACGAAAGTTCATGATACATGGTAAAATAGTCATCGGGGTACGATAACCGGTAACCGTAACCCAATGCCAAAGCCGTTGTTTCCCAAATCTGGTCGTCAACTTCATTATTATCTTCCGAATCGTAATTATACTGATACTGCGGGTAATAATTACCATAGCCATACGAATCGTATCCGTAACCACCGCCATATCCGCCCCCGTAACCGCTGTAACCGCCAACACCGCCATAACCATAAGGATTATAGCCGTAACCACTGCTGCCGTATGGATTATATGAATTATAATATTTATTGGCGCTGTAATTGATGCGTGAATGCGACAATGAAACGGAAAATGAATTTGGCTTTTTACCGCCCAACCATGGTTCGATAAACGAAAGACTTACCGTACGATAATACTTTCCACTGGTTTGGAAACGTATTCCAAGCGTTTGCCCGTCACCGGTTGGCAAAGGTTTCCAGGCTTCTTTGTTAAAAATATTCCGAACCGAGAAATTAGCAAATTTTAAACCTATCGAACCAACAAACATACCTGCTCCCCAACCACCCGAGAGTTCAATCTGGTCGTTTGCCTTTTCCTGTAACTGGTATTCGATATCAACTGTACCATTCTCGGGGTTTGGCTGAACATCGGGCACAATTGCTTCAGGGTCGAAATGCCCCAACTGAGCCAACTCACGATACGAACGCATCAGGTTCGATTTACTGAACAGATCGCCGGGGAATGTGTACAATTCGCGACGTGCAACATGTTCGTGTGTTTTGGTATTTCCAACTATACGCACTTCGTTAATTGTGGCCTGCTTTCCTTCCGAAATACGCATTTCATAATCTATCGAGTCTTTGTTTACATTTATTTCAATCGGGTCGAGATTGAAAAACAAATATCCTTTATCGAGGTAAAGGTTGTTTAACCCTTCGTCGTTGTCGAACAATCGCTTATCAAGAATTTTCTGGTTAAAAACATCACCTTTTTTAATACCCAGTACATTTGAAAGATAATCAGAAGGATAAATGGTATTTCCAACCCATTTAATATTTCCAAAATAGTATTTGTCCCCTTCTTCAAGTTGGATGTCGATATTTACCCTTGGCTTATCATTTTTGCCGGTAAGCACCTGATAAATAGTATCCTTCTCGATAATTGCATCACGAAATCCCTTTTCGTTGTATTTTTCGATCAATAATTTTTTATCCTTTTTATATTCTTCCTGAAGGAATTTTTTGGTTTTGAAAGTATTTCGAAGTGCCTTTGCATTTGTTTTTTTCATGGCACGTTCAAGGGTTATGTAGCTAATTTCCTTGTTACCTGTAATGAAAATATCGTTTACTTTTACTTTGTCTTTTTTATCGACATAAATATCAAGAATGAGGCTGTTGTTCTGCGTTGTATCGTCACGCTGAACGATATTTACTTCGGTATTTAAAAATCCTTTTTCAAGGAAAATATTCTTAATAATCCTTTCAGCATTAATAACCTGGTTGTCGGTTAACTGACTACCTTTTAGCAAAAGAACCTTTTCAGTGATATCATCTTTTTCCGATTTTGATACACCCATAAAATTTACATCAGCAAGCCGCGGCCGTTCCTGAAGGTAAATTTCGAACCAGATTTTATCTTTGACTACTTTTGTTGCAGTAATTTTTACATCGGAAAATAATCCCTGCTGCCACAATTTTTTAATGGCATTAGTCACCGCTTCACCCGGTACATCAATTTCCAAACCCACATTTAATCCCGAAAGCTGAACCAGAACCGACTTGTCGAGGTACTTAATACCTGTAACCTGAACATCGGCAATTGTATATTTTCCGGGGCTCGAATAGTAAAGAGAGAAATTAGTGCTGTCGTTTTCCTGCGAAAATGCCCGGGGAAACCACACTGCTGTTAAGAGAAGAAAAAGTATAATTGATTTTTGCATTCTTTTCATACATTTATTACATCGTCAACTGTTCACTGGTTTTTCCAAATCTTCTTTCCCTGTTCTGAAAATCGAGAATGGCTTCAAACAAATCTTCCTTTCTAAAATCGGGCCACAATTTTTCGGTAAAATATAATTCGGAATAAGCAATTTGCCACAGTAAAAAATTACTTATCCTGAATTCGCCGCTTGTACGGATTAATAATTCAGGATCAGGCGTTTCTACTGTGTTCAAATATTTTTCGAACAGTTTATCGTTTATCATTTCTGGCTTTATATTTTCATTAACCGAGTCGAAAGCAATATTTCTGACTGCATTAATTATTTCCCATTTCGAGCTGTAACTAAGTGCAAGTATTAAATTTAATCCTGTATTTTCATTCAGAAACCGAATACACCCATCTAATCTTTCCTTCACTTTGGCGGGCATTTTACTTAAATCGCCAATAGTAGTTAATCTTACATTATTTTTCATCAGTAATTCCGATTCATTGTCAATTGCATGAACCAGCAATTCCATCAAGGCTTCAACTTCATTTTTGGGGCGCTCCCAATTTTCGGTCGAAAATGCATAAAGAGTCAGGTGTTTAACTCCAATTTCGCCGGCTCCCTCAACAACCGATCGAACCGATTCAACGCCGCTTTCGTGGCCAAAAACCCTGGCTTTACCATGTTTTTCGGCCCAACGTCCGTTACCATCCATTATAATGGCAACATGTTTTGGAATTCTGTTTTTATCTAACCTGTTTCTGAACGACTCCATTTTTAGTTTTTGCTTCCGTAGGCTGAACATGCTTTTTTACCTATATAAACTTTGTAGGTTAAATGAATTCCCAGATAACCCGACCAATCATTATTGTGTATCATGTCCGTATAAGTAATTTCCTCTTTTGATCCATCAGGTTTTGTTATTTCATATGCCAGCGGATCATTTAAATCGTCCAGCTTATCACTGAACAATTTTCTCATCTGATATTCAATCCCAATTCCAAGTCTTTGCCCGATTGAATACTTAAATCCGATACCAAACGGGATAGTTGTTGAAATTACAGATTCACTAATTACCGCGCTTCCTTTGTTGTGCTGTGGATTAAAGCCAGAAATAAACGCAGGATCCATATCGTACGGAAAATAAGCAACACCAATACCACCTGTAACATATGATGTAAATGGTGTTTTTTGTTCTCCCAATATGTATTTTAAATAATTAATTTCTATCTGCATTGAAAAATCATGAACACTTTTTGAAAAACTTGTTTCAACTCCTTCGATAAATCCTTCATCGGCAATTGTACCGGTTAGAAACATCGCCCTTAAACCAACCCGGGCATTGAAATTATATCTGAAATAACCACCAAAATTCAAATTGAGAGGTTGGATTGGATTGGCTTCATCAATATCTCCCAAATAAACCGAACTACCGCCCCAAATTCCAATATCTGCCGTTACCTGGGCATTTCCTGAAACAGTTATCCAAACTGTTGCAAACACCAATAATATTTTTTTCATTTTGGTATTCAAAATCGTTTAATTAACATTAGTTCCAGGTACAATTACTATTCAAATTACTTCAGCTTAAAACATTGGTTTTCAGACTGAAAAATTATGTTGTTTAAAAACCGTTTCAAGCATTAAATTACTGATTTTATTTCAAAATTCTCAAACATAACTTACTGAATATCAATGAACTTAAATTGATTTTTCTTTGTAACCCTTAACTTTAAAGAGGTACAAAAGTAATATAATTCGTAAAATAACATACCCGAATGTTATTATAAAACCCAAAAGAACTTTAAAAATTGTTAAGCAGCCCGAAAATATTGGAGTTTCTGCATTTCGCTGCAACTTTTTGAATGTAGCAATTCAGATTATTTGGTTTTCTTTATTCTAAAGTTGTCGTGGTTGTAATTGTTGTCAATTTCCTTATAAATGTGAAAAGCATGAGTACATTACGCAGAAAACATTACTTTCGATTTGGTTAAAAAGACAACCTGATTACTGTTAGCAACGACAACCTGATAACTTGATAACGATGACAACCTTAAAACCTGATAACACAGACAACCTTCCTCTTTTAGTTTCTCCTGTCAATTCCCCACATTAATTTATTTCGAAGTGTACTAAAGAATGTTTGGTCGGGTAGTTGTAGTGTTTTTAACTTAAAACCGGCCTTTTTGATTTTTATAATAGTTGAAAGTTCCACAGCTACCGACCTGAAATCGAGCGACGTAAGAAAATGAGTCCCCCTGCCTTCAATCCTCAATTCAATTTCATAATTATCAGGTACTACCAAAGGACGAACGGTGAGATTGTGCGGGGCAAGCGGAGTAATTACAAAATTTGCAGAGTCTGGCGTTAAAATTGGCCCGCCAACGCTCAGAGAGTATGCGGTAGAACCTGTGGGCGTGGCAATTATAAGACCGTCGGCCCAGTAATTATTCAATAATTCTTTCCCCAGATAGGCATAAATATTAATCATCGACGATGTATCGGTCTTTAATACGGCCATTTCGTTTAATGCAAAATTAAAATCAAGGTTTTCCATTCCGCAAAAATCAACCTGTAACATCGAACGTTCCATGATTGAATAGTGGTGATTAAAAATTAATGTTAATGCATTCTGCACCTGATTTTCTGAAATATCGGCTAGAAATCCCAACCGGCCACTGTTAACACCGATAACCGGAATGTCGAAATTTCTGATATTTAATACCGAATGAAGAAAAGTGCCGTCGCCACCCACACTAAAAATAAAATCGCAGGAATTGTCAAAATCGAGATACGAATTAAAAAAAGAGGTGTAAAATGGCTCTGTGTTGAGCTCGTCAACCAAAAAGGTATGGAAAGGTTGAAAAAGCTGAACCTCAATATTATTGGTTTTCAAAAACCCAAAAAATTCATGTAAAACCGGAGTAAAACTATCTGAAACAGTAGTTCCAAAAACAGCAACTTTCATTAAAAACAGTTTAAATGTTCATAAATTTCATGAATTGGTCGAAGCGATCCTTATATAAATCTCCAATTTCCGACTGATCGAGATAAACAGCTTTTACATTGTAATCGTAACGCATAAATGCCTGAATCAGAGCTGATAATTCATCATTATCCAGTTTTAGAATTACATCCAAAACATTGGTGCCGGGTTTTCTGTCAATAAAAGAACTTAAGATTTTTACCCCGTTGCTTTCAACAATTTTACTGATTTCTGATAGTGAGTAATTATTTACATTCATTTCGAGAATAATTACACCCCCAATTTCCTCCAGTGAAAACAATTTTGCAAATCGGCGGGCCAGATCATATAATGTAATTGATCCTATATAATAATGATCTACATCGAGTACGGGTAAAACACTAAGTTTTAGTTTGTACATTAAAATAGCTACTTCGAAAATATGTTGATCGTGATGTACATGGGAAGTATTCAGCTTATCAAGTTGGGTTTCGATTGGTACTTCCAGCAAATTCAAATCATAAATTAATTTATCAGAAACCAATCCCAAATACTTTGTTCCATTAACAACCGGAATATGAGATACCCTGTAAACATCCATCGAGTTTAAAGCCTTTTTCCCTTTTTCTGCGCTCATCACAGAAGTTAAACTATCAGATATCAACTTTTCTGCTAACAATTGTTTATTTTAAATTTCTGCCAATTTCGCTGAAAATAGTAACTTGCGGTACTAAATTTTCAAAAAAATGACCAGACTAAGTGTAAATATAAACAAAATAGCAACACTGCGAAACTCACGCGGAGGGAAAGTTCCAAGTGTGAAAGAGGCTACTATTAAATGCCAGCAGTTTGGTGCACAAGGAATTACGGTTCATCCACGTCCCGATGAACGACACATTACACGGCACGATGTTTATGAAATAAAACCTTTAATTACCACTGAATTTAATATTGAAGGTTATCCAAGTGAAGTTTTTTTAAAAATGGTTGCCGAAGTAAAACCCGACCAGGTAACACTGGTTCCTGACACTCATCATCAACTTACCAGCGACCATGGATGGGACACATGGAAGAACCTGAGTTTTTTAAAAGAGGTGGTTTCGAGATTACAGGAAAATGGGATTAGAAGTTCAATTTTTGTTGATCCTGATATTCTTGCCATTGAGGGAGCTGCTGAAACCAAAACCAATCGAATCGAATTATATACCGAACCATATGCCACGCTTTATCCCATTGACCGGTTCAAGGCAATAGAACCTTTTATTGCTGCGGCAAAAGCCGCCAAAAATATGGGAATTGATGTAAATGCCGGTCACGACCTGAGCCTCGAAAACCTGGGTTACATGTATAAAACCATCCCTGAAATTGACGAGGTTTCCATTGGCCACGCGCTAATTGCCGATGCACTTTACCTGGGGTTGGAAACTACTATTCAGAAATATCTGGAATGTCTGAGGTAGTTCAAAGTTTTGGGTTCAAAAGGATTTATGTGCAGAGACGCACGGCCGTGCGTCTGTACTAGATTTAAAATTTTTAAAAAAATTCTGACAATTAATCATGGAATTGTTTTACAGAAAAGAAGGAAACGGTTCGCCGCTGGTAATTGTACATGGATTGTACGGTTCATCTGACAATTGGATCAATATTGGCAAACGGCTTGCCGAAAAACACACGGTTTATATGGTTGACCAGCGAAATCACGGTCGTTCGTCATTTGCCGATTCGCATACTTTCAATGACATGCGAAATGATTTGGAAGAATTTTTCGAAAGACACAACATCGAAAAAGCCACCTTGCTCGGACACAGTATGGGCGGAAAAGTGGCTATGTGGTTTGCCGTTGACTTCCCCGAGAAAGTTGAAAAACTGGTAATTGCCGATATCGCACCAAAAGATTATCTTTTACTGAAAGAAGACAGCCAGTTTTACTTGCACCAGAATATTCTGCTAGCTATGCAGGAAATCGATTTTACCAAAATCAAATCGAGAAGCGATGTGGATGATTTTATGTCTCAAAAAATAGATGATGTAAACATCCGGCAGTTTTTGCTGAAAAATGTAGCAAAGGATAAAATCAGTCACCTTTATAAATGGCGTGTAAATGCGGGTGTTTTGTATGACCATCTTGATGAAATTGTAAGCGGTGTAAACAAAAACTGGCTCGACGAAAGGATTCCGATTACCAGCTACCCCGTAATTTTTATTCGTGGCATGAAATCAAAATATATTCTTCCCGAAGACGAACCGATGATTAAAGAAATTTACCCCGATTCCAGAATAATTGACATACCCAAAGCAGGCCACTGGTTGCATGCCGAACAACCGGAATTGTTTATGAAAGCGGTGATGATGTGTTGCTGAAGAAAGTTGGAAGACCGGAGTCGGAAGACGAAAGACGAGAGACAAAAATTGCTTTTTATGCCACAATCTGAGTCTGATAAAACATCTTTAAATTCGAATCATTGTACTCATCCGGTGATAAATTTAATATATCCATCGGGATTTTAAATTTCCTTATTGTTTCAGTCTCTGGTTTCATGGTCATTTTTGCTCTTTCAAATAAATCAATGTTGATAAAATCTGATGATATTATTATTAAATCAATATCACTATCCTTGTCCATGTTACCTGTTAAAGCAGATCCAAATAATGCAATTGAATCAACATGAATACCTGATTTAATCAGAGATTGTTTCAAAAAATCAATCAACTCATTTATAGTTGCTTTATCCATAGTTGAACCTCTTTGGTTTGATTTAAAATTGATTCTGTTTTCTCTTTTGAATATGCTGCAAATAGTTTTCTTAAATCATCAGGATAACGAGTTGGAACAGAAATCTTATTGAGGGTAAAAATAAATTCATAAACTGATTCCTCAAAGTCTAACCCCAACTTTTCCACAAAATAAATAAGACTATGTGATTTTGAAGGAAATTCACCTGTCCTCTTTATTAATAAACAAATTTATCAAAATATCAAATAAATCAGCAATTTAGAAAACGATTTTGTTCCAAATGCCAGCAACCAGTAGCATTTTCTCCGGTTATTTCTCCCACCCAAATGGCTTTGTTTTTAAAACCTTAAATTCAAATGATTCCGAACCTAATTTTCCATCTCCACTGACGCCTTCAATAATTCCAACAAAACCTGTATAAATATCAGAACAAAAAAACTCAAGCTGAGCTTCTCCGTTTCTGTCGGTAAGCACATTTGGAGCCCAAAGTAAAGTATTCCGGTAATCGGGTATCATGCTTAAGCTGTCTGTTTTGTCGTAGTTTGGTTGGTAGAATTCGCGTTCAATGTAGTACCCTTTTATCCGGGATAAATTATTCACTTTTAATAAAAATTCTTCTGTGAAAACCGGGTAATGATAATCAATGTTTTCCCATCCTGTGAATGTATAAGCTCCGCCCGGTTGTTTCCGCCATTCAAATCCGACATACTGCTTGTAATTTTTCCCTTCAAGAGGCTTTGTATTTCCTGGATCGTTTTTATGGATTGGACAATTTAAAATACTACTAATACAAACATAATCTCCGGGATCGTAATGGACTTTTGCCAGACTATCCAAATATCCTAAGTATTTATCGCGGAACTGTTGATTGTGCTTACCTGTTACAGTTACTTCACCCAATTCAAGGATATTGGGACCAGGAATGAAAGGACGTGCTGTTGATTCTTTTTCCTCCTTAACTGAATTTGAACAAATTATTTCTTTAAAATTTAAAATATTTTTGAGAGTATCGAAAGGCGATTCCATTGTTATTTTATATTCATGGGTTTCATCTCTGGTTGGTTTAAAATAAACATATCCTCCCTGACCCAGTTTTAAATGTGCCGGAGAAACCTCAATGTTACCGGTCGAATCAGCAGTTAAAATATACTTATCTTCTCCTTTTGCCGGATTAAAAATACTTAACACCTGGTTCCCTTTTGGTGCTTTCTTAATATTCTTTGTGGCCGTAACTTTTCCTTTTACCCCATCAAAAATAACCGGTTGCCTGATTTTGTTGTTTTCAGCCAAATCCTGTTCATTCCAGATGTACCTTCTCCAGCCTTGTGTCAGCAAAAGGAGGTCAAGGTCATTGTCGCGGTTTTTATTGTCTTTGTTAAAATAATAAGCTGGGTCGTAAATTCTTCCTTTCAACTGAGATGACAGATAGAAGTGCGTAAAAATATTTTGAGGGTCGTGATTTTTTTGGTAAATATTATCGAAAACCGTTACACCCAAATGAGATACAACCGGCTGCCCGTTTTCATCGGTTATTTTTAAATTCAGAACGGCTTTTTCCCGTGTTTCATATTTTTCTTTTGTCAGACTTGCATCAATAAATAATTTGTTGTGGGAATTGATGTACACCAGTCTTTCGGCAATGGGCGATAAAGTACTGTCAAGCAGCGTAAATACAGCAATTCCCTGCTGCGGGAAATCTTTTTGTGCAACCTTTATTTCAATTTCTTCTTTTAAAACACCCGAAGTAAAAAAGTACACATTTCCACGCAACTGCCCACGTAAACAAATCACTTTTTCGGTTGACCCGGCATTTTGTTTGACCTTGAAAATAAGGAAATTGCTGTCGCCTTCAGCAAGGTGCAGTGTAATCCCCGAATCCAGTATTTCTGGCAACTGCCATAAACTGTCAGATTTTGGATTAGTAAGTTTGATGTGGTATTTTTTGTTTCTGTCGGGTGTAAATTCAAAACTTCCCATTCCCGCGTGGACGCTTTTAACGTGAAGCAACGAATCGCCATTTTCAAACAGTGTACCTTCAATATCAACCGGTTCGCCATTGATATTTACAGCTTTAAAGGCCAGTTTATTTTTCAACCCAAAAACCAGGTACCCTCCTTCGGGAAATGTGGAAAACTGGATTGGACTGACTTTGTGAAACGGCACCGGAAGTTCGATGTTTTCAATATCATCGGTATGTTTTGCTTTTAATACAACTTTTAATCCGGGACCTGTATTTTCGGGACGAAACCGAATAATTGCTTTTCCTTCTTCGTTGGTAACGGTTTTTTTATTTTCAAGTATTTCGTTCCCTTTTACTAATTCCGCTGTTATCTCAGCATACAAGGGTTTTGATTGTTCAGATAATGCCCGGACATTGATACAAACCGTGTCGCCGGCACCAAACGATGTCCGGTTAAATTTTGCTTCAATCGAAACCCTGGGTTTCAAATCTTTTTTAACGATAATCCTGCGTGAAGATTCAAACTCGCTGCTGTCGTTAAAGAATGAGTTTGCAGTAAACGCCATCAACATATAATTCCCTTCGGGAAGGGTATCTTGCAGGAAAACATGACCATCTGCAAACCTTTTAATAATTTCATATTTCTCTTGCCAGAAAACTTGTCGGGTTTCTTCATTCATGAGTTGAAGGTACAGAGTTTTGCTCAAGCCCGATGGTATAAAATGCTGTGCATCCAAAATGTATGCCTTGAACCACAAATCTTCTCCTACTTCGTAAATTCCTTTGTTGGTTTGGAGGTAGATAAGTTCGGTAGCATCAATCTGAGGCAGGGAATTAGTATTGTTTGCCAAACCAATTGATTCAGAATTGTTTTGTGCAAATATCGAGGAACTAAATATAAAAAGTAACAGCAAAAACAGATATCGAAGATTAGGAAACATTGGTAGCTTTTGGTTTTGTAATTTTCAGGCAAATTACAAAAAAAGTAGCATGTTATTTATGAAATTTCAAGACAGGCATTTTGATTCTTTAGCTCTGAAAATTCAAGAATCATTTCCATATTTTTTATTATCACATTTGAAATGTTAAGAGTTGAAGTATTTCCAATTCTAAGCCAGATTATTTTAGGTGGTGTACCGGCTAATACTGACAAATCATAAAAATCGGCATCAAAGGTTACGATTACATATTCGTTCTTTCTAGCAAAATTCCAAATTTCCATGTCCGAAAAGTTAACCAGACCAAGTTGGCTAATGTGTTTTGATTCAGGGAAATATTTGCCTAAATGTTTGATTATTCTGTATGAAATATTTTGATCGAAAAGCAACTTCATATTGAAATTTGAAGTTTGTGTTCCCTTTCGGCAGCATATGAAAGACATGCTTTAATATCATCCTCAGTCAATTCTGGGAAATCATTCAATATTTCCTTAACCGTCATGTTTGAAGCAAGCCATCCCAAAACATCATACACAGTTATTCGAGTATCTCTGACAATTGGCTTTCCAAATCTTTTCGAAGGATCAATTTTTATGTATTCTCTGTAATTCACGTCGCTAATTTACAAATTTATCTAAACCTAACGGTTATATTTCTCCGTCAATTCCTTTAGTCTTTTTGCATATTGAGGCTCCAGCTGTTTCCATTCAAACCGCCAGCCCCAGTTTCCGGTGGCGGTTCCCGGGGTGTTCATTCGAGCTTCGGCGCCAAGTCCCAGCAAATCCTGCATGGGCATAATTGCCATTTTTGCTGTTGATGCCCATACTGTTTCAATGGCATTTTTTAAGGCATTTTCAGGCTCACCAAGGTATTTGTAAATCATTTTTTTTTCTTTACCTTTTGCCGAAGTCAGCCAACCCAAAGTTGTGTCGTTATCATGTGTTCCGGTACAAACCAGAAAGTTTGGTTTGTAATTGTGTGGCAGGTTCCCATTTTTAGCATCAGAACCAAAAGCAAATTGAAGCACTTTTATTCCAGTGAGGTGCAAATCGTCGCGCAATGTTTCAACTTCGGGAGTAATCACGCCAAGATCTTCAGCAATAAAAGGCAGACTGCCAAACTCGTGTCTGAACTTCATTAAAAGCTGGTACCCTTTTGCAGCTTCCCACTTTCCGTTAATGGCAGTTTTTTCGCCTGCCGGAACCGACCAGTACGATTCCAATCCACGAAAATGGTCGATGCGAACAAGATTGAACATATTGATATTGAATCGCAAACGGGTCATCCACCAGTCGAACTGCCGCTCTTCCAAACGTTGCCAGTTAAAAACCGGGTTTCCCCACAACTGGCCTGTTTTGCTGAAATAATCGGGTGGCACACCGCCTACATGTGTTGGATTTAAATCTTCATCCAAATGAAAAATGTCTGTGTTTACCCAAACATCGGCGCTATCGGTTGAAACATACAAGGGCACATCACCAATAATTTCGATGCCTTTTCTGTTGGCATATTTTTTCAAACTGTGCCATTGTCTGAAAAACAGCCATTGCGTAAACATCCTGAAATCAATTTCCTCTTTCAGCTTTTCCTGGTACTGATGAATTGCTTCACCCTTTCTGAACTTAATTTCTTTTGGCCAGTTACTCCATGATTTACCTTTAAAATAGTCTTTTAATGCCATAAAAAGGGCAAAATCACTGAGCCACCATTTGTGTTCGTATTGAAAATAAAAGTATTCCTGAATAAAACGTTCGGTGTTTTTCTGGAAATTTTTGTATGCTTTTTTTAATATTGGCAATTTCCACTTTGTTGCTGCCATAAAATCAGCTTTCGTTTTCGAAAATGAAGGAGCTTTCAAATCTGCTTTTTCCAGCCAACCATCTTTTATCAGCAATTCAAGGTCGATAAGTTGAATATTTCCGGCAAATGCCGAATAACACTGGTAAGGTGAATCGCCGTAACCGACTTGCCCCAGCGGAAGAATTTGCCACAATGTTTGTTTTGATTTTTCCAGAAAATCTACAAATTGATAAGCATTTTTTCCAAGTGTTCCTGTTCCCTCATATCCGGGCAGCGAAGTAATGTGCAGCAAAATGCCACTTTTTCTTTTAGTCATTTTTGAAGTTTTTTCTGAATACAGCTAAATGGTCAGCGGTTTTTCGCACAACGCGCTGAACAGCCAGTCCGTGACTTAAATCGGTGTTAAATGAAGTTGCATCGTCGCCGGTAAAAAAACGGTAATGCGCATGAACCATCGAACGCAGCCAACCCGGCGGCACGTGCCCCGACGGAAAACTGGTAACCGGTTTGTAGTTACTGCCCACCATTTGTTTTATCCACTGATTCGAACCCTCGATATAATACTCAAAATATTCTGATGTTTGCGATGAATAACGGATTGCTCCCTTTTCGGCATAAATTTCGAGATACACCAAATCCCCTGAACCTGAACTAACACGACTGGCCGACATATTTCCCACTGCCCCGGTTTTTGGATCAAACAAAGAAATCGAGCTGAATAAATCGGAACCAACCGGAACATCAGCAAAACTGCCTCCCTGCAAAGCTCCGGTAATTTCAAGTTCTTCGTTTAAAAATGCCATAATCAGGCTAATTCCGTGAGAACCCAAATCGGCCATTGCACCACCATCGGGCGCTGGTGTTAATCGGGTTACACGCTTTTCGCGGTAAGCAGGTTGCAAATAATCGCCGTGGTAATATTTTAAATCGAAATGAATGGGTTTTCCCAGTTTGCCAGTTTTCCAGAAATTCAATGCTTCGCGTACAGCCGAAGTTTGCAGGTATTGAAATCCAACCTGAATTTTAACCGAAAATCCGGTATCGTTCATCAGTCTTCTCATCGCCTGTTCTTCCACAAGTGTCGAACAAACTGGCTTTTCGAGATAAATGTATTTTACATTCGGCATTTTCAGTGCCAGTTTAAAATGCTCGAAATGGACTTTATTTGGCCCGAGAATAAAAACTGCATCCAGTTTTTCATTCGATGCAAATTCTTCAACTGTCTCAGCATGTCTGAATCCGTATTTTCGGGCAAAAGCCATCCGGCTCTCTTCCCTCGCCGATGCCACCGATTCCAGAACAATTTCAGGAACTTCGCTATAATAATATTTTAAAGCTTCGATTGAATATGCATGAGCCTGGGCAATTCCACCTGCCCCCAAAAATCCTACATGTATTTTTTGCATGGAATAAAAATTCAAAATTTGCTCAAAAATAGTGTTTTGAATGCAATTGTTTTCAAACCATCAAAACTCTTTAAAAAATGTTTAGTTTTAATCCGATGTAATTCATAAAAAATGAGATACCTGAAAAATCCAGCGATACTGTTTTTACTTATTGTTTCAACACTTTTATGGTCGTGTAAAAAAGATACAAAATGGAAAGGACAGGACCCAATAAAAAAAGTGAGTACACTGTCCCGGCCAATTCAGTATCAGCTCAAAAAAACCTATTCGCTGGGAAACGGAATTTACTGTTCAAATGAATTTGCCGGTGCGCGTTTGAATGGTGTTGTGCTTACAAACGATACAATAATTTCAGTGTTAATTACTTCTGAAAATACACCAGTCAACGAAAGTCCATGGTATGCATTTAAAATCTGGTCGGAAAAACCACAGAAAGTAGAATTAAAAATTACTTATTCAGAAGGAGTAAAACACCGGTATTATCCAAAAATAAGTCATGATTTTTCAAACTGGACAAACCTGGACTCAACATACTATTTAGCAGACACAGCTTCAATTGCCAAAGGCGAATCTCCAAAATTCTGCACAATGAAAATTTCAATAAGTTCGGATACAACTTGGGTTTCAGCGCAGGAAATTATTACTTCGAAACACATTGATAAATGGGCAGGAGAACTGGCTGCCAAACCTTTTGTTTCCCTTTCTGAAATTGGCAAAAGCAGAGAAGGAAGACCTATAAACCTGCTGCAAATTGGAAATCCTGAAAGTAAAAAACTGATTGCGGTTTTAAGCCGTCAACATCCACCTGAAGTAACCGGTTGGCTGGCCATGAAATGGTTTGTTGAAACCATTTGTGCCGTTAATCAAACAGCAGAGAATTTCAGAAACGAATACAACATTCTGGTGGTTCCGCTGGTGAATCCCGATGGCGTTGAAAACGGTCACTGGCGGCACAATGCAGGCGGAATTGACATCAACCGCGACTGGGAAGATTTTAACCAACCCGAAACCCGCGCAATAAGAGATTTCATGCAACAGAAAGTGGCAGAAGGTGGCAAATTTTATTTTGCCGTTGATTTTCATTCCACATTCGAAGACATTTACTATACCATAAATCCAGAAAAGAAAGGTAACATGCCAGGTTTGGTTCCTGAATTGATACAGTCGGTTGGACGTGAAATTCCGGGTTATGAACCGAATATCAGGCCAAACAGCGATAATGAGCCAAAAATCAGCTCGACAAGCTTTTTCTTTTATGAGTTTGGCGCTGAATCAGTTACATATGAAATTGGCGACGGAACTTCACGGGAACTAATTAAACGAAAAGGCGAATTAACCGCATTGAAACTTATGGAATTAATGAACACAAAAACAAACTAAAATGAAAGTATTATTTATCGGAGGAACAGGAATAATCAGCTCGGCCGTATCAAGACTTGCAGTTGAAAGAGGAATTGAATTGTATCATCTTAACCGGGGAAAAAGTCACCGGAAAATTGAGGGTGTGAAAAACATAACGGGCAACATCAGAAATGTTGAAGAAACAAAAAAAGTTCTTGCTGATTACTCGTTTGATGTGGTAGTCAACTGGATAACTTTTACGCCTGAACATGTGCAGGCTGACATAGAAATTTTTACCGGGAAAACCAGACAGTACATTTTTATCAGTTCAGCTTCGGCTTATGAAAAACCTATTTCGAAACTGCCAATAACGGAAGAAACACTGCTGATTAATCCGTTCTGGCAGTATTCACGAGACAAAGCTGAATGTGAAAATATTTTAATGAATGAGTTCAAAACCAGCAATTTCCCGGCTACAATTGTCCGCCCGTCACACACTTACGACAACACTTTAATTCCAAACGACTGGGGTTATACTATTTTGGACAGGATGTTAAAAGGAAAGAAAACGATTATCCACGGTGACGGAACTTCCCTTTGGGTACTTACTCACAATACCGATTTTGCAGTAGGTTTTGTTGGTTTATTTGGCAAAAAGGAAGCAATTGGAGAAGCTTTTCACATCACTTCCGACGAATTACTGACATGGAACCAGATTTACCAAATGATGGCTGATGAACTTGGTGTTAAGTTAAACGCAATTCATATTCCATCAGATTTTATTGCAAAATATAATCCTGAACATGGCGCAGGTTTGCTTGGCGACAAATCGCACTCGGTAATTTTTGATAATTCGAAAATAAAGAATCTGGTTCCTGAATTTAAATGTAAAATCCCATTTTCTGATGGGGTAAAAGAAATCATCGCCTGGTACAAAAACAACAAGGAATGGCAGGTGGTAAATGATGAAATAAACGCCGCAATTGACAAAATAATAAGCGATTACGAGAGATAAAAACCGGTTTGTATAACTCAGAAAATCATAAAAATTCAAGTTCCAATATTTCAGATTTATGGATCAAAAAAAGCTGATTCCAGCAGTCATTTTCATCTTTCACTTTATAGTAATCATCGCGTATCATATTTTCGGGTATCTCGGCCATTTTGGATACGACGATTTGCATTATGCCCGACTTGCGGTTGATTTCAGTAATGGAAATGTTGATTTCAACGATCATTTCACCTTCCGTTTTCCGTTGATTATTCTTACTGCGCTGTCGTATTCCGTTTTTGGCGTTTCCGATTTTGCATCGTCCATTCCATCACTGTTAATCACTATTTTAACTTTGGTTTTTGTATTTGTTTTGCTGAAAAATAAAAATTATATCACTCAACTATTTGGTCAGTCGTTAACCATTTTTTCAAGCTGGTTCATTTTTTATTCTGATAAAATGATGCCCGATATTTACGTGGCTTTTTCGGTTATGCTGGCGTTATTTATTCTGCATCAATATAAATTCGGAAACAAAAAACATCCAATACTCTATTCAATTGGGCTTTCGTTGGCGCTTTTGTTTGGATTTATGGCCAAAGAAACCATCATTCTTGTTGTGCCACTGCTTCTTTATTTTGCGATTGTCGATTTTATTTTCAAGCGTGATTTGAAATTCTGGACATATTCGATTTCATCAGGAATTGTGATTCTCGCTGCTTATTTTATTCTGATATGGCTGTTAACCGGCAATGTAGCAAAACGGTTTGAAGCTATAACCAGTAACAGTTACCTGAACCTTTGCAGTTACGATCGTCAACCCGTTAAAATCCTGCTCGAACGGATTAGTTTTGGTTTTGTCGGTATGCTCACTTACCAGGGAATGTTGGTCGGTTATATTTTTGTTTTTATTTATCTCATCCGAAATAACATAAAAAACTATTACAAATTCATCGACTCCTTTTCGTATTGGCTGGTTTCGGCAGCAATTCTGTTTCTTTCATCAAATTTTATGACCATTTCGGTTAACTCTTATTCGCCTATGTGTCTTGATCCACGTCATTACTTGTTTTTAATTCCGGTTGTGGCCATTCCGGCAGCCACTCTTTTGAACCGATTTGCTGAAACGAAAGAAAATGCACTGCTTTATATTTTGATTTTCTTTGTTGCTGCGACTATCGCAAAATCTTTTCCCGGAGAAACATCTTGGTTTCATTATGTTCCGCTGGGAGTTTTGATACTACTCTTTTGTTTTTTTAAACAACATAAATTAAGTAAAATACTTTTTTCAATCTTGTTTGTTATCGTGTTGGCAATCATGCCTTTCAAATCGGTTGTGTATGCACGAAAAGTCAATTATCAAAAACAAAAAGAAATTATTACAGAACAGGTTTTGAGAAAATATAAAGATGCAGTTGTGGTAACCGACGAAGTTCAGAAGCGACTTGGGAATTACTTTCTCGAATTCGACGGAAACAATACAAATTCTTTTATCAATTTTGATGATTTTAAACCTGATTCAACAACAGACAAACAAAACCTGTTGTATTTAAATTGGTACACCCAATATTTATCAGGTATGAACAACGATGAACTTCCCGCATTTGCGAAAAATATTCATCCTTCAAACAAGCTCGTTTTTGAAAATAAAGACCTGAAAATTTCGATTTATGAAATGAATCAGGTATCTATTCTATCGGCGGTTGGCAAACAACTTTTATTCTCGATTATTGATTTTGAAAACACCCCAATTTATTGGGATTTAAATGGAAATACGCTATCAGAAGCAATTAAATATGAAGGGGAAAAATCGCTTCTGATAAATGAATACTCTGCTACTTTTAGTTATCCTCTCGATTCGATACCGATTCAGAATTTTAGTAAAATTATTATCGCCAGTGAAGTGTATTGTAATTTTTCGGATCAAACAAAGGCGAGCCTGGTTTTTTCAATCGAAAATGAGTCGGGATCGTACATCTGGCAAGGACAACAAATGAACAAATACATCAAAGCATTTTCCAACTGGTGGCCTGTTAGCTATGAATTTTCAATCGATTCGAAAGAAATAAAACCCAATTCGAATCTAAAAATTTATGTTTGGAACATCGATAAACAAAAAGCCTTTATCGACAATTTTAAGGTTGAAATTACCGGGTTGATGGAATAAAACAGTATTTAGTGGTCACCCGACTCAGAGTCGGGTGACCACTAAAAAACACTATTTCAAATACTTATCCAGCCAGTTAAAGAAAACCCGTTGCCAGAGAATTCCGTTTTGTGGTTGCAAAACCCAGTGGTTTTCTTCGGGAAAATAAAGCAATTGCGCCGGAACACCTGCCATTATTGCGGCATTAAAAGCGGCCATTCCCTGTTCCGAAGGTACACGGTAATCTTTTTCACCCTGAACAATTAAAATCGGAGTATCCCAATTTTGCACAAATTTATGAGGAGAAAAAGAGTACGAACGTTGCGCCGCGGCATTGGTTTTATCCCAGTAAGCACCACCGTAATCCCAATCGACAAACCACATTTCTTCGGTTGAAGTGTACATGTGTTCGAAGTTAAAAATACCGTCGTGCGCAATAAATGCCTTGAATCTTTTTTCATGGTTACCGGCAAGGAACAAAACCGAATATCCGCCGTAACTTGCGCCAACTGCGCCAAGTTTGTCTTTATCCACAAACGGTTCCTTCGAAACCTCATCAATTGCGGTTAGCAAATCTTTGATGTTCTGGCCTCCGTAATCTTTTGAAATCTGTGCATTCCATTCCTGACCAAAACCCGGTAACCCGCGGCGGTTGGGAGCTACAATAATGTACCCATTGGCCGCCATCATCTGGAAATTCCATCGGTACGACCAAAACTGACTGACAGTACTTTGCGGTCCACCCTGATTATAAAGTAATGTTGGATACTTTTTTGAAGGATCGAAATGAGGCGGATAAATTATCCATGTTTGCATCTGTTTTCCGTCAGTGGTTTGCAACCAGCGTTCTTCAACCTTTCCAAAAGTAAGTTGATCCAGAATTCCTTTATTAATCGAGGTCAGCGCTTCATCTTTTCCGGTTACCGGGTCAACGAGGTAAATTTCAGCCGGTTGTGACATGGAGACTTTTTGAGCCACCAGCTTTTCGCCGGCAACTGCAACATTCAGATAGTCATGAACTCCATCGGTTAATCGTGCAATTGAACCGTCAGTCAAATCAAGCCGCATAATTTCTTCAGTTGCCTGAATATTACTGATGAAATAGATTGATTTTCCATCGGCACTCCAGTTCAGACCTGCAACGTTATTATCGAAGGTTGCCGAATAGTCTTTCTTTTCACCAGTTTCGAGGTCAGCGATAAACAACCGAACTTTATCAGCTTCATTTCCATCGCGTTCCATGCTTTCCCATGCCAGTTTTTTTCCGTCGGAAGAAAACACCGGATTCTGGTCATAACCCATCATTCCCGAAGTAAAATTGACTGTATTTCCGGTTTCAACATTGTACAAATAAATATCGGTGTTGGTTGAAATTGCATATTCTTTACCCGTTTTTTTCTTGCAGGTGTATGCAATTGTTTTACTATCAGGACTCCAGGCAATCTGTTCGTTCCCGCCAAAAGGTTTGTTGGGCGAATCAAATCTTTCACCTTCAAGAATATCTTTTCCACCTGAAATTTTTCCTTTTGAATAATCGGCTACAAAAACATGATTGTAAGTGTAATCGTGCCAGCTGTCCCAGTGACGATACATGATATCATTTTCAAGCCGTGCATTTGCCTTTGGCAGATCTGGAAAAAGATCCTGAACATTTTGGTCAAGTTTTACATTTTTTACATAGAATATTTTTGATTGATCGGGTGAATATTTAAATCCTGAAATTCCTCCGGAAATATCTGAAATTTGTTCAGGTTTACTTCCATCCGGATTCATTTCCCACATTTGAACTGCTCCTGATGTAGAAGAAAGATATCCGATTTTCTTTCCATCCGGCCGCCAGTCAATATTATATTCATTCCCTGCTGAATTGGTTAAATTCTTTGGTTCACCCCCAGAAACAGGAATTGAATAAATATCGCGGTACGATTTGTTTTCTTCAATGTTGATCCAGGTTAAAGTAAATAATACCGTTTGTCCGTCCGGAGAAACCTGCGACTCTCCTATTCTGCCGAACGACCACAAAACTTCCGGAGTCATAATATCGGAGGTTAGTTTTGGAGTTTCGGGAATGTAATTCTTTGACGTTGATACTGTTTCCTTTTTTGTACAGCCAAAAAAAAGAAGAACTGCCAGTGAGAAAAATGCTATTTTTTTCATGTTATTGATTTTTGTAACTCCCAACAAAATAAAACAAATGGAATGAGACCACAAATGATTTTGGTTGTAATTGTAGAGATGCACGGACGTGTATCACTACAATACGGCATCTGACATATTTCATTAAAAAAGGCGCCCTTTCAGGCGCCTCTCCGAACAAAGTAACATCGAATTAATTGTTTTTAACGTATTTATACACACTGCTAAATTCGTGTGGTTTTCCATCGTAATCGGTACTCTTCACTTTAAACTGAACAGAATCTAAACCGGCAATTTGTAAACTGTCCAATTCAAAAGAAACCAATGCAGTATAAGGAATCGATTCCTCGTCATCATTGCTGTTATGCCGTATTTCAAGCTCAAATGGCTGGCCCGCAGCAGTTAAAACTCCGGGTTCTTTCACCAGATTTATAAAATGAATTTCCTCGCGACCCCAATATTTTAATTGTAAATTCAACAAATTATTGGTTACCCAATGCTCTTCAACTATAATCGGATCGTTTCCAATACTGTCCTGATTTTCAGTAGTAATGTCAAGAATTCCTTTCATCAGGATTTCCCTGACAGAATTTACCTTTACATAGTATGCTTCTATCTCTCCGGAATCATCAAACTTATCGTCAAGAATTGTAAAATTGACCAAAACCCGATCTCCTTTATTAATTTCTTTTGGTTTTCCGGAGTAACTGTTTTCATAATAATGGCCATACCCACCAAATGCCACCGGAATAAGAATTTCACCATCGTCAAGCACAATTTTGTACGAAACAGTATCTTCAACTATTCCGAATCCAATCCATACATCGCTTAACGAATATCCCTCATCATCATCGATACAACCATTAAAAACAAACAAAAAACCAACAAGAATTAAAAAAATAACTTTTTTCATCAATACTTTAATTTTAATTTAACCAGTTATAAGATTTATATTTCCAATTAAAGGTTGCGTGACAAAAACCAAACTGACAAATTATTAAGTTGAGCCTGTCAAAATATTTGATGAAAGTTTTGGCACAATCATTGTAAACAAAATACAACATATCTATATATTTGTATATTTGTATTTATGAAAGAAATATTCAACATCAATGATTTAAAGTCGGTGATGCAATCGAAAGAAAAAGTTTGGTTGCTTTTATACAAAAAAGGTTCGGAGCAAAGTAATTGTGCATTCGATAATTTTAGTAAAACTGAGCGGACTGATAAAAATGAAATGCTTTGCACTGCTGATGTTACAGAGGTTCGGGACATTCACCCCGAATTCAATATTACCAGTGTTCCATCGTTGCTTTACTTCGAAAACGGAAGTTTGAAAAACGTAATTAAAGGCTGCCATTCATCAGAGCAATTTACTGCCATTTTCGACAAATCTGTTTTTGTGGCAGGCACAACGAATGATGAAAAGCCACGCAAAAATGTTACTGTTTATACAACTCCAACCTGCTCTTGGTGTACAACTGTAAAACGACATTTGCAGGAAAACGGAATTCAATACCGCGAAGTTAATGTTGCTGCTGACCAGAAAGCTGCCGAAGAAATGGTGAGAAAAAGCGGCCAGCAGGGTGTTCCGCAGACCGAAATTAATGGTCAGATAATAGTAGGATTCGACAAAACGAGAATTAATTCGTTGTTGGGAATAAACTAACACCAGTAATTCTATGTTTATTTTTAAAATATATTTACAAACGATTTTAAATAATCAATTATAAAAAGAAGCAAATGAAAAAGTTAGTATTTATCCTGGCAGTTGCAGTAATATCGTTGCAGAGCTGTAATTCCAGTCAGGCAAAAAGCAATGGCAACGAAAGCAAATCTGAGGGAACGCCTGCAGAAACTGTGTCGCAAAACACAGGTGCAGAAGGTGGAACGGTAAAACTAAATAAAGCCAGGTTTCTTGCAGAGGTCTGGGATTATGAAAACTCACCAAAAGAATGGAAATTTAAAGGAACCAAACCGGCTTTAATTGACTTTTATGCCGACTGGTGTGGTCCATGTAAAATTGCAAGCCCGATTTTGGAAGAAATTTCGAAAGAATACGCCGGCAAAGTAACTATTTACAAAATCGATACTCAGGTTGAGCAGGAACTTGCATCAGTTTTCGGAATCAGCGGAATTCCGGCATTTCTTTATATTCCTGTCAACGGGAAACCAACAATGGCATCGGGCATTGCGCGTACAAAGGAAGACACGAAAAAAATGTTCCAGGAAAATATCAATAGCATCCTGCTAACAGCAGCTAAATAAAAAAAACATGATTGTTGAATGTTTGAGAAAAATGAACAGGAAACAATCATCATTATAAATGTTTAATTTAAAGAATTGTAAAAAATGAAGGAATTACAGCCTATTAACCAAAATGTATTGCTGGAATTGTCGGAAGACAAAACGGTACAAAAAACCGCTTCGGGAATTATTATCCCCGACTCTGCGCAGGAGAAACAGGAAGTTGCAAAAGTAATTGCAATCAGTAACATCGAAAATGCAGAAATAGCGCCTGGTGACGAGGTTCTTTACAAAAAGTACGCAGGAACGGAAATTGATTTCAACGGTAAAAAATACCTGTTGTTACCATATGCCGAAATTCTGTCGAAAGTTGTAGAAACCGAATCAATTTAAAGCTGAAGTTCAGAGTTTTACATATTCTGCCAAAAGACATTTAAAAAATCGACACCTAAAAGCCGGGAGTTTTAAAACTTCCGGCTTTTTATTTTATATCGATGAAGTTTCGATCCGCCAACTGGCAAAAGGAAAAACTTTTTTAAAACCCTGAAAATCCTTATAATTTTCGTATTGCGGTTTCATTCAAAAACTGAATGGTTTTGTTGATTCCTTCATACATTAAAACATCGAATTGAACAAAAGCAACCATTTTGCGATACTCAAGCATAAATTTCTCCAGAAAAGGCGATGTTTTGATTGGTCGCCTGAAATCCATTGCCTGAGCTGCATTGTATAATTCAATGGCCAGAATTTTCTCGGTATTCAGTACAACTTTTAAAGCTTTGGTTGCCCCGTTTCCTCCCATACTTACATGATCTTCCTGTTCATTCGATGATGGAATTGAATCGACTGAAGACGGTGTACAAAGTTGTTTATTCTGACTTACAATTGACGCTGCAGCATATTGCGGAATCATAAATCCTGAATTTAATCCCGGATTCGCAACAAGAAAAGCCGGCAATTCCCGCTCTCCTGAGATTAACCTGTAAATTCTTCTCTCTGAAATGCTGCCCAGTTCGCTGATTGCAATTGCCAAAAAGTCAAGTGCCAGTGCAAGTGGTTCTCCATGAAAATTTCCGCCTGAAATTATAAGGTCATCATCCGGAAAAACGGTTGGATTGTCGGTTACCGAGTTGATCTCAGTTTCAAATACAGTAGCTGCATATCTGATTGTATCGCGAACTGCGCCGTGAACCTGCGGAATACACCTGAAAGAATAAGGATCCTGAATGTGTGGTTTTGGTTTTGCCTGCATTTCACTGCCTTCAAGAATGGTTCTGAAATTTGCAGCGGTTTCTGCCTGACCTTTGTGTGGCCTGATTCGCTGAATGTTTTCAGAGAAAGGTTCAAGCAAACCATCAAACGCATCCAGCGAAAGTGAACCAATAATATCAGCCTGGTCAGCAATCCTGAAAGTTTTCAGCAGCATGTAAACCCCGTGAGCGCTCATAAACTGAGTTCCGTTCAGCAAGGCCAAACCTTCTTTTGCTTCCAATTTTATTGGATGCCAGCTAAATTTTTCCAATACTGTTTTTGCCTCTGTTTTTCTGCCTTCAAAATTAACTTCACCCAAACCCAGTAACGGAAGAAACAGCATGGCTAATGGAGCCAAATCGCCGCTGGCACCCAGCGATCCCTGCTCGTAAACCAATGGTAAAACATTGTTGTTAAACAAATCGATAATCCGCTGGATGGTAATTAACTGAACCGCCGAATTCCCTTTTGAAAGTGCATGAACTTTTAGCAATAACATTAATTTAACCACATCCCCCGGCACTTCCGGACCGATATTACAGGCATGCGAAATCACCAGGTTTTCCTGAAGTTTACTTAAATCATCATTCGAAATAATTATATTGCAAAGTGCACCAAATCCGGTATTGATGCCATAAATCGGTTTGTCAGATTCACTAATTTTCCGATCGAGAAACTGTTTGCTTTTCAGAATCAATTGTTTAGACTCTTCAGAAAGTTCAAGCTTCACATCATTTTCCAAAATATCCTGAATAATTTCGAAAGTGAGGTTTTCGGGTGTTATTTGATGAATTCGTTTTGCCATTTTATAATTGATTTAAAACTATGTGTCCTATGTGGCTATGTGGTAGTATTAGAACCACATAGGCACATAGATAACATAGAAAAAATTTAAGGCAATGTCGGAGTTCGATTACGACTGGGAAAGGATTTTTATCAGTTCTTCGGCTGAAACGCTTTTTTGTTCGCCGCTTTCCATATTTTTCAGAGTGAAAGTCTGAGCCAGCATCTCAGTTTCTCCTGCCAGAATAACAAATGGAATTTCCTTTTTATTGGCATAATTCATTTGCTTTTGCATTTTTGTGCTGTCAGGAAAAATTTCGGCATTGATTCCAGTTTTTCTGATTTCAGCTAAAACAGGCAAACAGTAAGCTTCTTCCTTTTCACCAAAATTTACAAACATTGCTTTGGTGGTTTCTGATGAATGTTTCGGGAATAGATTTTTTTGGGTGAGAACATCAAAAATTCGCTCGGCTCCAAAAGAAACACCAACCCCCGAAACATTGGGCAAACCGAAAATACCAGTTAAATCGTCATAACGACCACCACCACAAATACTTCCGATTTCGAAATCTTTAGCTTTTACTTCAAAAATCGCTCCGGTATAATAATTAAGTCCGCGGGCGAGTGTTAAATCCAGTTCAATTTCGGTATTCAGATTTATGGTGTTCAGGTAACCAAACAACTTTTTGATTTCTGCAATTCCTTTAATACCGGTTTCAGAAGTTGCAAGAACATTTTCAAGTTGTGCAATCTTTTCATCCGAATTTCCTGATAATGCCAAAATAGGTTGCAGCTTTTCGATAGCTTCAGCTGAAACACCTTTTTCGGACAGTTCAGCATTTACTTTTTCCAGGCCAATTTTGTCGAGTTTGTCAATGGCTACAGTAATATCGGTAATTCTGCGGTTTTCGCCAATTACTTCAGCAATACCCGATAAAATTTTACGATTGTTGATTTTAACTACAGTTTCTATTTTCAACCGGGTAAAAACATCATCAATTATTTGTACCAGTTCAACTTCGTTAAGTAAACTATTGCTTCCAATCACATCCACATCGCACTGGTAAAACTCGCGGTAACGGCCTTTCTGCGGGCGATCGGCGCGCCAAACCGGCTGAATCTGGTAACGTTTAAAGGGGAATGTTATTTCGTTCTGGTACTGAACGACATATCGTGCGGTTGGCACAGTGAGATCGTAACGCAAACCTTTTTCAGAGATTACTTTTGTTAATTTATTACTTTGAGATAAATATCCTGCTCTAGTTTGTTTTATGCTTCTTATAATATTAGCTCTTAATTTTCTATAATTAAGATTCTTAAAGTATGAATTCAATTTTTCAATACTTCGCAAATTATTATCTCTATCATAAAATAAGTAAGTATTTAGGCTTGAAATCCTTTTATCCTTAAAAACATTAAGACTTTGTACAATTATAGAGGGATCCATTTCCTTTTCAACGCCTTCCTTTATTAAAGAAATAACACTATCTAAAACCTCATCATTAAACGATAATACTTCTCTCAGTTCTGCATCACTCAGACCTCTTGGATTTGAAGGAATTTTGTTAATGTAATCACCAGATTCAATTATTCTAAATAATAATTTATCCCCTTCTTCCCCATATTTCCCCTCCAGAGTCAAAAGGTTTTCCATTGCAGGAGTTTCAATGGGTTGAAATCCGTACAGTCTGAAAACTTCTTTTACCGTATCGAAAATATAATTCCGTTTCACCATTTCGTCCGGTGAAAAATCGCGGGTTCCTTTGGGAATTGAAGGTTTTTGTGCCATCGTTTTTACTTTAATTGGCTGGCAAAAATAAAGAATAAATGCGAGTAATGGCAATTCAATATTCAGGAATTGTTCAAATAGCACTTCCTGAAAAATAACTATATTTGTTGGTGTTGATTGAATTCTAAAGATATTTATGAAATAACAAGAAATATTATGAGCTACACAATTAAGATCGATAATAAAACCCGCAAAGCCAAAAGCATTGTTAATATGTTAAAAGAATTGGCACAAGATTATCCATTCTTAACCATTTATGAGGACTCGGATGTTCAGGAAAATATTCTTAAGGAACTTGATGCCAGATATGAGTATATGCTGGAACATCCAGAAGATGGAGAAAGTTGGGAAAAAGTAAAGAATGATTTACTAAATTCATGAAACCATATCAGGTTGAATTTTTAAAAGCTGCCAAGTTAGACCTTCGGCATGCTAAAAATTGGTATAATATTGAAAGAGAAAATCTGGGAACTGAGTTTCTTTTCGAGATTGAAAAATTACTCACACACATACAAACTAACCCTGAACAATTTCCTAAGAATAGAAATGAAATTAGAAAGGCTGTGTTAAAAAGATTTCCATATTGCCTATTTTTTGCATTAAAATCAAATAAAATCAAAATCATTGCTGTTTTTCATAATAGTAGAAATCCAATAATCTGGCAAACAAGAAAATAATTGAAAATGGAAGACAAGAAAAAAGACGGAAGATACAGCCGAATTTACACTCAATTAAACGAACTGGTTTTAAAAAGCAATAGCCAAACAGCTCGAATGGCAACCATTGTAGCAGTTTTGCACCATAAAATGGAATACTTTTTCTGGACTGGTTTTTACCTGATTGAAGATGGTAAAATGACTGTAAATATTTACCAGGGACCGGTTGCCTGCCAGATTCTTGAGAAAGACAAAGGCGTTTGCTGGGCAGCATTTAACCGTAAAGAAACAGTTGTTGTTGAAGATGTTCATGCTTTTCCGGGCCACATTGCCTGCGATTCAAGGTCAAACTCCGAAATTGTTGTTCCATTTAAAAACCGCGAAGGTGAAATTATTGGTGTTTTAGATGTTGACAGTTCGGAAAAAGCAGCTTTTTCGGAAGTAGATGCAAAGTGGCTGGAGAAAATTCTGGAGTTGATTTATGATTAGAAATTTTAATTCAGTTCTTCTGTTATTTTACTAATCGCATAAAGTGGAATATTAGTTAACCATTCTTCCTTTTTGAAATCAGACATTGAAGTCCGAACCGATATTTCCGGAAAATATTTTTGATAGAATACCTTTAAACTTTTTGCCTGCAGATTTTCTTCCGACTTTACTTCCACCGGTACCACTTTACTTAAATATTGAATAAGAAAATCTATCTCAGCAGAAGATCTTTCAGATGACCAGTAATTAATAACTAAATCGTTTATTGTAACTAATTGCTGTAAAACAAATTGCTCAGTTAAAGCACCTTTAAACTCCTCGAAAATTGTGTTTCCATCCAATAAAGTTTTTACATCAATATTTCCCATTGCAGCCAATATTCCAACGTCAACAACAAATAACTTGAAAGCATTAAAATCTTCATATGCTTTTAATGGAAAACCCGGCTTTGAAACGCGGCAAACTTTATGAATCAGGCCACAATCAACCAACCACGAAAGCGCCAGTTCATAATCTTTTGATCGTGCACCCGATTTTAAAGCGCTATAAATAAATTTTTTATTTTCTTTTGCCAATTGAGCAAGAGTAGAATTCCATAATAATCTTATCCTTGGCACAATTTCGACTGGTGCATGTTTTGAAAAATCCAATTCGTAAGCCAAAAGTATCCTTTTATGAATCTCCCTGACTTCTTGAAAATTATTTTTTTCACGAAATGAAAATACAGCCTCGGGCATTCCTCCAACATAATAATATTGACGTAGATATTGAATAAATTTTTCTTTAAACATTTTTATAAGCAACCAATCCCGACTATTTAAAAGATCTAGTAACGGTTTTTGATTCAATGCCAACAAAAATTCCATAAAACTTAATGGATACATATCCAAAAATTCAACTTTACCCACTGGGAAAGAAACCTCCTTGTGAAGCGCTACTCCAAGAAGAGAACCCGCTGATATAACATGATATTGAGGCGCATTTTCGCAAAAATACTTTAGCGATGTAATTGCACCTTTTGCTTCCTGTATTTCATCCAGTATTATCAGCGTATTTTCGGGTTCAACCTGAACTCCCGACTCAATTTGTAAAGCTGTTATTATTCGTTGTATATCAAAATTTTCTGTAAATAAAGATTGCATTAATTTTGAACTCTCGAAGTTTACATATACAGTTTTTAAATATTCATTTTTACCAAACTCTTTTATCAACCATGTTTTACCAACCTGCCTGGCTCCTCTTATAATTAATGGCTTACGGTCATTTTTATTTTTCCAGGCTTTTAATTTTTGCAATGCTATTCTTTCCATAGTTACATTCAAATTACATAAATTCAAACGACTTTATGCGCAAATATACATAAACTCGTACGACTTTATGTATTATTCAATATAAATTCAAATTACTTTTGAAAATAAAATTTTTAAATGAATTTTATTATACTGATTTATTGCTGTTTAAAAAACTATTCAACCTTCCCTTACCGCACCTTCTCCCTTTACCAGATTTTTAAATTTAAGCGAAGGACTTTGAATAAACTCACCTATTCCCAAATCGTTCCATTTTTTATCGATAGCCGATATTGTTTGGTCATTCATGGTTACCACATTTGGCCAGTCGCGTTTAAAATTGTCATGCAACCGGGTTTTAAAGGTGGCATCAACAAATACAACAGTACTTCCGTTTTCCGAATCGGATATAGAAACATCACGGTCAGGTTCAAGGTTACCACCCAATAACCACATTAAAGTAAACAAATCATTTAAATCGGCTCCCTCATTGAAAAAAACCACAGTTTTGAAGTTCGTAAAACCATCGATACTCATAAGTTGTTCTGCCAGTTTTTGCTTTACAAATCCAATATCCTTTTTCACATTCAGCAATAAAACAGAAAGAGAAAATTTGGACCGCAGGTCATTAAAATCAGTTATTCCCGGTATTGACTTCAATTCCTCAGTAAACAATTTTTCGTCCTGATAAGATTTTTCATTCTCATTTAAAATCTCTTCAGAAAATGGTGTTGTTAAATCGATACCCAATTTGGAGCCGAAAGCAAATTTTTGTGAAGAATGATCCAAAACATCCAGCGGCCCCTTTGAAAAGTGCAAACTATATCCCGGATCAAAATTTCTAACAAATGCTTTTACCAGTTCACCAGCTTCGTGAATATTTACACTTGAATCGGTAACAATCAATACTTTGTTGAACATCATTTGTCCGGCTCCCCATAACGAATTCATCACTTTTACAGCCTGACCCGGATAGCTTTTTTCGATTTTTACAACTGTGAAATTGTGGGCAACCCCGGCAACAGGTAACTTCATATCTTTCAACTCGGGAATCATCGACATTCGAATGGGTGTAAGAAAAATGCGCTCCGTGGCCAACCCAATGTATGCGTCTTCCATTGGCGGAATGCCAACAATTGTTGCAGGATAAATGGCATCTTTACGATGAGTGATGCAGGTAACGTGAAATTTCGGATACCAGTCGGCCAGCGAATAAAATCCGGTATGGTCGCCAAACGGGCCTTCCCAAATTAATTCTTCAGCTGGGTCAACAAAACCTTCAAAAATAAAATCGGCATCTTCGGGAACATACAAATCGTTGGTGATACATTTTACCAGTTTCACCGGTTTTTTACGAAGAAAACCAGCCAGTAAATACTCGTCAATATTCTCAGGCATTGGCGCAGTTGCGGCGTAAGTATATGCAAAATCGCCTCCAAGTGCAACACTGACAGGCATTTTTACACCAAGTTTTTTATATTTCTCGAAATGATTGGCGCCCGTTTTATGTTTATGCCAGTGCATACCTGTCAGGTTTTTCTCAAAAACCTGCATCCGGTACATTCCAACGTTTGGTGAACCGGTTTCGGGGTCAACTGTGTGAACGCCCGGGAGTGTAATAAACGGGCCACCATCAGCAGGCCAGCACTTTAAAATGGGTAGTTTGCTTAAATCGGGATTCTCCATTTTTACTTCCTGGCATTTTCCTTTCCGGTTTAATTTACGGGGCATCCATTCACTCACTTCTTTTAACTTTGGAAGAAGTTTCAGTTTATCCCATAAACTATCCTTTGGTTGTAGCAAAACAACAAACAAATTTTCAATTTCCTTTTCCAGTTCTGTAATTGAATTTCGCCCAAAAGCCATGGCAATTCTTTTCTCCGAACCAAGAGCATTAATTAAAACCGGAAAATCAGTTCCAGTGTTCTCAAACAAAATTGCTTTCCCACCACCCTCTTCTTTTGAAAAACGATCCGCTATTTCAGTTATCTCCAAATCAGGATTAATAAAAGTTTTCACACGCCTTAATTCACCGGCATTTTCGAGCGCTTCAATAAAACTGTTTAAATTCCTGTAGCTCATGTTTTCGTTTTCAGCAAAAATAACAAAACCGTGCTTATTTTGACAAAATCTAAATATGTAATCACTCCTTGATTTTCATTTTGTAAAATTTATCTTTAGAACTTTTTTAAATTGAAATCATAAACTGATAAAAAATGACAAATCAAAACAGCACAACAATTAAATTTTACAGTGGGGAACAAATTCCTGTAGAATTACACAAAGTAAGAGTCGTTCAAAAACTTCATTTAAGGCCAATTGACGAACGGGCAAAAGCCATTGAAGCCGCAGGATTTAATACGTTTCTTTTGGATACAAGCAATGTTTTCCTCGATATGCTTACCGACTCGGGAACCAATGCAATGAGCGACAACCAAATAGCTTCGATGCATCAGGCTGATGATGCATATGCCGGTTCTCAAAGTTTTTACCGGATGGAAGCCGCCGTTCGTGATGTTTTTGGAAAACATTATGTGATGCCTGTTCACCAGGGTCGCGCTGCAGAAAATATCATTTCGAAAGTATTTATTAAACCCGGCGATGTTATTCCAATGAATTACCATTTCACTACTACCAAGGAACACATGATGATTAATGGTGGGACAGTATTGGAAATATTTACGGATAAAGCATTGCAAATTCATAGCAAGGAACCGTTTAAAGGAGACATTGATATTGATAAACTGAAAGCCGTTTTTAAAGAATACGGGAAAGAACGAGTAGCATTTGTTCGTATGGAAGCTTCTACCAACCTGATTGGTGGACAACCATTTTCGATGCAAAATATGCGCGATGTAAAAAAAGTTTGCGACGAAAACGAAACCATGATTGTGTTGGATGCCAGTTTAATTGGTGAAAATGCATACATGATTAAAAAGCGCGAACCTGAATTTGCAAATGCCGAAATTAAGGATATTCTAAGGGAAATGTGCAGCTATGCCGACATGGTATATTTTTCGAGCCGTAAAGTAAGTTCGACCCGTGGTGGTGGTATTGTTACCAACAGCAAGGATTTATACCTGAAAATGCGCGACTTACTTGTTCTTTTTGAAGGTTTTACAACTTATGGTGGTATGTCAACCCGCGAAATTGAAGCATTGGCAGTTGGTATGGCTGAAACATGCGACGACACTGTAATCAGTCAGTCGCCAATGTTTATCGAATATGCCGTTAATTCACTCGATGCTGCCGGAGTTCCGGTTATTACACCCGCCGGAGCGCTTGGATGCCATATCGATTCGATGGGATTTTTACCACACGTACCACAACAACAATATCCTGCCGGTGCACTTGCAGCAGCATTATTTATTGTTTCAGGAATACGTGGAATGGAACGCGGTACAATTTCAAGCATCCGCGACGAAAACGGTGACGATATTCTTGCTGATGTTGAATTACTTCGACTTGCTTTCCCTCGCAGGGTTTTCACGCTTTCGCAAACCAAATTTGTAATCGACAGGGTAAAATGGTTGTATGAGAATCGTGACCTTGTTGGTGGACTTGAATGGGTTGAGGAACCACCATTACTGCGTTTCTTTATGGGCAGACTGAAACCGGTTTCGGACTGGACAGAAAAACTCGTTGCCAAATTTAAAGCTGATTTTGGTGATTCTTTGTAAAATTTAGTACAGAAATTTTAGTACAGAGTATTGAGACTTTGTGAAATCGAAAATATCAGAAAGGGAATCAGAAATGGTTCCTTTTTTTTGCTTTTGCTTTTGTCACTTTAAACTTTCATCTTTAAACTTTAAACTGAATAATTATGGTTGATTGGAACAAAGTACGCGAAGAATTCCCCGTTTGTAAAAAATATGTATATCTGAATCCTGCAGGAGGTTCGCCTGTTTCGCAAAGCGCAGCCACCGAAGGTAAACGATTTTACGACGAAATGCTTGAGTTTGGAGATACCTACTGGGAAAAATGGCTTGAACGAACAGAAAAAGTTCGCTCTTCTTTGGCTGGTTTTATGTGTGCTGACCGGGAAGAGATTGGATTTACTACCAATACTTCTCATGGAATGAACCTGGTAGCACAAATGTTAAAAGACAAAGGAACAGTGCTGACCATGCGTGATGAATTCCCTTCTACCACTTTTCCGTGGCTGAACCAGGGTACTCAAATTAAATTTGTTGAGGCAGAAAATTATGGTTATTCAATTGAAAATATAAAAAAGGCAATCACACCCGATGTTAAAATTCTAATATCGAGCTATGTTCAGTATTGTACTGGTTTCAGACAGGATTTGGAAGAGTTGGGCAGATTTTGTAAAGAGAACAACCTGATTTTTGTGGTAAATGCCACACAGGCGCTGGGAATTTTTCCGGTTGATTTAAAAAAATGTAATATCGATTTTTTGGTTTTTACAGGATTGAAATGGGCAACGGCAGGTTATGGTATTGGCGGATTATATGTAAACAAAAAATGGCTTGCTGCTGATAATTTCCCATTTGCGGGCTGGCGAAGTGTTGAAACTCCGGGAAAAATGGACAATTTAGGGTTGGAATTAAAAAATGAAGCATCGGTAATTGAATCGGGCTGTCCGCATTTTCCCAATATTTTTGCACTTGGCGGAGCGTTGGAAATGTTTATAAAAATTGGCGCTGAAAATGTTATGAATCGCGTACTGTTTTTAAACCATCTGCTCGAAGAAAAACTACGTTCTTTGGGAATTGAAATTATCGTTCAAAAAGAAGATAAACACCGCTCAGGAATTCTGATTGCAAAAATACCAAGCCCTAAAATGGTGGTTGACGAACTTTTTAAAAAGAATATTATTGTTTCAGCCCGGGGTGAAGGAATGCGTGTTTCTGCAAGCATTTTCAACAATGAAGAGGATGTCGCTACTTTTATAAAAGAACTGGCAGTCATTTTAAAACACTGACTTTCTTCGTTTCAGAATAAATTGATTTTAAGAAATTCAAACTTCTTTTAAAATCATTTGTTTAGTATTAAAAAAATTCAAAAACAACTTTGTAATGAAAACACATCATTTTTTTCTTTTCCTGATTTTCCTTCTTTTAGGAATTTCGTCGTGCAAAACAACTCAAAAATCACAAAAAAATATGGCTTTAACGACAGGTGATAACAGCATGACTTCTGTTGACTGGCAGGGAATTTACCTTGGAATTTTGCCTTGTGCCGATTGCGAAGGAATTAAAACAAAGATTGTACTAAACGCTGATTTAAGTTATATCATGGAAACCATGTACCTGGGGAAAGGCGATTCAATTTTTCAGGAAAAAGGCACTTTTAAGTGGGATGATACCGGTGGTAAAATTACACTCGATAATACTGAAAAACAAATGTACCTAGTGGGCGAAAACCAGCTTTTTCATCTCGATAAAAACGGAAACAGAATAACCGGAGATTTAACTGATAATTACATTATGAAAAAAGATAAGATTGAAATTACAGGTAAATACTGGAAATTGTTGAGGTTAAACGGAAAAACGGCAGAAGTTGCAAACAGAGAACCTTTTATAAGATTTATGGCTGAAGATAACCGGGTAAACGGAAACAGCAGTTGCAACATGTTTAACGGAAAATATGAATTGCTGGAAGGAAACCGAATTAAATTTTCGCCTTTTGCAATGACCAGAATGGCTTGTGTTGGCAATAGCGTTGAAAGTGAATTTATGCAGATACTCGAAAAAACAACGAGTTATTCGTTAACAGCAACCGAATTGTTATTACAGGATGAATTTGAAACCACACTGGCAAAATTTGAAGCCGATTATTTCAAATAAATTCTGTTTGATTGAAGAACTTATTCTGATTGATTGAAATAAAAATACCGCAGCACGCATTTATTTCCTGTACTTTGAGGATTTTTTTCGTCAGTTAACCTGATTTGTAAAGTATGTTTCCCATTTTTCAAACCTGAACCCAAAGTATAAAACCATGGTAAATACAGGTTTTTGCTCCATTGTGTAAACAAATCCTGTTTTTTCCAATCCGATTCGTCGATACTGTATTCAATAATTCCGGCATCGGGCCCGGCTGCAACTGCAATTCCCACGGCATTTCCCTTAAATTGAAATTTGATTATTTTACCCGGATATTCACCAACCAGCATGGGTACATTTACATAATTATCGCGAGTTCCTTGTCCATCAGAAGGATTCCAGTTTTCAATCATTTCCCAGCCTTTGATTGGTTTGGGTGGATTTGGCTCAATTAAATCTCCATTTGAATATGATGATTTATCCAAAGGAAACGGTAATTCCAAAGCTGTTGACTTTGAACCAGAATTGCCAGAGTTCATGGTTGTTTGAAGAAATTGCTTCATCGACTGAAAATAAATTTGCTGCCCGAACGGAGACGGGTGTAAATCTTTAAAATCGTTTTCCCAGTCGAACTCACCGGCCGCAATTCGTTCGGTAACTTCTTTTGCCAGGTTGATGGTTGAAATATTGTAATGTTCTGCCACTTTTTCGTGTAACTGAATTACTTCAGGAATTTTTCCGTTTTTGTAATCCTTCATTTTTCCGGGATCAACAAAATGCATAATAACAATATCACACAAAGGATTTGCCAGTTTTGCATGGCGCACAATTCCTTCCATTCCTCGGATTATTTCTCCGGGCGGGGTACTGTTCGTATCGTCATTTACCGCGGCTTCCAGAAAAAGCAAATCTACTTTGCCATTTTTCAGAACATCATTTGCGAACCTGAATGCACCCGGTGTTGATCCCATTGAAGGCACACCTGCATTGATAAAATCAAATTTAGTTTCAGGAAATTCTTTCTGAACAAAATTACAAACTGAATCGCGCCATCCTTTACCAAAAGTTATTGAACCTCCCAGAAAAACTATCCTTCCAGTCTTTTCCTTTTCAAATTTCAGCAATGAATTATTTATTCCATTACGAATTGTATGGTAATTTTTCGAATCCAGTTTCTGACCGCTGGAAACGGTACCCAACATGATGAATATAACAGACAAAAAATAAAACTCAATACTTTTCATTTCCAACCACTTTAAACTTTGAACTTTGAACCTGCCTGTCCGGTCAGGCGGGTCCAAAACTGATTTATTCTTTCCAGACTACTTTTGCATTAATATCTCCCCTCCCCGGAGAAGGATATTCCAGGGTAATTTGACCAATATAAAAAAAGCCAAGCAATTTTTGATTTTGCCGAATTTCTAATATTTCGTTTAAATGAATTAAAAACTCAGGAGTAGCCCAGAAAGCACCCAACCCCATGCTGGACGCCGAAAGCCACATATTTTGCACCGCCATGGAAACTGCAGCTATTTCCTGCCATTCAGGTACCCTTTCAGCAGTATCGCGTTCAAGAATAATGGCAATCGCAACAGGAACCCTTTCAAGCGCTTCCTTGAATTTGTCTATCTTTTGAATATTCAACGGTTCGCCTTCAGCAAGTTTTTGGGTTAACAAAGAATAAATATCGTCCGAAAGTTTTTGTTTTGATGCACCCAGGTAAACTTTAAATCGCCAGGGTTCAGTAGATTTGTGTGTTGGTGCCCAGTTTGCATTCTCCAAAATTTGCCGAATTACTTCTTTCGGAATTTCGTTTTTTGCCAGAAAACGGGGTGGAGTTGCCCTTCTGTTTCTTATTAATTCATTGATTTTGTTATTCATAGTACTGAGCAAATTAGTTTTATTATCAATCTCATTCAATACTAAACTGATTGATTTTACTGAAGTTAAAGATATAAAACTTTGAACTGAAATTTGGTTTGTAAGGAAAAGTGTTGTTCAAAAAAAACGGCGGTTAAAAACCGCCGCTCTCAAATATCTTCTAAAAAATTATTTTTCGTATCCTAAAATTTTAAACATATCCTGTGCCGACTGTTCGTTCCGGTAAACGTAATCAACAATATTACCCTTATCGTCGCGATCAATAATTACATGTTTCGGCGATGGAATCAGGCAGTGTTTTATACCACCGTACCCACTGATTGCATCCTGGTAAGCACCCGTGTGAAAAAATCCGAGATACAGTGGTTCTTCATCATCTTCGGGATATGAAGGCAGCAAAACCTCCTGGTTTAAATCTTCTGAATTGTAATAGTCAGAATGGTCGCAACTAATTCCGCCGATGTTTACCCGCTTGTATTCGTTGTTCCATTTGTTGATGGGCAGCAAAATAAATTTCTCAAAAATCGACCACGCATCCGGAATTGTATTCATTAAACTGTTGTTTACAATATACCAGCTTTCGGTATCGTTTTGCTGTTTTTGTTCCAGTACCTCAAAAATGATTGCTCCACTTTCGCCAACTGTGTATTTTCCAAATTCGGTAAAAATATCGGGTTCCTTTACTTTTTCAATAGCACAGGAATCCTTAATTGCCGAAACAATTTCGTTAATCATGAATTCGTAATTGTACTCAAAACCAAGGTGGTTACGAATAGGAAAACCTCCGCCAAGATTAAAAGAGTCAAGCGTATTACATTGTTTTTTTAAATCAATATACAGTTTCATGGCTTTCTGAAATTCACCCCAGTAATACAAACTGTCCTTGATACCTGAATCGACAAAAAAATGAAGCATTTTTAATTCGATATTCTCCTTGTCTTTTATATTATCAGCATAAAATTTAAGAATTTCACCATGCCTGATTCCCAAACGGGATGTATAGTATGAAGATTGCGACTCTTCGTTTATTGCCATGCGGATTCCAATTTTAATTTTAACCCCGTTGGCAAGTTTTTCAATTCGTTTTAACTCGTTTATACTGTCGAGTACAATAATATTATTTCGAAAACCAATTTCCTGAAGGTTCAGAATTTTAACCAGGTATTCGTCAGTTTTGTAACCGTTGTGTACAATAATCCTGTTCTTGTCTATTTTTTTATCACGGTATAAACTCAATATCAGATCGATATCGTATGCTGATGAAGTTTCGAGATTTACATTTTGCTTTAAAGCTTCGTTAATTACATGCGAAAAGTGATTACATTTTGTACAATAACAGTAGTAATAATTTCCCTTGTAATTGTTCTTCTTTATTGCCTTGTTGAACAGATTACGCGCCTTTTTTATTTGATCGCCGATTTTTGGGAGGTAAATAAACCTGAAGGGTGTGCCGTACTTTTTAATCAGGTATTTTAATGAGATTCCATGAAATGTGAGTCCGTTATCTCTTAAATCAAAGCCTTCCTGAGGAAAGTAATAGCTTTGCTCGATCAAATCAAAATAGGTATTTTTCATCTACGTAATCATAAAAAATTATTGATGTTTTATATTCGCGACAAATTAAACTATTTTTTCCGAGAAATATTATCATAAAATTGTAAAGTAAGTACCAGTATATAAAATTGATCGGCTTAAAAAAAAACAGAATGAACAGTAACAACCAAAATAGCTGGCAGAAAAGATGTTGTTTCTGCGAAATCAGCTAATATTATATATTACAGAACAGGCACAAGAGTGACATTTGAATGCTTTTCAGCAGATGACAATTAATTAGCTTTAAACCATTTCATAGGGTATTAAAGTCATTTTTCCTGAATGTGCTATTCATAAAAAAATGCTTAATTTGCTACTTTATTTTAAGTAGAAATCGAATGAAGAAATGAACAGCATTCGAATGGAAAAATAGAGATTTAACAAATAAAAGAAGTTATTATAAAATGAGCAAAGTAATAATTATTGGAGCCGGAGGAGTTGGAAGAGTAGTTGCAAGCAAATGTGCTGATAATCCGGATGTTTTTTCGGAAATACTACTTGCCAGCCGCACTGTTTCGAAATGCGATGTTATTGCGCGTGAAGTTGGAAAAGGACGCATTAAGACGGCGCAGTTAAATGCCGACAATGTTTCAGAAGTAGTGGCTTTAATTAACCATTTCAAGCCCGAACTGGTTATTAATGTTGCCCTGCCCTATCAGGATTTACCAATAATGGATGCCTGCCTCGAAACCGGTGTAAATTATCTTGACACAGCAAATTACGAACCCAAAGACGTTGCCAAATTCGAATACAGCTGGCAGTGGGCATACCACGAACGTTTTAAGGAAAAAGGAATTATGGCGGTTCTGGGTTGTGGCTTCGATCCCGGTGTTACAAGTATATATACGGCTTATGCGGCAAAACATCATTTTGATGAAATTCATTATCTCGATATCGTTGACTGCAACGGTGGCGACCACGGAAAAGCATTTGCAACCAATTTCAATCCCGAAATCAATATCCGTGAAATTACGCAAAAGGGAAAATACTGGGAGAACGGCCAGTGGGTTGAAATTGAACCGTTTGCAATAAAAAGCTCACTTACTTACCCTAATATTGGTAAACGAAATTCGTATGTTTTGTACCACGAAGAATTGGAGTCGCTGGTGAAAAATTATCCAACATTAAAAAGAGCCCGATTCTGGATGACTTTTGGTGATGAATATTTGACACATTTGAGAGTAATTCAAAATATTGGCATGTCGCGCATCGATCCGGTTAAATATAAAGGAGTAGATATTATTCCTCTCGAATTTCTGAAAGCTGTACTTCCTGATCCTGGCGATTTGGGCGAAAACTACACCGGCGAAACTTCGATTGGCTGCCGGTTAAAGGGTATAAAAAACGGAAAAGAGCAAACTTATTATGTTTGGAACAATTGCAGTCACCAGATAGCATACCAGGAAACAGGAACACAGGGTGTTTCATATACTACCGGTGTTCCGGCAATGCTCGGTGCAATGATGGTGCTAACCGGAAAATGGAGCGGAAAAGGTGTTTTTAATGTTGAAGAATTTAACCCTGATCCATTCATGGAAAAAATCGGGGAACACGGTTTACCCTGGAACGAAGTTTTTAATATTGATTTGGAAGTATAACCGCACAGTGCATGGCGCAAAGAGCTGCGAGCAGGGTATTCTCTGCACTTCGCTCCTTGCCCTTTGCTCCTTGCTAAATGTTTAAATCTTGGACTATTCAAAAATTCCTTCGCCGGCTTTTGTTTTAGACGAAAAACTTCTGCGCAAAAACCTTGAGTTAATCAATCAGGTTCAAAAAGATGCTGGTATTGAAATCATTCTGGCTTTCAAAGGATTTGCAATGTGGAGTGCATTTCCATTGGTTCGCGAATATTTGAGTGGTGCAACTGCAAGTTCACTTTTTGAAGCAAGGCTGTGTTTCGAAGAAATGAAAACCCGGGCACACGTTTATTCCCCGGTTTATTTTGAGAATGAGTTTGATGAGTTGATGAAATACTGCAGTCACATTGTTTTCAACTCAATCGCACAGTTTCAAAAATTTTATCCCGAAACAAAAACGGCAGATCATCCAATTTCCTGCGGAATAAGGGTTAATCCCGAATTTTCTGATGTTGGCACCGACCTGTACAATCCAAGTGCAGACGGTTCAAGATTAGGAATCGGGAGCGAAGAATTTCCTGAAAATTTACCCGAAGGAGTTGAAGGAATACATTTTCATGTTTTGTGTGAATCTGATTCATACAGCCTTGAAAAGGTACTTGAAAACTTTGAAAATAAATTTGGGAAATATTTACACCAGGTGAAATGGGTAAATATGGGTGGCGGACATTTAATGACAAGAAAAGGGTACAACCACCCACATTTGATACAGTTGTTGAAGAATTTCAGGGAAAAATATAATGTAAAAGTGATTCTTGAACCCGGCAGTGCCATTGCATGGGAAACAGGTGTTTTGGTTTCTACGGTGAAAGATATTGTTACACACAAAGGAATAAAGACCGCCATTCTGGATGTTTCGTTTACTGCCCACATGCCCGATACGCTTGAAATGCCTTACCGTCCAAAAATTGTTGGTGCTACCGATCCGAATGAAAACAGCAAATATCTGTATCGGCTGGGTGGAGTAAGTTGTCTGGCCGGCGATTTTATGGAAGCATATGATTTTGGAAAAGAACTCCAAATCGGCGAACAGGTTGTTTTTCTTGATATGATTCATTATACAATGGTAAAAACTACAATGTTTAATGGTGTTAACCACCCTGCAATTGCAATCTGGAAAGAAAATGATCAATTGGAAATTATCCGACTGTTTACATATGAAGATTTTAAGGGACGACTTTCTTAAAAACTGACTATCAGATTTTAGTAGTTAGTAAGGACAGTTTTTCTATTTCAAAATATTTCAATCCTATTAAACCTAAAAAACAGAATTATGAAAAGAATTTCGATTCTCGTATTTTTCAGTCTAATTTATATTTCAACATTTAGTCAAACTCAAACCAACGAACGCGCAAAATGGTTTACTGACTCGCGTTTTGGAATGTTTATACATTGGGGAGTTTACAGCGGCGCTGAAGGCTACTGGAAAGGTGAAAAACTCAGAAATGACAACAATTACGCAGAATGGATTTTTTACCGAAACCGAATTGAGAAAGAGGAATATCTGACGTTACTCGACCGTTTTGACTGGGATGAAATAAATCCGGAGGAGTGGGTCATTCTGGCGAAAAAGTCAGGGATGAAATACATTACATTTACGGCCAAACACCACGATGGATTTGGTTTGTGGGACAGTAAGGTCAGCAATTACGATTTAGGAGATTATACTAATCCGAAACGCGATATTGTAAAAGAACTGGCTGATGCATGTAAAAAACACGGAATAAAATTAGGTTTGTATTATTCGCACTGGGTTGACTGGGAACATGAATACGGGTGGGATCACAATAAAGAACTTACCGGCATTTCACCTGAACAATACAACAAGTACTGGCAGGAAAAGGTAATTCCACAAATGCGTGAATTACTGACCAATTATGGAGAGATTTCAATTTTTTGGTTCGACATGTGGATTCATCACTCACAAACTGTTGTTACAAAAGAACAATTGCTACAGTTAAAAGGATTAATAAGGGAATTACAACCCAACTGTCTGGTTAATTCGCGGTTGGGACTATCAATTGAAGAGGATCCTGATATTGATTTCAAAACACTGGGTGACAATTCGCTTGGAAATAAACAGGAAGAATTTCCATGGCAATCACCTGCAACCGTTGCGCATTCATGGGGTTTTCATGCAACTGATTACGAATGGAAATCAACAACATCACTACTGAAAGCTCTTATTAACAATGTTAGTCTTAACGGAAATCTGATGCTCAATATTGGTCCCCGTGCAAATGGTGAGGTACCAGCTGAAATTGCTCAACGACTAACAGAAATGGGTAACTGGCTGAATGTAAATGGAGAATCGATTTATGGTGCAAGTGCATTTGAATTACCAAAAGACCAACATGATTGGGGTAAAATAACCTATAAAAAAACTGAAACCGGAACCAAACTTTACCTGCATGTTTTCAATTGGCCGCTTAATAAGCAACTTTATCTTACCGGAATCAAAACAAAACCTGAAAAAGTGTATTTGCTGGCAGACAAACAAAAATCGTCACTGATGTTTGATCATTCCGAAGTGTTTACAACCATTCAGCTTTCAGAAATAAAACCGGATCCATTGGTTTCTGTAATTGTTTTAGAATTTAAAGATGATCTTTTGATAGAAAAAGGATTAGTTGCAAAATCGGTTGACGGAGGTTTTTCCATGCATCCTCAAAATCAGTTTCAGAATAGTGAATCTCTCGTCATCAAAAAAAAAGAAAGAGGAGGAACTGTTCCTGAACATATTGTTGTTAAGGAAACTCAATTGTTTGGATGGAAGATTTATGTTGACGAACCTGGCGAAAAATGGATTGATGTTTCATATAGTTTCCAGCAAGCGTCAAACAAGAGTAAATTATCAATTAAAGCAGCGGACAAGGAGCTTATACACAACGTAATAAACACTGGTAAAACAGTTGGCGAACCAAACGAGAATTGGATTATAGACAATTTTAAATCGAACCGGTGTGGAATAATTAATTTTCACGAAAAAGGATTATATACAATTGAATTGGAAATAAATCCTGCTAAAAACGAGGAGGTAAAATTTCACTGGTTATGGATTGAATAAGTCTAAATTTCTGCAAATCGATGTATCTATATGATAATCTGCAATATATGCATAGATTAACTTTTCCACAATTGTTAATATCTCCGGTTCATATGTTGTGCATTTAAACAACATCAAAAACTTGACAAGAGTATATTGTTTTCTGTATATTTGATACATCAGACGAGCGATAAAAGGCAGCTTGGAAAGTGTGGAAATTGCAAAAGTTACTTAGTTGGAATCGTAGCATTTCGTACCTACCCTCGGGAAGGCACACCGGAAAAGCCGAAGTTTGAGTATGGCTAACTGGAAAGTCAAAGTTCGATCAATTATCGGGAGAAAATCCAGAAGTTCTTTCAAGGTTGAGTTGTCAGGCAGGAGTGAAGCAGGTTTCGATCTGAATTACAAAAACTGCACAATTCGGAATGGGTCAAACCATGAAGAGTTGGTATTTAGAGTCATAATCCGAAAGGAGAATGATGAAGATAGTGATAGACACTTCGTTCATGAAGACATCCGGAATGTCGAATGGACAACTTAACGATTTTGCCTTAGTAAGCAAAATCAGAAAGTAATGGGCAGAAGATAATTCGGAAGAATTAAATGAAGCCGGCCGAAATAACAGTAGTCTGGCGCTTGAAGCAACTTCGGTTGCAGAAAGTGAATGGGAACTAATCGTAACAGATTGGTTCCCATTTGTGTTTTATATATCTCCCCATGATCACAAAACCCAACATCCTCTCGTATATTAACACTTTAGAAATTTTACCACATTGCCAAACAAAAAAAGCACCGTATTTTCTACACAAAATGTATTAAAAGTACGGTGCCTTTAAAAAATGTCATTAAGCACTACCAGGTAGGAGGAGGCGTTGGCGTTGAACCAGCTGCCTTTGCAGGAGTTTTCATTAAAAACATCATTGAAGCAGTTGTAAGTGTTACGATACCAGCTTTTTTCAATGCCTGTTTCCGGGTCATTACCTGCTTGTTAATATTTTTCTGTGGATTATTATAGTTTTCGTTTTTCATATTCGCAGTTTTTAAATCGTGTTTATTTCTAATCTTTAAGACTTAATTTCCAACAACAAATTTTACCGGTTTGTACTTAATATTACTTTGTACACTGATAAAATAAACCCCTGAAGTATAACCTGATATGCTCATTTGGTTGAGGTTTTGTGATGTTGCACCAAACTGGTTGATTAAACGGCCATCGATTGAATAAACCGCAAACTGTGCATTATTGCCAACATCTCCTTTTATATAAACTGTATTATCAATGGTGTAAACCACAAGTTCTTCTTTTTGAATTTCATTTATTCCTGTTTGAAGAGATGAACCTACATGTAAATAAAACCTTCCGGTACCCTTTGAGTTTTCACTTATTTCAGCAACATACATCTCACCATTTTTAATATTAGTTTGTGTTTTGGTAAGTTTATCCTCAATTATAACATTATAATCAGTTGGTAAATTCAATGTTTGAACTGAAAATACAACTTCACCACCTTTGGTTGCGTCAACTCCAACAGGAATAACATATCTGTCGGAGGATTTACCAGGTAACCATTGAATTGCAAAATCAACTCCATTGTCATTAACCAACTTACTATAAATGTCAAAACCATTGCCACTTCTTAAAATACCAGCATCGTATGATGGATCAAGTCCTAAAGTCATTTCTTCGTTAAAACCAATTTTTGTGGTACTAAATATTTCACCTGCCTTTGCTTTTAAAACAATTGTTGCAGGATTGATTACAGCCGATTTAAAAGGAGCATCTGTTTGGTGAGCCTGCATAGCTTGAGTAAAATTCACGCTCCCTACTGAAGCTGCTTTTATAAAAAATCCCTGGCCTGAAGCTAGTTTCGATTCTCCCTCAAAACTATTTATAACTGTATAAGCATCAGCCCCCTCATCCCATAGATACATTGCTCTAAAACTTGGATCTAATGCTCCTGCATTTACCGTTAAAAAACCATTTACTTCCTGCCGGGTATAGATTGCTGAAGTATATGGATTTCCAACAAGGTTCCATCCAAAATTACTTTTTGTAACACCTACATTAACTGTATTATTTATCAAAGAGCCAGTATGAGTAACAGCAGTACTTGAGGTTGTTCTAATTCCAAATCCTTTGCCGGATGTTAAATCACCAGATTTACCATTTGTAAAGAAAATACTCCAGTCATCATTTGCTTCATCATAATCCATCATACCCCGTGAAGCACCATTTGTTGCAACAGCCCCATTTAAAGTAAGAAAATCTGAAATAGTTTGGCCAGATACCTGTGAAGAAATCAAATGCCAGGCATTTAAAGTTGAATAGCGTTTGGCTTGAACCGTTCCTGAACCACTTATGCTTCCTGTTACAATCAGTGAGCCAGTTGTTGTACTTCCGGAATTTATTCTAAGTTGATCATCGAAACTTAAACTTCCACAGTTTACTGAATTTGCTGAAATATTGATAAATGCACTAATACCATTGGGGATTATAACATCGTCCGAAGGTTCAGGTATCCCTTCCGGGTCCCAGTTAAAATCATTATTCCAAGAAATTCCATCATCAGACCCAGTCCATGTCTTAGTAGTATTTTCCGTACTTGCATATACAAATACAGTTAGATTACTTGTAAACTGATTGGCAATAATATTTTCTGCATTGTCTTTTACTACTGGAATAATGTTATGATATTCAATTCCGGCACTGCTGTCCCAAAACCTGAAATACATTTTATGTGTGGGTATAAATCCGTTATCTCCCCCTGTGCCACCTTCTGTTGAGGCGCTTATTGTTGCAAATGTTGCAGGAGTTAGCGGATCAATAACCCCGGAAAGCTTTACAACACCTACACATAGATTACCATCAAATACAGCAATTTCATCATTTGCCTGTAATGCCGTCCCACCAATTTCGGCACTTTTAATTACTATGGTCATTTGATCAGTACCAGAGCCGATAAAGCCTTGCACAAAATGTGTCTGGGAAAATACAATTGACACTTGGACCAAAATGGTTAACATTAATAATATTTTTTTCATAATTAATTTGGATTTTTTTGATTAATAATCAAAAATACGTTTTTTTTAATTCTAATTTTAATTCATTATTACTTTTTTCCATATTCCATTCACCCGACAAACATAAACACCCGGAGCTACCCTGTTACCTTCAGCATTATTTCCATCCCATTGAATTCTCATTAATCCTTCAGCAATGCCACTGTGCAATTGTCTTATCCTGCATGACATCAAATCATAAATTTCAACAGTTAAATCTTCTTGTTGTAGTAATTTGACTTCAATGTTTAAAAACTGGCTAAACGGATTTGGATAAAAAGCAACATTAAGTTCATTTTCCAATAATACTATTCCTGTATTCAGGTCAGTTTCCACCGATGCAAACAATGTTCCGTTCTTTTCAAACTTTTTTGAACCACTGTTTAAAGGAATAATTGAAACCGTGCTTTCTTTTTCGTTTCCGAAAAGTTTTAATTGTATCTCGTTACCAGTTCTAAATCCGTTGGGTTGATTATTACCATCGTTGGCCGATGCTATTAAATTGATAATTGAAGAATTACGTGTTACTGTTGCCGAACCGACACAAATATTTCCATCAAAGATTCCAATCTCATCACCCTCCTTGATTCCTGATTCAGCATTATTTATAAGGTTAATGTTCATGTGATCAACACCTTTCCCAACAAATGCAGGGATGAAATGTGCTGAGGCCACTTTTTCATTTAAAACCTCTGCCGATTTAATTATACTATGATCTATTGTTAAGGTACTTGCACTTGTTACATTTACCTTGTATCCTTCTCCAGGTTTTAAGGTGCCAATAAAATTCTGCCATCCTCCATTCGATACTCCCCAATCTTCAATAACATTTCCTTCTTCATCCATAACTTTTTTAAGTGTTCCCTCACTTATCAGCTCTTCAAAAACGTCCAAACCATCTTGTTCAGATAATTTTGGCCATGATATAATATTCCAACCTGTATTTAGTAGAATACTTAATGGCAATGGAGTTGATAGTCCTGTTAAATCAAGTGATGCTGACGAGGTCACATTTATCTTGTATCCTTCAGTACTTTCTATTTCTCCAATTGTGTTTTGCCATCCCCCGTTTGAAACTCCCCAGTCCTCAATAATATGTCCCTCTTCGTCCATTACTTTTTTCAACTGTCCTGCATCAATCAAAGGCTGAAGGATATTTTTCAGATTTTTATCACTTGGTATTACCGGAGATGAAAAAATGTTCCATCCGGCATCGAAATTTATCGTTATAGTTTCATTTGGATCAGTCACTGCTAGCGTAATTTTCCGGCAGGTAATAGTTAGTCCGGGTACCAGGGAATTCGTTACCTCGCAATAATACTTCCCTGCATCAACCAGTGAAAGGTTATTGATTTCAAGGGTGGCTGTGGTTTGTGTAGTAAGTATATTTCCATCCTTGAACCACTGATAATTATTTTGAGTACCTCCAGTAGTCAGTGTGTAACTGAAATTATCAGCTATATTTTTCGTAAATAATTGGTTTATCCCAATGCTATCCTGTGGCGAATAAACAAAACTCACAGCTGGAATTATCTCCATATTATATTCGAGATCGTCAAAAGTAAGTTGATTATTCTCAAAAAATAATTCATAAAGATTAGCAGGAGCAGTGATATCAGGTAAAGAACTAAACTGATTAGAATTTAAATGAATCCATTGCAGATCTGTCAATGATATATCCTGCGGAATAGTCCCAGTAAATTGATTTCCATTTAAATATATTAATTTAAGATTTGTCAACTGCCAGATTTCAACCGGAATAGCTCCGTTAAGCTGATTTTGACCCAAATTCAACCATTCAAGTGTGGTTATTAACCCCAATTCAACTGGAATACTGCCAGTTAACTGATTTCCATCTAAATATAAATAAGACAGATTTGACATGTTACCAAGTTGACTCGGAATTCCACCGGTTAACTGATTTTGACCCAAATTCATCCATTTCATTGCTGTTAAACTACCAAGTTCCGTTGGAATAGTTCCAGTCAATTGATTTCCATTCAAATATAACTGCTCAAGATTTAAAAGTTGTCCCAGTGAAACAGGGATAGTCCCATCTAACTGATTTTCACCTAAATTCAACCATTTAAGATTTGCCAGATCTGCTAATCCAACAGGAATTGATCCGGACAAGTTATTTTGAGATAATTGTAAATACTCAAGTTGATCCAATTGATCCAATCCGGTGGGTATTGAACCAGTTAACAGGTTGTCGCTTAAGTTTAACCATCTAAGATTTGTGAGAAGTCCCAAAGAAGAAGGAATAGTGCCACTCAACTGATTTCCACCCAAATACAATTGTTGAAGAGCCAATAAATCACCCAGTTCAACCGGAATGCTTCCCGAAATTTGGTTGGTATCTAATTTCAGAAATTGAAGTGAAGAAAGGTCTCTCAAACTTGCGGGAATAATACCATTGAGATTGTTTTCATTTAAATCAATCGTGATTATTTCGTCGTTTATTACCGTTACACCGTACCAGGTACTTACTTCTGAATCTGTTCCCCAATTAGTTTTGATTAACCAATTATCGCCGTCAGTTGCATTGTAAAGATCCATCAGGATATCTTTATCAGCTTGTGCTACCTGGGCATGCAAATGATTACCCAGAATTGATAAGGATATCATCGTTACTATCAATGATATCATTTTTAAATTCATTAAATGTTTTTTCATATTACTTAGTTTATTTATTTATTTACATCTGAATTTTTAATTCAATATTACCATGTTATTAACCGTAAATAATAGCTTATAAGTTGTAGTTCTAACTTAAAAAATAAAGCTTTAACTTTATTTTTTAAATCATTTCTTCCATCAAATTTTTCATTAAAAAATTACAATATGGCTAATTTGAATTGGCAACTTTTATTCTCTGTATTCATATTATTTATTCTTAAAAAAGCGTGTCACAGTATTAACAACTAACATGCCATAATTCTCAAATAACTGACAAACAACATCTTGTGTTACAACAATAATATTCTTCAAATATAAATTCGGGACATTTCATCCCAATACTTAATTTGAATAAATAATTTTGTGATGAAGTATAAAATCATCGATCCAAATCTTTAAATAATATAATCCCGCTGAAACACTTTGATTACTCTCATTTTTTCCATCCCATATGAATTTATGCATTCCGCCAGGCATCTGTTGTTTTGTTGCGATATTATTCACTCTTTGTCCCATCTGATTCAATACTACAACATAAATATCTGCATCTTTTTCAAGATCCAAATCAATGGTAATATTATCATTAAAAGGATTAGGATAAACATTAATCTTAGGAAAATCGAAACTTGCGGTTTTTTCAATGGCAGTTGATACATCAATCCGGGCAAACAGCGAACCCCCTCTTTTAAAAACTGCTTTGCTATTCTTAAGAGGAACTATTCTTAACGAATATTGTTTCCCATTTCTGAACAATTTTATTGTTACCGGATTCCCGTCGGAATAACCATTTTTCGACTCAATTCCATCAATTGCTGACACCGGAATACTAATTGATGTGCTAAAAGAACCAGAGAAAGGAGATGCAATTCGAGCTGATCCAACACAAATTTCTCCGTCAAAAATTCCGATTTCATCCCCTTCCTTAATGCCAGATTCTGAAAGATTTACAAGATTGATATTCATATGGTCTGTACCGTTGCCGTAATATGCCGGAACGAAATAGGTCGAAGTAAATAGTTTCGTTATTATCGATTCCGATTTTGTAACATTTTCGCTGATAGTTAACGTGCAATTGCTGGTAACATTTACCTTGTAACCTTCGCCGGGTTTAAGGGTTCCAATATTGTTTTGCCAACCACCATTTGTCCCCCAATCTTCAATAACATTACCCAATTCATCCATTACCTTTTTAAGTTTTCCGGAAATTATCAAATCCTGAAAAACGTCTATCCCATTTTGTTCTATTTGTATTGGCCATGAAATAATATTCCAACCTTCTTTGAGCGGAATATCCAATGGTATTTTAGTTGGTATTCCTGAAATTTCAAGTAATGCCTCAGATGTTACATTTATCTTGTATCCTTCCGTTATTTCCAAATTACCAATTGTATTTTGCCATCCCCCATTTGAAACTCCCCAGTCTTCTATTATTTCCCCATCCTCGTTCATTATTTTTTTCAAATTTCCTGCATTAATCAAAGGTTGAAGTATGTTTAACAGGTCTGCTTCCCCAGGCATAACACTCAATGACATAATATTCCAGCCTGCATTAAAATTTATTACCTGTTTGTCAATATTTTGATAAACTCCAATATTAAAAGGTATTCCTTGTTTTAGAGTATTTCCAAAATAGTCATGTTGACCGGGATCGATACTAAAAAGTGACTGAAGATCAAGTCCAGTATCAATTACCACTGAGTTCTCCTGAACCTTATAATCATCAATTTCGGTCATTTGTTCAGTATCGGTAAGGTTTGTATTTCCGGGATTAATTAACTCAGGATTGGCAAACATACCTATTAATTCACCGTTTAGCATTTCCTGATTACTGCTAATTGCCCAATCTTCAAACTCTAAAACAGATCCTCCTATTTGAAATTGTCCACTATTTGAGTACCAGCAATTTCCCTGAAAATTTTCTATTGTAATTCCTCCAAATGCACTATTCCGTTTTGAAAAAAATATATTATTTCGAAAATTGAAATTTAAATTTTTATGATCGATAAATGCAAGTGCAGGTCCATTAATATTATAAACCACATTATTGTAAAATTCAAAATCTTTGAAATCATCAGTGTTATTTGACCCGTTCCAAAAGATAATGCTGCCTTCTCCCGAAACATTTCCATCATTTTCACTGATACAATACCTAACTGTATTATTACTCCAACCTGTGGCACCAAAATACTGAAAAATTCCATATCCCGCACCTTGATTATTATAAGATAAACAATACTGGATGATTGAATTAGTAGTTCCTCCATCTAAATCGAATCCTAAACCATCCTTCCCACCGACAGATGTTTTATTATCATGTGATATACAATATTGAATAACAGCACTATCAACCTCTGCCATCCATATTCCTCCGGGCCCATTACCAGTTCGGGGCATATCCCAACCATTATTTGAGGCTTCACAATATTCAATGATAATATTATTTGCATTGTACGCTAATATCCCATTCCCGCTATGGTTATTAAGGATAGTTGGATCTCCGGGATTGTTATTCGCTATGCAATGTCCGATGTAAACATTTGTTATGGAAGTTTTAGTAGTTCCGATAACACATAAACCGCAAAATCCATTCTCATGTGCGTAAATATTAGTAATATGAAAATTATTTCCTTTATTGGCAACAATTAGACCTGAATGCTGAAATCCACTGATGTCAATATTATCCACATTGATATTAGAACAGGAATCCATAACAATTCCATCCCCGGTATTTCCTGTTTTACGACCATCTCCGATAAAGTTAAGATTTTTGATGTTGAAATATTCACAGCCTTTAGCCAGAAAACCATTACCGGTTTCACCATTAATAACAGCTCTTCCTGTGCCATATGAATTAACCTCCACATAATTCAAAGCAGTACCACAATCCAAAGTATCAAATGACAGACTACCTTTAAAAGTTTTACCCCCTTCAAAAAGAATTTCATCCCCAGGACCAAAATCTATACTGTTAACTTTATCAATTGTCTGCCAGGCTTCCTCTGGCGATGTGCCAGAATTGCTATCATCACCAAAAGGGCTAATATAATAGGTACCTAAACCACCTGGGGCATCCGGTACGCCTGGTGATTTAGTTGATTTAAGTCTATTTTTATCAACCCAAATGTTTCTTATCATAATGTCATTCCTAATATAGTTGTTGTCAATATTGTCTTGATTTCCAATATTAAATAAAGAAAAACTATCTTTCTTAAAACCTGAATTTTCAACTATATTTTGAGAGAAAATTGAATTTGCTGAAAATATCCAAACTAAATATATCAGGACAAATAATCTCAATTCTATTCTCCTATATTTCATCTATTTTAAAATTAAAACCGTCCATAACTAAAATAAGGGTGTAAAATCAAAACAAATTTAATTAAAATATTAAATTATAGATTATTGCAAATCAAATTTCAATTAAAACAAAAGTTGTTGGCAAATAGTTCTGAAATTCATTTAGGTAAATGGATAAAATAATATCAGTTCAAATCAACTAATTTTTTTTGGCAATCGAGATTGGTGTGAAATATGAATTTACTTATAGCCACTTATTAATTCGAATCAAGAGTTAAATAGCTAAAGTAATGAAAGCAGTTGCCAGTCGACCCAAAGCATGAATCACTAGACATTTGGTTGATCTGTCTATACTTACTCTCTTAATATCTGTTTTTTGAAACAACCAGTTGAACATAGCTTCAATTGGTTGCCGAACCCGGGAAACAGCAGTTGAGAATATATCATTTGCCGCTTTAATTCTTTGTTTTATTACTTGTTCCATACCTTTTACTTCTTTTATTGGCGTGAGAATTTCTGAATTCTGGTACTTTATCATGTGTTCAATAAGGTCATTAACGAAGTATATCTTATCGCCCCAAAATGTCCTGTTATCAAATCCTGACCAGGCTTCTTTAAATACAGTTACATCATTTACTGAAGCTGGGATAAACAATATCTGCTCAGGATGGGGCAATTTACCAATACGCCGAAACCCTAATAAATGGAGCTTAAGACCGTAGTAATATATACCTTTTGTTGAACAGAATCCTTTATCGGTTATTTCTGTTGCAACCTTTCTGGTGCGCTTGCCGGAACAGATTATAATTGGCATTGAGTCCAATAAACTTTGGTCAGGGAAGCAATCTTCCGGTTGAAAATCAGACAGCAGGATTTCAACAAGCTTTGTAAAAGCACCTCCAAGCCTATTCAGCCTGTTATTGAAGGCTTGGTAACTCTCAAGTTTGGGAAACCATGACATTAGGTAATCCGAAGCAAAACGAAGGATATCCTTCGCTTTGGTATGTCCTTCATGGGCATGGTATATAAATATACTGTCATAATCTCCTGATCCGTAAATTCCGGCTTATTGTTGTTACTAAATCTTTCGCAATAAAATTGAAGTTCTTCAAATTTATCACAGATATAAAAGTAAATTCTTACTAACTTGTCATCCTTATCCTTGGAAATCATATCTGATTGTCAATTGGTAACTGGTTCTAAGATACTGATTTTCAGGAATTTAAACAAATTTAAACCACTGATTTTCAACTATTTAATGAACTTTTTTTATTCTTTTTTCAACTCTAGATTCGCATAACTAAATTAATTATAGAATACTTCTCTTCAAGAATACGATATGCAGATATTAAAAGCAATTAATGCTATAACATAAATATGGGGTTGTAATTTTATTTTTAAAGAAAGCGAGAAAAATTGATTAGAGGTAAATACCCCTTTCTTCTTGTTAAAGAATATCCATCCATCAATTTAGTTGAGAGAATTGGATGGATAGATGAAATATTCTCTTAAAAAAATGTTTCACTTATGTTTCACTTTTAAAATCAAAAAGGAGCCAGACCTTAATCTAACTCCTTGATTTTATTTGAGCGGGAAACGGGGGTCGAACCCGCGACCCTCAGCTTGGGAAGCTGATGCTCTACCACTGAGCTACTCCCGCATTTTTACCCGGCAAATATAATCATTTACTTTATTCGCAAACCCGTAAATTACACTTACAAACAATAAAATCAAATTCTGAATTTAAGGTGTCACAAACAGAATATTAAATACATTTATCGCTTTAAAACGAAACATATGACAAAATTCGTCCACAAGCTTTATCTTTCAAAAACAATTAAAATTCTGATAGTCATAATCATTGCAATTTTTGGTATTTCCGCATGTAATCCGATTATTGAAGAAGTTGTTCGTAAAAAAGACCTAAAAAAAGACATTGAATTTACAACAGATTACGGAGATATTATCTTCCGGCTTTCCGACGAAACACCAAAGCACCGTAATAATTTCATCAAACTTGTCAATCAACATTTTTACGACAGCCTGTTGTTTCACAGAGTAATAAACCATTTCATTATTCAAACCGGCGACCCCGAAAGTAAAACAGCCAAACAAGGCGAACCTCTTGGTGAATCGGATCTGCCTTACACCATTCCTGCTGAATTTAATGCCATTCTTTTTCACAAAAGGGGCGCTTTAAATGCAGCCCGCGACGATAATCCCGAAAGGGCATCGAGCAGCACACAGTTTACCTTTGTGCAGGGTCGGGTGTACACCGACAGCACCCTGAATATTGCTGAAAAGCGAATCAATGGCTGGCTGGCTTTTAACAAGGTTCTTCACCAGACTGAAAACAAAGAAATCGCAGCGTTGTACGAAGGATTGCGAAAACGGCATACAAACCCCGACAGTCTTGTGCTAATCAGCAATAAAATAAGGGTTTTGGCTGATGAGGAATTGAAAAAAGGAATGATTTACAAAATTCCGGAAGAACACAGGCAGGTATATAAAACGCTTGGTGGAGCTGCTCACCTCGACCAGAACTATACAGTTTTTGGAGAAGTTGTAAAAGGAATGGATGTGATTGATTCAATTGCCAGAGTAAAAACAGATAGTTTGGATCGACCTGTTAATGATGTCAGAATTATTTCTGCTAAACTCATCAAACGAAAAAATTACAAATGACTTTCAAACCACCATTCCATCTTTCAGTTTTAAATGAAGTGTAAAACACTCCGGTAGTTCGTCGGGAATGTGGGTAACAAAAACCATCGCACAATCCGATTCCTCTGCAATCCGGTTCAGCAGATTCTTCAGTAATCTCACATGCATTGTGTCGAGTCCCTGAAAAGGTTCATCAAAAATCAGCAACGGTGGATTTTTAACCAGTGTTCTTAAAAGCAACACTATTCGTTGTGCCGAGGTGGAAAGTTCTCCAAACAGCCTGTTGCTGATGGAACCGTAATTGATCAATCTCAGCCAGCGGCCGGCAACATCACGCTGATAACCTGTTGGATTTTTGAAGGTACCTTCTGTCTCGCTGAATCTCGAGCAAATGACATCAATCACCGACTGGTTTTGTGGTAAAAACTGGTGTAACTCGGGCGATACAAATCCAATTCCCGCTTTGATATCCCAGATTGATTCGCCACTCCCCTTATGTTTTCCAAAAAGCCTGATATTACATCCGTAAGCCTTTGGATTGTCGCCGAAAATCAGGTTGAGCAAACTGGTTTTACCCGAACCGTTTGGCCCCGACAGCGACCAGCGTTCACCCTTTTTTATTGTCCAGCTTATTTTATCCAGTATTTTCCGTTCGCCGTATTGAAGTGAAACATCGTCTAAATAAACCAGCTCATCGTATTCCGAATTTTTCCAACCGGGAGTTTCAATTTGCAGTTCTGCAAGCTGAAAACTATCAGACTTTAATTCTTCACGGGTACATAACATACCAGATTTTTCATCATTCAGTACAAAAAACCGGTTGACTTTGGGTGGAAAATCATTAGGTTCCAAACCTGTCATGACAATAGTCTGTCCCAGGGAAATTAACGTTTCGAGCATTTCAGTAAGCAACTGACGGGCATTGCTGTCGAGTCCGGTGTACGCATTGTCGAGCACAAGTAAATCGGGTTTCCCGGCCAAAGCACGCATAAGTTCGAGTTTTCGCTGTTCGCCATTTGAAAGGTTGATAACAAAACTTTCCTTCAGATTTGCCAAACCAAATGTCTCAAGCAAAGCTGAAGCCAATCCTATGTCTTCGCATTTCTGTAATTCACCGCTTACTTTAGGCAAAAGTCCGGTATCAATTTTATTCCATCGTTGCTGCCGATAAACCGCATGACCGTTAGATAACGAAAGAGATGAATGAAACGGAACAAACCGTCTTTTCAAAAAAACCTCATTCGAAATAACTTCACCCGAAACAGCCAATTCACCGGCAATTGCTTTTGCAAGAACAGTTTTCCCGCTTCCGTTCGAGCCAATTATTCCCAAAACATCACCTTTATTTAACTGAATGTGAATGTTTTGCAACAAAACTGAAGTGCGTATTTTTATCGAAACGTTTTCCCATATCATATGGCAAAGTTAAAAGATTGATGGTTTGAGCCGTTGATATGAAAGTAAAATGCCTTAATTTTGAAAATCAACTTTTCCAATTCCATATTTATGAAAACCATATTTTCTGCATTACTGCTGGTTTTAAGTTTAATGTGCCAATCGCAAAATCAACAAACCAATATCAACTTTCAGGTAGAGTTTAATCCCGGAAATGGCACATTTTCATTTCATGATTCCGCGAATCAATATGTTTTCGAGGGAATATCGGCTTTAATACACACTTCAGAAGGTAGCTTTTCAACCAGTGAAAATGGTTTTGCATGGGAAAAACCAACTCGACATCAATTATCTGATTCATTGGGAGCCGCTACTTCAATGATTGTCAGCGGTTTTAGCCGGAAAATAAAAATGGGCGTCATTTATAATTTTGTTGTTTACGATTCATTCCAGGGAATAACAATTGAGGTAAGTTTTACAAACCAGTCTTCTGCAGATTTAACGGTGTATAGCGTTGAGCCAATCCATGCAACCTGCAGCGAATCGGGGATCATCACAACTACAAACTTCACTAAAGCATTGCTAAATGGTGCAATGTATTATGATGCCGGAAGTATTCACACGCTTGGAACTCCCTATGTAATAGGCAAACCTTACGGAGAAACTAAGGGTGGAAAAATGCATGAAAATAAACTTTCTGAAAATACCGAAACGGTGGAAAGCTGGTGGAATATAGCACTGTTTGAAGATTACGAAAAAGAAGGCATTTCGGTTGGATACACGGGTAATCATGAAAGCCTTGGACGAATACGGTTATTGAAAACCGGGAAAGGGAAATTTAATTTTGTAGCTGAGTCGGTATTTTCTGAAGGTCATATTTTACCTGCAGAAAAAACGGTTTCTTCTGACAGAATTCTTATCAATATTGGCAAAAATCCATACGAAACACTTGCAAAGTATGGAACTGCAATTGGAAAACTAAACAATGCAAAAACCGGAAAAGAAATCAATGGCTGGTGCAATTGGTTTTATACCCACGATATTTTCGACGAAAATGAAATACTTGCAAATGCCGAATTTGCTGCAAAAAACCTGAAACCTTTCGGGTTGGAGTACATCCAGATTGACGAAGGATTTCAGCGATTTCATGGCGAATGGGAGGGAAACAGCGGTTTTCCGCAGGGATTGAAAGTATTTGCCAAAAAAGTTAAAGAAATTGGTTTGAAACCCGGAATATGGATAGCGCCATTTGTAATCACTGAAAATACATGGGTTTACAAAAACCACCCCGAATGGTTGCTGAAAAATGAGGACGGTTCGCTAAAAAGAATTGGTCCTTGGCCCGATGAAAATACCGACTGGTTTAAAACCGAAAATCCAAAACGATTTTGCCTCGACATCACCCATCCGGGGGCGGAGAAATGGTTTGGCGGCCTCATCGATACGATCGCCAATTACTGGGGTTTCGAAATGATTAAAATTGATTTTGTAGCCTGGACAGTTTTCTCGGCTCACCATTTTTACGACCAAACGGCCAGCCCCGCAGAAGTGTATCAGAAAGCACTTGAAATTATGCGTAAAACAGCAGGCGAAAAATGTCACATCCTCGATTGCGGACCCGGTCATGTTTCTGTTGGCTCAATAAACAGCATGCGCATTGAATATGACCAGAATTACGGTTACTTCCCCGAAGTGTGGAAACAGTATTTTCTGGGAACGGGTTCAAGCGCCGGAGCGTTGGGCAAACGCTGGTTTTATCATGACAGGGCATGGACAAACGACATCGACCACATCTGCATAGATATGGTTTCGAACCGGCAGGCTGAAGCTATTGCATCGCTGGTTGCCCTCAGTGGCGGCAATGTTATGTCGGGTGACAGGCTTACCAGTCTCGATGCATCTAAAATAGGCATCCTCCAAAAGATTTTTCCTTCCTCCGGTATCACTGCCCGCCCCATCGACTTCCTCGAAAACGACCCACAGACTGCCTTTGCCGTAAAGCTTCAGAACGATTCGCAAGAGTGGACAGTTGCAGGATTTTCCAATCCCGAAGTTGAAAAAAATAAACTTCACAAATACCCAACCGAACGACTTTGGCTCGATCGCGGGAAAAAATATCTCTGTTTTGATTTCTGGGAACAATGCTTTTTTGGAGAAATTTCTGATACCATCAATGTACCGGTAACTGCGGGAGGAGTTACCATCCTTTCGATACACGAAAAAAAGAATATTCCGCAGGTTATTTCCACCAGCCGCCACATCACGCAGGGATTAGTTGAACTTGAAGATGTTAAGTTTGACATTCTTTCCAACAAACTTTCAGGAACTTCGCTTGGGCCGGTCGGTTCAAAACACAGCCTTTATATCTATATTCCTGAAGGTTTTAACTGGAATCCTGCTCCCGGAAAACTTTATCGCGACTTTGGAAAATATGCTGTAAAATTTACTGATAATAAAATTCTTCGCGTTGATTTTGATTTCGAAAAAACAGAGTCGATTACCTGGTCGGTGGAATTCAATAAGTGATTTCTGATACAAAAAAAACTGAAAATCAAACGAATATAAATCAAACAACTAATTCAGTTTGGATTTTTACTATTCCAGTTTCTATCATATAACCAACTGATATCAATTATCTTTAACCAAATAATAACTATTTTTGAAAACCAACATTTAAATTCAGTTCAAATGAAAATCATGCTTTCCGCTTTGTTCACTCTGCTTTTTATCCTGCCACTTTCAGCCCAAAAAAATAAAACCGAAGTGCCTGCAACCATCGATTCAGTTTATCTTAGTAGCCTCACCTGGCGAAATATAGGTCCGTTCAGAGGCGGGCGGAGTTGTGCGGTTACAGGGGTGCCCAATAAACCCAACTTATTCTATTTCGGATCAACCGGAGGTGGAATTTGGAGAACCACCGATGCGGGAAATACATGGGAAAACATTTCAGATGGTTTCTTTGGCGGAAGCATTGGCGCCATTGCCGTCAGCACCAGCGATAACAACGTAATTTACGTTGGTGAAGGTGAAAAAACTGTGCGCGGTAATGTGAGTAGTGGTTTTGGCATCTGGAAAACCGTTGACGGAGGCCGCACGTGGGAACACGCCGGATTAGAAAATATCCGCCTCACCGGACGGATTCGCATTCACCCCACCAATCCTGACATTGTGTTTGTGGCAGCCATGGGCGATTTGTTTAAAGACGGCGAAGATCGGGGCGTTTACAAAACAACCGATGGCGGAAAAAGCTGGAAACGCATTTTGTTTGCCGATTCAGCCAGTGGCGCTGTCGATCTCACCTTCGACCCGGCCAACCCGCGTATGCTGTATGCCAGCACCTGGACTTTCAGGCGCACACCCTATTCACTAAGCAGTGGCGGTGCAGGCAGCAAACTCTGGAAAAGTACGGACAATGGAGAAACATGGAAAGAGTTGACAAAAAACCCGGGGTTTCCAACAGGTTTACTGGGAATCATAGGTGTAACTGTTTCACCGGCAAACCCAAACCGTGTTTGGGCCATTATTGAAAACGAGGCCGAAGGTGGCGTTTACCGCAGCGACGATGCAGGCGCCAACTGGCAAAAAACAAACAGCGACCGCAATCTGCGGCAGCGTGCCTGGTATTACTCGCGCATTTACGCCGACACACGAGATGCCGAAAAATTGTATGTGCTAAACGTTTCATACCATACCAGCATCGACGGCGGGAAAACCTTTAAAAGCAGCAACGCTCCCCACGGCGATCACCACGATTTGTGGATTGCTCCTGAAGACCCGAACCGAATGATAATTGGTGACGACGGCGGGGCACAAATCACCTTCGACGGCGGCGTAAACTGGACAACCTACCACAACCAGCCCACGGCGCAGTTTTACCGCATTGCCACCGACAACCATTTCCCTTTCCGAATTTACGGAGCACAGCAGGATAACTCTTCGGTACGAATCAACCACCGCGGCGACAACGCTTTTATTACCGATAAAGACTGGGAAGAAACTGCTGGCGGAGAAGCCGGTCATCATGCCATTTACCCAAAAGACAACGACATTGTTTTGGGTGGCGAATATGGTGGTTTTATGTTGCGCATCAACCACCGCACAAAGCAAACACAGGCAACAAACGTGTGGCCTAACAATCCGTTGGGTCATGGTGTTGAAGACATGAAATACCGTTTTCAATGGAACTACCCGTTGTTTTACAGCAGGCACAACACCGAAAAGCTGTATGCATTTAGCAACCACGTTCACGTTAGCACCGATTTTGGCGTGACATGGCAAACCATAAGTCCCGATTTAACCACCAACGATACCACAAAACAAGGCCCCAGCGGCGGCCCGATTACCAAAGACAATACCGCGGTTGAATATTACTGCACCATTTTTGCCGCTGCCGAAGCAGTAAATAACGGCGATATTTTGTGGACAGGCAGTGACGATGGTCTGTTACACGTAACCCGCGACGGGGGCAAAAACTGGGAGAACATTACCCCTAAAGCGCTACCTGAATTCACGCAGATAAACAGCATCGAAGCCGACCCGTTTAACGAAGGCGGATTGTATGTTGCCGCTACCCGCTACAAATGGGGCGATTATGAACCTTTTCTTTTCCACACCACCGACTTTGGAAAAAGCTGGACCCGCATCGACAACGGTATCGACAGGCTGCATTTTACGCGCGCCATCCGCACCGATCCCAACCGAAAAGGGCTGCTCTTTGCCGGAACCGAATATGGTTTGTACCTTTCGGTGAATGATGGCCAAAGCTGGCAACCTTTCCAAAACAATCTGCCATTGACGCCCATCACCGACCTGCATGTGAAAGACCGCCACCTGATTGCTGCCACCCAGGGACGTTCGTTTTGGATGCTCGATGATATCAGTCCGCTTTATGAAATTGAAAAACCGGCTGGTAAACCCGCGTACCTGTTCACGCCAAAACCAACTTATTTGCTCGATGCAGGTTACGGCGGTAAAAGTAAAACACAGGGCGAAAACCATCCCAACGGCGCCATTATCAACTACTACCTGCAAAAAGCCGATACTACACTCGAATACAAACTCGAAATTAGAAACTGTGCCGGTGAAATTGTCCGCACGTTTAGCAACAAAGCCAAAGACAAGAAAAATAAATGGGAACCCAAAGCCGGCGCCAACCGTTTTATCTGGAATTTAAAGACAGATGGTGTAGATGAAATTGAAGGCATGATTCTTTGGTTTGCAATTTCTGAAGGCCCGTTTGTGTTGCCCGGAGATTACAAAGTATCGCTGCAAAACGGAGATTTTACACAGGAAGTACCGCTCACCATTTTGCAGGATCCGCGCAGCACCGTTAGCCCCGCCGACCTGCAGGCGCAATATGACTTTGTTATCAGCGGCCGCGACAAAATGAATGCGATAAACAAAACCATCCTCGAAATAAGAAAGGTAAATACCCAGTTAACCGATTTGAAAACAAAAGTGAAAGATGATGCGTTGAAAGCGGAAATCGACAGTCTGGCAACCGTTTCAGGCGATATTGAAAAAGCGCTGTACCAAACCAAAAACCGCAGTTCGCAAGACCCGCTCAATTATCCGATTCGCCTCAACAACAAGTACGGACATGTGCTGGCGCTGGCAACCATTGGTTTTAATAGCCCAACCGCTTCAATGGAGGAGGTTGAAAAAGAACTCAGAACGCAGATTGACGCAGAAATTACCCGCTGGGAAAATACTAAATCTGCATTGAACAGTTTAAACACAAAAATCAGAAATGCGGAAGTGCCGTTTCTGACCTGGTAAAAAACTAAAAAAACTAAACATATGCATTTTAACAGACGAAATTTTCTTAGAAATTCACTGGCTTCGGCAACAGGGCTGGCTGCCACCACCATGTTACCCAACGATTTGTTTGCAAGAAATCTGCACCAAACCAACCGGCCGGAAGAAATTATTGTAAGGCCCGGAACCCGGACTGTTCCCAAAGAATCCATCCGGTTTTCAGTAATCGGTCTCAATCACGGGCATATTTTCGGGATGGTGGATTCGCTTATCGAAGGCGGCGGGACGCTGGTGGCAGTTTATTCCCGCGAACCCGAATTACTGCCCGGTTTTACCAAACGTTTTCCGGATGCAAAAGTGGCCAAAAGCGAAGCAGAAATTATTGAAGACAATTCCATTCAACTGGTGGCCAGTGCCGGGATTCCGGTGGAAAGGGCGCCCTTGGGAATTCGCGTGATGCAGTCTGGAAAGGATTACATGGCCGACAAACCCGGAATTCTCACTCTCGAACAGCTTGCAGAAGTTAAAAAGGTACAAAAGGAAACCAAACGAATTTACTCCATCATGTACAGCGAACGACTGGGCAACCGTGCTTCGGTACAGGCCGGCGAACTGGTGATGGCCGGAGCCGTTGGGAAAGTGGTGCAAACCATTGGGATGGGGCCACACCGGATGAACCCAAAGTCGCGACCAGACTGGTTTTTTGACCCCGAAAAGGCGGGTGGGATTTTGTGCGACATTGGCTCTCATCAGTGCGACCAGTTTTTGTATTACACAGGCTCAAAACAGGCAGAAGTCAGTTTTGCACAAGTAGGAAATTTTAATATTCCAGCCTACCCAAAATATCAGGATTTTGGCGACATGAGCGTTCGCAGTAAACACGCCACAGGCTACATCCGCATCGACTGGTTTACCCCCGACGGACTTGCTACCTGGGGCGATGGTCGTACATTTATCCTTGGCACCGAAGGTTACATCGAAATGCGGAAATACATCGACATTGCAGGCCGCACAGGTGGAGACCACCTCTTCCTGGTTAATAAAAAAGAAACAAAATATTTCGATTGCTCACAGGTGATAATGCCCTACGGCGAACAACTGGTAAGCGATGTAGTTAACCGCACCGAAACTGCCATGACACAAGATCATTGCTTTTTGGCCACAGAACTGGCTTTGATGGGACAGAAAATGGCAGTAAGGATAAATGGATGAAACTTTTCTGGATGCTGGATATTTGATTCTTGATTATGGATATTTGATAACGATTCTTGATTATGGTTCCTTATTTCTTATTATTCATTCTTCATTTGTCCCCCTTTCTTTCAAGGGGGACGAGTACCGGTGAAGCAAGATTAAAATAATTTATTCAATTTCAATAACCGGGACTGAGGGGGTTTTAACTAATAGAATCATGGAGTCTATCATTCAATGAAGGGGCAGTCCCTAAACGTATTAACCATTTAACAACCAAAAAATGAATCCATCCAATAAATTAATAACAGTAAAAATTGTCCACACTTTGATTTGGTTATTTTTTGTAGCTGCGATTTTTTACATCCTGTATTCAGGAATCACCAATAAAATAACAATAACTACCTGGATTGCCATTGTTTTGATTGTTGCAGAAGGAGCTGTTTTGGTTCTGTTTAAAATGTTTTGTCCGCTGACACTCATCGCCAGAAAATATTCCGATTCGGAGAAAGACAACTTTGATATTTTTTTACCAAACTGGCTGGCACGGCATAACAAAATCATTTTTACAACGATTTACCTGGTGGGCGTAATAATCGTTTTAATAAGAGTAATTGGTCGTTCACATTAATCACCAAAACTTATGAAACACCTCTTACTCATCTTATTTCTCAACCTTTTCCTTCACCCTTCCTTTGCCCAAACTATCTCCTTTGAATACGAGAAATTGCCGGCAAACAGTGGCTTCAAAATGGATGGATACTGGGTTTGGGGTGGTTCAATGATTGAGGTGAATTCGGTTTATCATTTGTTTGCCTCACGGTGGCCAAAAACCGGCGCTTTCCCTGAAGGATACAGACAAAACTCGGAGATTGTTTGGGCAACTTCAACATCGCCACTGGGTCCGTTTACATTTCAGGAAGTGGTGATTGGTGAGCGGGACAGCCTTTTCTGGGATTCAAATATGGCGCACAATCCAACCATTCATCGCATTGGCAGTAAATATGTCCTCTTTTACATTGGCAGCGATTTTACTACCCGGCCAGAGAATTCAAATTCACTACTTCGCCGGATTGGTTATGCAGAATCAGAATCCATTTCGGGACCGTGGAAACGTTCGGATTTGCCGTTAATCGATACAGAATCAAACAATCCTGCGGTACTGTCGGAATCGGGAAAACTAAAAATGATTTTCCGCAACAGCGAATTAAAAGTAATTCTGGCGCAGGCAACAAGTTACAAAGGCCCCTACTCTATTGTAAATGAAAATGTTTGGCCCAATGCCCAGCTGGAAGATTTTTACCTGTTTAAGTCACAAGGCAGTTATCACATCGTGTGCGAAGATAATGTCAGTGGTGTCAGCGGCCACGAACGGTGGGGTGTTCACCTTTACTCAGCCGACGGGACTAACAACTGGATGAAATATGATCCGGTAATTGTTTACGACCATGAAATTGCCTTTGAAAACGATTCGGTTTTACATTGTGTCAGGCGCGAAAGGCCACAGTTGCTGATTGAAAACCATAAAATCACGCATCTCATTACCGCTGTTTACGACGGTCAGGATTCCTGGTGCCAGCCGGTAAAACTGAAAATTCCAATCAAGGTTGAATAATTTTTTTCTGTCTCATCTGAAAGAAATATCACTTTTCACTATCCGCTTAGCGGATAACCAGTCCTGTGATTTGAAATAAAAACGACCTTATTTATACCGACACAAATAAGAACTCTGTCCAACCGATTTTACTTTGAACGAAGTGTTTGCTGCAACTTCGAATGAAGTTCCGGCTTTAAACGATTTCCATTCCGATTCGCCGGGCAGCAAGGCAATTAATTCACCCTCAATCACAATCATTGTTTCGTGTGTTGAAGTTCCAAATTCATATTCTCCTTCTTCCATTACGCCAACGGTAGATTTTCCGGCAGTTGAGTTGTATCCCAGCGATTTTACTTTTGCATCGAAATATTCGTTTACTGAAATCATAGAATTGTTTTTAAAATGTCGGGCAAATATAGTTTTAATTTTTTACTGCACTTTCAACACCCAATAAGCAGTACCCAGAATCAAGCATCCAGTATCCAAAACCAGCTACTTGCTTTCGGAAACCCGGATTTCTGAACCGGGAACCCGGAACTCAAACTTCCTTTGCCCCGAACCAGCTTTTAATGTCATGATATGGCACCACCTGCGGTTTATCAAATTTTCTCACCACAGTTTCAATTTTTTCTCCGCGGATTTCAATGTCATCAACCAAATATGGTTTCATTCCCGATTTGTGGGCAAGTTTAAAAGTTGGAACCTCGTCAGGCTGAAATCCCATTACAGCAGCACCAACCATGTCGGTGGCCAGTGAATTGGTCCCCGCAATGATTACATCCATTTTTACCAACGTACCATTCGACGGGCCATTTCCTTCCATCGCCATTGAACCATCGATAACAGTGAGTCCCAGTTTATTGGCCTTCACCATGTCGAGAATTTCAAAGGCAACACCGGGAGAGCCGGCATTTTCAGCCATTTCGTGCATACACGAACGCACCGAGCAATAAACCGAACCCGGGTAAAGTCCAATCAGGTTTTTCATTCCAAGTGTAACCGTGGCAAGTGCGTGAGTTTTCATCATTGGAACAGAACAAAGCAAATCGATTTCGCTTAAAGACTTGTGAATGGTTAGTTTCTTAAATACATGGGCGCCGGGAACTTCCACCTCAACCATGTCGCCGTTATGCAGATTAATAAGGGGAATATTAAGCTCCCTGGCCATTTCGGTATAACCCAGCTTATCGAAAACCTGTTGCTGAAGTTTATCGAGCAGTTCGGGTTTGCGGGTAAAATATACCCCGTCGTTGTCGGCGTTAATTCCACCCGCAGCTGCTGAGCCTTCTCCTATCAACACCTCTTTTCCGGCCTCCTGCATCAGTTTTGCAAGTGTTTTTATTACCACTGGTTTGGTGGTGCTGTTTACATCGTCGGCAACAAGATTGGGTTTCAGCATAATTTTTTGCATATTCCGGGTAACATTTTTAATGCCTCCCAACATTTCTATTGCCTTTTCCACAGCAAGGTCAACACGGTCGTCAACAATTTTTACGATGCTCACAACTGGTTTCGGGTCTTTAAAAAGTTCGGCAAACGGATCGTAAACCGGAACAGCTGACAGCGCTCCCACAGTCAGGATGCTGTTTCTGAGAAACGCTCTTCTTCCTGATGATTTCATATTTGATTATTAGTTAAAGGTTTTAATCCTGGTTTTTTTCTGAATACGTAAAAGGTAGTACCTGGGTTTGTGCATTTTTCACGAGTCTTTCAATATTAAATATCACAAATCAAATCAGTTAGTTACAGTAAAACTGTTATATCAAGCACAAACTTTAAAACTTTAACATTGTTATTATTAATGGCAACCATAAAAATGTATATCAAATGAAAAAAATTGGAATTCTGGGGTCGGGAATTGTGGCCGTAACACTTGGGTCAGGACTCATTAAACACGGATACAGCGTAAAGTTGGGAACAAGGGAACCAAAAAAACTGGATGACTGGAAAAACAGCAACGGTGAAAATGCTGCTGTTGGAACTTTTGCAGAAGCAGCAGCTTTTGGCGATATCGTTATTCTTGCAGTTGGCGGAGCTGTTGCTAAAAATGCACTTGAATTGGCGGGCGCCGAAAATCTTAAAAATAAAACAGTAATCGACGCTACCAATCCGATTGCAAATGCAGCACCAGATAACGGGGTTCTCCGTTTTTTTACTACACTTGACGAATCGCTGATGGAACAACTGCAAAAAGCTTTTCCAGAAGCAAATTTTGTGAAAGCATTTAGCTGTGTTGGAAACGCGTTTATGATAGATCCTAAGTTCGAAAGCAAACCAACGATGTTTATCTGCGGAAACAACGACAATGCAAAACTGGAAGTCTCGGGTATTCTTGAAGAAATAGGTTGGGAAAGCGCAGATTTCGGTAAAGTTCAATCGGCACGGGCTATTGAACCATTATGCATGTTATGGTGCATTCCAGGTCTGTTAAATAACCAGTGGATGCATGCTTTCAAGCTTTTAAAATTGTAAAGATTTTCCTATCCTGAAAGTCGGCAGATACTGATAACCATAAAAAAATCAAAATGAGATTTGAACACCAATTACCAGAATCTGTTACTAAGTGGGGATGGAAATTTCATCATTTAGGTATTCCAACCACCGTAAAAATGCCGGATGAGCAATATATTCCGCACCTGAAATTTTACGTTTCGGGGTTTTCAACAAGTCCGTTTGGCGTTGAGTGGATGAGATTTGACGATGACAGCCCGTTTGATGAGTTGATAAAAACAGTTCCGCACCTGGCTTTTGTAGTTAACGATTTGGAATATGAAATTGAAACCCGAAAGCTAAATGTAATAACGAAATCGAATTACCCGTCGGAAGGAATTAAAGTTGTAATGATTGAGCACAACGGAGCTCCAATTGAACTGATGGAATTTGATAAAAAACATTGATGACCGACAAAAAAACCGATTAAGATATTTCGCTATGCTGTAGCTTTTGTCTCTGCTTTGTACCTGATTGACTACAAATAGTTCGCTGCTCTGCAGCTTTCTTAAAAGCGACAGAGTCGCAAAATATTTGTAGAAACAAACAAAGTGGTGAAAGGAAAGCTCCGGCGGAGCGTAATATTGAAAAAAGTATTATCGATGATTAAAATGACACAAAATGAAAAAAACAGTTTTACCCATTCTCCTTGCCACAGCGTGGATCAGCATCTCTGAGTTTGTGAGAAACGAATTTATTGTAAAATCGTACTGGACCGGACACTATGAAAAACTTGGTCTTATTTTTCCTGCCGAACCTGTTAATGGCGCTGTCTGGGGGCTTTGGTCGTTGTTGTTTGCGATTGCAATTTTTATCATTTCCAAAAAGTTTACTTTGTTTCAAACTGCATTTCTTTCGTGGTTTGTGGGGTTTGTTTTAATGTGGGTGGTCATTGGAAATCTGGGTGTTTTGCCAATCGGCTTGCTGATTTTTGCTGTACCTTTGAGTTTACTGGAAGCTTTTATAGCTGTAATAATCATCAAAAAATTATCTTGAAAATCAATATGCTTATAAGTACTTTAAGAACTCAATAATAACCTTGAAATGAAAATATTTGTTAACTTTTACTCACCCTGATTCGCCTGTCGGCTAATCGTCCCTCTCTGCGCGCAGAGAGGGAGAAGAGGGTGAGTAAATTTGACCGGTATTAATTATTGTAACAAAATGAATGAGTAAAAATATATCATGATTCTTTATAAAAGAAAAAATTGAATGTATGAAAGCAGCAATCCATTCCAAATACGGTCCTCCGGAAGTTTTAAAGCTGGCTGAAGTTCCAAAACCAACACCCAAAGAAAATGAAGTTCTCATAAAAGTGTACGCCACAACTGTAAACCGCACCGACTGCGGATTTCGAAGCGCTGAGTATTTTATTTCCCGGTTTTTCAGTGGGCTGATTAAACCCAAAAACCAGATTCTGGGAAACGAATTTGCAGGAGTTATTGAATCGACCGGTAAAAATGTTACCGGATTTCATCCCGGCGACAAAGTGTTTGGGTATAACGATATAACATTTGGTGCCCATGCGGAATACCTGACTATATTGGAAAACGGAGCCATATCAACCATTCCCGATGGAATTACTTTTGAACAGGCAGCATGTATAACCGAAGGCGGTCATTATGCTTTGTCCGATATCAGGGCTGCAAAAGTAAAACCAGGGCAAAATGTAATGGTTTATGGCGCAACCGGCGCCATTGGCTCGGCTGCTGTGCAACTGGCAAAATATTTTGGGGCAACAGTTACAGCAGTATGCAATACAAAAAATGTTGAACTTGTAAAAAAGCTGGGGGCTGATGTGGTTGTCGATTATACAAAAGAAGATTTCACTAAAACCGGGCAAATCTTTGATTTTGTGTTTGATGCGGTTGGTAAAACCTCATTTGGAAAATGCAAATCCATTCTCAGTAAAAACGGAATATACATTTCAACCGAACTGGGAAAAAATGGGGAAAATATTTTTCTTGCGCTGACTACACCAATTTTTGGTGGCAAAAAAGTGTTGTTTCCTATCCCATCCATAAGCAGGGAAGATGTGGAATTTTTAAAGAAACTGGTCATTAATGGAAACTACAAACCTGTAATCGACAGAAGTTACAGACTCGACGAAATTGTTGAAGCCACCAGATATGTTGAAACCGGCCAGAAAACGGGAAATGTTGTAATTCTAATTTAACAGTTAAAAAATGATTTTTCTATTTTAAACCCCATTGCTTTCATTTTTTACTTTCTCCAAAAGTTATCCTCCACCTGAATATTTAAATTTTGCGGGAAAATGATAACTTGCATCTACATAAAAATCGACCTAAAATTTTTAACAATGAAAAAAATCATCCTGCTTTTTGTCAATTTATTCATTTTGTACTCATTAGTAAGTCATGGCCAGGGAAACGACCTTGATAAAGGACAGACTGGTTATGTTCCTTCAAAGGAAAACCTTGAAAACCGGGAGTGGTTTCGTGATGCGCATTTCGGGATGTTTATCCACTGGGGTGTTTCGAGTGTGCTGGGAAAAGAGATTGGCTGGGCACTGAGCGGACAGGACATTGATAAATACCGCGAAAACATTCATGTTTTCAATCTGCAGAAATTCGATGCTGCCGCCATAGTAAAACTGGCCAAAGATGCCGGAATGAAATACATCACCTTCACCACCCGCCATCACGACAGTTTCAGCATGTTCGACACAAAATATTCCGACTGGAACATTATGAACACACCATACGGAAAAGATGTGCTGAAACAGTTGGCCGAAGAATGTCAAAAGCAGGGAATCAGGTTGTTTTGCTACTATTCGCTTACCGATTTTTACCGGGCCGATTACTGCCAGGGAAATGTAAAAAAAGCAACCGGAATTCAAGGTGAATGTGATTGGGATGCGTACATTCAGTTCATGAAAAACCAGCTTACCGAAATCCTCACCAACTACGGCCCTATTTACGGAATTTGGTTCGATGGACACTGGGACCAGGTAAACAAGGACCAAAACCGATCAACAACACAAAAACGCGCATGGAAATACGATGAAATTTACGGTTTAATTCACAAACTGCAACCGGGTTGCATGATTGTAAACAACCACCATTTATCTGTTTTCCCCGGCGAAGATTACCAGACTTTTGAGCGCGACCTGCCCGGCGAAAATACAGGTGGCGGATATTCTGCTGACGCGGTGATTTCAAAAGACCTGCCGCTCGAATCGAACGATATTATTGGCAAAAGCTGGGGTTATGTAACCAATGACACTGTTGACCGCAGCACCAAAGAATTGGTTCATTTACTCATAAAATCAGCCGGACTTGGCGCCAATTTCCTACTGAATATCGGGCCTACTCCCGAAGGCGAAGTTCGGAAAGCCCATCAGGAAAGATTACTTGGAATGGGAGCATGGCTTAAAACTTATGGAGAAACCATTTACGGAACCCGTAAAAGTTTTATGAAACCGGCTGATTGGGGAGTTGCTGTTGAAAAAGGAGATAAAGTTTACCTGCACATTACAAATCCAAAAGCAGTAAAAAATCAGATTGAACTAAAAGGATTTTCTTATGAATTAAAGAAAGTTTATCAGTTTGAATCCGGTAAAAAAATCAAGTACAGTATTGATAAAAAAACAGGTTTCACAACACTTGAATTGGCCGATTTAAATACCGAAGCAATTGACCATGTAATTGTGCTGGAAGTAAAAAAATAAGCACCTGCACCAATTATTTTAATGTGTATTTTTTCAGGCAACTAATTGCTTAACAGCTTTTAAATCAGTTGAGTTTTTTATAAATTTGATAGTGTTATTATTCTTTTCAGTTTTGATTATCAAATTCAAAAATCAACAGCCATGAGGTATTTAGTACTTTTCATATTTCAAATAATTCTGATTTATCAGGTTTCAGGCCAGAACATAGGTTCAATAATAGCCGAATTCAATCAGGACTCTCTTATAAAAACAGTTCGCGATTTATCAGGAGAAGATTCGGTAGTTATAAACGGGACAAAAACAATCATAAAATACAGGGCTGCGTATCTTGGTTTTAATCTGACCGAAAATTACCTTAAAGAAAGACTGGCGAAATACAATATTGTTGTTGAAACTTATAAATACAGCATTAACGGACTGAATATTTTTGGCATTCAAAAAGGAACAAAATATCCCGATGAAGCTTTTATTGTTGGAGCACACCACGATGCAGTTACCAGTTACTGTGCCGACGACAACGCAAGTGGTGTTGCAGCGGTTATAGAAACTGCCCGGATACTTTCAAAAATTAGGTTGGATTATTCAATAATTTATGCTTTTTGGGATGAAGAGGAAGCAGGTTTGTGGGGAAGTTCGTATCATGCAAAACAGGTAAAAGCAAACGGCCAGACTTTTAAAGGAATAATCAACCTTGATATGATTGGCTACGACAGCAACAACGACAGAAAATTCGACATTCATGTTTATCCTGATGCTTCGTCGTTAAGTTTAGCTGACAGCACTTTAAATATTATTTCGCGATATAAATTAAATCTCGACCCACAAGTTATCAATCCCGGAACAGACAGAGGCGATCACTATTCATACTGGAAACAAGGCATTTACAACGCTATTGCGTTTGGCGAACGAATTTTTTCTGATGACGGGAATCCGGCTTATCATTCAGAAAACGACAGAATCAATTTATTTAACATTCCTTATTTTGCCGAAATATCGAAAATGATGGTTGGACTGATGGCGACTTTAGCTAATCCATCGGTAACAGGAAATCATGAAATTATTGATTTGCAGGCAGATATTAAATTATTTCCAAATCCAACAAAGGGTAAAATCACAATCGATATCCAAAACATTGACGAAACAAAGGTTATTGTTTCTGATATTTTTGGAAGGACAATTATTGAAAAAACCTACAGGCAGCCAGTAATAACTATCGATTTAAAAGATTTGCCAGATGGTATTTACATGGTTTCGTTAACTAATAAAAAGGGATTTTTTACCCGAAAAATTGTGAAATCGCGCTGACAGGTTTTATTTCACCTCAACCACTTCACTCCTTCCAGATTGGCCGGTTTTACCCAATGTTTCTACCGAAAAATAATAAGTTGTGTTTTTGTCCATTCCCCTGAAATTGTATCCGGTTTCTCCGTTAACGGTAATGCAGTTGTAAAGTTTCCCCGGTTCAACACCAAACCAGATATTATAACCATAGGCACCTTTTGCCGGACTCCAGTTTATTTGTGCATTTCTTGGGTCGCTCATCGACCGGTCAACTTTAAAATTCTGCACTTTTTCAGGCAAATCTCCTTTTGCAAGTCCAAACACCCTGAAATCGCTGATGGCAAATGAACCCGCTGGAACATGTAGATTTTCGATTTTCAGGTAGCGGGTATTTACAGGTTTTTTAAGTTCAACATAATCGTGCGGAACGTCACGGTCATTCTCACTTTTATCCACCAGTAAAGTCCAGTTTTTACAATCGGTTGAATGATAAATCCTGTACTGATGATACAAATCCATCGCCTTGTTATGCTGATAAGCTTTGTGATCGTAGTAATTGATTTGGATTGCATGAACTTCTTTCACATCACCCAAATCCATTTGCAACCATTCACCGTGCTCGCCAGAAACAGCAGACCAGTATGTCCGCATGTTTTCGTCAGAAGCATTTTGTGCCGAATATCCATCTTCAGTTGATGAAACAGTAACTGGTTTTTTGTACGAAAGCAACATCCATCCTGCAAAAGTTCCGTTTCTGTGGTCGGTTTTGCCCGTGGGTGAAAAGCATGGATAATCGCCATAACCGGAGGAAACGTACATTGTACCATCCTCATCAAAACCGGCCGGGTAAAGTCCGATTCTTCGTTCAAACTTGTATTTGAGCGACAACATACAGGTAGCAACATGCCAGTAATTTCCGAAGTTATCCTGAAAGGTTCCGCCATGTCCGGCCCCCTGCACAAAACCGCCTGGTTTGTAAGACACAGGATTGTGTTTCTGGTAGGTAAACGGCCCAAGCGGATTGTCGGCAACATAAACGCCATCGGTATAAACCTTAAATTCTGTGCCGGGCGCACCATACTGAAAATAATATTTACCGTCGTGTTTGTTAACAAAAGCCCCTTCGGTAAAGGGCGCCAGCGTTGTACTGTCGTCGTTGTTCATTCCAAAACGCTCCCAGCCATGCAGTTCGGGTTGCAACATCATTACATCGGTAATTTTACTTATCGGGTAAAATGTGGTTCTGTCGAGTTCAACCGCTTTTAACGGAAACTCGTTGCTCGAACCGTAATACATGTACAATCGTTTGTCATCATCCAGAAAAAATGCCGGGTCCCAGAATGGTAGCGATACCGATTGTATTTTCTTTTTAAAGCGTCCGTTTTTGGGGTCGGTGCTGTACCAAACCGGCAATCCACGGTAGGTTGAACCAGTGTAATACAAAGTATCGCCACTTACAAATGCAGCCGGTGCACACTGGTCGTCATCGGTTGGCGTACGCTGAAAACTTGCGTAAACAAATTCCCAGTTTGCAAAATCCTTTGAATAATGGAATCCTCCCTGATTGGTCGAGAACAGAAAATATTCGCCTTTGTAGTTTACGAGAATCGGGTCGGCTGCTGAGCGAAACGACCCGTTTGGGTTCACATTGTTGTTAAAAGGTTCGAAATTATAACTGATATTTAAGGGATTGCAAAAGGTTTTTGGGTTATCGTTTTCGGGGTCAAACCATTCTGTTGCCTTTGCTTTTTCTGTTTTTACTGATTTCGAAATCAATGGTTTTAATTGTACATCGACATTGTTGCCCAGATTTTTTATGTTTATATAAGCCATTTCCATTTCAGGATAATATACGACCAGAACCGAATCGTATCCACCATCAATGATATTGTAAACTCCGTTTTTGTCGGTATTATCGTGCATCGGACTGTATTGAAACATCACTGTTGCACCTTCCAGTGGTTTGTCATCGGGACCAGTAATCCGCCCTGTCCTGAATTTTTTCTTTTTCAGGGTGATAGTGTAATCGCTCACCTGTCCTTTCACCACAATCACGCTGTCTTCGGTTTCCTGCGTCCCACCGATGAGAGGAAAAACCAAACCAACAATCAATAGCATCAGAATTATTCTTTTCATTGAAATTTTTTGTGTATTAAACAGGAACTAATTTAACCATTAAAAATCAAGCTTAAAACAAAATTAAAGAATCTGCCAAACAAAACATTTTCCCTGTTGTTTATCAGATTATTACAATAATAAAATCAGATATGAAACGAGCCATCACAAAAAGCTTTTTAAGACACAAGAGCATGATTATGGCGAGTTCCATGTGTTACCATTAAAAAACAATAAATTATAAACACATGAAAACAACTGTTGCAATTCTTCTTTTCCTCATTTCCGGAATAACTGTTTATGCCCAGAATACCAACCCGAATTTCGACGCGGAACTTGCAAAAAAGCTAAGTGCCGACGAATATGGAATGAAAAATTATGTGCTTGTGATTTTGAAAACGGGTGAAAACAAAACCACCGACAAAGAGGAGTTGAACAAACTCTTCCGCGGTCATATGGAAAACATTCAGCGACTTGTAAAAGAAGGTAAACTGATTGTTGCCGGCCCGTTTGGCGAAAATAATTTAACCTGGCGTGGTCTTTTTATTTTTGATGTTAAAACAGTCGAAGAAGCCAGGGAACTCGTTCAAACTGATCCCGCAATTAAGGCCAAACTTTTTGATGTTGATTTGGTTCCGTGGTATGGATCAGCTGCTCTGCCCGAGTATTTACCTGCGTCAGATAAAATATGGAAAACTAATCATTGATTTAAGTTACATTTTAAGACAAACAGAAAAAGAAAATGAAGATTTTTCAGGGAATTGTACTTCAGATTGTTTTTCTTACAACGATAAATACCCAGGCACAAAACACAGCAAAACAAGATGTTAACTACAATTTATATCTCACCCAAATTGCCGCAGCAGAAGCATTTTTACACCTCAACCAGATTAGTACCGCCAACCAATATCTCAATGCCTGCAACGAAAAATTCAGGAACATTGAGTGGCAATTTTTAAAAGCAGCTTTGGATCAAAGCGATAAGTCATTGTCGAAAACCAACGATAACTATTTTACCGATTTAAAAATAAGTCCTGGCGGAAATACCCTGGCAGCCGCGTCATCCGACAGTTTGGTAACCATTTTTTCTTATCCGGGAATGAAAGTTCTTTATGAACTGAAAGGGCATACTTCGTCGGTAAGTACACTGGCTTTTAGTAACGACGGGAAAAAACTTGCCTCGGGTTGCCGCGACCACAGCGTGTTGATTTGGGATTTGGAAAACGGAAAACTGATTTCGAAAAACAGCAGTTCGTTTAAACAGGGAATTTACCAAGTCAGGTTTAGTCAAAACGATTCACTCGTTGGTGTTGTTTCATGGGAACGAATTGCCGACCGTGAACCTGGAATTTTTGGTTTTGTTAAAATCCTCGATTCACACACCGGAAAAGAGTTAAAGCGCATTGAACTTGATAACCACCCCGCAGCAGGAATTGTATTTACACCCGACAGCAAAAATATGATTCTCTCAACCTGGGGTGAAATTGTTTATTCATACAATCTGAAAACCTTTGATTTGAACTGGAAATTTGATTTGTCCGATCCACAGGAATACAATGCATTTCACAGTATCGATATTCATCCCGATGGAAAAATAGTTGCAGTAGGAAGCACAGACCACCGTGTTTATCTGCTGAACACGCTGAACGGTGAAATCATCCACAAAATCGAACCCTGGCAGGGACATACAAAAACAGTAAAAGCAGTGAAATTCTCAGCCGATGGAAAATTTCTGGCAACCGGAGGTGAAGACCAGACCATTTTAATTTGGAAAACTAACAACTGGTCAAAATCCAATTCTTTGGTCGGACATATAAATACAGTCAACGGTCTGGCATGGAATTCTGAAGGAAATGCAATTTTATCCGCATCGCTGGATGGAACACTGAAAATCTGGAACCTGCAACAACCATTCGAAACAAATTACGAGATATGTAATTTTGGTCCGTGGCAAACTCCTTTTACACCTGACGGAAAGTATTTTGCAGCACCTTCGTCTGATAAAAAAATGGTGGTTTACGAGGCGGCTAACGGAAAAACACTTTTAACTCTTGGCGAACAAAGCGGACTTTGCGGCGAAATCAGCAAAGATGCAAAAACGCTGGTAACCGCAAGTTTCGATGGTGTTGTACGAATCTGGGATTTACCCGGAGGAAGGGAAATACAGACATTGAAAGGACACACAGCACGTGTTGACGGGATTTCATATCTCAATAATTCACGACAAACAGTTTCAGTTGGAGACACAACACTTCGCGTCTGGCAAACCAGTACTGAAAATGAAGTAAAAATTATTCCGTTTAATGAATCACCATTCAGGGTTACTGTTACACCCGAAGAATCAAAGGTAGTTGTAGCTTTTTATAATGGAATGGTAAAAGTTTTGGAAACTAAAAGCTGGACTGAGTTGACCACATTTTCGTGTAAAACTGGTATTCAGGAAATTATAATCAGCCCCGATGGAAAAACAGTTGCTGTTTTTAGCGGCAAGGACATTGAACTTTGGAATCTTGAAACATTTACAAGAACAACGGTTTTGTCTGGTCATGAAAAACCGGGCTACGGAATTGGTTTTTCTCCCGACGGAAAATACCTCATCAGCGGCTCCTACGACCAGACTTTTAAACTCTGGAATCTTGAGACTAATACTTGTACACTGACTTTTCACGGTTACGAAGACATCATTTATTCCTGTAAAATTCTTCCAGGAAACAAAATATTTCTCTCCTCATCGCAGGGGAAAATATGGTATTACAGGTTCTGAAAACCCGAAATTTAATATTCAAAAAGAGTTAGATTTAAAAACTTCTCAATATTTATTTGATTGATTTTATTGGTTATAATTTCCTGAAGATTTGTATTTTTCAACTCTTATTCTACAAGTAATATTTTACCTGTAAAAACCAATAATTCAATACCATGAATTCAAAACAATTTGCATTTCTTGCGTTTGCCCTGATTCTTTTTACACAGATTTCAACGGCTCAACGAACAATAACTGAACTCAGTAACGGATGGAAATTTCAAAAAGGAAGCAACGAATCAGCCTTTCAAATAAATTTTGACGACTCCGGTTGGCAGGTGGTTTCAGTTCCGCACGACTGGGCAATCGAAGGGCCTTTTTTAGCCGACGGTGAAGGAAGCACCGGAAAATTACCATGGAAAGGTGAAGGCTGGTACCGCAACAAAATCAAATTAAGTAAAAGTGACACCGGTAAACGTATTTATATGCTTTTTGACGGAATTATGGCTTTCCCGAAGGTTTACATCAACGGGAAACTTGCCGGAAAATGGGATTACGGTTACAATTCGTTTTACATCAATATTACTGATTTTGTTGATTTTAACGGCGAAAATGTTCTGGCAATCCATGTTGATACACGTAAACACGACAGCCGCTGGTACCCGGGAGCCGGAATTTATCGCAAGGTTCAGTTAATCACAGTCAATCCGATTCATGTGGATATCTGGGGAACTTATATAACCACCCCAGTTATAAAACCACACATGGCCGATGTTCGGATTGAAACCACCATAAAAAACAGTTCTTCGGCAGAAGCAAAAATTGTGATCAGAAATACTGTCTTTTCGAATAAAAATAAAATTCTTGCCAAATCTGAAAACCCAGTCACAATTCAGGGAAACAGCAGTAGCATTGTAAAATCATTGGTAACACTAACAAATCCAACCCGCTGGGACATCGAAAACCCATATTTGTATTCTATGGTTACCGAAATTTATAATGGGATTGAAAAGATTGATTCAACAACATCTTTGTTTGGGGTTCGCGATATCAGAATAACAGCCAACAACGGTTTGTATTTGAATGACAAACGGGTTCAGTTAAAAGGTGTAAATCTGCACCACGATTTGGGAGCGATTGGTTCAGCCTTTAACTACCGCGCCATGGAACGCCAGTTGGAAATAATGCGTGAGATGGGTTGCAATGCGGTACGAACCAGTCACAACGCTCCGGCACCTGAGTTGCTTGATTTATGCGATAAAATGGGATTTCTGGTTATCGACGAGGTTTTCGATAAGTACGATGGCAAGGCCGATATTACCGACACAACAAATTTTGAAAACTTCACCCAAAGAAACATTCACAATTTTGTGGTTCGCGACCGGAATCATCCTTCCATATTTTTGTGGAGTGTGGGTAATGAAATGGGCGACATTCAATGGGATAAAAACGGCGGTTTCGACAAACTGAAAACCATGCTGAAATATGTAAATCAATACGACAGCACACGGCTAACCACGATGGTTTGCGACAGTAAAGAAAGCGCTGCCAAACGACATTTCGATTTTTACGATGTGCATTGCTGGAATTACGGGCGCCGTTACAGTCTTGCCCGTGAACTGGAACCAAACAAAGCTGTAATTATTTCCGAATCAGCATCCACGCTGAGCACGCGCGGGTTTTACGAATTTCCGCTGCCAACCGATAAAACCAAAACCACAAAATCGTTGCAGGTGAGTTCATATGATTTACATGCGCCATACTGGGCCGAAATTGCCGACGACGATTTTATGTGGCAGCAGGATGAGCCATACATTGCCGGTGAGTTTGTGTGGACGGGTTTCGATTATCTTGGCGAACCAGAACCTTACACAAACATGTGGGCAAAACAAAATGGATTGCCAGCCACAGCCGCATCAAGAAGTTCGTATTTTGGCATTGTTGACCTGAGTGGAATCCCAAAAGACCGGTATTTTTTGTACAAAAGTTACTGGAATCCAAAGGAAACAACCATTCACATTCTGCCACACTGGAACTGGCCGGAACGTATCGGACAAAATGTTCCTGTGTTTGTTTACACCAACGGTGATTGTGCCGAGCTTTTTGTAAACGGAAAATCGCTGGGCAAAAGATGTAAAAATCCAAAGTCTGCCAATTCTGTTGATCGTTTCAGGCTGATGTGGAACGAAGTGATTTATCAACCTGGGGAAGTGCGGGTTGTGGCTTACAAAGAGGGCGAAAAAATTGGCGAAAGCGTTGTAAAAACTGCTGGTGAGCCTGTACAGTTGCGGCTATCACCCGACCGGAAAACTATAAAAGCCGGCATCGCTGATTTGTCGTACATATTGATTGAGGCAGTCGATAAAGATGGAAATGTTTGTCCGCTGGCTGACAATAAAATTGAAATCAAAATTGACGGATTAGCTGTGCTTGCCGGAATCGACAACGGAAATCCGCAATCATTGAATTCCTTTAAATCGAATTCAATCAACCTTTTTTACGGAAAGGCAATGTTGATTGTAAAATCAGGAAATTCAGAAGGAACCGCCGAAATTACTGCTACTTCAAAGAATTTAAAAGAAGCGGCGGTCATCATTTTAATGGAATAACTCAGATAAAAAAAACTAAAAAAATAAAACCTATGTTTTCAAAAGAAATTTACATACAACGCCGCGAGATTCTGAAAAAGAATTTTAACAGTGGTACAATTTTTTTGATGGGAAATGACGAGTGCGGGATGAATTATGCCGACAATACCTATCATTTTCGCCAGGACAGCACATTTCTTTATTATTTCGGAATAAATGCCCCGGGACTTTATGCAGTGCTTGATCTCGACACGGGCAACGACATTGTTTTTGGCAACGATTACACTATCGACAACATTGTCTGGATGGGCGACATGCCGTCGGTTGCATCGCTGGCTGACAAATGCGGAATCGCAAAAACTGCTGGAGTTGAGGCGCTAAAACCAACGCTGGAAAAATCGAAACAGTTACTGTTTATTCCGCCTTACCGTCCCGAACACCAAATCAAACTCTTTCAGCTTTTGAATATTCATCCTGCCGAAGCAGCGCAAAAAGCAAGTGTTCCACTGGCAGTTGCCATTGCCGGGCAACGAAATATTAAAAGTGAAGAAGAAATAATCGAAATTGAAAAGGCAGTGAACACAACCGTTTTGATGCATAAAACGGCAATGCAGTTTGCCAAACCCGGAATGACAGAAGCACAGATTGCAGCAAAAGTTACTGAAATTGCGCTGGCTGCCGGTGGACAACTCAGTTTTCCGGTAATTGCAACCATCTACGGGCAAACGCTGCACAATCATTACCATGGAAATACAATAAAAGAAGGTCAGCTTTTTTTGTTGGATGCAGGCGCTGAATCGCCAATGGGTTATGCTGGCGACATGAGCAGCACTTTCCCGGTTGCACGCACTTTTACCCCCGAACAACGCGATATTTACGAAGTTTGTTTCAACGCCCACAATTCGGCAATTGAAATGTTAAAACCCGGTGTTCATTTTCGCGATGTACATTTAAAAACTGCTGCAAATATTTTCGATGGAATGAAAAACCTGGGATTTACAAAAGGAAATACTGAAGATGCGGTTGCAAAAGGAGCACATGCTTTGTTTTTTCCCTGCGGACTGGGACATTTAATGGGGCTCGATGTGCACGATATGGAAAACCTGGGCGAACAGTGGGTGGGATACAACGGCCAGCCAAAAAGCAAACAGTTTGGACTGAAATCGCTGCGGTTGGGAATGGAACTTCAACCTGGACATGTGCTTACCATCGAACCGGGAATTTATTTTATTCCCCAACTGATTGACCTTTGGCAGAAACAAAAAATAAATACCGAATTCCTGAACTTCGACAAAATAAACCAGTACCGTAATTTTACCGGACTCAGAAACGAAGTGGATGTTTTGATTACTAAATCCGGTCACCGTGTTCTTGGTGAACCGCTGCCAAAATCGGTGAAGGATGTGGAAGGGTACAGGGCGGTTGCATTTGGGTAAAAGTAAAAACACTGTAATTAATTCTATAACTGACATTTGAAGAAAATGAAGTGTGCAGCGAAAAATGAAAAAAAGTATAATAATTTCGAGGGATTAACAAGTTGGCGGCAAGGCTGAAAAACAGACAAATATGATACGATTATTACTATTTACATTGATTAGTTTAATTACTTTAAGAGCAATTTCTCAGGATTTGGAGATTATTAAAGCCGTTCAAATTGAGAATCCAAGTGATATTTATGAAAACAGCTTTGATGGATATAAAACCAATGAGTTTTGGGGTATTTGGACAATGCCAATTGGTGATGCTTTTTCAACATCAGAATTAAAACCACAAGGACAAATTAACTATTCAATTAAAAATTTAAGTGACTATGACTTAAATACTGCATGGATTGGAGGAAAGACTGATTCTGGGATTGGAGAAAGATTTGGATTTACGTTTAATTTTCCTGAAAACACTGAATATGGTGGAGCATACCAGTTTTATGGAATAGTGAATTTATTTAATGGATACTGTAAATCGCTTGATACTTGGCAACAGAATTCGAGAGTTCGAAAATTAACAGTTTATTACAATGACAGTCCTGTTTGCATTGTAGAGTTGATAGATACATGGCATTTTCAATATTTTGACATCGGAAAATTTTTTAAATACAAAAGAAATAAAAAATATATGGATGCGCCATTTGAAATAAAACAAGGTGATAAACTGACTTTTGAAATAGTAGATATTTATACCGGGACAAAAAATAAAGATGTCGCTATATCAGAATATATGGCAGAAGGAGCAGGAAATTAAAGCCCAGCCGCCAACAAGCGGTATAAAAAATTGCCCAGACAGTAGGGTATTCAAGGGTTGTAGCCCGCTTCAACTTAGTGTAATTTGATAGGAAATCGCCCGCAATCCGCCCCTGCGTGTAGCTTCCTAAGTGAGCAGAAACTCTAAAACATACGAAATGATATTTAAGGACAAAATAATTTCACTCGATAAACTTTACTCAAAAGAGTTTGATAGATTGTTTAATGCTGCTCTAAAATCACAAAACCATCCAAGTGACTTGTTATTACTGAATGTTAATGGTTTTTTTGATGAAAACATACTTGAGTGGAATAAAAACTATGCAGAAAAACTAAATCCCCATGTAGTCGGTCCAAACATTGAAGGATTCTCTGAAAAAACTCATTATTCTTTCATTCATAAGTATAGGACAACAAACATTATTGAAACTCCATTTGCTCAATATTTGGAAGATATTAAGTATGACCCAAAAAAGCAAAAGGAAATTGAAGAACTAATTGAAATAGAAGAAACCACGATACAATTAGAAATGCTTATCTACTTAAAGTTCTGGGAAGCAGATATGATAATTAAAAAACTTTACCAATTTGCACGTATTCTAAATGGAGAACCATATGATTGGTATTTTAAAATTGCTGAATCCACAAGAGATATAAACCACATTGGCTCAAGACAAGAAATCATTCGACTTAAAATTAGAGATAAATTAAAAAATTATTCAGCTGAGGTGTATGAACTAATTAAAAACACCTACAAAACCCAAATAAGAAATTCAATTGCACATTCAAATTATTCAATGATAGGAAGAAGTATTAGTCTAAATAACTATATCAAAGATGACCCTAACTCTCAACTAAATACAATATCTTTCGATGAGTGGATTGAAATTTTCCATAACACCATAACACTACATAATCAATATTTAAAACTTAACAATAGAATAAATGATTTCTATGGAAAAATCGCTTTAAAAAATAAAAATATAGTACCAATTTTAATAACAGAAAATGACGGAAAACAATATGAATTACCATTGGAATATAGAGAAGAATATAAAGATTGGGGATACAAACAATATTAAAGAGCAACTACTAATTTAGTACCCAGCCCCATCAATCACGATATATTTCGAATCTTACAGGCAGAGGTTCTCGCAGATGAAAATCAACAATTTGTATTATGAAACAAACCTACACAACAGATAAATCATTTACCCAAATCGACTTTCAGAAAACATCGCTCCTAAAAGGAGAATACGAAAACTGTAGTTTTATAAACTGCGATTTTTCGAATTCCGACCTTTCTGACACTGCATTTGCGGAATGCAAATTTACAGGTTGTAACCTCAGCCTGGCCAAACTCACAAAAACTGCTTTTCGCGAATGTAAATTCAAAGAGTGTAAAATGCTGGGACTTCAGTTTAACGACTGCAATCCATTCGGGCTTTCAATCAGTCTTTCAAATTGCAATCTAAGTCACGCTTCGTTTTTCAAAACAAAAATCAAAAACACAATTTTTAAAAACTGCCAGTTGCTTGAAACTGATTTCAGCGAATGCGATTTAACCGGTTCGGTGTTTGAAAATTGCGATTTGGCGGGTGCTACTTTTGACAATACAAATCTCGAAAAAGCTGATTTTACAACTGCATTTAATTATTCAATCAACCCGGATAACAACCGCATAAAAAAGGCAAAATTTGCCCTGCCCGGTGTTTTGGCTTTGCTGAATAAACACGATATTGTAATCGTAAATTAAAGCAGCATGCAACCAAAATTTGTAAGTATTGAACCAAAAAAGTTACTGGGCATTTGTCTCGAAATGTCGCTGGCCGAAAACCGTACCAGCGAACTCTGGCGTAGTTTTATGCCCCGTTTAAAAGAGATTGAAACACGGGTTGGCAACAATTTGCACTCGTTGCAGGTGTACGACGAAGATTATTTTCAGCAGTTTGATCCCCTCCGTGAATTTGAAAAATGGGCGCTGGCAGAGGTCAAAAACTTTTCTGTGATTCCGGATGAAATGGAACCTTTTGAATTGCAGGGCGGACTGTACGCGGTGTTTCAGCACAAAGGAATGGGAATAGAAATTTTTCAATATATATTTTCTGAGTGGCTTCCAAATTCGGGCTATTTACTCGACAACCGGCCTCATTTTGAAATTCTTGGCGAAAAATACAAACAGGGAAGCCCCGATTCGGAAGAGGAAATCTGGATTCCTGTAAAACCAAAAACAAAATAAAAATGGAACAGCGAATTACTTTTATTACTTTGGGTGTAAATGACTTACAAACTTCAATCGATTTTTACGAAAACAAATTTGGTTGGAAACGCTCACCGATGAGTACAGGCGACATTGTATTCTTCGAATTGAATGGATTTTCACTGTCGTTGTACCCGCGCGAAGAACTTGCAAAAGACGCTACTGTTGATTCTGTCGGAAGCGGATTTAAAGGAATTACATTTGCATACAACACCCGGAGCGTAGAAGAAGTAAACAACCTTGTTAAGTCGTTAAAAGAAAAGGGAGTTACAATAGTTAAAGAGCCGCAAAAGGTATTTTGGGGCGGTTACAGCAGTTACATTTCCGATCCCGACGGAAATCTGTGGGAAATTGCATTCAATCCATTTTTATAAACCGCCATGAGAAAAGCAAACCAGGAAATTACCGACAAATCGATACTTGAAGAAATATTATTGAGTTCGAAAATCTGTCGCTTGGGAATGATTGACAACGGATTGCCTAACGTTTTGCCTTTCAATTTCGGGTTTCACGAAAACTGTATTTACATTCATTCAGCTCCGGCAGGTAAAAAAATCGATTTACTAAAGGAAAATCCACGGGTTTGTTTTGAAGTGGAACAACAGGCCGATATTGTTGAAGACGAAGTTGCCTGTAAATGGAGCACTTTGTACCGCTCGGTAGTTGGTTACGGAAATGTGGAAATAATTACCGGTTTTGAAGAGAAGAAACGCGGACTTGAAATTATTATGACTCAGCATGGTTATAAAGGCAAAATGGAATTCGAACCTAAGGAAGTTGTATTTGTTGTACTTCTGAAACTTTCGATATCATCTATGACTGGAAAGCAATCAGGTAACTGGAATAAGTTGAAAGGATAGTTAAACATGATTACGCATGAATAAAAATCATGAAATTGAACCTATTCTGATTTTTGCCGGAACTATATGGGAAGCGGGAATTGTAAAAAGTCTGCTTGAAAATGCTGAGGTTGAAGCATTTCTGAAGGATGAAATTATGGGAACTTTAAATCCTTGGTGGACTGCACCAGGTGGCGCCGGCTCGGTAAAAGTATTTGTATCGGGACTCGATTTTGATAAAGCAAATGAGATTGTGAAGGAATTTGAGAAGAATATAAAGAACAAAGATGAATCGTAAACTATAGTAACATGAAAGAATATACCGACATCAACGCATTCATTGCGGAATTCCCTAAAGATGTGCAGAAAATACTTGAAAAAGTAAGGGCAACAATTCAAAAAGCTGCGCCCGAAGCAACAGAGGCCATCAAATACGGAATGCCCACTTTCGTTTTAAACGGCAACCTGGTTCATTTTGCGGCATACAAAAACCACATCGGCTTCTACCCTGCCCCAACCGGAATCGATGCATTTATGGATGAACTTGCTATTTACCGCACAGGTAAAGGAACCATTCAATTTCCAATCGAAAAACCAATTCCTTACGATTTGATAACCAAAGTAGTAAAATTCAGGGTTGAAGAAAATATGAAAAAAGGAAAAAATAAATCATGATACTTCATTCATAATAAACAACTTACAACAATCATAAGTTATCACTAAAAACTTATAAATTATGCAAATAGCAGCCAATTCTCCAGATGAATACGTCGAACAGATACCCGAAGACAGAAAACTGGCAATAAACAGGTTACGTCAAACTATTATTGCCAATCTTCCAAAAGGTTTTGAAGAAACAATGAGTTACGGAATGATTGGATATGTTGTACCACATTCAGTTTATCCACCCGGATATCATTGCGATACTAAATTACCGTTGCCTTTTATGGCCATCGCTTCACAAAAAAACTTTATTGCCGTTTATCACATGGCAGTTTATGCCGATAAATCTTTACATGACTGGTTTATTGCTGAATATTCAAATCATTCGAAATCGAAATTAGACATGGGAAAAAGCTGTTTGAGGTTTAAGAAACCTGACGATATTCCATTTGAATTAATCGGTAAGCTTGCTTCAAAAATAACTCCTTCCCAATGGATTGAAATGTATGAAGAAACGTTTAGACGGAAAAAGTAAGAAGAGAAAAAAGAGATTGATGGGGATTGATGGAAATTAAATAGATTGATAGAGATTGGTAGAGATTGATGGAAATTAAAGTGATTGATAGAGATTCGTGGAGATTAATTAAGATTAAAGGGATCGGTTGAGATTGATTGTGATTAACGGAGATTGATTGTTTGAAAAAGTAAACTGGAATGAAACGAATTTTGATTTCGATGTTGATATTAATGCCAGGATGGGTTTTTGCACAGACATTTCCCGAAGTGATAATCGGAACCTGGAATGACAGTATTACAGGCGTTTACGAAAAATGGGAAAAAACTGCCGACAAGCATTTGAAAGGTTTCTCGTACGAAATAAAAAATGGAGAAAAGGTGATTTCGGAATATATTGAAATTGCAATGCATGAAAGTAAAATGACTTATACAGTTTCGGTGAAAAACCAGAACAACGAACAGCCTGTAAGTTTTGTACTTTCGGCAACCGACAGTGTTTATTCCTTTGTAAATCCAAAGCACGATTTTCCCACTTACATCTGCTATACAGTTGTTACTCCCAATCATATCAGGGCAAAAGTTGGCAATGCCAGCCGAAGTTTTACACTCAACTACCACCGAATTGATTAAACACAGCCACATGCGCCACAAAAAGCAAAAACGTAAATCGAAGCTGGGACTTCCACCCGGATCGCTGGTGTTTACCGGCGAACAAAAAATGGAACAGGTTGATATTTCAGTTTTTAACTATTCCGAAACCTTTTTTCATGAATTCCTTCCAAAATCAACTGATGAGGTTGTGGAGCTAATCAAAAGCTCCTCCGGAGTGATTTGGATTAATATCGACGGGCTGCACGAAGAAAAGTCGATTGAACGGTTGTGCACTTTTCTCGATATTCATAAACTTACAATGGAGGACATTGTAAACGTAGGTCAGCGTCCAAAACTCGAGGAATACCCTAAATATGTACATTCGGTAATTAAGGATATTACTTATAATGCTGAAGGAGAATATTTTGAGTACGAACAGATCAGTTTTTTACTAAAAGAAAATATTCTCATTACTTTCCAGGAACGATCGGGCGATGTTTTCGATGGTGTGCGTAAACGCATTCGTGAAGGGATCGGATTTGTGCGTAAACGAGGGGCCGACTACCTCATGTACGCTTTACTCGACATGGTTGTGGACAACTATTTTGTGATACTCGAAAACTTTGGCGAAAAACTGGAAGACCTTGAGTCAGAACTATTAGAAAATCCGGATAAAAACTCACTGACCAAACTCCACAATATTCGCCGCGAAACACTCGGGTTACGCCGCACAGTTTACCCGCTGCGCGAAATGGTAGCCGCTTTCGAAAAACTGGACGAACCGATTTTCAGTCAAAGTAACAAGGTTTTTACACGCGACTTGTACGACCATACCATAAAAGTTACCGAAACAATTGAAATATACCGCGATATGACTTCAGGATTATTGGATTTGTACATGAACAGTACATCGAACAAAATGAATGAAACGATAAAGGTTTTAACTATTTTATCCTCCATTTTTATACCGCTAACTTTTATCGCCGGTGTGTATGGGATGAACTTTAGAAATATGCCAGAACTTGAGAAAGAATATGGCTATTTCGTGATATTGGGAGTTATGGCAGTTGTTGCAATAGGGATGCTGATATATTTAAAACGGAAAAAGTGGCTTTAACAAGTATTTACAAAAAAGGATGCCATCTGTATTTAATCAACGTAAACAGATGGTATCCTTAAAGTCAATTCAACAGGTAAACATAAAGTCACCATCTGAAATAACCAGCAACCAGTTCTATTCCTTCCAAACAGGCAGTCGTCCCGGTGTCCAAGGAGCACCTATTTTGTTGAGTTCAGCTTCCATAGCTGGAATATCTTTTTCAACAATTCGTTTTAACGAATCCAAAACCGGAGGAAACTCAGCTTTCAGAATTTCATAATTTTGTTTTTCGGTGGTTGTAATTCCACTTGTTGAGCCCATGTGCGCAAAAGTAATATTTCCTAAACGGTCGTTAATTGGAACCTGCACCGGTGGAACTTCTTCGCCACTTGCAACTGCCGGAACTCCGTTCATAATAAAGTTCAACGCCTCAAGTTCAACTCCCAAAGCACGGGCTTTATTCATTAAATCCTGACTGGCGCCCGGTGTTGAATAAATAGCCTGTTTCATGTTTTCCACTTTTGTGGTTATTTCACCAATCAATCGGTCGGTTCCAACCACAGCAATGGCCAGTTTGCTTACCTGCTGTGCAAACTGAATATTTTCGTTGTAATCTTTTGCAGGCAAAGTTGTGTTGTCCAGTTTTTTACAGGTAAATTCAACAGGATCGGCAAGTTTTGTAATTACACCCTCGTGCCATAACTGCAAACCAACTTTATAATTTCCGGGCATTACCAGAATTCCGCCACCACCACCATCGCGACGACCACCTCTTTCACCACTGGCAACAGGCGTAAAACTTCCGCTTATATTTACACTCGATGGTTTAGAATAACGCAAATCCCAGTTAACCTGGCTGATTCCCTTTGATGGTGACTTTGTTATCTGTCGAACTACATCTCCGGCAGTATCGTAAATCGTAAAAATCAGGTGCGATTTCTCTTCTTTTTCTTCAAGCTGAAGTTCTCTCAGTGTTGGTTGCGGAATTGGTTTTCCCTCTTTAAACAACTCTTTTTCTTTCTCTTGCCTGAGTTCCTTTTTAGTTTTTGGAAATTCTTTCAAATAATAAGTAAATGTGGCTCCAAAGTCCGGGTTTGGCGAGCTGAAATAGGTACTTCCCTGGTTGTCTTTATTACTTGATTGAACAAACATTAAGGCATCTTTAATATCGAAAATATGCGCCTGTTTTTCTTTTAAATCTTCTGAAATTTCGCGTAACGGACTGTAATTATCCAGAATGTAAAATCCACGGCCAAAAGTTGCCAGTACCAAATCGCTTTCACGTTCCTGAATAACAATATCGCGAACCGGAATAGTTGGGATTCCTGATTTTAACTGCACCCAGTTTTTACCATTATCAATAGTAAAGAAAACGCCAAATTCGGTACCTGCAAATAATAATTCCTTACGAATATTATCCTGTACAATTGAATGAACCGTTCCATTTACGGGCAAATTACCCGAAATAGAAACCCAGCTTTTACCTTTGTCGGTACTTTTAAAAATGTATGGTTTAAAATCGTCGCGAAGCAGATTGTCGAACGTGGCATAAACTACATTTTCATCGAAACGGTCGGCACACAAATCACTTACATAAGTATATTCAGGTACTCCCGGAAATGATTTTACCTGAGTCCATGAACCACCACCATTTTCGGTAACCGAAATCACGCCATCATCAGTTCCCGCATAAAGCAAACCATCTTTCAGTTTCGATTCGTCGAGTGCAACAATAGTTCCCCACAAAGAGGTAGAAACATCTTTTGCCACTGCATCAACAGGCCAGTATTTTCCCATAACCGGGAAACTGTTTCTGTCGGTTTGTGTAGTCAAATCATCGCTAATCACTTCCCATGAATCACCGCGATCGTCGCTGCGAAATACTTTATTTGCAGCCATATAAAGCCGTGTTCCCTTGTGAGCGCTGACAAACATTGGTGTATTCCAGTTCCATTTGTAAGTAAGTTCTCCTTTACGCTCGCGAGGTTTGATGCTGATTCCTTCGCCACTTTTTTTGTCGTACCTTGAAACATTTCCATATTGATATTCGGTGTAAACGATATCATGATTTTCAGGATCTGTGGCAATCCAAAAACCATCACCACCAAGGGTTACAACCCATTCATCGTTTAACACACCATCTCTTGTTAAATTTCGCGATGGCCCATACATTGAGTTATTATCCTGTGTACCGCCGTAAACATTGTAAAACGGAAATGCATTATCAACATTTACCCTATAAAACTGCGTTACCGGCAGGTTTTCCTTAAAATCGAAAGCTTTTCCATTGTCCCACGTTTCGTAAATTCCGCCATCTCCGCCAATCAAATAATGCCCGGTATCCTGAGGATCGATCCAAAGTGCATGATCGTCAACGTGCCTGCCGTCGGTGCTGATTGTGGTCCAGGTTTTACCTGCATCTTTGGTAAATCTCGAAACGGTTTCCATGGAATAAACCTTATCAACTTCTTTAGGGTCGCAGTAAATTTCGTTGTAATACTGACCACTTGAAGTGTAATCGCCCATTTTATCCCAACTTTCGCCCTTGTTGATTGACCTGAAAAATCCCCCCTTTTTATCGGCAGCTTCCATAATAATATAAACAACATTTGGATCAACCGGTGAAACATCAATTCCCATTCCGCCGATATCTACTTTCGGTAATCCTTCCATAATTTTTCGCCATTTTTCGCCACCATCAGTCGATTTATAAACTGCCGATTCGGGTCCCCCTCCTATTTTTGTATATGCGTGCCGGCGACGTTGTTCGGCTGTTGCATACATAATATCGGGATTGGAAGGATCAATTTTCACGTTGTTCACTCCAGTGTTTTCGCTTATTTCAAGCACTTTCTTCCAGGTTTCTCCGCCATCTGTGGTTTTGTACAATCCGCGTTCTGTGCCAGGTCCCCAAACCGAACCTTCGGCAGCAACAAAAACCACATTCGAATTTCGCGGGTCGATTACGATTCCACCAATCTGACGGCTTTCTTTCAATCCCATATTTTTGAATGATTTTCCTCCGTCAAGTGATTTGTAAATTCCATCGCCGTAACCCAGCGCCCGCTGGTGGTTGTTTTCGCCGGTACCCACCCAAATTACATTTGAATTGTTTGGATCTATTTCAACATCGGCAATTGAATAAGCGCCATAGTTATCGAAAATGGGTGACCAGGTTGTACCGTTGTTGGTAGTTTTCCAAACGTTTCCGCTGGCAACTGCCACATAATATTCTTTTGAATTATCGGGATTAACTGCAAAGTCAGCAATTCTACCACTTGCCCATGCCGGCCCAATACTTCTGAATTTCAAACCATTGACCAAACTACTACTGATGAAAGCCTTTTCTTCTTCCTTTTTCTCATCTTTGTTTTCATCTTTTTTCTTTTGGGCAAAAATTACAGTTGTCGATATAAAGGCGACAACCAGAAACAATACAAATTTTTTCATGCTATGATTTTTTTTGATTTATAAATTCAAACAATTTTAGTTGGTTTACAATAAGTCGGAAAAAGTACAAAGGAAATTACGGTTCAAACAGGATAAAAGTCACAAATGAAGGAAAAAAGCCCGAAGTTCAACAACAGAACTGGATGTAAAAAATCAGAAACTCTTAATTTTTCATTTGGTAAAGTTTCCACCACGGTGTAGTTGGTGATTCGTGGTGTTCCCAGTGATAACCGAAGAAATAACATGAAAGCATTGCCCACATGTGATTTCGTTTAAGCGAACGTGAATTGTGAGGTTTCATAACTTCGGAAAATGGACGGCGATGTGGCAGAAAAGTTCCGAAGAAAAAAAGTTGCAATGTTGAAAGAATCGCAGGCGCTACCCAAAAAGATAAAAGCTGAGCTTCGGAAAACCACAAAAGCAAAATATTAAATGTAACGGCCATCAGCACAACCTGCCACCAGGTGGTGTAATTTTTCATGAACAGAAACCACCAAACAAAAAAATTGTTGCTTTTTACCGAAAAATCGGGATCTTCTTCCGTAGTAACAAAACGATGATGTAAATAATGCTTTTTTGAAAGTACTTTAAACGATAAAAAAGCAAAAAGCGTTGTTACCAAATGGCCAAAGAAATTATTCAATTTACGGTTGGAGGAGACAACCCCGTGCATTGCATCGTGACCAGTAATAAACAACCCCGTATAAAAATAGGTTTGCAAAAGCACATGCACGTAAACCATCGGATTTAGCCAGTTGATCTCAACAAAAAAAAGCGTATAAATAATATGCGCCAACCAAACCAATACTATTATTATTGCTATAAAAACACCCATTACAATACTTATTTGGGTGCAATTTAAAGATTTCCGGTGATTGTTTTGCGAATTAAAACCAAACGGTTACATTTTTAACTGAATTAAAAATTAAGCACCTCCTTTAAATTCTTATAACCTGTTTTGCTCACTTTTAGCTTGGTTTTATCGTGCAGAATTACAATGTATGATTCTTTTTCGTATTGCTGTATTTCGTTAATCTCCGATACTCTAACAATATATGACCGGTGAATCCGAACAAAATCCTTTGGATCTAGCGTATCTTCAAAGTAGTGCATCGTTTTTTGTTTCATGTGTCTTCCTTCGTTGGTGTAAATCATCACATAATCATCCATGGATTCTACATAGCGAATATGATCGACCGGGATAATATGAATTTTATGGCGATCTTTTACAACCACCCTGTCGAGAAAACCTTCTTTTGGAAAATTCCCAATTCGCTCCGCCACATCAGAAACAGCACCTTCTTTTTGAATTCTTTCGGTAACTTTATCAACGGCTTCGTTTAACCTGTCTTTCGAATAGGGTTTTAAAAGATAATCAGCAGCATTGTATTCAAACGCTTTAATTGCATACTGGTCATATGCAGTGGCAAAAATTATCTGTGGCTTGTGCTCCAGCAGTTCAAGTAACTCGAAACCGGTGATTTTTGGCATTTGAATATCCAGAAAAACCAAATCAGGTTTCAGGTCATTTATCATTTTTACGCCTTCGAAACCATTTTCGCATTCAGCAATAATCTCAACTTTATCATTTCCGCTTAAAAACGATTTCATCAGGTTACGGGCTAATTCTTCGTCCTCGACAATTATGGTACGTAGTTTTTCCAACATGTTATTTTGATTTTTGTGGTATGGTCAAAGTTACAGTAAATTCTTTTTTATTGTCTTCCATTTTTAATAAATAGGGGTTTCCGTAAATTATTTGAAGCCTGTCGCGAATATTGCGCAACCCGATTCCTTCTCCTCTTTTTGATGTAATATTTGCATCGTACGGATTGCTTATTGTAATCTGTAAAAATTCCTCATTGCACTTTCCGGTGGTTTTTACCTCAACCGGCTCAGTTGCTTCGTAAACTCCGTATTTTATGGCATTTTCGTAAAGTGGTTGCAAAATCATATTCGGTATTTCAGCTTTCAAACAGTTTTCATCGATTTCGAAAACCGGATTTAACTTACTGCCAAACCTTACTTTTTCAATCTGCAAATAAAGTTTATTGTTTTCGAGTTCCTGTTTAAATAATACCTTTTCGTTTTGATCGTGTTTCAATGAATACCTCATCAGTTGCGACAAATTAATCACCATTTCCTGTGCGCGGGCCGGATCAGACATTGTTAACGAAGAAATACTATTTAAACTGTTAAACAAAAAATGTGGATTGATCTGCGATTTTAAAGCGTGAAGTTCAGCTTCTTTTACGAGCGAAAGTAATTTACCTTCGTTTAACACCTTTTCTTTAAAACTCTGATAATAATTTACCGCGTAAAAGAAAACAACAAAAATAAGGTACATCATATAACCGGCCGAAATTCTCATAATCATACCCTGATTCATCCAATCTTCAGATACCGGATGAATAAGTTTCATGATAACAATTCCCAGGTACATCCAAATAGAAACAATAATTGAAGCTGCTATTAAATGTGCAAAAAAGATGCGGTAACCACTATTGTTTTCGATGGTAGTAAACTTTATAACATACCATATTGAAGCACCAATAAAGGGATATATTATAAAATAGGAAAAAGCTTCGGTTAATGAAATTTTAAAATCGATACCTATGGAAAAGGTAAAAATTAAAACCATTACAACAGCGGCAACCAACCAGAACAATCCATAATATACGGTGAGCCGTGGATTAGTTATAAACGGGTGACGAAATTCCATTTTTTAGAAATGTTTGATTTCAACTCCGCCAAATGCAGAAAATCCCCTGATGATTAATGTTTTTGAAGGATTTGAAATTATTTGCCCGAAAGTTGAACCGCGTTTATCGGTAAATGCTCCAAAAATAGCAGTAACTTCATTTTTAATTGTCCAGTCTGGTGGAACTTTAAAACCACATCCACCAAAAATGCTTACACAATCAATTATAGCACCATTTTCTGAAAGTTGAGCCTGCCGCAAATCATACTCGGTGCCACCAAACATCGATGTTGTTTTACCACCCAGTAAATTTTGCGAATTGATAAAAACTTCCCGCCCTCCAAAAACAACGAAATCATCAAAATAATCCATTCCAAGGTTAGCTTTCTGGTCAGTAATTCGTGGTTCACCTTTTTTGTGGCGATGGGTTACAAGTAATACTACACCAACTCCAATAATAAATAATGGCCAGCCGATTTGTCTCAACTCTCTTGGAATCGTGTAAACCTCATCAATCAGGAAAAAGCTGCCAATTACAATCAGAATGACACCGGTTGTTCTGTTACCCCCAATCAGCGAAAAAACGCCAATTCCGATCAATAGCATTTGCCACGAAATAAAAATATCTTCCCAAACTTCGGGAATTATATTAAGCCTTTCCAATATCCAAAGCCCGCCAAGGGCAATTAAAAAAACGCCAAAATAAATTCTTTTATTTTCTGAACTCCGATTATCCATCTTTCTGTATTTTAAGATTTTACATATATACTACTGTATAAAATACTATATTCTCTTTGCAATCATTGCAACTCCCAAGCCTACCAGTAAAACCGGAATAAACAGAGAAAATGTCATTCCGTGAATACCAAAGATTTTGGGCAACAAAAAAATTCCGCCAACAACAATTAATACCATTCCGGCAGAACGTTTCCCGGAAATTAGGATTAATCCTACAATAATCAGAATCATTTGCCACGAAAAAATAAAACCAAACAAACTGTGGAAAATATCTTTAAACGGAAAAAATATGTTTTGAAAATAGAAATGCGGAATATCAAAATAAAGTCCGATTTTTCTTAAAATCCAAATTACTCCAATTCCAATTAGCACTAAAGCTAAAATTAATCTCGAATTGTCATTTTGTGGTCTTTTTTCCATGTCGATCTTTTTTATTGATAGTTTGCTCAAATATATAAAATGACATGAAACCTTAACCCTTAACATTCGGTTAACATAGGAATTGAATCGGTAAAATGAAGCAATTCTGTTTAAACGAATTAAAAAATACGAATCTCTTTGTTAAATCGAACAAAATACGATTTCCTTAAATTGAATTTTCGTCATTTAAAATGAAGATTTACAAATATCCAATTAACTTTTATTTTGTTCTTTTACCCACGAATCACGCAGTTGAACTGTAAGATTAAACACTGGTTTTTCCATAGTTGAATCTAAATCGAGATTGTAGTAACCCAACCTTTCAAACTGAAAATGGTCAAGTGGTTTTGAGTTTTTCACAAATGGCTCAACATAACAATCAGTCAGCACTTTAAGCGAATCAGGATTCATGAATTCCTTAAAATCCACATCTTTATGTCCGTCCGGATTTTCATCATTAAACAAACGATCGTACAATCGTACTTCCGATTTCAAAGCATGTTTTGCAGAAACCCAGTGCAAGGTAGATTTTACCTTTCGGCCATCGGGAGAATTTCCCCCTTTTGAAGCTGGATCGTAAGTACAAAGCAATTCTTTTATTTCACCATTTTCATCTTTAACAAAATCGGTGCAGGTTATAAAATAGGCATAACGTAAACGTACCTCACGCCCTGGTCCCAAACGGAAAAATTTGTTCGACGGATTTTCCATGAAATCATCCCGTTCAATATACAACTCCCGTGAAAATGGAACTTTCCGGGTTCCCATTTCCGTATCTTCCGGATTATTAACTGCATCCAATTCTTCAAAACCATCTTCAGGATAGTTTGTAATAGTTACTTTTAATGGGTTTAAAACTCCCATTACTCTTTGTGAAGTTTTATTTAAATGTTCGCGAACACTATACTCAAGTAAAGAAACATCAATTGTTCCATCTACTTTGGTAACGCCAATACGGTCTGAAAAATTACGAATCGATTCGGGTGTGTAACCTCTTCTGCGTAAACCTGATATGGTGGGCATCCGAGGATCGTCCCAACCGTTAACATGTTTATCTTTAACAAGTTCGAGTAATTTTCTTTTGCTCATAACCGTATAAGTCAGGTTGAGTCGTGCAAATTCAATTTGTCGTGGACGGTAATCAGTTTCCTGCAACTGATCGATAAACCAGTTGTACAATGGCCGGTGAACTTCAAATTCAAGAGTACAAACTGAATGGGTTATTCCTTCCCAGAAATCAGACTGTCCATGTGCAAAATCGTACATCGGGTAAACACACCATTTATCGCCGGTACGGTGGTGATGTGCTTTTATAATACGGTAAATAATCGGGTCGCGCATGTGCATATTTGGAGAATCCATATCAATTTTTGCTCTTAATACACACGCTCCTTCGTCAAATTCGCCATTAGTCATCCGTGTAAATAAATCCAAATTTTCTTTAACCGATCTATTTCTGTATGGGCTTTCAATTCCCGGTCTCGTCGGTGTACCTTTCTGGTTACTAATGGTTTCAGCATCCTGATCGTCAACATAGGCTTTTTCGCCTTTAATTAACTGAACAGCAAATTCATGTAATTTTCCAAAATAATCAGAAGCATAAAAGAGCCGGTCTTCCCAGTCAAATCCAAGCCAGCGCACATCTTCCATTATCGAATCAACATATTCAGTTTCTTCTTTGGTAGGATTTGTATCGTCGAATCTCAGATTGCATTTCCCATCGAATTTTTCGGCAATCCCAAAATTCAAACATATCGATTTTGCATGCCCAATATGCAAATAACCATTGGGTTCGGGTGGAAACCGGGTATGAACCCTGTTGTTATTCTTCCCCTGACTGAGGTCTTCGGTAATTTGAAGATGAATAAAATTTGCTTTTTTCAGCGATTCTGAATTTTCGGGTGTACTATTATCTGCCATGTTGTAAAATTTGTCTGTATGAAAATATTGCAAAATTAAAAAATGATTTGTGCGAAAGATAAATACATGCTTGTTTTATCACCTAATGTCACTTATTCTTAATTTCGCTTAAAAAAGAAATGGGTATTATTGAAATTGAGGGGATGCATTTTTATGCTTTTCACGGGCACTTTAAATCGGAACAAAAAGTTGGGAATGAATTTATTGTGAATCTTAAAATTGAAACCAATTGCAACCAGGCTTCAATAACGGATAATTTAGATGATGCTTTAAATTACCAAACAGTTTACGAAATTGTAAAAAAAGAGATGACAGTTACGTCGCATTTGCTTGAAAATGTGGCTAAAAGAATTTTAGATTCGTTGTATTTAAATTTCCAAACCATAAAAAAATCAGAAGTTAAAATCTCCAAAATGAATCCTCCAATGGGAGGTGAAATTGAAAAAGTTAGTGTTACCCTGATCAGGTAAATTTAACTGATTCTGATTGTAAAATATAAAACCATGCGGTTGATATCGAATTAAAATATTCAGATTTAATTATACAGGAAATTTACATAATTCATTTAGAAAACGGGTTTGCTGACTTTCATATGTTTTTAAATAGTTAAAGACACATCACAACTTTGAATAAAATCGAATTTTTCAAACAATTAATCCGTAAATTCGAATCATTAATTTTTATACAAAACCCATGTTTTTAATAGTCGATAACTTAAACGAAGGCAAAGGTGCCACGAGCCAGTCAAAAATCAATCAATCAGTACTTTCTGAAGGAAAGAATCCCAAATCATCTGAAAACGAAATTAAAACATCAGGTTGGGAATCAACCAAAACGCGAGCCTGTGTAAACTCAAACTGGGAGAAATTGCGCAGATAATTTCTTTTGAAATAAGTACTTGCATGAACAGCAAAATTTCTTAGATTTGCAGTCCAATTCAAAAATGGTCTCTTGGCCGAGTGGCTAGGCAGCGGTCTGCAAAACCGTGTACGGCGGTTCGAATCCGCCAGAGACCTCACAATTTAAAACCTTTATAAATGAATAATTTGTAAAGGTTTTTTTATTTTTACCAAACATAAGATTACTCTTTTCCAGATATTTGCGTTATGAAAATTTTACGAATCATCTTCTTATTTCCCCTTGCTTTACTCAGATTAATATTTGTCGTTTTCATGTCAGGATATGTGGTAATGGTTGGATGGGTGTGGATGAAACTTTTTGGATTCAGCACACGACTGCAGCGATGGGTAATGCGCACATGGGGAAAAAGTATTCTATTTTTTCTTGGAATAAAAATTCTAAGGAATGAAATTCCTGAAAACAAAAATTTCATTTTAATGCCTAACCACAGAAGTTATCTCGATATTTTTATAGTAGCAGCATTAACACCGGCAGCAATGGTTGGAAAAGCAGAACTAAAAAAATGGCCTTTGGGAAAACTCGGTGTAAAAGTTACAAGTTCAATACTTGTTGATCGATCGGAGATAAAAAGTCTGGTACAAACAATGAACAGAATAAAAGAAACAGTTAATCAGGGTATTCCTGTAATACTTTTTCCTGAAGGGACAACATTTAAGGGACCTTTGACCAAACCTTTCAAAAATGGCAGTTTTCAGATTGCGGCAGAAGCAAAAATTCCTGTTATTCCAATGGCAATTCATTATATGAATGAAAATGATGCATGGGTTGGTGACGATACTTTTTTACCTCATTTTTTCAGACAAATGGGAAAACCGGTTACAAAAGTTAATTTAAGATACGGTTCTCCTGTTTTGGATTCAGACTATAAAATTATTCAACAACAAACCCGTGAACAAATTGACAAGATGCTGACTCAAATTATTGATGAACAAAAAAATTAATTCTCTTTTATTTTATAACTGATTGAGATTCCAGCCTTACTTGATTTATCGATGGTTGTATTATAATTATTCAAACTTTTTATATAATCAACAAATTCTGTAATTCCTGTATCGCGCATTGTAATATTATGAGCTGTGAAACAGCCGCCAACTTTCAATTTTGGATCCATCGCAACAAAATAATTTTTATACCAGTATTTATCGGCGTCACTAAAAACAAAATCATATTTTCCAGGTAATCCAGGTACAAGTTCATGAGCATCAGCCAATCGAGCGTCAATAAATTTATCGACACCAGCTTTTTTAAAATTCGCTTTTGCTTTCATGAAACGGGATTTATCAATTTCAACTGTTATTAGCTTACCCCCGGTTTTGCTTAAAGCCCAGGCAATCCATATGGTGGAATGCCCGGTTGAAGTTCCTATTTCAACTGCATTTTTGAATTTGTTTTTTACGATTATATCGTACAATATTTTACCGTCACTAAGAGGCACATTCATATCGCCCCAATTGTCGGCATTATTTTTCAAAAAATTCTTAACCTTTTTATCCAGTTCATTTTCTATCCCGGGATATTGCGCCCAGATTTGATAAAATCCCAATAATCCAATAATTAGAAAAACTATTCTTTTACCTGTCATTTCAAAATATTTTAAGGTGTTATAAAGTTAAAACAAAATATTTAATTTGAATAATGAGGCGCTTTTTTTGCTCTTGATTCATCAATATCTACCTTTAAAATACACAAACTAAAATTTGATTTGTGAAGTAAATTTCTTTAGCGCAGTACCCTTCTTTAATTCAATAACTTATGTGGAATCAGTAGAACTGTTTACAATAAATTTGTTAAAAAAATCAAATTTTCTTGTTGTAAAATTTGTTTTTTATAAAATTAAATTACCTTTGTAAGGCATTTGGGATTCATCCCATATTGTGTGTTTGGGGGTTAACATTTAAGGAGAAGGCTATTGAGCCTTCTCCTTTCCATTTTAGCCCATTGTAAATCAAAACATTCCAGCTAACTACCTCTTAAAATTCAAATGAAATTTAATCTCCTGTATTAAATATTAAAATAATACAATGAATTAAAATGAGGTTAATTGTCCATGAAAAACAGCCTTTTTATGGAAAAATAAAATCCAAATCATTTAAAAAATGGATTTGTTTCTTTTGGTTTATCGTGTGATAAATTGAATTAATGAGCCAATTGCGGGACTCGAACCCGCGACCTGCTCATTACGAATGAGCTGCTCTACCAACTGAGCTAAAGTGGCTTTTGTTATCTTATATTTTTCCCTGGGCGTTGGAAATCATCTTTTTCCAAACTTCCCGTTGTTCTTTCAGTGCGGAAACTTTATCTGCCGGATCAGTGCGACACTCCAACAGTATCCAACCTTTATAATCTATTTTAACAAATAAATCCATCAACTGCTGATACGGATAGTTTCCAATATTCATCTCCCGTACGTGGCAAATATCGCCGAATTTATTTTTCACGAGATTAAAATTATATTCCAATCCATTTCCATCTAAATCCTGATCGTTACAATTCCAGCACACTGTAGTCCCCTTATTATCAACATAATCCATAATAGTTTTAATATTGGGCAATTCCTGTGTTCCATTACCGTGTACTTCCAATCGAATTTGCTGCCCCATATCAAGTGCATATCTACCTAATTCGTTCAAAGCTCTTCCGATTTGTTCCAGCGTTTTTTCTTTCGGAATGCCATCATGAAACTGATTGGGTTTAACCTTAACTCCCGATCCTCCAATATCTTTACTTAACTGTAACCATTTTTTAGTAGTTTCAATTGAATTTTTCAATTTATCAGGTTCAGGCCAGTCATATTGTTCATTTGTCCCCATACCAACTATTTCGATAGGGCTATCAGCAAATTTCTTTTTTACTTCCTTTCTTTCAGTTGAATTTAAATTAAGCGTAACTCCATGAGCATGTTCAACCCTAAGTTCAACACCTAAAATATTTGCCCTGGTACAATTTTCAATAATTGCCGGAATATCCCAATCCTTTGCCCATAAATAAGTTACAAGTCCAAGTTTTATTTCTGAACCTGGAACTTTTTTAAACGAACCAAACAACCCATTAGTGAGTAAAGCACCACCCGTAATTAATGATGCATTTCGAATAAATTCTTTTCTGGACTGAACTAATGATGATTTCATAAACAAAGTTTTATTTAAAAAATAGTCCTAAAGATATCAATATATAAAATATGGTGGACTGCTGTTTCTCAATATGTGACAAGTTTTTCTATTTTTGTCGTAAATTTTAAAATATGACAGTTATGAAAGAAGCAGAAATCCATACCTCAAAAGGAATTATGAAAGTTAAATTTTACGAGGAGGATGCGCCTAAAAATGTGGCCAATTTTATTAAACTTGCCGAATCTGGATTTTATAACGGGCTCACTTTTCACAGGGTAATTCCTAATTTTGTAATTCAGGGTGGTTGTCCGGATGGTACGGGCGCCGGGGGTCCCGGATATTATGTGGATTGCGAACTGGACGGAAAAAATCAATACCATGAAAGAGGTGTTCTTTCTATGGCGCATGCCGGAAGAAATACAGGGGGATCGCAATTTTTCATATGTTATAACCGACAGGGAACTCAACATTTGGATAGACATCATACATGTTTCGGAAAGGTTTATGAAGGATTAGATGTAATTGATAAAATCAGACAAGGAGAAAAAATCGAGAAAATAGTAATTGTTGAAGTTTAAAATAATTATCATTACTACCGGAGAAGAGGAAATATTTAACAATATCTCCTCTTTTTTATTTTCGTTAAGCACTCATCATTTAAAAAATACTAATTTTCGAATTAAAATCTTGTTCTATGATTAAGGAATATCAATATTCATTTAACGAAATGGGAATTATTCCCCGCGACATTGAAGAATTAATGGGTTTTGAAGATGGTATTGTTCCCGAGCCTTTCCCTGAATTAATTGAAACTGCTTTAAATCTGGCCCCTGAAATTTGTAAAATAAGGGGTGGTTATAAAATTTTTAATCAAAATGAAACTGGTATTGACAATGAAACAATCAGAATTTGCGACCAGGTATTTTATCCATCAAAAATAATAACTACCCAACTTAAAAATGCCAGTTCGTTTGCGTTGTTTATTTGCACTGCCGGACCAGAAATAACACAATATACAAAAGAAGTTTCGGCTAATGGCGATACACTTTTAAGTTTTGTTTTTGACGTTATTGGTTCTTTAACAGCAGAAAAGGCAACAGACCAAATTCAAAATTCGGTGAAACTGGAAACACAAAAAATGGGTCTTACAATATCGGACAGGTTTTCACCCGGCTATTGTGAGTGGAGCGTTGCCGAACAGCAAAAACTGTTTGCACTTATGCCCGAAAATTTTTGTGGGGTTTCACTTTCTGAATCTTCATTGATGTCGCCGATAAAATCGGTTAGCGGAATTATTGGAATTGGCACCCATTTGAAACAAAGTGGATACCAATGTAACTGGTGCACCGACAAGAACTGTATTTACGGTAAAATCAAACGTCAGAAAAAGATTTAAAAAAATCGCTTAAAACTGTTGGATAATTCAATAGTAAAATCTTTATTTGCTGAAGATTTTTAAATTGACAACATCGTATTAAAAGGTATTAAGAAAAAAGTTTTTTATTAAAATTATATAAACAACTGTTTTTTTAAAACTAACCAAAAATGTTATGAAAGTGAACAAACCAAGGGTAATTAAAGATTATAACAAGCTCGATAAAGATCTGCAACAGCAAATAAAACTGGTTTATGCTGATGGTTTTGCTGATCACCTAATTCATTTTTTTGATAAAGATGGTTTAAAAATCACAGTACTCCCGTTTGAAACCGAGGACAAATATTATATGCTTCGCATGACTGAAAATGAAGCTGTTCAGATTGTTGATGATGACGATGATTTTGACGAAGATGGATTCCTGAAAACTGAAGTAAAACAGGATTATGAAGACAAATACGCTGACATGGATCACATAGCAGACCAAATGGCTGATGATGATGATGACGACGATGATTTAAGAGATGACGGAGATGATGAGGGAGGAGATGATGACGAAGACTAATTCATAAAGTACAAAAATATTCAGATAAGAAAAGGGTTTGCAGTTGCAAACCCTTTCTTCTTTATAAATGGTTGGTAATCAGAAAATGTACTTCTACACTTTCCTTTTTCTAAAATTTACTATTGCAATAATTCCTTAACCTTGTCCGAAATATCTTTTCCATCCGCAAGACCAGCCAGTTTTTTTGATGCGAGTCCCATTACTTTACCCATATCTTTAATTGATGTAGCGCCTGACTCAGCGATTATCGTTTTAATGATATTGGTTAGGTCATCGGCCGAAAGTTTTGCAGGCAGGTAATTCTCAAATACCGCAACCTGAAACATTTCCTGTTCATACAAATCGGTTCTGTCCTGTTGTTTGTAAATAGCAGCCGATTCATTACCCTGTTTGGCCAATTTGGCTATAATTTTCAAAACTTCTTCATCATCAAGTTCGCTGCCTGCTCCTTTTGACGATTTAGCTTCGATAATTACTTTTTTAATATTCCTCAAGGCTTCCAATTTCTCCTTTTCTCGGGCTTTCATAGCCTCTTTCAAGTCGTCGTTTATTTTATCTGATAATGACATAGTTATATTTTTTAATCTACCTGATCATGCAGGTATTTGTTTTTGTTTGAAATTCTGTTTTCGCTTGATACTGAAAAATTTGATTTTTGCTTATTGTATCTTGGATCATTCATTCTCAATTGTCTTCTTTTAAAAGCCGGAATACTTTCCATATTATCCACATCTTCCTCACTCATATCGGAATAATCGGTTTCATTGGGTTTTTTGTCAAAACCATGGCGTTTATTTATTGTTCCCGGATACAATGATTCAAAATCATTATCTTCTCTGCGTTTCTCTTCAGTAATGTCAAATTCAAAATATTTCTGTTCAACTGTTACTTTTTCCTTAGCAACCGGTTTAGCAGGTGTAATAACATTTTTTACAAATTCAGTTTCAGTCAAATGATGTTTTTCTCTAACCAAATGAGGTTCCTTATTCAGTTCCTGAATACTGCTTGTGCTGAAACCAGTTGCAATTATGGTAACCGAAAGACTTTCGCCCAAAGCTTCATCCTTACCATTTCCCCAGATAAGATCGGCATCGAAACCAGCCTTGTTTTGAACGATGTCGGTAATCAAACCAACTTCATCCATTGTAACTTCTTTTTCGCCTGAAGTAATGTTCAACAGAATATTTCTTGCACCGCGAATATCGTTGTTGTTTAATAAAGGTGAATTTAATGCGCTTTCAACTGCATCCACAGCCCTGTTTTCGCCTGTAGCAATACCGGTACCCATAATAGCAAGGCCACTTTTTCGCATTACTGTTTCCACATCGGCAAAATCAACATTAATATACCCAGGTACAGTAATAATTTCAGCAATTCCCTTTGCAGCTGTGGTTAGTACATTATCAGCCCTCGAAAATGCTTCAGAAATACCAAAGTCGCCGTACATTTCCCTAATCCGCTCATTGTTTATCACCAGCAACGAATCAACATATCCTTCAAGTTCAGCAATTCCTTCGGCAGCCTGTTTTATTCGGCGGCGACCTTCGTTTCTGAACGGAATAGTTACAATACCTACAGTCAGATATCCAGCTTCCTTGCAGGCTTTGGCAATAACCGGAGCAGCACCTGTTCCTGTGCCACCACCCATTCCTGCGGTAACAAAAACCATCTTTGTATTATTGGCAAGCACCCTCTTAACATCTTCAATGTTTTCAATTGCTGCTTCTTTTCCAACTTCGGGTTTATTTCCTGCACCACGACCTTCGGTTAATGAAGCTCCCAACTGAACCCGGGTTTGTATCGGGCTCGATTCCATTGCCTGTGCATCAGTATTGCAAATAATAAAATCAACATCGCGAATTCCTTGTTTAAACATGTAATTCACTGCATTTCCACCGCCTCCACCAACTCCTATTACTTTTATTTCGGCACCACGGTTTATTTGATGTTCAAAATTTACCAATTTCTCATCCATTTTATTTCATTTTTTTGTTTTCAGGGATTTACCGTAAAGGTTGGTCCTCATCGTCTTCAAATAGTTTTCCCAATCCAAAATTCTTATAAAACCAGTTATCTACATTCGGTTCAGGAACTGGTTTTGGAGTTTTCTGAATTTTTTTATCCTTCCCTTTAATTCTTTCGATTATTGAATTGCTTTTAGAACTAATGCTTCCGCGATTCGAATTCGATTCACTTTCGATTTCAAGCTCAAGTTCTGCTTCATTATCAACTTCCTCCTGATTACTAAAATGATTCCTAAAAAAATCATCCTGCTGTTCAACCAGCAATTCTTCCTTCTTTTCGGGTTGATTTAAATCGAATTTTTTGGTTTCGGTTTTAGGTTGCAAAGTTTGATTTGGATTTGTAATAAATCCAGTTGCAAGAATTGTTACACTAATTTTATCTTCCAACGATTCGTCGTATCCATTTCCCCAGATAATTTCTGCTTCCTGTCCGGCACGTTCCTGAAGAGTTTCAATGATTTCGCCTATTTCACCAATTGTAATTTCCTGTTTTCCCGAAATGATGTTCAGCAATATATTTTTTGTTCCGTAAATATCGTTACTGTCGAGCAACGGTGATTCGAGAGCAAGATTTACCGCTTTCATTGCCCGGTCTTCGCCAACTGCGTAGCCCGTTCCCATAATAAATACATTACTTTTCTGCATCACCGTTTTCACATCAGCATAATCAATATTTACATTTCCGTGAACAGTAATTATCTCGGCAACACCTTTAACAGCAGTGGCAATAATGTTATCTGCCATTTTAAATGCCTGACGTGTAGGTAAATCACCATAAATATTATGCAGCCGCTGATTACTGATTACCAGCATACTATCAACATATTCACCCAGTTTTTTTATTCCTTCCATGGCCTGACCGTACCGTTTTTTACCTTCGGCAGGCGATGGTATAGTAACCACTGCAATGGTTAAAATATCGAGCTCGCGCGCCAGACTGGCAATTACTGGAGCAGCGCCGGTTCCAGTACCTCCACCCATACCAGCAGCAATAAAAAGCATTTTGGTATTGTCTTTCAGTACATTTTTTAAATCTTCGTAATTTTCGCGTGCAGCTTCCTCTCCCATTTCAGGTTGATTACCCGCGCCACGACCTTCGGTTAAAGTTACACCAAGTTGTATTTTAACCGGAACAATGCTAATATCAAGGGCTTGCGAATCGGTATTACAAATAATGTAATCGACTCCCTGGATACCCTCTTCACACATATGACTAACTGCATTACATCCGCCGCCGCCAACTCCAATCACTTTTATGATGGAGGATGAAGCTTTCGGAAATTCAAAGTTTACTAATTTATCGGTCATATCTTTATCGATTTTATTTCATTGGTACATCTTCATTTGGATCATCAACCAGGTCGAGTACACCTTGCACTACCTTACTTATCCATCCCGGTTCCCTCTCCTTTTTAACTTTAACCTGCTTTTCTTTTGGCGGTACAATAGTAACTGCCTTGTTTTCGACCATACTCAGCAATCCAAGAGCAGTAAAATATTCGTTGCTTTGGTAATCTGTGTGTCTCTCTGTAAATCCGAGTACAAGATTTGCTTTTCGGGCATCGAGACCCGTTCTGAACTTCACGAGTGAAATGATATTATCGAGATTCGCAGTTCCTCCGGTTAATACGATTCCTGCTCCCAATAGATCAGTAATTCCCGATTTTTCTATTTGGAAATTCACGCTGTCAATAATTTCTTCAATCCGGGCCTGAATAATGAAAGCCAGACTTTTAAACGAAATTTCCTTTGGTTCCCAGCCATTGTGCCCCGGAATTGTTACTACTTTCTGGTCGTCGGCAAAATCGCCCAATGCCTGACCATACTGAACTTTTAGCTGTTCAGCCCATTTTAGCAAAATAGAACATCCTTCCTTAATATCGTTGGTAATCACTTCACCTCCAAAAGGAATAACGGCTGTATGTATTAACTTATTATCGTGAAAAATGGCCAGGTTTGTAGTTCCACATCCAATGTCAAGTACAATAACACCCATTTCTTTTTCATCTCTTGTTAAAACAGCTTCTGCAACAGCCAGTGTTGAGAGTGTTATTTTTTCGAGTTTTACATCGAGTTTGCCAAAAACCCGAAGCAAGTTCACCCAGTAACTATTCGGAATAACAAGCAATTTATAATTGGCTTCAATTTTTCGCCCTGTGCTGCCAACCGGTTTTTCCATTACTTCATTGTCAATCACAAACGAAACAGGAATAACTTCAACCAGTTTGTAGCCTTCTTCTATTTCGGCATTTTTTGCCTGTTCATATAAACTTTCGATATCCTGTTTACTGACGACCCCATCTTCAGACGTAAATTTTGTTCGCTGAAAATGAACGGTTTTCATATGTTGCCCTGCAAAAGCTACATAAACCTCTTCTATTTTCTCATTTATTTTCGATTGAAGTGCTGCAAGTAATTCCTTCACCGAAACAGCAACTTCTTCGATATTAAAAATAACTCCCCTTCTGATTCCTTTTGCTGGAACTCTGGCGACACCCGAAATTTCGAATTTACCCGTTTCATTTTTTGTACCGGCAATGGCAACCAGTTTAGAGGTGCCAATATCGATTACTACCGAAAGTTTACCTTTTGAAGCCATAATCTATCTTCTTTTTGCAACTACCTGATTATTGTATTTTAAACTCACCCTTTCATATTTGTCCCAGTTGTTTTTAGCCAGAACCTGCTTGTAAAATGCTCTCATTACATTTAGTTTTTCGGGAAAATTATCCATCTCGCCTATTTCGATAATATGCCCGCCCACCAACGGAATCAGCAATACATCACCATCTTCTTCAACAAAAATCTGTTGTATCTGCGCTTTCCAGAAATCGTTGTCATCGACAAAAAGCACAAACGGGAGCAGTTTCTCTACTGCAAATTCTTCTGAAACAGAACCAGATGCCACAAGCACATTTGTAGCATAACTCGATGAAACCGGAATTCTGACACCATATTTATCGAGATAATAACTACCCGATGAAGTAATAACACGCATAACCGGTTCGCGGTGTTTTACGTTAACAACCAAAACACCCTTGTAAACACCTTTTTCGTTAACCATTAATTTATACACATCTGCTGTTAAAATAGCCGGTACTTTTTCTATCTCATCTTCTATTTCTTCAGAATTTATTTCATCTAGTGTTTTCTTCAGAATTTTATTGTCGGTGTTTTTTACTATTCGAATCAATTTGTCCTTGTCAACATTAATCGGTTCATCGCTGTCGAAAACAACTTCAATGTCGGTGCACAAAATATTCTTACTTTCAATAGAAGTAAAAGCCAGCGTACCGATAATAAAAATCATCAGAAACAGTAACCCAATTAATTTTAACACCTTTCGAAACATTACTCCTTATTTTTCAGAATTTCAATGATATCATCAGCCAAACCATCAATATCGCCAGCGCCCATTGTTAAAACAATTTCGCTTTTATCGTTTTTCAGAATTTCTAGCATCTCAGGTTTTGTTACCAAATGTTTATCCTGAATTTTCATTTGGTTAAAAATTATTGCCGATGAAATTCCTTTAATCGGCTCTTCGCGGGCAGGGTACAGCGGAATTAGTATTGCAGTATCGAGCAAATCGAGACTGGCTGCAAATTCTGCCGAGAAATCGCGGGTACGCGAATACAAATGCGGTTGAAAAATTCCTGTTAGTTTACGTCCTTTATAAAGTTCTTTCACCGATGAAATAATTGCTTTCAATTCTTCGGGATGGTGCGCGTAATCGTCGATATAAATGTATTTTTCGTTTCTGAACCGCACATCGAACCGACGGATTACACCCTGGTAATCTTCAAGTCCGGTTTTAATTTCATTTTCAGTAGCTCCCGCCAGAAAGGCGAGAGAAGCTGCAGCAACGGCATTTTCAACATTTAATAAACCCGGATAATTCATTTTGCAACCGGTAATCATTCCATCGGGTGTTTTAATATCGAACTGGTAAAAACCGCCTTCAGAATTTAATTGCAGGTTTACAGTTGTAAAATCTGAATCGCCTCTTAAAGAATAAGTATAAACAGTTGCAATGGTTTTTGAGGTATTCAGTTCAACTCCTTTTTTGATTACCAGTTTTCCACCCGGCTGAATCTGTGAAATAAACTTTTCGAACGATTCCACAATTTTGTCCTTTTGCCCGTAAATATCCAAATGGTCGGCATCAATGCTGGTAACCAGCGCCAATTGCGGTGTCAAATGCAGAAACGATCTGTCAAATTCGTCGGCTTCCACAACAATCCAGGGCGATTCGACTTTTGGAAGCAACAAATTGGTTCCAAAATTTTTCGAAATTCCACCCAAAAATGCACCACAGCCAGTGTAGGTTTTATTCAGGATATTGGCAACCATGGTACTGACCGTGGTTTTTCCATGCGTTCCGGAAACGGCAATTCCGCTTCTTTCATTACATACCAAACCCAATACTTTGGCGCGTTTCAATAATCCAATCGGTTTTTCCCTGAACCACGACAATTCCTTGTGATCTTCGGGCAAAGCCGGCGTAAAAACCGCCAGTGTACTTGCCGGATCCCAGTTGCTTGGGATTTTGCGGATGTCATCCTCGAAATGAACATCAATTCCTTCGGCCTGCATTGCTTTTGTTAACGCAGTGGGTGTACGATCGTATCCGGCCACATTCCGACCTGTAAATTTAAAATAGCGAGCCAGTGCGCTCATTCCAATTCCCCCGATTCCGAGGAAATATACATTTCTTATATTTTGAAGATTTTTCATTTTACCAATAACTTTTCAACTTCGTCAACAATAGTTTTTGTTGCTTCGGGTTTTGCAAGTGTTTTTATATTTGTTGTCATTAACTGACATAGTTCTAAATTATTTACCGTTTTAAACGCTACCGGAAAAAGCTGAAAGTCAATCATTAAATCAGTCAACATTACTGCAGCATCTTTTTCTACAAGCGCATTAGCATTTTTTGTCTGGTGGTCTTCCGAAACATTTGGCGAAGGCACCAGAATTGCTGGTTTTCCAACAAGACACAACTCTGAAATAGTGCCTGCTCCAGCTCTCGAAATAACCAAATCTGCTGCGGAATAGGCAAAATCCATGCGTGTTAAAAACTTGTGGATTTGCAAATTGGCAGGTTTAATATCTTTTATTTCGGTTTGAATTTGATCGTAATAAATAGCACCGGTTTGCCAGATAACCTGAACTCCTGATTTTGCTATTAAATCGAGGTTTTTCATTACAGCATTGTTAATTGAACGCGCTCCGAGGCTGCCACCAACAATTAAAACTACCTTTTCGTTTTCGTTCAAAGCAAAATATTCGAGTGCCTCATTCTTGTTTTGTAGTCCTTCCAGCAAATTTTCGCGCACCGGATTTCCTGTCAGAACTATTTTCTTTTCGGGGAAAAAGCGCTGCATTTTATCGTATGCCACACAAATTGTCTTTGCCTTTTTGCTAAGTAATTTATTGGTAATTCCGGCATACGAATTTTGCTCCTGAATTAAAGTCGGAACTTTGTTGTTTGCCGCAGCTCTCAGTAACGGGCCACTTGCATAACCTCCTACTCCAATGGCAATTTCGGGTTTAAAATCCTTAACAATTTTATTCGCCATTGATGCGCTTTGCCTTAATTTATTAAAGAAAGTAAATATTTTAAGGCTGGGTTTCCTTGGAAATCCCATCACAGGCAGTCCCACAATTTTGTATCCAGCTGCAGGTATTTTTTCCATTTCCATTCGTCCCAAAGCACCAACAAACAAAATCTCAGAATCGGGGTACCGCTTTCTGATTTCGTTTGCTATTGAAAGTGCCGGGAAAATATGCCCGCCAGTTCCACCGCCGCTTAATATTACCTTGTTAATCTTCATTTTTTCATTTCTTCGTCTTCGTCGGGTACATTTACCTGTATTGGCTGTTGCAAAGCCTCACTGTCAATCTGGTTTTGATGGCTTACACTTAATATGCAGCCAAAAGCAATGGATGTAAAAAGCAGCGATGTTCCACCCAAACTAATCCAGGGCAGCGGTTGACCGGTAACCGGCAATACCCCGCTCGACACGCCAATATTTATCATTGCCTGGAACACCATTACAAGTGTTAACCCAATTACCACAAAAGCCGGAAACGTTCGCCGGGATCGCCGGACGATTATTATTCCCCTGAAAAAGAAAACCAGGTACAGGAAAATTACCCCGGCCCCAATAATTAAACCGTATTCTTCAACTATTATTGCAAAAATAAAATCGTTGTATGCTGCAGCCATATAATTACTTACATCAGATTGGCCAGGACCTTTTCCGAAAATTCCTCCAGAATAAATGGCCAATTTTGCATAATCGGCCTGCGTTACTCCCTGCTCTGAATTCGGGTCACCATGAATAAATCTTTCGATGCGGCCTTTGATGGTTTTAAACCTTCCCAAACTATCGGGCAGATGGTCTGAAGTAAAGTAAATGAGCACAACCAAACCAACTCCGGCAGCAAAAACCAGCAACATATATCGAATTGGAATTCGTCCGATAAACATCATGGTAATTATTGTGAGGAAAATAAGGGCAGAAGATGAGAAGTTCGACAGAAGTACGATACCGCAAACAAGGGCAGTAAAAAACATTATTTTACGAAAGGCTGCAGCAAGATCTTTTTCCGAATCCTGTTTTTTCCCCAGTACTTTGGCAGTGAATATGATAAGTGCAATTTTTGCCACCTCGGCAGGTTGAAATGAAAGTGGGCCAAGGTTAATGGTTCGTCCGGTACCTTTTATAACATGCGCAAATTTAAGTACCAGTGCCACAACAAGTAGTAAAATACTTGCATAAAGCAGGTAATTGGCAAACATCGAATACATTTTTACAGGAATAACATTCACCATAAAAATGATTAAACCAATGCCGGCGCCAATAAAAAACAATTGCCGAATGAGGTAATAAATGGTGTTTCCGGAGTGCTCTCGATATGCCAAAGCACCAGTTGCACTGTACACAATTAGCAGTGACAACAGCGACAAAAACATCAGAATTATCCAGATTACCCGGTCGCCCTTAAAATATTTTAAAATCGAGGTTTCCATTACAAATTCCTCACATTCTGTTTAAACTGAGTTCCGCGATCTTCGTAATTTTCAAACAAATCGAAACTGGCACAAGCAGGAGATAAAAGCACTGTATCGCCATTTCTGGCCAGATAGTAAGCGGTTTTTACTGCTTCATCCATACTCGATGCATCTACAATATTTTTTACAACTCCTTTAAAAGCTTCGTGCAGCTTTTTGTTATCTTTTCCCAAACAAACTATTGCCTTTACCTTTTCTTTGGCCAAACCTTTCAACATGGCGTAATCGTTTCCTTTATCCACTCCGCCTGCAATCCAGACAATGGGTTTGTAAATACTTTCCAAAGCGTACCATGTCGAATTTACATTTGTAGCTTTCGAGTCGTTCACAAACTCAATTCCATGAACTTTCAGGAAACGTTCCAGACGGTGTTCAACCCCGGTAAAATTTGCAAGGCTTTCTCTCAATTGTTCATTGCGAATTTCAAAAATCATACTTGCAATTCCTGCTGCCATAGAATTGTAGGTATTGTGTTTTCCTTGTAATGCGAGTTCCAGAATAGACATACTGAATTGGTTTTGATGTAAATTAATAATTAACTGATCGTCTTTCACTCCTGCCGAAATTCCAACTGGTTCTCCCAGTCCGAACGGAATAACTTCAGGTATTATATTTCTCTTTTTTATTTCATTTTGAGTGACTTCATCATCGGCACATATAATGAAAAAGTCGTTAATGGTTTGATTCTGAATAACACGGAATTTAGAATCGATATAGTTTTGCATGTTGTAATTGTACCTGTCGAGATGGTCGGGTGTAATGTTCATCAAAACAGCAACATCTGCCCTGAAATCGTACATTCCATCCAGTTGAAAACTACTGAGTTCGATAACATAAACATCATGTTTCTCCTCAGCTACCTGCCATGCAAAACTTTTCCCAACGTTTCCGGCAAGACCAACATTCAAACCTGCATTTTTCAAAATGTGGTACAAAAGCAAAGTAGTAGTGGTTTTACCGTTACTTCCGGTAATACATATTGTTTTTGCCGAAGTATATCTGCCGGCAAATTCAATTTCAGATATGACCGGAATTCCATTCTCTTTCAATTGAACAATCAATGGTGCCTTGTCAGGAATACCCGGGCTTTTAACAACAAATTCGCAATTGAGTATTTTTTCCGTGGAATGTTTTTCTTCTTCAAAATCGATTTTATATTCAGCAAGAACATTTTTATACTTCTCCTTAATTTTGCCCAAATCGGACAGAAAAACCGAGTAGCCTTTTTGTTGTGCAAGAATAGCCGCGCCCACGCCACTTTCACCACCGCCTAATATTGCAATCTGCTTTTTCAAACTATCTCATTTTTAATGTTACCATTGTAAGTACCGCCAGAATTATTCCCACAATCCAGAACCGGGTTACAATTTTCGCTTCGGGTATTCCTTTCTTTTGAAAATGATGATGAATGGGGCTCATCAAAAACACGCGCCTTCCTTCGCCATATTTCTTTCTGGTGTATTTAAACCACGACACTTGTATCATCACCGAAAGATTTTCGATAAGGAAAATGCCACACAAAAGCGGAATTAAAATCTCCTTTCGGATAATTACTGAAAACACGGCTAAAATTCCACCCAACGCCAAACTTCCGGTATCGCCCATGAAAACTTGCGCCGGGTATGAATTGTACCACAAAAACCCGACAGTTGCACCAATAAAAGAAGCCACGAATATTGATAATTCACCAATATTTGGGATGTACATGATGTTCAGGTAGTCGGCATAAATAATATTACCACTTACGTATGCCAGAACTCCCAAAGTAGCTCCGCTGATTGCAGAAGTTCCGGCAGCCAAACCATCAAGTCCGTCGGTTAGGTTTGCTGCATTTGAAACAGAAGTTATTATTAAAATTATGACCAGTGCATAAACAATCCATTTTAACCACGAAGAAGCTTCGCCTGCAAAACCAACCAGCCACTCGTAATTAAACTCATTTTGCTTTACAAACGGAATGGTTGTAATTGTTGATTTTACGTCTTCGGTAACATACTGTACTGTTTGCTCACCTGTAACCGGATCAACCAAAATCTCCTGCAAATTCTGCCCATTCTCATCTTTAACATGTTCTCTTACTTTAACATCTTCGCTTACAAACAGGGTAAGTGCTACAATAATTCCAAGTGTCACCTGACCCAGTATTTTAAATCTGCCAGCCAACCCTTTTTTGTTTTTCAGGAACACTTTAATATAGTCGTCGATAAAGCCGATAAAACCAAGTAATATGGTTGTAATCAGCATAAGTATGATATAAATATTATCGAGCCGCGCAAAAAGAATTGTTGGAATGATAATGGCAGTAAGAATAATTAATCCACCCATGGTTGGCGTACCTTTTTTCTGCAACTGACCTTCGAGACCCAAATCGCGAACCACCTCGCCAATTTGTTTTTGTTGCAGAATCCTGATTATTTTTTTACCGAAAACAGTTGCAATAAACAGCGAAGTAATAATTGCAGCACCTGCACGAAATGTAATACCCGGAATCATTCCGATTCCCGGAATGTCGTAACTGACCAAAAATTCGTATAACCAATAAATCATGCTTTCAGTATTTAATTATTTATGCCAAAGCAATTTTCAATTTCTTCCTTATCATCGAAATGATGTTTCACACCATTAATTTCCTGGTAGTTTTCGTGCCCCTTTCCGGCAATCAGAATAATGTCGCCGGGCCGGGCCAGCATTGCTGCTGTTTTAATGGCTTCCCTTCTGTTTTCTATCGAAAGTACTTTGTTTCGATATTTCGCAGGAACACCAGCTTCCATGTCTGTAATTATTTGTGAAGGAACTTCTGTACGTGGATTATCGGAAGTAAGAATCACTTTATCGCTTGCCAAAACCGCTTCGTTTGCCATTTCGGGGCGTTTGGTTTTATCGCGGTCGCCACCGGCTCCAACAACAGTAATTACCTGTTCGTTTCGTGTTCTGATTTCAGTAATTGCTCCTAATACATTTTTCAATGCATCGGGAGTATGCGCATAATCGATAATGGCCAGTTTCCCATCCAGACTACGCACAGTTTCAAATCTTCCCTGAACCGGATGAAGATCGCTGATGATGGTTAAAACCTCATCTTTATTTTGCCCCAATTGAATTGCGGTTGTGTAAACAGCCAGCAGATTCGATGCATTAAACTTCCCTACAAACCTGGTCCAGATTTCACTGCCATCCATATTCAGCAACATTCCGTCGAAATGATTTTCGATTACTTTACATTTGAAATCGGCTACCCTACGATTTGAAAATGTAATTTTCCTGGCAGCTGTATTCTGGAGCATCACCAAACCGTTTTTATCGTCGATATTGGTAATTGCAAAAGCTTCTTTTGAAAGACCATCGAAAAATGTTTTTTTCGCTTTTATGTATTCAGCAAAAGTTTTGTGATAATCCAAATGGTCGTGGGTGATGTTTGTAAAAATGCCACCTGCAAATTCAATTCCTGCAATGCGCTTTTGGTGAACCGCATGAGAACTGACTTCCATAAAACAATATTCGCAACCTTCATCAGCCATTTCGGCAAGTAACTGCTGTATTTTCAACGCGTTTGGAGTGGTGTGCGATGCTGTTTCCTCCCTTTCGTTTATGCGATAAGAAATGGTAGAAAGCAATCCGGTTTTGTAACCAAGTTTCAGGAACATTTTATAAAGCAAAGTAGCAATACTTGTTTTACCGTTGGTTCCGGTAACTCCAACCACTTTTAATTTTTTTGAAGGAAATCCATAGAAAGCCGATGCCAGATTGCCCAGAATTTCGTTTGAATCGTCAACTTTTATATAGGTAACTTCCAGAGATATTTCGGATGGAAGTTGTTCGCATACTATAACTGAAGCGCCGTTTTCAATTGCTTTTCCAATAAATTTGTGTCCATCGGACAAAACTCCCAATTGAGCAACAAAAACGAACCCTGATTTTATATGCCTTGAGTCAAAATCAATACCGAGTACAGTTCTTTCGGCAGAACCAATTACTTCTGAACAACTTATATGGTTTAGTAATTCGATTAAATTCATTTTATCCCAGTGTTAATAATACTGTTTGCCCCTTGCGGAATTTACCACCGGGAGTTAACGACTGTTTTTTAACTTTTCCAATTCCACTGATTCTCACCTGTAAACCGGCATTTTCCATGAGGAAAACTGCATTACTTGCGCCCATTCCCTGTACGTTGGGAACAATTCCTTCGGTAATTTTAGTGTCAGTAAGTGTAACAACATCTTCTTTTACCTCTACATTTGCCCACTCTGAATCAGGGTCTCCTTTTACATTCTTAATTTTAAGAGCGCTTATAACTTCCTGTATATCTTCTGACTGACCTTTTTTAATGTCGGGAAGTACAATCTTTTCGTCATCATCATCTTCTTCAACAGGCTGATCTTTTAAAACCTGAAATGCATAAACTTTTTCAGCTATTTCCTTAAAAACCGGACCGGCAACCGAAGCTCCGTAATAACCGCCGCGAGGATTATTAAAAGTTACTATCATCGAGTATTTTGGATCGTCAGCAGGGAAATAACCTACAAATGAGGCCAGGTACATACCGGCACTGTAACCTTCGCTGCTGGTTGCAACACGGGCAGTGCCCGTTTTTCCGGCTATATTGAAATGTTCGCTGTTAAGTGCTTTTCCGGTGCCATTCAAACAAACGCCTTCAAGCATTTTTTGGGCTTTGCCAATGGTTTCCTTTGAAGCGACCATCGGGTTTAGCACTTCGGCTTTATATCTTTTTACCAGCGCCCCATTTTCCCTGACTTCCTTTACCAACCTCGGTTTTAACATTTTCCCGTCGTTGGCAACTGCGTTATAAAAGTTTAGAATTTGCAGCGGCGTCATTTTAGTTTCGTAACCGTATGACATACCTGCCAGTGTAGTTCCCCACCAGTCTTCATCGCCGGGATATTTAAAAAAGGGTTGTCCTTCTCCTGTGAGATCAAGTCCAAGTGGTTTGTTTATACCAAAGCTGTAAACACGGTCAACATATTTTTTTGGATTATTTTCGTAGCACGAGGTAATAATTTTAGCAACACCAATATTCGATGAATTCTCGAAAATCTGTTTTACAGTTAATTTTCCGTAACCATGTGTGTCAGTAATTCTTCTGCCACTTTTATACCACTGTCCGTTGCCGGTATCGAAAACATTACTTGTATCAACCACTCCGTCTTCCAGCGCAACCATTAACGAAACGAGTTTAAAAGTCGAACCGGGTTCGTAACAACCTCTTGGACCCAGCGCAAAATTGTCGGTTTCAAAGTAGTCACCATTTCGTTTTCCGAGGTTTGCAATTGCCTTTACTTCGCCCGTTTTTACTTCCATAACTATGGCAGTTGCCCAGTCGGCATTTGAAGTAAGCAGTTGTTTGTACAATGCACTTTCAGTTATGTCCTGCATTTTTACATTGATGGTTGTAATAATATCCATGCCATCTTCAGGCTCAATTTCAATGCGAGTCACCCATCTTCCCGAAAGGTTTTGTTTGTAACTAACCCCGTCCGTACCTTTTAAATAAGGTTCAAAAGAACCTTCGAGCCCTGTATAACCAATTGCACCATGTACACCGCCAAAAGCACCTTTATTGAGTCCTCCAAGCGTTCTTAATGCCAACATTCCCAACGGATTGACTCTTCTGTTTTCCTGCTCAATGATTAATCCACCACCATAACGACCGCGGCGAAGAATCGGAAATTTCTTTAATTTCTGAAGTTCAGTGTAATCGATTTTCCGGGGAGTAAGCATAAATCCGCGGTTTCTTTCCTTGTAAGCCTGATTTAATCTCCGGTTGATTTCCCCGTGAGACGCATTTCCAAAAAAACCTGAAAGGTAGTATGCAAGCGAATCGCTTTCTTTATTGAAAACTTTCCTGACTCCTTCAGAAGCCATATCAATCCTTACAAAATAGCCGGGAACCGAAGTGGCGAGAACACTACCATCGTCGGCACAAATGTTTCCCCGATCAGGACTTACAATTATGGTATTCTCGCTTAAATTTTCCTGAATTTTTTCCCAACGATCGTTTTTAATCTTCTGAACAGAGATCATTTTAACTATCACTACTACGGCAAATACCAATAGTACAAAGTAGATTAATGTTATACGTGTTAATATTACTCTCCTTATTTCCACGACAGTTTACTTTTTTTTACAATTAATTTCTGAGGAGGTCTCGATGGCTCCTGCAAATCCAACTTTGCGTTTTCCACTTTTTTTGCTATTTCCGATGGTCTGCTCGAATTCATGAGCTTTGCCGATAATGTAATCGACTCGGAACGGAGTTCATCCAAAGTTCCCTGAAGAGTTTCAACCTTTCTGATTGTTCGTTCAGACCAGTTGCGGTTTGTTATAAGTAAAATGGCCAAAAAAGCAAGGAAAATCAAAAACGGTATTTGCCTAGTAACACGTTCATCGGTTAAAATCGTTCCTCCGATAAACGATTTCACACCTGCTTTTTTTGTATTTTTTACTTTTTCTGCCATATCAGATTTTCTCTGCAATTCGAAGTTTAGCGCTTCTCGAACGACTGTTGGATTTTAACTCCTCATCGTCCGGAATAATCACTTTTTTATTTACTGTTATAAATGGAGAAGTCATATTTCCATAAAAGTCCTTTTCCACTTTCCCTTCGAAATTTCCTGATTTCATGAAATTCTTACACATCCTGTCTTCCAAACTGTGATATGTAATTACCACAAGTCTTCCGCCTGGTTTAAGCAATTGCAGCGATGCCTGAAAAAACTCCTGCAATGCTTCCAATTCTTCATTTACTTCTATTCTCAACGCCTGGAAAACCTGGGCCAGGTATTTATTTTCGATTGCCCGCGGAGTACATTCAGCAACAATTTCCCTAAGCTGGGTAGTTGTTTTAATGCGCTGATCGTTGCGCTTTTTACAGATAATATTTGCAAGATGCCTCGAATTCTTTATTTCACCGTACATCCTGAAAATCAGCTCCAATTGCTCTTCTGTGTATTCATTTATAATTTTTGCTGCATCGGTTTTGGCGTTTTGATTCATTCGCATATCCAGATTTCCCTCAAAACGGAATGAAAAGCCACGATCAGGAACATCGAAATCGTGAGAAGAAACACCCAGATCGGCAAAAATGGAATCAACCTGTTCAACTCCGTAGTAATTCAAAAAATTCTTTATGTACCTGAAATTGTGTCTTATAAAATACAGTCGTTTGTCGTTAATTGCATTTTCAGCTGCATCTTCATCCTGGTCGAAAGCAAATAGTCTTCCGTTTGAAATTTTTTCGAGAATTAGTTTTGAATGACCACCACCACCAAATGTTGCATCCACAACATCGGAAGAGGGCAACAAATTCATGCCTCTTATGCTTTCCTCAGCCAAAACCGGTATGTGATAAGCCAGTGTCATTCAGGTTAAACTTTTTTCTGACGTTTTTCCTTCAATTTTGCCAAAAACTCCGTTTTACTCATTTCCTGTCTTCCAGTTTCATTAACCGCCAGCAAACGAATAAACTCACCCATTCCAATAAATTCGGCACCTTTTTCCAGATTAGCATACTTAAGATATGCATCGGGAATATTGATTCTTCCGTTTGGGGCAATGGTAACTTTTACGAAATTCTGATAGAAATACTGAAGTAGTGCATCGTCTTCCTCATTAAATAGGTCGAGTGTACTTTTAAAATCTTCCACTCTTTTTCTCCATGATTTTTCGGGATGAATATCAAGACATTCTTTGTGCAGGCCTTTTTCAATCACCAGCGACTCATTTGCGAGGTCTCCCAGTTCCTTTTTAAAAGTAGCCGGAAGCACAATTCGCCCTTTGTCATCAATGGTTGCGTTATATGTACCTGCAAATTCAATCATGAATTAATTCTTCTGTTTTTTAATACCGTAAAAATAGAAAATTATTCCAAAACATGACATATCATTCCATTCTATTCCACAAGGCATTTACTCATTAAAACATGTTTTTTGTTTAAAACCAGTTGAAATGCTGTTGATAACCATATAATATCAACATAAATACCTACTTATTATTCTGTATATCTGAGAATTACGCAATACTCATTTTTTATCAACAACCGTTAATAACTCTTCCCGGGGTTAATAAATTTGTCTGAAAATAAAGCTCAACCCTATTCTCAAATTTTCTTTGATAATTGCTTGAGATTGAAATCTGATTATTTGAATAATGGCTATTTTTTATTTATTTGGCTTAAAATTTAAAAGTGTGGAAGAAACAATTGTAAAAACCTTTAAACCTATAAATATCAAGGAGTTATTTATTAACAAAAATCCGGGTTTAGCTAAATTTATGCCTGGTTTTGTATTTCGGTTTATTCACAGGGTTTTGCATATCGATTTTATAAACGATTTTATTTTGAGAAACGGACATCTGAAAGGAATTGATTTTGTAAATCAATCAGTTACCGAATTTAATGTAAAAGAACACATTTACGGTTTTGATAACATTCCTGAATCAGGCAGGTTTATATTTGCCAGTAATCATCCACTTGGTGGGTTCGACTCGTTACTGCTGATGAAATATGTAAACATCAAATTAGGGAAACTTAAATTTTTAAGCAACGACGTTTTGATGGGAATTCCAAGCTTAAGTTACATGTTTATACCAGTTAATAAACATGGAACCAACAGCAGGGAAGTTGCGGTTACACTTGAAAAAGCCTACAATTCGGAAGAGCAGATTCTTATTTTTCCATCGGGACTGGCATCGCGGAGAATAAAGGGGAAAATAGTGGATTTGGAATGGAAGAAACATTTTATTACCAAAGCAATACAACATAAACGTGATGTAATTCCGGTTTTTATTGGTGGACGAAATTCAAACCGGTTTTACCTGATGGCAAACATCAGAAAATTTTTACATCTGAAATGGAATATTGAAATGTTTCTTTTGCCCGATGAATTAATGAGACATAAAAACTCTGATATTCCTGTATATTTTGGCAAACCAATTTCGTATAAAGAATTTGATAAATCGAAAAGTCACCAGGAATGGGCAGAATGGGTAAAGAACCATGTTTACACCTTATCTGGAACAATTGGAAATAAAATTTAAGTACATAATAATAACAGACCAAAGCAGGAATTTTTCTACCTTTGCATTCTATTTTTCAAAAAAAGTATCTGTAAATGAAAAACATAACAGAGCCTCTTCCGAGGAATGAGATTTACGCTGAACTTACCCCCGATAAATTATTAAGAAAAACCAATAAAGGGGGTAATGAAATTTACGTGATAACTCATAACAATTCGCCGGCTTTGATGCATGAGATTGGGAGGTTACGTGAAATTACCTTCCGCGATGCAGGAGGTGGTACCGGGGAAGAAACTGATATAGACGTTTATGATACAGCTATTTCGCCATATAAACAGTTACTTGTTTGGGACCCCGATGCAAAAGAAATATTAGGCGGTTACAGATACATACTTTGTGCTGAGGCGCCAAAAGATGAAAACGGACATGTTCTGCTTGCAACATCGCATCTTTTTGATTTTTCGCAGCGATTTGTCGACGAATTCCTGCCTTATTCACTTGAGTTGGGAAGGTCGTTTGTTCAACCTGCTTACCAATCGAGTAAAGCCGGAGCAAAAGCGCTTTTTGCACTCGACAATCTTTGGGATGGTTTAGGTGCTTTAACAGTAGATCATCCCGAAATAAAATACTTTTTCGGAAAGGTTACCATGTATTCTCATTTTCACGAAGAAGCCAGAAATTTGATACAGTTTTTCTTTTTAAAATATTTCAGAGACAGAGAAAACCTGGTTTACCCAAAAGAGCCAGTTATTTTTGATATGGACATGGAAGCCATGAAAAAATTGTTTGTTGGGGAAAACTACAAGGAAGATTACAAGATTTTACTGCAAACTGTTCGTCAATATGGAGAAAATGTTCCACCATTGATTAATGCCTATATGAATCTTTCGCCATCGATGAAAACGTTTGGTACCTCAAAAAACAAAGAATTCGGTGAAGTACTTGAAACCGGCATTATTGTTACCATTGAAGACATTTACAGTATAAAGGTTGATCGTCACATCGAAACCTATATCAAAGACAAAGAAAACGGTCAGTGGCCCGAACCTAAATAATCCTTCATGAACTTCTATTCCAATTTTACCAAACTTTTGGTTGCTGTTGATGCCATAATTTTTGGGTTTAACGAAAACGAACATCAATTAAAATTGCTTTTGCTTAAACGTAATTTTCAACCCGAAAAAGGAAAATGGTCGTTAATGGGTGGTTTTGTTGACGAAAACGAAAGTTTGGATAAAGCTGCAAAACGAATAGTATCGCAATTAACCGGGCTCGATGATGTTTACATGGAGCAGCTTTTTGCTTTTGGCGATTTAAGCCGTGATGCAGGTGGCAGAATTATTTCGGTTGCTTATTTTTCGCTGATAAAAATTAATGATCACGACAGCGAACTGGTTAAAAAACATGGTGCTTCATGGATTCCTGTTAACGAATTACCCGAACTTATTTTCGACCACGCCGATATGGTAAACCGTGCATTGCGAAAATTACGAATCAGGGCTCGCACTCAACCTATTGGTTTTGAACTGCTCCCCGAAAAATTTACGATTCCACAATTGCAAAGGTTATACGAAGCAATTTATCAGATTCCGTTCGATAAACGTAATTTCAGAAGAAAGCTGCTGGCTATGGGTTTACTGGAAAAACTTGATGAGAAAGAAAAAGAAACCTCAAAAAAAGGTGCATTTTATTACCGGTTCAATCAGAAAAAATACGAAGAGTTGCTTGAAAAAGGATTCAATTTCGATTTATAGAAATTCTGATATACCTTTCAAATCGGGTGGTTAATAAGCCCGCTGATCTTTCCCTTCCATAAAATTAATAAACGAACTGTTTACCACCCTGTTTCCACCCGGAGTTGGATAATTTCCGGTAAAATACCAGTCGCCCAGATCGTTCGGACAAGCTTTATGTAAATTCTCAACTGTTTGATAAACTATTTCAACTTCAGCTTTGCAACCTTCGGGTTTTAGCAATTCAGCAATTTTCGCCGAAATTTGCTCAGGAGTAAAGTTTTGATAAATCTGACGCACATAGTTAACAATCTCTTCCTTTGGCAAATTTTCCTGCTGTTTACACTGATTGTAAATTCTATCGATTAAAGCCTGTTGTCCCGATTCTTTTAAAAGTTCGATGGTTGCATTAAAAGCAATAAATTTATCGAGACGTGCCATGTCAATTCCATAACAATCGGGGTACCTGATTTGCGGAGCCGATGAAACCACAATGATTTTTTTCGGATGCAACCTGTCAAGGATTCGTAAAATACTGTTTTTGAGAGTCGTACCCCTAACTATTGAATCGTCGATAATTACAAGTGTATCAACATCATTATTTATAATTCCGTAGGTTACATCGTAAACGTGAGCCACCAAATCGTCGCGGCTGGCATCATCGGCAATGAAAGTGCGAAGTTTTACGTCTTTTATGGCTATTTTCTCGACCCGGGGTTCAAAAGAAATAATTCGTTTTATATCGTCGTCAGTTAACGAACCATTTTTCTTTTTAATTTCGTTTATTTTCCAGTCGACCAAATAATGTCTGATTCCTTCAACCATGCCATAAAAAGCAGTTTCTGAAGTATTTGGAATGTACGAAAACACAGTATTTTCAAAATCGTAATTCACTGCTTTTAATACCGCAGGACTAATTAATTTACCGAGTTCTTTGCGCTCCTTGTAAATTTCCTTATCGCTTCCTCTCGAAAAATAAATTCTTTCAAAAGAGCATGATGTTCTTTTGTGCGGAACTCGAATCAGTTCTTTGCTTATCCGTCCGTCCTTTTTAATAATTAAAGCTTCGCCCGGGTTTATTTCATTTACTTCGCCCACATGCACATTTAATACCGTTTGAATGACAGGACGCTCAGAGGCAACCACAACAATTTCATCGTCATAATAATAATGTGCAGGCCTAATTCCCCATGGATCCCTCACAACAAAAGCATCGCCATGCCCAAGTAAACCGGCAATTGCATAACCACCATCCCAATCTTTTGTCGATCGTTCCAGAATATTCTGAATATCAAGATTATCTTCGATTTTATGCGAAATTTTTTCGTTGCTGTACCCTTCGTTTTTATATCTTCTGAAGAGCATTTCGTTCTCCTGATCGAGAAAATGACCTACTTTTTCGAGGGCAGTAACTGTATCGGTGTAAGCTTTTGGGTGCTGACCCAAATCTACAAGTACCCTAAAAAGCTCGTCGGTGTTGGTCAGATTAAAATTTCCGGCTAATACCAGGTTTCTTGATTTCCAATTGTTTTGTCGCATCACCGGATGTACAAAATCGATGCTGTTTTTTCCGAAAGTACCGTACCTCAAATGCCCAAGATAAAGTTCGCCTGCAAACGGGAAGTTTTTATACGCCCAATCTGTATTATCAACTTCTTCTCTATTCCAATATGCTTTTTGAAGGGGTTCATTTATTTGATCGAAAATATCTTTTATCGGATTTTCTTTTACCGAACGAAACCGGCTGATATAAGCACTTCCGGGCGCCAGACTGTTTTTAACACAAACCGCTCCTGCCCCATCCTGGCCTCGATTGTGTTGTTTTTCCATTAAAAGATACAATTTGTTTAACCCGTATTTCCATGTACCGTACTTTTCATGGTAATACGACAATGGTTTTAATAACCGAATTAAAGCTATTCCACACTCGTGCTGAATTTGGTCACTCATATTGTACTTGTTTCATCAATGGAAAATCAATTTTGTCGGTAACAATAAATGCAACCGGATAAGTTGCTTTAATTTCCCTGTAAAGTTTTAAAGCTTCATTTTTAGTTCTGAAATCACCAACTCTTACCCTGAAATTTGGTGATACGTATATTACATGAACTGCATTTTCGGGATAAATCGAAAGAAATTCAACCTTCTTCTTTAATGCTTTCTGCTTTGCATCAACATCGGAGCTAAAAAATATTTCAACTCTGTAACCATCAATCGAATTACTGGTTTTATTATTCGCGATATGCCAGCTTAACATTTTTTCAAGACGGGGATCCTGGTTGATTTTTAAATTATTCATAAACTCAGGGAGATCTGATTCCCCGGTATTTTCCGAAGAAGAAGTTACCTGTGCCAAAAGAATCTGACTGGTAAAAATGATAAAAACAAGTAATAAAAAATACTTCATTATTCCCTGCAACTTGAGTGCGCAAATATAACTTAAAAAGCCATAATCTGATATCCTTCTTCAGGCATGAAATGATACCGGTTAATAATTAAGCTTACAAAATACTATAAGAAAAGACGTTACGATTTACTAACAAAAAATGAGCAGTTATCAAAAACAAAGTAATAAGAATGATTTAACATTATCGAAGAAAATATATTATTTGATTGCGACAGATTGGGAAGATTAACCTGAAAACCCCTGCTTTTCAACCAAACCAAAAAATAATTGTTATTAATTCAGAAATCATCAGCAAAATTCTTTTTTATTGATATTTTCGAATTCGAAAAATGGGTTTACCAATTAAAACAGGCATTTAAAAAGAAAGTAAAATGGGAAAACTGGTCGATGAATTTAATGCATACCGAACCAAAATGAATGAAAAAATTCTGGCATCGGACAGCAAAGTAATGAAAAGAATTTACAGCCTCGACACATTAACCTACCAGGAAGGTGCTTTAAGTACCAAAACAAAGGAAATGCTCGGACTGGCCACTTCGATGGTGCTTCGCTGCGACGACTGTGTTAAATATCATCTTGAAAAATGCTATGAACAAGGAGTAACAACCAGCGAAATGTTCGAAATTTTTGGAGTTGCCAATCTGGTTGGCGGAACAATTGTAATACCACATACCCGAAGAGCAGTTGAATACTGGGAAGAATTAAATAACAATACTTTTTAATATAGTTGAAACAGTAAAATAATATAAAAAAATGGACAAAATATTTGCAATATCATCGACTGGAAAATCAGAAAAATCTTTCATGGATCTCAGGTTTGGAAAATGTGAAAATGTAGTAATTTTCAATGTTAGCACCAACCAGTATTCGATAGTCGAAAATCCATTTAAAGAGACGGAAAACAGTGGAATACAACTTGTTGAATTTTTAAAGAAACAAGGAATTACCGGAATTATAACCGGTGAGGTTGGTCCAAAAGTAAGCGCATTGCTCGAAACAGAGAAACTTCAATTGATTCTGCTTCACGAAGAGAGAATTAAAATTGAAGAAATAATGGATAGAATAAATCCATAAAATTTAACGCAGTAAATTTTCCAATCAAATTTTTGAAATTCCGGCTTTCTCCAATAAAGAATGGCTGGAAACGCAATACTCTTTTTATTGAAATTTCAATTTCAGCTTGGAAAATCCATGCTGAAAGTAAAGTTAACTGTAAAAATAATCGATAAAACAGTATTCAATTGAGCGCTTATCTATATAAATTAATTCAGGAAGGCGAACATCAGAAACAGGATTTTAAGTACTGTATAAACGATTCGAAAAAAATCGCCAAATCGCTGGTGGCGTTTGCCAACACCGATGGAGGCAGGCTTTTGGTAGGAGTGAAAGATAATGGTAAAATTGCCGGAATAAGAACCGACGAGGAATATTATATGGTAGAAGCTGCTGCCAAAATTTACAGCGACCCTCCCATCAACTTTTCGACACAACAATGGCAGGTTGAAGGAAAAACTGTTTTGGAAATTCAAATTGACCCGAGTACAACAAAACCTCACTTTGCAAAAGACGAAAACGGAAAATGGCTTGCGTACATTCGTGTTGACGACGAAAACTTTCTGGCTCATAAAATACAAATTGATGTTTGGAAAAAAACCAACAACCCGGTTGGTATTTACTTTACATATTCTGAATACGAAAAATTTTTAATCGATTATCTTCAGCATAATTCCTCACTAACATTTTCGAAATTTATTCGGCTTGCCCATATTTCAAGAAATATGGCTGAAGAGATTTTAACCAATTTCGTTGTCTTGAATATTGTAGAAATGATAACCGGTAAAGAGGGGACGATTTTCACTTTGAATAAAATGTTTGATGAAACTACTTTGAAAAAATTAGGATTAAAAAGCAAATCGAAACTTTAATCGTTTTTTCATTCTTTTAATACCTGTAAATTTAATTTAAACCTTATTTTTATCCATTCAAAATAAAATATTAGAATCATGTTTCAAAAATTACAGCTTTTTACAATATTCCTGGTTTTAGGAATTACAGTTTATGCACAGGACCAGTACCTTACAGCTAAATCTGAAGATGTTGAAAAAACGTACATAAGCAAATCAAGTTACACAGTAAAAGAATTTCCTCAAAAATTCAAAGGCGATAAACCAAAAAATATCATTCTGTTAATTGGCGACGGAATGGGTGTTTCTCAGGTTTTCGCAGGTTTAACAGCAAATAAAGGTCATTTGTTCCTCGAAAATTGCAAATACATCGGTTTCTCAAAAACACAATCAGCCGACGATTATATTACAGATAGCGCTGCTGGCGGAACAGCCCTTTCATCGGGAGTAAAAACTTATAACGGGGCAATTGGTGTTGATGTCAATAAAAACCCGGTAAAAACAATCCTGGAAGAAGCCTCTGAAAATGGCTTTGCAACAGGCCTTGTTTCAACTTCGTCAATTACACATGCTACTCCCGCTTCCTTTATTGCACACCAGGCGGGCAGAGGTTCTTACGAAGATATTGCTGCCGATTTTTTGAAAACCAATATCGATGTTTTTATTGGCGGGGGACTCGACCATTTTACAAAAAGAGCCGATGGCCGCAACCTTGTTGATGAACTGGAAAAGAAAGGTTACCAGGTTGAAACCGACATGAAAAAAATAAAAAAGGTAAAAGATGGTAAACTTGCCGGATTAACTGCCAATGTTCATAATGGCAGAATGAGCGAAAGGGGAGACATGCTGCCGGTTGCCACCGAAACAGCTCTTGAAATTTTAGACAATAATAAAAAGGGCTTTTTCCTGATGATTGAAGGATCGCAAATTGATTGGGGTGGCCATGCCGGAAGTACTATTTATGTGGTTGAAGATATGCTCGATTTTGACCAGGTTATTGGTCAGGCACTTGAATTTGCTGCCAAAGATAAAAAAACGCTTGTTTTAGTAACTGCCGATCACGAAACCGGTGGAATGGCTTTAACCGGTGGAAGTATGAAGGACGGAATGATTAAGGCTGCCTTTCCTACCGGCGATCACACTTCCGTTATGGTTCCTGTTTTTGCTTATGGTCCCGGCGCTGCGGAATTTATTGGTATAATGGAAAATACCGACATTCATGCAAAAATGAAAAAACTGCTTTTGGAAAAATAAAGAATTAAATCGTTTCAAAAGCCGGAATCTTTCTTAAGTTAGATTCCGGCTTTTTTATTGAATTAACCAATAGATTTTTTATTTTCAACCCCACAAAAAAATTTCTTATACAGAAATACATCATTGTAACGCGTTTAAAACGAGAAAAAGAAAACAAATTTTAACTGAATTACAGTATTTATGAAATATGAAGAATGGTCGTTTGGATACTGGCTTTTAAAAAAATACGTTCAATTTGCCGACTGGCTGATATATAACAAAGTAATTATTACAGGATTAGATAAAATACCAAAAAACAAGCCAATTATTTTTGCACCCAACCATCAAAATGCGTTGAGCGATCCGATGGCCATTTTACTAAATACCAAATTTCAACCGGTTTGGCTTGCACGTGCTGATATTTTTAAAAACAAAACCGCAGCGGCTATTCTGAAATTCTTAAAAATAATGCCGGTTTACCGGATGCGCGACGGCAAAGAAAACCTATTGAAAAACGACGAAACATTTAAAGATTCGGTTAAAGTTCTCGAAAATAATTTTGCACTTGGGCTTTTCCCCGAGGCAGCACACTCCGGAAAACGACAAATGCTTGTACATAAAAAAGCAGTACCGCGTATTGTTTTTATGGCCAAAGAAAAATCAAATCAAAATCTTGATATTCAAATTATACCAACCGGAATTTATTATAGTCATTACTGGAAATTTAACCGCGATCTGATTGTAAATTTTGGCAATCCAATTTCGGGGAACGAATATCTTGTGGCTTTTCAGCAAAATGAAAGCGCGGCGACACTCTTGTTGCGCCAACGAATTTTAGACGAAATGCAATCACTGATTCTTGAAATTAAAAGCACAAAATATTACAGCGATTTTGAAACCACCAGAGAGATTTACGGGAAACACTACCTTAAAAGAAAAAAGCAGAAATATTCAACTTTGAATCATTTTAAATCGGATCAGGAACTGGTAAAAAAACTCGATGCGCTGGAAGAAAAATTCCCCGATGAGACAGAGAAACTGGTGCAACAGGTAAATAAATATGTTTCAAAAATTAAAAAATTAAAAATCCGCAACTGGCTGGTAGAAAACCCCAATCTAAATTTGGCAAAAATAGCGTTCAATAAACTGATTTTGATTTTAGGATTGCCTGTTTTTGTGTTTGGATTTATTTTTAATGCTGTACCATTTTTTACAATCGACTTTATTACAAAGAAGAAAATAAAGGATAAGGGATTTTGGAGTACTTTTTTTCTGGCACTTGGAATTATCTTATTTCCAATTTTTTACCTCATTGAATTTTTCGCTGTTTCGTGGCTCATTCCAGGTATCTGGCTGAAACTTGTTTTTCTAGTTGCCTTGCCTTTAACCGGAAAAGTTGCCTTTTTATGGTACATTTTATTCCGGAAAACGATTGGAAGAAGCCGTTTACTGTTACTAAGACTATTCAGCAAAAAGGAATATTACAAACTTTTTAATGAGAAGGAATTGCTGTACAAAAAGCTGGATAAGTTGTTATCCATAACACATTCCTGAATAAATAAATATCAACTTTAACGTAAATACCCAAATTTTTGAAAATCAGAATCAGATAAAACCTTATTGGTTTTTCCGTTTTCGATTATGTATATTTGGTTGCATATTTCAATCACATTTTCATATTGATGATCAATAATCAAAATTCCTTTCGTAAGTTTTTCGCGTTCTATTAACTGTTTAACAGTCTCAATATGAACGGGCATAATATGCGTAAATGGTTCATCCAAAAGACAAAACAATGATTTGCCCGCTAAAATACTATAGATTTCAACAATTCGTCTTTCGCCTCCTGACATTTCAGTTACACTCACCTTGTAATACTTCTCAAATTCTGGAAAGAGATTAACAAAATCATTAAAATCGATTTTAAAACTTTTGAACAACTGCTTAACTGAAATTGTCGGTAATAAGAAATTGAACTGGGGAAGAAATTTCATTAATCCTAAAGATTTATATGGTTCATCGATAACCCTCCCGTTAATTCTTATAGATTTATTCGTTGTTCCCAATTCACCAAAAATAATTCTCAAAAGTGTTGTCTTCCCTGATCCGTTTCGTCCCAAAATTCCTACAACCTCACCCGAGATACATTTTAAATAAACATCCGACAAAACCCGTTTATCACCAAAATTCAAAATTACACTATCAATTTCTAAAATGTTATTCATCTGATTTTCATGGTAAAGATTAATAAGAAAATGAAAATCACGATATCAAAAAAAGCAGAAGAAATCCAAAGATGCTTTTTTGAAACACCAAGATTCAAAAAGAAAAAATATTCCTTGCTTTTATACGTGTTATTTGCAAACAAAACAGCAAGAAGTGTGAAGATTTTAAACCAAAAAAGATAAAGAAACGGACTTATTCCATAAACATAAATCACGGTTAATACCCCAATTGAAATTGAAATATTAACGACCGCAATTGATTTATAGAATGTGAAATATAACTGAAGTTTATTCACCTTTGGAAATAAATATCTTATTGAATTTTAGTATAAAGATATTTTTTACCGGCCATCTGCTTTTTAAACTTCTGTTATTTATTGTTAAACAATGTTAAGTTCTCGGACTACGTTTTGTCCCTTTTTTTTGTCTTTCCCTTGTTCTTTGAAATTTATCTTCGTAAGTCTTTTTCGAGGGATAAATATTTTTCTTTTTATGAAATGCTCCCTTGTATTCCGGATCATCCAATTTCCGCTGGCGGTCGATTTCGCGAAGGTATTCCTGTTTTTCTTCAAATTCAGTTTCAAACACATTCACTTCATCAGGAAGATCAAGCAATGGAAGCGGCATTCTGATTAATTCTTCAATTTTTTTCAGGTGCCATTCATCAGCAGGATCAATCAATGTAATTGCGTCTCCTTTATTTCCGGCTCTTGCAGTCCTTCCGATGCGGTGTACATAATCCTCGTAACTCGAAGGAAGATCAAAATTGATAACATGACTTACCATACTTGCATCCAGGCCACGGGCCGAAACATCGGTAGAAATCAGAATCCGGATCTCCCCGTTTTTAAAGGCATTTATCGCGTTTATTCGTGTATTTTGTCCTTTATTCGAATGTAAAATTCTTTTTTCACCTTCTGCTTTTCGCTTAATTACCTTGAAAACTTCTTCGGCATGTTCTTTTGTTTTTACAAAAATTATTACCCTCGAAAAAGTTTCGTCATCTTCCAATAGATATTGAATCAGGTTGAGTTTAGTCCGGTAATTGGGCACTCTGTAAACCTTTTGTGTTACCAGTTCAACCGTTGTTGCCGATGGTGTAACTTCAATTTTTTCATAATGATCGAGAAATTCCTCTGCCATTTTCTCTACACTTTCATTAAATGTGGCTGAGAAAAGGAGATTTTGACGTTTGTGGGGAATAACTTCCATCAATTGTTTTAATTGCGGAATAAAACCCATATCCAACATTCGATCGGCCTCGTCGAGAACCAGGTGTTTTACTTTTTTAAGAGACAACGATCCACCCCGGTACAATTCCCACATTCTTCCGGGCGTTGCGATTAAAATATCGATACCAGGTTCAAGCAGCGCTGCGTGTTTTGTCCAGCCAATCCCACCATAAACCGAAGCATGCCTGATATCCGAAAGTGTAGTTAATTCCTCAACATCTTCACCAACCTGAATAGCAAGTTCGCGTGTTGGAACAATAATTACTACCCGGGGATCATGCCCCTCTGCTTTTTTGAGTTTTGTTAAAAGTGGCAATAAATAAGCTGCTGTTTTTCCTGTTCCTGTTTGAGCAACACCAACCACATTTTCGCCCGAATTAATTTTGGGAATGGCTTCCAACTGAACCGGTGTTGGTTCAACAAAGCCAATATCATCTAAAGTTTTTAGAAGTACTTTTGCAACTTTTAAGTCTTCGAATGTTTGTTTCATGGCGCAAAAATAGGAAAAACTGACTGATAATGAATCATTCTCCACTTTGCATGTATGAGGTTTCTGTTTAATCATTTTTTTCTTTGAGAATTCTTTGCGAAATTCGTTTGAAAATAACTATTGAATGGCTATTTATTTTAAACATAACGAATTGGCAAGAGCGCTTCAAAAATTTGAAGAAATTGCCTTTGCTTATGTATTTGGATCGTCACAAGATGAAATTGTAAATGAAGGTTCGGATATTGATATTGCAGTGTATTTCATGAAAAATGAAAAGGAACTTGAATTGCGATTACAAATTATTGCTGAATTGGAGAAAATAATCCCATTATTCAGTAATTATGATTTGGTAGTTTTAAATTCTGCCAACTCAATCCTCGCCATGCAGGCAATTCAGGGGAAACTTCTTTTTGTAAAAGATGATTCTACAGAATTATATTCTACGTTTTACTCGCTTACCTGCAGACAATATGAGGACGATTCGTTCTGGATGAAAAAACAACTTGAATATCGAGGTTATGAAGTTCAATGGAATAATTGAGAGAAAACTCAGGATTATTGAAGAAAATGTTTCTGAATATATCAATACTGAAATATCATGCTCTTTTCAGAGATTCCTCTGTCGTGAACTCCTTTAAAGATGACAGATTAAATTTTCTTGTCATCCCAACTTAGAAAATATTTTTTCCTTTTAGCTTGAGATTCCTCCTCGTTCCTCGTCGGAATGACAGAGCATTTAGTATATAAGGTAGGGAAAAGGGGCGGCTTTCGCCGCCCCTTTTCCCTACCCCTGAATACAACACCGATTGTCATTCCGAACAAAGTGAGGAATCTCTTAAAATATTAACCACACAGCTGATTTTCAGATAATATTGGTCAATTTGTAAGGAAATATTCACGTTATAATTACTTCAATTTATACATTTTCCCTGGCATTGCAACCAACACATTTTTAAATTCGAGTGTTAACAGCATCGCCGAAACACGACTTACCGGAAGCGTTAATTCCGACGATATCTGATCAATAAAAAGTTCGCCATTTTCGCGTAAAAGTGCTACAATTTTTTCTTCGTCAGCAGTTAACTCAACAAACAAGCTCGATTGAACTGCTTTGCCTTTTGAGGCTTTCTCCCATCCCATAAAAAACTCCAGATCGTCAATTCCTTCAATTAAATTAGCGCCACTGTTGCGGATAAGCTGGTTGCAGCCTTTCGAATAAACATCGCCAGCCCGTCCCGGAAAAGCAAACACATCGCGGTTGTATGACGATGCTATTTCGGCAGTAATTAAAGCACCACCTTTTGCTGCCGACTCAATTACAATTGTAGCATCGGCCAAACCAGCAATAATCCGGTTACGCCGGATAAAATTGGAAGGATCGATTTTGGTTTCGCTTGGAAAATCAGTTACCAGTCCGCCAGTTTCCAACATCTTTTTTGCAGTTTCGGCATGAAGTGAAGGATAAATCTTATCTAATCCATGACCTACCACCCCTGCTGTGGGAACATTGTATTTCAATGCCGATTTATGCGCCTGAATGTCAATTCCATAGGCAAGTCCGCTAACAATAAGCACTTTATAATTTCTTTCAGCAAATTTCTGAATCAGCTCATCGCAAACCTGTTTTCCGTAATTTGTAGCATTCCGTGTACCCACAATGCTTACAATACGTTGCTCGTTTAAATTTAAATTGCCCTTTGTATAAATGATTATTGGTGCGTCAACACAGGTTTTCAACCGACGTGGAAAACTTTTATCGGTATAAAACTGTACATCAATTTCGTTTTTTTCAATGAATTTCAGCTCCTTTTCAGCTTTTACCAAAACATCCTTGTCTTTGATTCTTTTCGCGTTAATTTCACCTATTCCCGGAATTTTTTGCAGCGATTTTAACGATTCTGCAAAAACACCTTCCACGCTTCCAACATAAGAAACCATATTTCGGGCCAGAACTCCACCAATTCCGGGAGCCACAGAGAGTGCTATTTTGAAAAGCAGATGATTGTCCATTTCAGGGGAAACATTATTTCAAATAAGATACTAGTTCGTTCAGGGATTGAGCCATTTTTTGCCGGTCTTCAAAATTAACTGCCGACAAACTTACCGATGGATATTCCGCTGCTCCTCTTTTAGTTTTAACAACAAAAGTAACATCCGACATTTTTCCAAAAACAGAATTATCAAAAAATACTTTTCTGAGCATATTTTGAGGAAATTCAATTTCGTTAAACCGGGGTTGTCCAAAACTGATAGCTTTATAATAACGAAGCATTACGCGGCCATTTTCGTTTTGGAATTCAATAAACTGGTAATCGGCTACGTGAAAGTACAGGTACCACAACGAAAATAATCCGATACTGAAAATTGCAGCCCCTGTTTTATCGAAAATATCGAAAAGATAAAACAGGACCGCCGTAACAGCAATTAAAACACTTACCAAAAAAAATGTTCGCTTAAATTTAACTGCCCTTTTTTTATTATTTATTCGCATTGTGATTATTAATTTTTAAATAAAATTCCTTGCGAAATTATTTAAAATACCGAAAACCAATTTTATTTTAACTTTACCGCAATTTAACAGCAATCAATGGGAAATTCAAAAATTTGCACAAAAATAATATATACCCGTTTACCGGAGCAGGAACTTTTAAATTGGATTGAAAAATATACGCCTGGTAAAATTTTTTTAGCCACTGAGGATACCGTGAATGAAATTTGGGTATCGAAATTCGATGACTTTTTAAATTCTAAGGGAATAAAAAAGGTTGTAATTCCTGCCGGAGAGAATAATAAAAAAATTGAATCGGTTGCAAAAATATGGGAATTTCTCTCAAAAAATGGGGGCGATCGAAAATCTCTACTTATTAATATTGGAGGTGGAATGCTTACAGATTTGGCCGGTTTTGCAGCTACAACTTTCAAACGCGGTATCGATTTTCTGAATGTGCCCACTACCCTGCTTTCTCAGGTTGATGCTTCGGTGGGAGGAAAAACCGGAATTAATTTCAGCGGTTTTAAAAACGAAATTGGCACTTTTAAAGAACCGGTTGCAGTAATTATTAATACCGATTTTTTAAAAACCATCGATAAGGAAAATTTTATATCTGGATTTGCTGAAATGATAAAACACGGACTGATTTTCAATCCGGAACATTTAAAAGAATTGGAAGAATTTGATATTGAAAACATCGATTACGACCATTTGCAGAAAATAATTGGCGATTCGGTAAACGTTAAAGAATACTTTGTAAGCAACGACCCCACTGAAAAAAACATAAGGAAAGCACTAAATTTCGGACATACAATTGGTCATGCATTCGAAAGTTATGCAATGCAACAAAACAGGCCAATTCAGCATGGACATGCAGTTGCTTATGGAATTATTACAGAACTTTATTTGTCGGTGAAGAAATGCAGTTTCCCGCAAACCGATTTTGAAAAACTGACAAACTGGCTAATTAATTTATATGGTAAATTTGAAATTACCACATCCGATTTTGACGCTCTTTTTGAGTTGATGACACACGACAAAAAAAATGAAGCCGGGAAAATCAATTTTACATTACTTTCGGAAATTGGAAAAATCGAAATCAACCAAAACTGTGAAAGAGATCTGATTTATGAATCGTTGGAATTTTATCGTCAACTGTAATTTGAAAAAATCATGATATACGCAGTTTCAAGTAAAAGTAAAACCATTAAAACATCAATTGATCTTCCCTCTTCAAAAAGTATCAGCAACCGTGCACTCATTATCAACGCATTGAATTACAGCCCCTATCCATTACAAAACCTGGCGGACAGTGATGATACAGTTGTCATGCTGGAAGCTTTAAATTCAAATTCAAATAAATTCGATATTGGACATGCCGGAACTGCCATGCGGTTTTTGACTGCTTTTTTGGCAAAAATTGTTGGTGAATGGGAAATTACAGGATCGGAAAGAATGCAACAAAGACCGATTTCGATACTTGTTGATGCATTAAAATCGCTTGGTGCCCAAATTGAATATACAAAAAATGAAGGTTTTCCGCCTCTTAAAATACTTGGTTCGCGCCTGATTGGAAAGACCATCGAATTGGATGGCAGTGTTTCGAGCCAGTATATTTCTGCACTTTTACTTATTGCACCCACCATCGAAAACGGGTTGATTCTGAAATTAAAGGGCGAAATTACCTCTCGTTCCTATATCGAACTCACGCTTAAATTAATGGCGAAGTTTGGTATTCAGTACCATTGGGAAGAAAATGAAATTACAGTACCTGAACAAAAATATTTTGCCCGCGAATTTACTATTGAAGCCGACTGGTCGGGTGCTTCATACTGGTACGAGATTTTATCGATGTGCGATTCAGGAGAAATAGTACTGAAAAACCTCGAACTTGAAAGTTTACAGGGCGATGCGAATATTGCCGGATGGTTTACACAGTTTGGAGTTAATTCAATTCAAAAACCGGATGGTGTTTTACTTGTTAAAAGTGAGAATATTTCACCTGAAAAACTGAGTCACGATTTTATTGAAAATCCTGATGTTGCCCAAACAATGGCCTGCTTGTGTGTTGCAAAGAAAATCCCTTTTTATTTTTCGGGTTTAAAAACATTAAAAATTAAGGAAACCGATCGAATTTCGGCATTACAAAACGAACTTGCAAAATTCGGTGCCGAACTTACTGAACCTGCTCCAGGGGAACTAGCATGGAACGGAAAGATAAATGCTGATTTCATAATTGATAATCCGGTAATTGAAACATACCACGATCACCGGATGGCGCTTGCTTTTGCGCCGATGGCAATGTCAGGTTGTCGATTACAGATTTCTGATCCGTTGGTAATTACAAAATCGTACCCCGGATTTTGGGAAGATTTGAAAAAGGCAGGGTTTACTGTTTCTGAGGTTGATTAATGAGTTTTGCTTCCCACGTTAAATAATTTCCTTTGTCCTTTTTTTCTCTTCGCACTCTGCTCTTTGCTCTTTGCTCTGTGCTCTCCGCACCAAGCATTTTATCTTTTATTTTTGAAAAATTCCTGTATCAGTTCAGAACACTCAATTCCCAAAACACCGCCGTAAATTTCAGTTTTTGGATGAAGAGATTGCGGTGCGAATTTTTTAAACCCCCTTTTTACATCGGAAGCGCCATAAACAATCTTGCCAATCTGAGCCCATGCTAACGCACCCGCGCACATTACACAAGGTTCCAAAGTTACATACAGCGTACAATCGTTCAGATATTTACCTCCCAGCAAATTTGCTGCGGCAGTTATTGCCTGCATTTCGGCATGGGCTGTAACATCATTTAGTGTTTCGGTTAAATTATGGGCACGGGCTAATATTTTACCCTTTGCCACAACTACTGCACCAATCGGAATTTCCCCTTTTTCAAAAGCCTGAATTGCTTCCGAAAAAGCTTTTTTCATAAAATATTCATCGTTAAAAGGTTCTATCATTTTTGATTTAAAAAGCAATGATTTTGAGGAGATGAAATTGCTAAAATCTTCTTATTTTCGCAACCAATTCAAATAAAAATAACATGTACAGAACTCACACTTGCGGCGAACTTCGAATCGCTGATTTAAATACTGAGGTAACACTCGCAGGATGGATTCAAACTATCCGCGATTTCGGGGCCATGACATTTATCGATTTACGCGATCGATATGGAATTACACAGTTGGTAGTTGATGAAAATACAAGTAATCAGGTTGTTGAACAATTGAATAAACTGGGAAGGGAATTTGTAATCCAGGCAAAAGGTGTTGTGAGGGAACGTTCAAGCAAAAACAATAATATTCCAACAGGTGAAATCGAAATTGCGCTGACTGAAGTAATTGTTTTAAGTCCATCGCTTGTACCGCCCTTTACCATACAGGAAGATACCGATGGCGGAGACGATTTACGGATGAAATACCGCTACCTTGATTTACGCCGGAGTACTGTTCGTGACAACCTCATTTTGCGTGCAAAAATGGCCCATGCAGTGCGTAGTTATCTGAATGACAGAGATTTTATTGAAACTGAAACCCCGGTTATGATAAAATCGACTCCCGAAGGTGCAAGAGATTTTGTTGTTCCTTCGAGAATGAATCCCGGTGAATTTTATGCGCTTCCACAATCGCCGCAGATTTTTAAACAACTTTTAATGGTTGCCGGATTCGACAGATATTACCAAATTGTGAAATGTTTCAGAGACGAAGATTTACGTGCCGACCGCCAACCCGAATTTACTCAAATAGACTGTGAAATGTCGTTTGTTGAACAGAAAGATGTGCTGGAAATGTTCGAAGGTTTAACAAAACACATGTTTAAAGAAGTACTAAATGTGGAAGTGAAAGATTTCCCATGGATGGTTTATTCTGAAGCAATGGAAAAATACGGAGTTGATAAACCCGACCTGCGTTTTGATATGTTAATCAGCGAAATTACTGATGTTGCAAAAGGAAAAGGTTTTAGTGTTTTCGATTCTGCTGAATATATTGGTGCCATTTGTGCAAAAGGTTGCGGTGAATATTCCAGAAAACAGCTCGATGAGCTGACCAATTGGGTAAAACGTCCGCAAATTGGCGCAAAAGGTTTGGTTTATGTGAAATGCAATGATGACGGAAGTTTTAAGTCGTCAGTTGAAAAATTTTGTTCACCTGAAGATTTAACTGCATGGAGTAAAATAGTTGAAGCACAATCGGGCGACCTGATTTTAATACTGTCAGGCGAAAGGGAACAGACCTTAAAAGCTCTTGGTGAATTACGACTTGAAATGGGAAACCAGTTGGGTCTTCGCAAAAAAGGTATTTTCAAACCACTGTGGGTTGTTGATTTTCCGTTACTTGAATGGAACGATGAAACTCAAAGATTTAGCGCAATGCACCATCCTTTTACATCGCCAAAACCCGAAGATATTCCAATGCTGGATACCGAACCGGGTAAAGTTCGGGCAAATGCTTACGATTTGGTAATAAACGGCGTTGAAATCGGTGGAGGCTCAGTGAGAATTTTCAATTCAGAGTTACAGTCGAAAATGTTCGACAAATTAGGTTTTACACCAGAGCAGGCACAGGCACAGTTTGGATTTCTGATGAACGCATTTAAATATGGTGCGCCGCCACATGCAGGAATTGCATTTGGATTCGACAGACTTGTTTCTATGTTTGCAGGATTGGATTCAATCAGGGATGTGATTGCCTTCCCCAAAAACAATTCGGGTCGCGATGTTATGAATGACTCACCGGCACCAATTGCACAACATCAATTAGATGAATTACAAATCAAACTCAATTTAAAAGAAACAAAATAGTCGATATAGCCAATAAAAAAAGGGAAGCTTTCGCTTCCCTTTTTTTATCTAATATACTATTAACGTTATTTCTTTTTTCTCGATGAATAATTAATGTGTAATGCTGCAGCCTTACGCAATTCCTGCTTAACATCAGCAACTATACCCATTTTTGTATTTTCATCAACTTTCAAAGAAGTGATCATCATTGGTCTTTCAGCTTCATCTCTTGCTTCTCTTTCAGCAATTACAAAATTACTGATATCAGAAACATTAGCGAATTGATCGTTAAGCTGAATACGTGGAGCAACTCCAAATTTAGCTTGCCATTGCCTCAACGGTTCTCCAATATAAATGTAACTTACTAACGATTTTTTTTCCAATTTGCTTAATTCAGTAGCAGTTGGAAGTTTAACCGATACATTTAATGTTACTTCGCGCATGGTAGTAGTTACCATAAAAAAGAAAAGTAACATAAAAACAATATCAGGTAACGAAGCCGTTGAAATTGGAGGTAATTCCTTATTACCGCTTTTTCTAAATTTACTCATAGTTTTTCCCTCCTAGTTTCGTTTTTTTGGTTCAGCTTCAGAAATCCTTGAAGGATATATATCGCGAATAGCATCTTGTTGTTCTTTCTCCAAATCATTGTATGATTTTTGAAATTTACTTTTCGCCAATTCATCCCTCAATTCATTAATGGCAGCAACTAACTCGTTTTGAACAGCAATGTATGTTCCATATTTTGTATCAAGGTCATTACTTAAAGAGATAACACCTTTGGTTACCATAACCTCTCCGAAGAAAGGTATTTCTTTAGGTTCCTTTTCGGGTAAACTTTCACTATCGGCAGGGTTTGCCATAAACTCCTTTGCCTTTTCGCGTAGTTCACTAATATTAGTCCATTCATTTTCCACCAATAGGTCGTTATTTCTGTTAACCAGCACAACAAAAATGTTACGCTCCTTAACATCAACTTCTTCGTCCAAAGGTTGGTCAACCCATTGCGGGAGCCTTCTTTCAAGGCCACTGTCCACATCCATCGTAGTTGTTACCAGGAAAAATATAAGCAACATAAAAGCGATATCAGCTAATGATGCTGCCGGTACTTCAGGCATTTTTTTACTCATAACTAATTTTCCTGTTTTATACTACGATTTTATTTTCTAACAATACGAATAATTGGTCCTACTATAAATGCCAATACTGAAATTGCAAGCATAAAATACAATGCTATTAAACCAGTATCAACCAATTTCATAGTCTGACCATTTAAGCCGTCAGCAATGAATTTATCGACTCCAAGAAACTGAGGAATCTCCGGAGAAGCCAGCAAATATGATATCAATGCAACTCCACCTAAGAATGCCAATGATATAAGCCCGTTTTTTGTTGCTTTTTTATCTGATAAAGTCTGAAATATTGCAAATAATACTGCAAGACCGGCAGCAACAATACCAAGAATATAGACCCAAATAAGATTTGTATTAATCCAACTTAACATTGCCGGATCTTGATCATTGTCTGGATTGATATTTGCCATCAATGAAACAGTGAGTATAATAGATACAACAACCAGGGCCCATAAAACAATAGTAATTTTTTTACCTATTTTTTCCATGGGTTTTCTTATTTTTTCAGGTTAAACTTCAATAACATGTCGATTAGAGAAATAGAAGCATCTTCCATATCACTGGTAATACTTTCTATTTTAGCAACACAGTAATTGTAGAAAATCTGAAGAATAATTGCTACTATAAGACCAAACACTGTTGTGATTAACGCTACTTTAATACCACCGGCAACCAATGTTGGTGAAATGTCACCTGCTGCTTCAATTGCATCAAAAGCACCAATCATACCAATAACTGTTCCCATGAACCCGAGCATTGGGCCTAATGCTATGAAAAGTGCAATCCAGCTCAACCCTCTGTCGAGTAAACCGGCCTGAACACCGCCATAAGCAACAACTGATTTTTCAGCTACATCCAATCCCTCATCTGCTCTGTCTAATCCCTGATAGAAAATACTTGCAACAGGACCACTTGTATTGCGGCAAACATCTTTTGCTGCTTCAACACCACCATTTTCGAGTGCAGCTTCAATTTTGGCAAGAAGTTTTTTGGTGTTTGTTGTGGCAAGATTCAGGTAAAGTACCCTTTCAATTGCAAATGCCAATCCTAAAATCAGCGTAAGTAAAATTGAGGTCATAAAACCTGCACCACCCTCAACAAACTTTGTTTTCAACTGGCTGTGAAACGATTGTCCTTCTTCAGCAGCTGCAGCAGCCACTTCTTCAGAATCGGTGTCCATAGCCACCTGAGCAGGAGCAGCTGCCTGTGTAGCGGTTGTGTCTTGTGCAACTACAACATTTGACGCCATAAAAACCAGCATCCCAAATACTGCTATTAACGCGAATAGTCTTTTCATAATTGTTTTAAATTTTTAATTAATAATTCTCTAATTTGTTTGTATTGATTTTTATTTAAAAAAATTTCGTTTTGCAAAGCAAATCATTTGCTTTAGTTTAACAATTAAAATTTACAAAATTTATCAGAACAATTAAAACTTAATTTCTGGCGGAGAGAGAGGGATTCGAACCCTCGGTACCGTTTTGCAGTACACACGCTTTCCAGGCGTGCCAGTTAAGCCACTCCTGCATCTCTCCAATTAACTCTTATTTAAAATGCAAGAGTATTTTCATTATAAAAAAGAACTGAATTTCCACTTAACTTAAAAAATAAGTGATGATTTTTTTAAACTTTAATGCTCACAATTACCAATCCCCATCTCCAAAATGAGGGGTGCAAATTAATAAAAAATTGTGAATAAAAAATAAGCTACTCACTTATTTCCCCTCTCAAACTCTTATTGAGATACATTTTTATTTCGTTATTACTTAAACCCTGCCCCAACAGAAACATTAACTTGGTAATAGCTGCTTCCGTTGTCATATCTTTTCCCGAAACAACCCCGGCATTCAGCAATTCCAAACTGGTTTCATACTGTCCCATAATTACCCTGCCACCTTCGCATTGAGTAATATTTAACACAACAATTCCGTTTTTTATAGCCTTTTTAATACAATTAATCAACCATTGGGTTGTAGGCACATTCCCCGAACCAAAGGTTTCCAGAACAATCCCTTTCAGACCCGGAATATCCAATATCGATTTAAATACTTTTTCACTGATACCTGGGAACATTTTAAGTATCACCACATTATCGTCGAATTTAGTATTTACCTTTAGAATTCCTTTATTTTCAGGCCGGTAAATAAATTCGCTGCTATACCTGATATCGACTCCCGCAACCGCAAGTGCAGGATAATTCACCGAATGAAAAGCACTGAATTGCTCTGAATCTCTTTTTACAGTTCGGTTGCCACGGTACAATCTAAAATCGAAATAAATACAGACTTCCGGAACCTTGCTTTTCTCACCCTCTTTTGCAGCGGCTATTTCAACCGAAGTAATCAGATTTTCCTTTCCATCGGTTCTGATTGTTCCTATGGGAAGTTGTGAGCCTGTTAATATGATTGGTTTATCCAGACTTTCGAACATATAACTTAACGCTGATGCAGTGTAAGCCATAGTATCGGTTCCATGCAGAATCACAAATCCATTGTAATCGTTATAGTTTTTTTTAATTGTGTTGGCAATTTTAACCCAAACCGAGGGATTCATATTTGAAGAATCGAGGGCAGGATTGAAAATAACTGTTTGAATATTAAAATTGAATTTATTTAGCTCGGGTACTTCCTGCAATATCTGATCGAATTTTACCGGAGCCAGTGTACCCGTTTCAAGATGCTGAACCATTCCGATTGTACCTCCGGTGTATATAATTAATATTGACGTTTTGCCACTTTTGTCTGATGCCATACTAATGGTTCAATTAAGGCGCAATTTATCAAATTTCGAACAATCTGCGTGCGTTTGCGGTTGTTATTTCTGCTATTTCTTTTATGGGCAGTTGATATATTTCAGCCAATTTTTGAGCAACATAAACCAAATACGAACTTTCGTTCCGCTTACCACGTTTTGGTTCGGGCGACAAATAGGGTGCATCAGTTTCCAAAACCAGATTTGTTAATTCAACCTTTTGCAATACCTGACTCAAACTGCTGTTTTTATAGGTTACCACCCCTCCGATTCCCATTATAAATCCTAAATCCACAATTTTTTGGGCTTCCACTTCATCTCCCGAAAAACAATGAAATATTCCCTTTAATGTTCCATCCTGTTCTTCATTCACAATCTCATAAACTTCGTTAAAAGATTCTCTTACATGAATAACAATTGGTAGTTTTCGGCTTTTGGCCAATTTAATCTGATAACGAAAAGCTTCCTTTTGTTCTTCAATATAGGTCCTGTCCCAATATAAATCAATTCCAATTTCACCAATACCGTAAAATTTTTGTTTGTCGAGCCAGTATTCAACAACCGACAATTCTTCCTTAAAATCTTTGGAAACAGAAGTAGGATGCAACCCCATTAACGGATAGCAAACATGCGGATATGAATTACTTAGATCAATTAACCGTTTTATTGTACCTGAATCAATGTTTGGCAGAACGATTTTTCTGACATCATTATTATAGGCGTTTTGCAAGACCTCATCAATGTCGTCGTTAAAATCTTCAGAATAAATATGAGAATGTGTATCAATCAGCATGTCAAAAAAAATTTCGACAAATGTATAAAACCAATTTATCCTGAAATGCAATTCAACTTTAACAAAAAATTAAGTTTTCGTTGTATTTCAGGATAAATGAATAAATCTGACAGATACAAAAGAATATAATCAGACAATTCCCTGAGCCAACATGGCATCGGCAACCTTTACAAAACCGCCTACATTTGCACCGGTAACGTAATTAACTTTATTTCCGTTCTTTCCGTAGGTAACACAAGTTTCATGAATGTCTTTCATGATATGTTTAAGTCGCATATCAACTTCTTCGCGCGACCAGTTAAATCTCATGCTGTTTTGCGACATTTCGAGACCGGAAACTGCCACACCTCCTGCATTTACTGCTTTCCCGGGAGCATAATCAATGTTTTCGGAAAGATATTCCACTGCATCGGAAGTACAACCCATATTCGATGCTTCTGCCACCAGTTTACAACCATTTTTCACAAGTTCCCTTGCATCGTCGAAGTTTACTTCATTCTCTGTGGCACAAGGCATTGCTACATCAACGGGGACTTCCCACGGATGTTTTCCGGATATAAACTTAGCTCCAAACTCTTTGGCATAAGGTTCCACGATATCATTATTGGTTGCACGAAGCTCAAGCAGATATTCAACTTTGTCACCTTTTATTCCTTCGGGATCGTAAATATATCCATCAGGCCCGGAGATGGTAACCACTTTCCCTCCCAACTCGTTTACTTTTGCAATTGTTCCCCAGGCAACATTTCCAAATCCTGATACAGAAATGGTTTGTCCCTCGATATCTTTTCCAATTCGGTGCAACATGTGCTGTGCAAAATATACTGCACCAAAACCTGTTGCCTCCGGACGTATCAAACTTCCACCCCACGCCAGACCCTTTCCGGTTAAAACCCCGGTAAATTCATTCTTTAATCTTTTATACTGGCCAAACAGGTAACCAATTTCGCGTCCGCCAACACCGATATCTCCGGCCGGCACATCGGTATTTGGACCAATATGACGATAGAGTTCGGTCATAAACGACTGACAAAACCGCATGATTTCCCAGTCGGATTTTCCCTTCGGACTAAAATCGGATCCACCTTTTCCACCGCCCATTGGCAGAGTGGTTAAACTATTTTTGAATGTCTGTTCGAATCCCAGAAATTTCAGAATACTTAAAGTAACACTGGCATGAAACCGCAAACCTCCTTTGTAAGGTCCCAGAGCAGAATTGAATTCAACCCGGTAACCACGATTTATCTGTACATCTCCCCTATCGTCAACCCATGGAACCCGAAACATGATAACCCGTTCGGGTTCTACCATTCGCTCAAGGATTTTTGCTTTCTGGTATTTTGGATTTCTACTGTAATAATCCCAGATAGAACCAATCACTTCTTCTACTGCCTGATGGAATTCACTTTCTCCCGGAGTTCTTTTCTCCAAATTTGCAATGAATTCATTAATATCTGCTGTCATATCAAAAACGTTTAAAATTATACACCAAAGGTATAATTCTTAAAAACGAAAAAACAAGATTTTTTGCATATTCAGCAAACAATAACTACACTGAATAACAGCACTTTAATTCGCAAATAAAGATGTTAAATAACAGTGTGTGACAATTGTCAGATTTTTGAACTCAAAAAAAAAGCTCTTTCCAGTAACAGAAAGAGCTTTTTGTTAAATATTATGGTGTCAATTACATCATTCCACCCATTCCACCCATACCGCCGGGACCACCCATTGGCATTGATGGTTTGTCTTCTTTTTCTTCTACAATAACTGCTTCAGTCGTCAGGAACATTCCAGCAATTGATGCAGCATTTTCAAGCGCAATACGAGCTACTTTGGCAGGGTCGATTACACCAGCTTCAAACAAATTCTGATAAACATCAGTCCTTGCATTATAACCAAAATCAGCTTTCCCTTCTCTAACTTTCTGAACAATTACAGCACCTTCTTTTCCGGCATTGGCAACAATCTGGCGAAGTGGCTCTTCAATTGCACGTTTAATAATTTCTATACCGGTTTGTTCATCATCGTTTTCGCCTTTGAGTGAATTCAATGTATCTATAGCGCGAATATAAGCTACTCCACCACCAGGGATGATTCCTTCTTCAACAGCAGCGCGGGTTGCACTTAATGCATCGTCAACGCGATCTTTTTTCTCCTTCATTTCAACTTCTGAAGTTGCGCCAACATAAATTACAGCAACTCCACCGGCTAATTTAGCCAAACGTTCCTGTAGTTTTTCCCTGTCGTAATCAGAAGTTGTAGTTTCAATCTGTTTTTTAATCTGACCTACACGGGCGGCGATAACATTTTGGTCACCTGAGCCGTTTACAATTGTGGTAACCTCTTTATCAACAGTAATTTTTTCTGCTTTTCCCAATAAATCGAGAGTTGCCTGTTCGAGTTTCATGCCTTTTTCTTCAGTAATAACTGTACCTCCGGTTAAAACAGCAATATCCTCAAGCATTTCTTTGCGACGATCGCCAAATCCGGGTGCTTTTACCGCACATACTTTCAATGAACCGCGTAAACGGTTTACTACTAAAGTTGCCAGTGCTTCACCATCAACATCTTCAGCAATAATCATTAACGGACGTCCGGTCTGGGCAGATGCTTCAAGAATTGGAAGCAAATCTTTCATTGTGCTGATTTTTTTGTCGTGAATCAGGATGAAAGGACTTTCCAGTTCTGCAGCCATTTTTTCGGCATCGGTAATAAAATAGGGAGAAATATAACCACGGTCGAACTGCATACCTTCAACTACGTCAACATAAGTTTCAGTACCTTTTGATTCTTCGATGGTGATTACACCTTCCTTGTGTACTTTTTGCATTGCTTCGGCAATCAGTTTACCGATTGTATCGTCATTGTTTGCAGCAACTTTTGCAACCGATTCAATTTTGGCATAATCGTCGCCAATGGTTTGCGCCTGTTCTGCAATACTTTCAACAACTTTAGCCACAGCTTTGTCGATACCGCGTTTCAAATCCATTGGATTTGCACCGGCGGCTACGTTTTTTAAACCAACTGTAATTATCGACTGAGCCAATACAGTTGCAGTTGTTGTTCCATCACCAGCATCGTCGCCGGTTTTAGAAGCTACTTCTTTAACCATTTGAGCGCCAATATTTTCGTATGCGCCCGCCAAATCGATATCTTTTGCAACTGTTACACCGTCCTTGGTAATCTGAGGTGCTCCAAATTTCTTTTCAATCACTACGTTGCGCCCTTTTGGCCCCAACGTTACTTTAACTGCATTTGCCAGTTTATCAACGCCGCTTTTTAATAATTCGCGTGCTTCAATTTCGAATTTAATTTCTTTTGCCATACTATTTTTCTTTTTTTTTGATTTTAATTAAGCGATGTACAAAACGTCAGATTGTGACATTAATAAATAATCCTCACCGTCGATATGCAACTCTGTGCCCGAATATCTTCCGTAGAAAACAACATCACCAACTTTCAGTTCCATGGGTTCGTTTTTTTTGTCACTACCCACCAACAATACTGTTCCAACTTGTGGTTTTTCCTTTGCTGAATCGGGAATAATAATTCCACTTACTGTTTTCTCTTCCGCTGCCCTGGGCTGAACCAGGATTTTTCCAGCCAGAATTTTACCTTTTAAATCTGCCATAGTTTTTATAGTTTTATTTTAATTAAACATTATTATTAAAAAATCGACACGGTGGTTTTACATATTCTGTGCCAACCATACAATAGTGACTAATACTGCAGAAACATAGACAAAATTGCACTATTAATTGAAAACCCTGTTCTACAAAACCAAACAATAACCTAAATTACAACCATTTACATCAGGTGACAAAATTTCTGACATGGTGGCAGAGTAAATTTGGCTAACATTACTTCATTGAAATACAAGAAAAATGAAACGAATAAAATGCCAAAATAAAAAGCCATTTATCTTTCGATAAATGGCTCACAATATTTTTAAATTGAATTATTCAAATTACTTTGTTGTGTCCACCGCTTCTGGTGCGGTAGTCGGGAAATTGGGAACCTGAGTTGGGTCAACTGCGGTTTCAATTTGCTGTTGAACGCGTGATTGATCAACATCGGCTTCGCCACGTGGAATAAATGCCGAACCTATAACTGATAAAAACAATAATGTACCGGCCAATCCCCATGTAGCTTTCTCCAGGAAATCGGTTGTTTTACGCACGCCCATTACCTGACCTGCCGATTGAAAATTACTTGCCAAACCACCGCCTTTTGAGTTTTGTACCAATACAATTAAAACTAAAAGCACGCAAACGATAAATATTAAAACAGTTATTAATGTGTACATTTTTCTATAAATTAGTGTTCTTTAATTTTTCAATTTCTTCAATTTGGGTTGCAAAGTAAATACTTTTTTCCGGATATTTCAAACTTAATTTTTTATATGCATCCAAAGCTTTATCGTAGTTTTTTTGCTGAAAATAAATTGTAGCCAGAGTTTCGGTAATAATGTCGTCGTTTTCCGCTGTCGATTTCTCGATTATTTCAATTCTGCTTTCTGTTTCCGGGCTGTTGTTATCACCCTGAATAATTTTGATTTTTCCAGTACCTGTCGATAGAAATTTATCTATCAATGAATTACCCTCACGATTATCATTTTCAAATCCATCTAAAATCTGCATCTGATTGTCAAACTCAATTTTGTATGATTTTTTCTGAAATCCTGAATTGATAAAATTGTATAATAATTTTCGGTTCGAAATACGCACAACTGCCTTTTTTAGCACTGATTGATATTCGGGGGAATCAATTTGTTTCAGATTTTTAAGGTACAGCATCCAACCCAGTTGAAACCAGGGATATTTTTCTGTTAAAATTTTTAATTCGTCCGCTGTTTTATCGTTGAGCAAATGATGTTCGTAAAAAAGATTATAAAATTCAACAGTTTCCATCATTTACCAGTTAGCAATTGTGGCATTAAAAATATCTTCGGTTAACTTTTGAATAATCAGGGTCGTCAGTTCATCTTCCACATCGCTTATTGATGAGTTACTGTCAAAATCTTCATAGGCCGAGAAATTACGATCGAAATTCTCCTCCGATGTTTTATTGTTGGTATATTTCAGTTTTATAGTAATCGTTAAACGGTTTTTAGCTGCAAGGTCATCCTTTTGAATCGACATCGGCCGAACTTCGTAACCTGTAATCTGGCCTTCAAATTCAATATCTCCGTTTTCTGACAACTCGTTCAATGAAGTTTGTCTCCTGAGTTTTTCGCGTAAATCTTCTGTAAAGTTCTGACTAAGCGTTGGATTTACTAATCTGGCACGGTTCGGAAAATAATATACACTGTAAGTTTTAATTTGAGGAGAAAGATTGGCGCCTGTAAACGAATACGACATTTTACATGCCGGCATAATTACCGCAAATACAACAAAAATCAGTGTGAAAAATAAAAATCGCTTTATCATATAAACTACCCTTTTATATCATACTCTTTAATCTTTCGGTACAACGTCCGTTCCGAAATTCCAAGTTCCTGCGCAGCATATTTTCGTTTGCCTTTATTTTTGTCGAGCGCCTTTTTTATCATTTCAATCTCTTTGTCCTCCAATGAAAGCGATTCTTCAACAAATTCCTCTGTATCCTGAATGTTTTCCTTTTCAACCGATTCAATATGAATATGCTTTGAAACCTGTTCTTTTGAAACATAATTACCTGAATCTGTGTCGTACAAATTTCTGAAAATCCGTGCCTGATCGCCTGTAATCGGCGATTCCTTGTTATCCATGATATCGAGCACCATTTTTTTTAGTTCCGTCATGTCGCGTTTCATGTCGAACAAAACTTTGTACAAAATTTCTCTTTCGTTCGAGAATGAACTCTCCTCGGCTTTTGAAAAAAGTGCAGGCAAATTCTTCGAAGAATCTACCGGTAAATAGTTCCTTAAAATTTCGGCTGTAATATCTCTTTCTTTTTCAATTATTGAAATCTGTTCGGTAATATTCTTTAATTGCCTCACATTTCCGGGCCACCTGTAATTTACCAGTAATACTTTTGCATGATCATCCAAAACAATGGGAGGCATTCTGTATTTTTCGGCAAAGTCGCGGGCAAATTTTCTGAACAATAAATTGATATCATCAGGACGTTCCCGTAAAGGTGTAATTACGATCGGCACCGTATTTAAGCGGTAATAAAGGTCTTCCCTGAATTTTCCCGCTTCAATTGCTTCAGGTAAGTTTAAATTTGTGGCGGCAATAACCCGAACATTTGTTTTTATCATTTTTGATGAACCCACTTTGATAAATTCGCCGGTTTCCAAAACCCTGAGCAATCGAACCTGGGTTGCAAGTGGCAATTCTCCTATTTCGTCGAGAAAAATAGTGCCGCCGTCAGCTTCCTGAAAATAACCTTTCCTATCGGCCAACGCACCCGTAAACGAGCCTTTTTCGTGACCAAAAAGCTCAGAATCGATGGTACCCTCGGGAATTGCGCCACAGTTTACTGCTATGTATTTTCCATGTTTCCTGCTCGAAAACTGGTGAATAATCTGTGGGAATATCTCCTTTCCGGTGCCACTTTCACCCGTAATTAAAACCGACAAATCGGTTGGGGCTACCTGCACCGCAACCTCGATTGCGCGGTTTAGCATGGCTGAATTACCCATAATTTCGAACCTTTGTTTTATACCCTGTACATCCATATTAAAAAAGTAAAGCGCAAATTTACAATTTTTCGCTGGCAAACATTCTCTTTGAAAATTATTAACCATTTTTATTAAAAAGAGGTGAGACGAAATGATTTGAGTACTGAGAATTAATTGGAAATCGACCCAGTTGTTCATCTTGTTTATCTTAAACATATTACTATTATGCTCTCTTTTTTTGTCTCAATACTCATTACTTAAAATTCTAATAATCTGTTTTATCTTTGTCAAATGAAATTTATAGTAATCATACCAGCCCGTTTTCAATCAACGCGATTCCCCGGAAAACCGTTAGCCTTAATAAATAATAAACCTATGATTCAATGGGTTTATGAAAATGCGCAAAAAGCAGTTAGCGAAGTTTGGGTTGCAACCGATGATGATCGAATTTTTAAAACAGTTGAAAATTTTGGAGGAAAAGCAGTTGAAACACTTTCAACTCACCAGAGTGGCACCGACCGCTGCGCAGAAGCCGCACGAATTATTGGTGAAAATGCAGAATTTGATGTGGTAATTAATGTTCAGGGAGACGAACCTTTTATTCAACATCGACAGATTGAGTTGTTAAAATCGTGTTTTGAAACCGATACTGATATTGCTACATTGATTAAAAAGATTGAAACCACAGAAGAATTATTTAACCCTAACCGGCCAAAAGTGGTTACCGATAATCAGCAGAATGCATTGTACTTCAGTCGTTCAACTATTCCATATGTACGCGGCACCGAAAATGAGAACTGGCTTTTGAAACATACTTTTTGGGTACATATCGGCATGTACGCCTATAAATCGGATGTTCTTCAGAAAATATCGAAACTGAAACAGGGCATACTGGAACAGGCAGAATCGTTGGAACAGTTGCGTTGGCTTGAAAATGGATTTAAAATAAAAACTGCAGTTACAGAACACCAAAGTATTGGCATTGACACACCCGAAGATTTAGCACAGGCTTTGCAACTTTTAAATAATAATGTTGTCTTATAATGAAAAGGCACATAATTTGTTAATGAAAAATTGTAACTTTGCAACAATGAAAATATTTCTACTTATAACATTGATAATAATTTCGGTATCGGGTTTTTCTGAAAACCTGCAGGCGAATTCATCGGGTTGGAACAATCAGCTTATCGATGAAAATCTGGCTACTCAACTCAGGGTATATCCAAATCCCTGTATTGATGGCAAAGTAACCGTTGAATTCGATATTCTTGAAATTTCTGAAATACGATTAACAAATATCGCTGGAAAAGAGGTGTTCCTGAAAAAATTTCAATTTGCCGAAAATAAAAAACAGATTCAACTAAACGATATTCCCAATGGAATATATATTCTGAAAATTACCACTTCCGATCAGAAAATTGTTGTAAAAAAGCTGATGGTTGCAAAAAAATAAATCATCATAAACTTTCTTTCACCTAAAGTTTAATTAAAAATTCATTTTTTATTCTCTTAATACTTCATGTCTGTTTGTATATTTATGAAAAAAAATATGAGCAGAATTTATATTGCAATTGTCATTGCATTTTTCGTATTGCAGTCATGTTCAAAACAGGAAAAGACTGATCCTTGGATAATCTCAGCGCCTGCAGGTGAACAATATGTCACCATCGACAAAAACGGTGAAACTGTTTTACCGAATGGCAGAATTATCTCACCTGCAGGTAAAAGTATTGTAGTTGCCCCCCACCCTTACGGATTAACTTTAAGCCCCGACGGAAACACAGCAGTTACAGCCAATTCAGGAATACGGCCGCTTTCAATTACCATTATACGCAATATTTTATCCGAAAATCCTGAGGTGCAACAAGTTCCGCCCGGCCCCGATACCGATGAAGGTGTGCTGGCTTCGGTTTTTATGGGACTTGCGGTTTCCAGCGATAATTCGGTGGTTTATGTTGCCGGAGGCCAGGAAAACAAAATTTACATTTTCGACTTAAAAACAGGAGCAAAAAAAGATTCCATAAACTGTGCTTTTGTTTCTGACAGTGTTGATTATTCGCACGGATACATTGGAGATTTGGTTCTTTCGGAAGATGGGAAAAAACTGTATGCGGTTGACCAAATCGGGTTCAGAATGTTGATTATTGACACCGAGACAAATAAACTTAAACACAATGTTCCGGTTGGCAGGTATCCGTTTGGAATTTGTTTGTCGCCCGACGAACAAAAGATTTATGTGGCAAATGTGGGGATGTTTCAGTACAGCATGATTCCCGGAATTACCGAAAAAAATGTGATTGCCAAAGCACTTGAATACCCTCCGTTTGCTTACGGAAGCAAGGAAATGATTGAAGGAATTGAAACAGATTCAGCCAAAATTCCGGGTTTGGGGGAAATGAATTCACCCGACGCTTTTTCAGTTTTCACAGTCAGCCTGGCAAATCCAGAAAAACCCGAAGTGGTTGCAAAATCAAAAACCGGTCACCTTGTGGGTGCACTGGTTGAAGGGATTCCTGCTGTTGGCGGTGCCAGTCCCAATTCGCTGGTGGCAACCGATAAATATGTTTTTGTAACCAACGGCACCAACGACAATATTTCGGTGATTTCGATTGAAAAAGATACGGTTGTAAACACCATTTTTCTGAAACCGGATAAACGTGTGAATCAGTTCAGGGGCGTGATTCCTTTTGGTCTGACGCTGTCGCCCGATAATAAAAAGTTGTTTGTGGCTTGCTCAGGTATTAACGCGGTGGCAGTTATTGATGCCGAAAAACTTTCTGTTCAGGGTTATATTCCGACAGGTTGGTTTCCGGCCAAACTCAAGGTCAGCAACGACGGGAAAAAACTGATTGTTTCGAATGCAAAAGGGTTTGGCAGTGGTCCCAACGGAGGTTCAACCTTTAACCCCGGCCCCGAAGGGAGTTACATTGGTTCGTTAATGAAGGGAACAGTTCAGGTACTGGATATTCCTTCAGATGAAGAATTGAAAAAATATACTGAACAGGTAATTTCGAATAATTTCAGTTTCGAAAAAGCTTCATCATCAAAATTTGCGGCCCGGAAAAACAATCCGGTTCCGCTTTACCCGGGCGAAAAAGTGAGTCCGATAAAACACATCGTTTTTATTTCGAAAGAGAACAGAACTTACGACGAGGTTTTTGGCCAGGTTGAAAAAGGCAAAGGCGAAGCCGGGCTTGCACGGTACGGAACCGGGGCAACCTTCAGAAACGGTAAAAAAACGGCAACAGTAGAAAATACCGATGTGATGGTAAATCACCTGAAACTTGTAAAAGAATTTGCCATTTCAGACAATTTTTACGTCGATTCAGATGTTTCGGCCGATGGACACCGATGGCTGGTGAACACCTACCCAAACGAGTGGACTGAAACATGCACTGCAGCCAGTTACGGTGGTAACCGCGAGTTTAAATTCGATTCGAAGGCGCCCGGAGTTTTTGCCATGAATGGTGCAGCGGGTGCAATTTATCCCGAAGATTACAATGAAGCCGGCTCGATGTGGGACCACCTTGAACGAAATAAAATCGATTTCTACAATTTTGGGTTCAGCATCATGTTCGAACCTTCGATTTACGAAGCCCAATACAAATACCAGGGAAACAGGCACTACATTAATTATCCGCTGCCACAACCCATTTGGGAGCGAACCTCGAAACAATACCCGACTTATAACATGGCTATCCCCGACCAGTTCAGGGTTGACCAGTTTAAAAAAGAGTTTACCGAAAAATGGATGAACGGAAAAGATACCATGCCATCGCTGATGACTGTGATTATACCCAATGACCACGGTGCAGGCGACCGCCCTGAAGCCGGGTATCCATTCCGCGAAAGTTACATGGCTGACAACGATTTGGCTGTTGGCCGGATTGTTGAATTCCTGTCGCACACACCTTATTGGGAAAATATGCTGATTGTAATCACCGAAGACGATGCACAAAACGGCGTTGACCATGTTGATGCGCACCGCAGTATTTTAATGGTGATTTCGCCATGGGTGAAAAAGGATTTTGTTAGCCACAACCACTACAGTTTTGGCAGCATTTTTAAAACTTTCTGGAATATTCTGGGGTTGCCTTACCTGAATCAGTACGATGCCGGTGCTACCGACTTTGCCGATTTCTTTACCGAAACGCCCGATTTTACGCCGTATAATGCCATTCCTGTCGATTCAAGAATTTTCGAACCACAAAAAGCGCTCGACCCGTTTGACGAAAACTTCGACTGGCGTGCACTTGGCGAATCGCCGGTGATGGATAACAAAGATGATATGATAAAAGAGAGCAAGGAAAAAGACGAATTCAGACTCGAAAACAGGGAAAAAGAAAAATAACCTGATATACAATACCATCTATAAAATGCAAATCAATTCAAACTACTTAGTGTTGAAAACCATTTTACTGATGCTTTCAGTCTCATTAATTTCGTGTTCAACAGAAAAAGTAATAACCTCTGACAGTTTTGAACAGGATTCGCTTAGCAAAATATGGACAAGCGATAAATTTATTGAAGGCGGATTTCTAATTCAGGCTGAAAAAACCAGGTTGGGAGAAAAAGCAGCGATGTTGCAAGTGAAACAAGGTGACCAGATTGAAGAAGAAAAAGGTACCCACTTTGAAAGAGCAGAGTTAAAAGAATCGAAAAAACTGATGTCGGCGGAGTATGAAAACTATTCTTACAAATTCAGTCTGATGATTCCTGAAGGATTTCCGGAAACTGACACCCGGCTTGTTGTTGCACAGTGGAAACAAAACTGCCGGTCGGGGAATTGCGACCCTGACAACCCTGTACTTGCTGTCAGGTATGAATCGGGTCAGTTATTTATCACGTTGCAGACCGATAAAAAAAGACAGGAATTATTCAGGCAAAAAAAATCAGTTTTGAATCAGTGGCTAGACTTTAGTTTTGATGTGCGCTTTTCGCGGAAAAACGATGGAGTACTGCTTGTCTGGCTTAACAATCAGCAAATCATTAACTTTAAAGGAATCACAGCCTATGCTGAAAAATTCGGATATCCTAAACCTGGCGAGTTCTATTTTAAAACTGGCTTGTATCGCGATACAATGAAAGAACCGATGTCAATTTATTTTGACGAATACAAAAAATCAGCTTTAAAAAAATTAAGCCATTGACTTTGCAGAAAAGAAAAACAAATCCAAAATTCTATCTTTGCGGCTTGCTTACTAATACAATTAACTATTATGCTATTACAACAAACCAGGCCAACTATTATTAGAAAGAATATTTTATGGTTGTTTCTTTCACTCTTTTTTGTTTTCACAAATCAAATTACCAATGCCCAGGGATTTCTGCACCGGAACGGAAAATACATTTATGATGGTTCAAATAACGAGGTGATTCTCCGTGGAATAGGAACGGGCAACTGGATGCTGCAGGAAGGTTACATGATGCAGACTTCTGACATTGCCGGAACCCAGCACGAGTTCAGGGCAAAACTGGTTAGTACTATCGGTGAGGCAAAAACCGACAGTTTTTATACTGTTTGGCTCGATTCGCATTTCAGGCGGATTGATGCAGATTCGATGAAATCGTGGGGATTTAACAGTGTGCGGGTTGCCATGCACTACAAATGGTTTACGCTACCTATTGAACAGGAACCTGTTGCAGGGCAGCAAACCTGGCTCGACAAAGGTTTTACAATGATTGACTCGCTGCTCGTTTGGTGTGGTGACAATGAAATGTACCTGATTCTTGACTTGCACGGAGCGCCCGGCGGTCAGGGAAAAGATGCAGCAATCTCTGATTACGATAAAACAAAACCCTCGTTGTGGGAAAGTCAGGCTAATAAGGATAAAACCATTGCCTTGTGGAGGAAACTTGCCGAACGTTACAGCACCGAACCCTGGATTGGAGGATACGATTTGATTAACGAAACCAACTGGACTTTTGCAAACGGAAACACTCCTTTGTGGGATTTACTGAAAAACATAACCACCGCGATTCGTGAGGTTGATAAAAATCATTTAATTATCATTGAAGGTAACTGGTTTGCCAACAATTACGACGGATTGCCGGCTATTTGGGATAACAATCTGGCACTGAGTTTTCACAAATACTGGACGTATAACGATGCTGGATCGCTTAACTGGATGATTAACCTACGTAACAGCCGTAATGTCCCTATCTGGCTGGGTGAAAGCGGCGAAAATTCAAACAACTGGTTTACCTCTTTGATTGAATTGTGCGAGAAAAACCGGATTGGCTGGTCGTGGTGGCCCGTAAAGAAACCTGGAATTAATAACCCGTTGAAAGTTACGGTAAACAGCGATTACACCAGATTGATAAATTACTGGAAAGGAACAGCCACCAATCCGGGTGTGGATGCAGCTTTTCAGGCAGTTCTTCAATTTGCACAGAATCACCGGCTCGAAAACTGCTCGTTTCAGAAAGATGTGGTTGACGCACTTATCCGTCAGCCCCATACCACCGAAACTGTTCCGTTTAAAATATACAAAACCGGAGAACCCATTTTTGCTGCCGATTACAATCTGGGAAGAAATGGTTTTGCCTATTTCGATAACGACACTGCTGATTTTCATGGAAACACAAATGTTTTTACAAACTGGAATCAGGGGTGGAATTACAGAAACGACGGAGTTGACATTGAAACATGCACCGATGCTAATGCTAATAATGGTTTTAATGTTGGATGGACAGGTAACGGAGAATGGATGGAATATACAGTAGAAGTTGATTCAACCGCAGCATACACTTTAAGTATTCGTTCGGCATCGGGCTCGGGCGGTTCAAAAGTCAGGCTGGAAACCGGCGGTTCTTCAATTTCACAGGTAATTAATTTACCCGGAACTTCGGGCTGGACAAACTGGCGAACTACGGAATTCACAGGAGTTATTCTTGAGAAAGGAACCAGAAAAATCAGATTCATTTTTGATCAGGGAGGCTCAAACCTGAATTATTTTAAATTTTCAAATCCCGTAAATGTTGATAGCGTTGACTTTAAATACATTTATTCCGAAACAACGACAGATGGCAATTCAATAAAAATAAATCTAAATAGACCTGTTACATCCGGGTCAGAAACTATAAATCCGGCTGATTTTACTGTAACAATTAACAACAACCCGCTTGCGGTCGATTCTGTTTTTACCATGGACAATCCAAATATTTTAACACTGAAACTAACTTCACCTGTTTATTATGGAGGTAGTATTAAAATATCGTATAGCGGAAATTCAGTTTTAAGTAATAATCAACCGCTGACCTCGTTTACGAATGCAACTGTTGTGAATAAACTTCCGATCAGGTATAATTTGCCCGGAAAAATTCAATCTGAGAATTACATTTTTAATAATGGTATGGTCAGCGAAACCTGCACAGATACAGGTGGTGGACAGAACATGGGATATGCAGCGCCCGGCGATTATCTCGATTATTTGGTTTATGTTCCTGATTCAGGGAATTATAAATTTAATTTCAGGGTTGCTTCCGAACGGGCATCAAGTCAGCTTATTATTCGAATTGGCGAAGGAACATCATTTATAGCAGTTGATACAGTTACAATTACTACGACTGGTGGATGGCAAACATGGAAAACTGTATCATCTAACGCGGTTCTTCCAGCAGGCAGATATACCATGCGAATTTATGTTCGAACAGGCGAATTTAACACCAACTGGTTCGAAGCTGTTAAATCTCCGGTTACGGCAATAAATGAAATAAAAACCGATGGTTTTAATATGTATCCGAACCCTGCCAAAAATGAAGTTACCATTGAACCGGGAAATATTCAAAACGGAGAAAAAATGATTTCGTTTTACAATGCTACGGGAAAATTGGTAAAAACCCATATATTTTCCGATTCCAATCCTGTTCGAGTTGATGTTTCGGGTCTGAAAAAAGGATTGCATTTCGTTAAAATTAAAAGCGTAAATGGTACATCAAAAACAGCTAAACTTGTTATTTGGTAGTTTTACTTTTACTTTAATCAATAAAACCTAAAAATTTTATGAAATCAACTTACCTTCTTTTCCTCATGCTTGTTATTGTTCTTTTTTCGTGCACGCAAAAAGAGGAAGCAAAAACTACATTAACATTTCTGCGCACTAGTGGTCAACATATGGTAAACGAACAAAACGATACCATCTTGCTGCGGGGTGTCGGGCTGGGCAACTGGCTGCTCCCCGAAGGTTACATGTGGCATTTTGGCGAATCGGGCGACCGTCCACGAAAAATTGAGAAAATTGTTGAGGATCTGACATCGCCCGAATTCAATGAAAAATTCTGGAAAGAATTCAGATTAAATTATATAACCGAAGCCGATATTAAAAAAGTGAAAGAACTAGGTTTTAACTCAGTTCGCCCAGCTTTGAATGCCCGGGTTTTTATGACGGAGGGCGACACAGCCGTTTTTATTGAAGAAAATTTTGAGTTGCTCGACAGCCTGATTTCGTGGTGCGGCAAACACAATATTTATGTTATTCTCGATATGCATGGCGCACCCGGCGGACAAACCGGACAAAACATCGATGACAGTCCGAACAACGAACCCGAACTTTTTATGGACACGAAATTCGAACACCGGTTAACAAAGCTTTGGATGAAATTGGTTGAACGATACAAAGATAATCCCGTGGTTGCCGGATATGATTTATTAAATGAACCACTTCCTGAAAATACAGGTGCAGCCGAAAAATACAAACATTTACTGGAACCGATGTACAAAAATCTTACGGCCAAAATCCGTGAGATCGACAAAAAACACATGATAATTCTTGAGGGTTACAACTGGTCGAATAACTGGTCGGAGTTTGGCGAACCTTTCGATGATAACCTGGTATATCAATTCCATTACTATTGTTGGAGTAATCCTGATCATTTGAATGATATCAGTTATTTTCTGCGCGAAAGAGAAAGGTTGAATGTACCGGTTTGGGTTGGGGAAACAGGAGAAAAAAACCAGGCCATTTATTTTGCTACGGCGCAGTATTTCGAAAAAAACAACATTGGATGGTCATTCTGGCCCTGGAAAAAAATTGATAACCGGCAGGTAATTTATTCAGTAAACGCCCCAACTGGTTACTATAAAATTGTTGAATACAGTCGTGGAGGTGCAAAACCTTCGAAAGATTCGGCGGAGATGATTTTTACACAATTACTTGAAAATATCAAAGTGGAGAACTGCGAATATCTGGAACACATCACAAAAGCATGGCTTCGCCAAATACCTTCGAAAATTTTCGCAGTAAATTACGGACATGATGGCGAAGGTATTTCCTACAAAGTTAACGACACAATAAAAGCAGAGTTTTACCGCACCGGTGAACCTGTAAAAACGGTGCTTCTGCCAAATACTGAACCGGGTTCGGGAAGTAGAAGATCATCTGAAATAGCCATTTTATTATCTGAAGGAGAAAGTACTATTTATACAGCTTTTGCAACCGGGGATTTTAGCGGTCCGGTTAAGTTAAAAGCCAGAACCACACAGCCAAATTCAAAGTTCAAAATCATTGTGAATCTAACTTCGCATGAATTGTCGCTGCCCGATACAACGTGGACAGAACTTTTGATCGAAAACCAGAATTTTTCCAAAGGGAAGAACACACTTAAAGCAGAAGTGTTGAGCGGAAGTTTAATGCTACAGTACTTCGACATTCAGAAGAATTAATTTCAGTTGAATAAACTGCAGAAATATTCACCAGGTGACTCGGAGTCAACGGGTGAATATAGTCGGCAAAGAAGTTAAATTGTGACTTAACAATCGTATTATTTTTTTATTTTGCTGGCGCCCGATAAGGCATCGATATTTACTTTTGGATCAAAAACTACCGGAACCGCTGTTTCTCTGGCTGCATCCCTGATTATTTGGGGCGATACTTCTATTTTTCCGGTCATCAGTTCGGGCCTGTTGAAATTGAGCAAATAATTATTGTAGAAATCAGGATCTTTCTGCGGCAAAACAAAGGGTTTTCCGAATTTTCCATTCTCGTCAACATGGGCAATAAAAGTACGGGTATGCACGCCATCAATGCGCCGGCTGCTGAATATCAGCCATCGTCCGTTGGTTGACCACGAATGATAACTTTCGGTTTCACTGCTGTTTATTTCAGTGGCAATGCGGTACTCCCCGGTTTTCAGATCGAGAATACATAAATCACTTTCGTTGTGATGTATGGTAAAATAGCCATAATTTGTAAGGCAAAAAACCAGAAATCTACCATCAGGCGAAGCCCGCGGGAACGTGATACTTTTTCCGGTTTCACTGGAAGAAATGAGTGTGTCAACCTCGCCCCAAATGCTTTTTTCGGGGTCGTATGAAATTCCCATCAAACTGTATTTTGTAATCAGCCGGGCAGAATCATTAACCGCTTCGATTGCACTGATATAATAAAGATATTTCCCATCAGCCGACCATTCGGGCAAATTCTCGCGGCTACGGGTTGAAACTTTGGGCGAAGTTGTAATCATGTTGGTTTCTGTATCGACCACAATCAAATCAGAATACTGGTCGCTTACTTCATTACTTTGATCTTCAAAAACATAAAAATTCTGATTTATCTTATTTACTGAAAATGCAATGTGCCTGCCATTTGGATTCCAAGCACCATAAGCAGCCGAGGCCAGCGTGTAGTCGGTTTTTGTTTCAATTTTTCCAATTTTACCTTCGTTGTATATCAGTGTTCCTGCAAATTTCGAACGAATATGAAACATAAACTTTTCGGGATTATTTTTGCTTAACGAATGACAATTAATACAAGCTCCACCAACTGATTTATTCTGAATAATTACATCTTCATCAAAATTTTCCAGATTACGCTGGTAAATACCCATTTCGAACCAAAGTACATAGGCAGAGTTTATTAATCGGTAGCTCAAATAACTATCGATATTTTCCCTGGCAATCCGGTGTTTTATGGTTTTATATTTATACCATTTATCATCATTCATGCAATAAACATCAACATTCAATTCTTCCCCTTGATTTGCCAATAACAGGTTTCTCCAGTCCGACTCATTTATTTGTATCGAAGGATTGCTGCCAGAGATTGCTATTTCTTTTCCGTTTTTCGAAGTAATTCGCACTGCAAACTTTTCTCCGGATTCTTTTATGCTGAAATTGAGTGGTGCAATATTGGGAGGAATTGTTAATTCTGTATAATCGGGGAAAATATGTGGAAATTTATCTGTTTCTGCTGATTCTTTTGGAAGTAGCCCGCCACTGCAAGAACTCAGTGTAGTAATAATTAAAACGAGAAATATCGATTGTATTTTAATTTTTGCATTCATTTCTGATTTCGTAATTTTCAATTTTCAATAATTGGCATCCACAGGTTTTGTATCCAGTTTCAGATTGGTAACCCTTGGACTAAGAAATAAAACGTAATACCAGTAAGTATTTTTATATGCCAGCGTTGCCTGTTTTGCTTTTTCCCTGTCGCCTTTGGCTGCACTCGTAAGTTTGGCAAATTCCCTGAATCTTTCAGTTGTCGGTTCTGAAATTCGTATCATATTAAACAACACATTGTTCTTCCCTTGTGTCCGGTACAGAATAATTGCCTCTTCCAGAGTGGTGGGAAGTTTATCGTACTTAACCTGACCGAGGTATTTTAAATCTTCGGTTAATGATGCAACATCGTGTTCCATCAGGTCGATGGCAATGAGATATTCAAAAGCTGTTTTGTTGGCTGGATTCTTTTCGAGCTGACTTAAAAGTTTTATAGGTGGGGTTCCAAGCATTCCACCTGTTTTACTCATGTCTTTTCTCTTCTGCATAATCAATGGATCGGAGTCTGCAAGTTTCGGATTACTGATATATTCACGGTATTTCTTTACCCATTTTCTTTCCATGGGGTTGGCAGCGAGAATATTGATGTATGTACTGGCTGCATCCATCTTGTTCATGATAATACAATTTAAAATCAGCCGTTTTAATGCTCTCGGGCTACTTTTTATCAGTGTTTCCGATTCAAATGCATATCGTTGCGATTCGTCAATGTTTCCGAGATCGAAATAAATATCACTGTTGGGCAGGGCAACTTCCGAAGTAAAAGGTTTATCCAGAAACAAGCCTTGTGAACCAAGTTTCTGTTCGTAATTATAAAGCTTTTCGAGTAATTGTCCTGAGTTCGACAAAGCACGGTTATATTGAAAATTAACCATTCTATCGTACGAATCCATTTTGTCACAAAGTGTAATAACTTTTGTCCAGTCTTGTTGATTGGCATAAAAATCAATTTCCACCTTTGTTTTTTCAAAAGGTTTGTACACCATATATAATATAGTACCTGAAAAAGCTATTAAAAGAAATATCTGAATGGCAATTGCAACATTCAAATTACCCTTCTTAGATATTAAGATTTTCGGCTTTTGGGTTTTTGATTTGTCGGTCTGTTTTTGAATAGTTTGAGTTTGCCTTTTTATGTTTGGTAAAACCGCAAATAATTTCGCCAGAAATAATATAGCAGGAATACTTGCCAGACCAATATAAAAAATAAAAGGTCTGTCGTAACGCAACATTGCCGCCACTTCGGGAGTTGAACGAAAATATGCGTTATTTAAAGAAGAAAGAAAAACAAACCGATGTGCAATATATGGTAAAAGCAGAGTTACTGATATAACTAATATACCATTGATAATTGCTTTTTTGAACGACTTATCTATGACAAGTAAAAATGTTGAAACCATAAAAATAAGGAAATACATTCCACCGCTTACATAATAGATAACCAATCCTGCTATAACTGCTGGAAATGAAACATTAAAACCTCTCCTTTTTTCAATCGCCGTGCACAAATACAAAAATCCGGATACAATAATAGAATTGATGGTAAAAGAGAAATTAAATTTATAATCGTTCATTAATGCAAGAAAAATAATTTGAACAATTGGAATTAGTAAAAACTGCAACTTGTTATTCCTCTTGTCCAATTCGATTATTTTTAAGAAAAAAATAGAGATTACCAAACCTGAAACAGATACAATTACACTACCATTCAGGTTACTATAAAATAATTGAGAAATAAATAAAGCCAGATATTCAGCTGGTCCTCCTGCAAAAGCCAGATAATAGTTCCGAAATAAATCACCCGATTGCCATGCAATTTGCTGAAAATGATAATGAAGTGTAGTGTTTATAGCGAAAAAGCAGAAAGTTAGGGTAAATACAGCTGTAATTGTAAGTACAAAGTACAAAATAAACTTTTCCGATTTCATATTATCTCTGAAATTGCTAATACCAAATCTAACCTTTTAATAAAAAATGATAACAAAAATAATAACCTTTTTATCCGTTCTCTAATTTAACAAAATTTAACACCTTTAATGTCATCCAAAACTTCATTAAAAACAATTTTTTCTAAAAACTGCCTCATTTAAAACAGAATTTCTTACCCAAATCAAAAACAAACTGACCACTTTTTTATGCCTGTTAAATAACCTGAAGCACTGTAAAATGGCCATATAAATGTTAAAAATTAATGACTAATTCATATTATGTATAATTAAAACTTGTACCAGTCTATTAAAACAGCTCAAATTCAAACTTCAAATCTCTGAAATACAAATACATATTAAAAAAAGTTAAGATTTATTAAAAAGAAGTTAAGATATAATCAATAAAAAACATAAATTTGGAGCGTTTGAAATACACTAATTATGAATAGATCAATGAAACTAATCCTGGTTGCTATGTTTGCTGTCGGGATGCTTGGGATGACAGGTTGTGAAGATCATCAGGAAAGATATGACACTCCTCCGTGGCTCGGTGGGTCGAGCATTGAAACCCTTGAAGAAAAAGGAAATTTTACTCAGTTCCTAGCTCTCATGGAAAAGGCCAATTACAAAGAGCCTATTTCCAAACAGTTATTTACCTTATTTGTGCCAAACGATGAGGCATTTAATGCCTACTTTAAATCGATAGGCAAAAACTCGGTAAATGATTTAACAAAAGAAGAAGCTGTTCAGTTGTTTACACTGCATGTCTTGCCAAATCCACGGTCGAGATTTCAGTTGGTTTATGAATATGCGTGGAGTGAGTTTCAAGGTCCTGATCAGGATCAGCCAATGGGAGAGTATGCATCATTATTCCATAGGAAGCCAACACCAAGTACTTCAACTCCTTATTCAGAAGTAGTAAAATATAATACCCCTACAGGTCAAACGGCAGGAACTGAATTGTTAATTTACACCGGCGCAAAAAATATACCTCTTTTTACTGAAGAGTTTTTCTCCGATTTTGGTGGTGATTTAAATGGATCGGATTACCTTTATATGTACCCTGGTAGTACTTGGAAAAAAGATTACACCTCTAATTTAAAAGGTATGAACTGGCACAATGCACAGGTAATACCCAATCCCGAAATCCCTGATGAAGTGGAAGTTCGAACAGCCAGTGGTTTTATTTATTTTATAGACAGGGTTGTACCACCAATGCCAAGCATTGAGGAACATATGCGGGCGAATCTTGATAAATACGGATTATATTATGAAATTCTTCAGAGATTTGCGGAATATGGGACTACAAAAGTCGATGAACAAAACAGAGTACTATACAGAAAAAGTTATACTGCTCCTCTTTTTGACGTTGCTCACGAAAGAGGACCATCAGCTGGTAACGAGGGTGTAATACCACCACAAAATATGTGGTCAGCATTTTTACCTACGAACGATGTTTTGCAGAATTATCTTGATAATACTGTGCTAAAATATTATCCTAGTCTTGACAGCGTGCCAAGAGTTACACTTCAGTACATTATTCAAACTCAACTTTCGAGTAGAATGGTGTTGATGTCGGTGTTAAAAAATGGTTATTTTAATGCATTTGGCGATCCTATGGATATTCCTCAATCTGACATCGCATCTGGTTACATGTGTAGTAACGGCGTTGTTTACGAGTCAAAAAAAGTACTTGAACCTAACGTTTTTACCTGTGTTCCCGGACTTCTTTTTATCGATAAAGATTATTCCACCCTACTATATGCGCTTAACGCGGCAAACATGCTATCCAGTCTTTCAAATCCTGATGCCCATGTTACATTGTTTGCTTCAACCAATGAAGAACTCGAAAAATATGGTATCAGATATAATGCTACAAACGCCATTATCGAATTCAGAAGCCCTGCAAATGGTAAATGGGGCCCAATGAATACAACAGATTTAAACATGTTTGCCCAGGATCAAATTTATAAAGGCAGATTATCTGATTTTAGCGGAGATGGGACATTTATTGAACTGACTTCCGGAAATTATATGCGTTATGCAAATAACCAGGTCGAAGCTGGTGAAAATAAATTTACAGGAAATATTGCCGGAGTTACAGATGTAATTGAAAATGAACGCAATGGATTTTTGGTTAAAATAGATAAACCATTGGAATCAAGACTCGTAATGGGAGATTACATAATGGCCGACCCTGAAATCTCAGAATTTGCAAAATTGTTAACCGATGCCAAATTACTTAGTAAAGCACAAAATACAGATACAAAAGAGATTTATTACAATTTGAAGTTCCTGGCCGCTGCCAAATACTGGACCGGATTTCTTCCCACAAATGCTGCGATGCAAAAAGCCCGCGATGAAGGTATTATTCCAGTTAAGTTTCCAACGACAACTGCGGGGAAAGATTCTGTCAATAATTTTATAATGTACCATTTTGTTAAAGATGATGTGGTTTTCGATGATGGAAATCATTCGGGAACATTTACGACCAACCGTACATACAAAAATTCGGAGGGTAAAACTGTGAATGCTACTGTCAAGATTTCAAATATTCCTAAAAACCTATCTATTTATGATGATTCAGAACAGGTTGTTTTTCTTGATCATGAAAAAGCTAATATTCTTGTCAAAAAAGGTGTTTGCCATAAACTCGACACTGTTTTAAAATATTATAAGTAGTTTAAAAAGTCTAACCAGAGATCCAATATGAAAAAAATTATATTACTTTCCGGAATACTAATTGTCTTATTATCAGGATTCAATAAAATTCAGGCTCAATCTGCTATCATCAAGGGAAAGATTACTGATTCAGTAACTAAAGAAACACTGATGGCAGTTAATATCGTTGAGGTTGATAAAAACGGAAGGTTTATCAGCGGTATTACATCTGATATAAATGGCAACTACGTTTTAAAGGTTACAGATTTAAAAAATCAGGTTCAGGTTTCATTTATCGGATACAAGAAACAAACCTTCGCAATTAATGGCCGTACTACAATCGATATAAGTCTTGAAACCGAGTCTGTAGCTGTGGGCGATGTTGTTGTTACCGGTGCAAAAATGGGTAACGACGGTACAACGCAAGTGCGTGACCGGGCAACCGCAGTCACCCGACTTGAGTTAAAAGGTATGGAAACAGTTATGGGAACCTCGGTTGAAGATATGCTTCAGGGCCGGTTGGGTAATGTTGATATATCATCTGTATCGGGCGACCCGGGTGCTGGATTAAATATCAGAATCCGTGGTACAGCTTCGTTGAATGCGCGAAATAAACCTCTTATCGTAATCAATGGTATTCCTTATGATGCCAATATTGATGACAGTTTCGATTTTGGTAGCGCAGATATTGAAAAATTTGGTAATTTAATTGATGTTTCCCCTGAAGATATAGAATCAATTGAAGTACTTAAAGATGCTGCTTCAACTGCAGTGTGGGGTTCCAGGGCATCAAACGGGGTTTTGATGATCAAAACAAAACGTGGTTCTAAATCGAAACCTATATTTGAATATACCTTTAAAGCAACTTCGGCACATGAACCTGATCCGATTCCAATGCTCGACGGTGCAGGATATGCACGACTTATTGCGGAAGAACAGTATAATGTTACCTATAATACTTTCTTTGCTACTGATGGAGTATTTAATCCGGCAACTTCAGATGAAATTGCTTTTAATCCTGAATTCGAAGAATACAACAATTATTCTCAAAATACAAACTGGGTTAAGGAAATTACCCAGGTAGCTCTCACTCAGCAACATGACTTTTCAGTGCGTGGAGGGGGTGATAAATCAAGGTATAACATGTCGATGGGATATTTTGACGAAGAAGGAACAACAATTGGCAATAATCTTGAAAAACTTACACTTCGCAGTTCATTGGACTATGATCTTTCTTCCAAAATTCAGTTTAAATCAGATATCATGTTTACCCGTTATAACCAGGATAACACCTATGATGTCGAAGACTCGGAATATGGCGGATGGAAATCGCTAAGAGCAGTTGCGTACCGCAAAATGCCAAACCTTTCGGTTTACGATTTGGATACATTGGGAGTTAGTAGCGGAGAATATTTCACACCGCCTTCAACTTTACAGGGAACCGCCAGAGACAATTATAATCCGGTTGCCTTTGCAAAACTGGGTACACAAAAAAGATTTAAAGACAATGCCAGGGCTTTGTTTAGCGTTAAATATTCCATTACACCAAAACTTACCTGGAATGGTACTGTAACGCTCGACCTTTTCGACCAGAAAATATCCAAGTTCCTTCCGTACAAAGCAATAGGGTACAACTATAATGACGATATCACCAACCGTGCAGTGAATGAATTTTCAAAGAAAAGTTCAATTTTCACCATCAATCAGTTAATTTTCCGTCCTGACTTTGGACCTGAACACGACGTGTTTTTTATGGGCCAGGTTGATACAGAAGACTCCCGTTCGAGATGGTATAAAACAGAATCAAGCCAATCAGCATCGCCATTTATTACTGAACCAATTAATGATAAACACCTAAATTATTTTGGCGCCAGTTATACCGAATACAAATCATTGGGATTTTATGGTACCGGTACTTATAAATGGAAGGACAAATACAGCATTATGCTTGGAGCCAAATACGAAGGCAATTCAAAATTCAGTAAGGAAAGCCGTTGGGGATTGTTTCCTACCGTTGCAGGGTTCTGGCGACTTTCGGGTGAAGAATTTATGAAAAGTGCAACTTTTATTGATGATTTAAAAATAAGAATGAGCTGGGGACAGAGTGGTAATTCACCAGCAGGAAATTACCTGTATTATAATACCTACAAAGCAGGTTCAAACTATTCTTATATGGATATGCAGGGAGTTCAGCCCAATGGAATCGAACTGACAAGTCTGCAATGGGAAACCATCGATCAGATTAACCCGGGTATTTCCTTTATTGGTCTTAACAGCAGAATGAACGTTGAAATTGACTATTACGTCAAAAAAACATTAAATCTGTACCTTGAAAATTCAGGTATTCCGGATCATACAGGTTTTAGCAGCATTGACCGTAACGATGGAGAAATGGAAAACAGAGGATATGAATTTATGATTGATTATACCATTATCCGGAAAAAAGATTTCCAGTTGAATTTTAATCTTAATCTTTCAAGCAACCAAAATACTGTACTGCGTTTGCCTGAAAATTATAGTTTGGTATATGGAAACATGCTCGAAAATGGAAACTATAAAATCAGTATTACACCAGGCGAACCACTTGGAGGGTTTTTCGGATATGAATACCTGGGTGTATATGCATCGGATGCCGAAGCAATTGTAACGGATAAAAACGGAGATCCGGTTTATGGTATTGGCGCTGATACTCCATTAAAAATGATTATGGGTGGTCCATCGGGTTATGTATTTGAAGGTGGTGATGCAAAGTATAAAGACCAGAATTACGATGGAAAAATTGATGAACTGGATTTGGTATATCTGGGTGATTTAAATCCAAAGATTATGGGCGGCACCGGATTCCGGGTTCAATACAAGGGATTTATTCTGAACTCTTTTTTCTATTTCAAATATGGTCAGGAGATCATCAATCAAACCCGCATGGATACCGAAAAAATGTATAACTATGATAACCAGAGTACAGCAACCGACTGGCGCTGGAGAAGAGAAGGAGATATTACCGATATGCCAAGGGCTCTTTACAACACGGGTTTTAACTGGTTAGGTTCCGACCGTTTTGTTGAAGATGGTTCTTACATCAGGCTAAAATCATTATCGCTCAGTTATGTTGTTAAGCCCGCAGTATGCAAAAGACTTAAGCTTAGCGATATGAAATTATTCGCAACTGCGTACAACCTTTACACCTGGACCAACTATTCAGGCCAGGACCCTGATGTGGCGCCACCCACAAGACCTGATTCGCTGCCAAAAGACTTAAGCAAAACCCCACCAAGTAAAAAATTCATGCTTGGGTTAAACCTTATTTTCTAACAATTAAATATTAATTCAATGAGAAAATTCAATATAAAAAGTTCGGTATTAGTTGCAATAATTGTTGTATTTATAGCAGCTACATCGTGTCAGGATTATTTAACTGTTGCACCTGAAAATGATCTGATTAAAGAGAAATTCTGGACAAAAACAGCAGATGTAAACAGCGCTCTGGCTGCCACCTATAATGCCATGCGAGAAGCAAGCCTTCAGTCGTTAATATTTGGTGAAGTACGTGCCGATTTGGTAAATTTTACTGGCGCCAGCTTTGCAGATTATGCTAAAATCGGAGCAAGTAACATTAGTCCCACTAACTCAGTAGTTAACTGGAAAGCATACTATGCAGCTATCAACCTGGCGAATACAGTAATGTATTATGACAAGGAAGTATTTGCAAAAGATAAAACATTTACACAGGATATGATGGATGCTGTTGATGCTGAAGCATTGTACATACGTTCGTTGGCGTATTTTTATCTAGTACGTTTGTGGAAAGATGTTCCGCTGGTTTTGGAAGCATCAATTTCTGACACAACCAACCTTTATATCGGTAAAAGCCCTGAAAAAGTGGTTATCAATCAAATCATCAACGATCTTGAAAAAGCCAAGGATATGGCATATACCACGGAATTTAAGGGGAGTAACTACTTTTATGGACGCGCAAATAAATACTCAATTATAGCCCTTTTGGCAGATGTTTACCTTTGGAATGAACAATACCAAAAATGTTATGACTATTGCGATTTGTTAATCAATTCAGGAATGTATGCATTGGAAAGCACTGAAACCATGTTTAATATTTATTATCCGGGAAATTCTCCTGTGGAAAGCATCATTGAACTTCAGTATAACGATGCCCTTGATAACCAGGAAAATCCTATTTACAACTCATTGGTGCAAATTGGAAGCGGTGGTGGAGCTGAAATAGATACCAGAAATGTCGCTTTAATTATGGACAATGAAGACTTCCGTAATTTTCCTAAAAACCCCGGGGGGAAGGGTGCAACATGGAAATACAGGGGAAAAGATGCACTTGGACTTGTTACCAGGGCATATACCGAACGCGATGCACATTGGATTATCCACCGGTATGCCGATATACTTCTAATGCAGGCAGAAGCAGCAATTGAATTGGATAAATTTGATGTTGCAAACAACTGGATAAGAGAAACCATGTTACGGTCAGGCATGCCCTATGAAGAAAATTTTGATAAAGTTGTTTTAAGAGAAGCACTTTTAGATGAAAAAGGCCGGGAATTTCTTTTCGAAGGAAAACGTTGGTTTGACCTTTTGCGTGCTGCCAAAAGAAATAAATTTCAAAATAAACAGATTATTATTGATATGATTCTTTCGGGAGCAGACATTAAACAACAGGCTATTTTGAAAACAAAAGTATATGACACTTTGAGCTACTACTTACCTATAGCTGAGCATGAACTTATTTATAACCAGAATCTGGTTCAAAATCCTTATTATGACAGGTAAAATTTTAAAGTTATTTATTATGAAAAATATAGTTTGGCGCATTCCAACACAGGTTAGCAAATTAATTTTATTTGCACTTATACTGTTTGGGTGCAAACAAGAGCCGGTTTTATGGAAAGTTGATTCTACACAACAGGTTATTAGTGAATATGTAGAAAGTAATGAGCAATTCTCTGAATTTAGTAAAATGTTGGAGAGTACCGGATTAAACAGTCTTTTGGCAGTTCGCGGACCATTTACTTTATTCCTTCCGTCGGATACTGAAATGAAAGCTTATTATACTGAAAAAGGAGTCAAATCATATACAGATTTCAGTGAAGAAGTTTTGAAGACACTTGTTCTAAACCATATCATTGGCAGTCAAATTGAAACCGGAGATATTGGTTTGGGAGCAATTCGCGACGTAAATGCCATAGGAGATTACATTGTCAGTGAATTTCATGGCGCAGATATTTTTCTGAATAAAAACAGCAAAATTATTAAAAGAGATATTTTGGCTTCGAACGGTGTGGTGCATCATATTGACAAAGTGCTTGACCCTGTAACAAAAAATGTTTACGAAGTACTTGCCGGTAATCCGTCTTATTCCATATTTACTGAAGGAATAAAACGTACAAATCTGAAAGATACCTTACAGACCATTTCTTTCCTGTATGGTAAAAAACCAGCCCGTACCCGATTCACGATTTTCGCAGTAGCCGATTCTACGTTTAACAGGTTTGGTATTACATCCATCGACGGTTTAATTGCAAAATATACAAATGCTCCCGATAGCATAACCTATATTAATAATGGATTTTACAGGTACATGGAATATCATTGTCTGGCAAATACCTATTACCTCAGTGATCTGAAACTGGCAACCAATCTATATCCAATCCTGTCGTACGACAACAATATATCAATTACTGTTGATACTGACTATAAGATTAACCTTGATGTAAAAACCAAAGAATATACCCCATTTGTAATAGACCAGTGCAATAATCCCGGGAAAAACGGCACTGTTCATACAATAGCCGGACTGATGCCGGTTATACAACCCATACCTTCTGTTTTAACATGGGAAACAACCGACCATTTCGATATGAAACAAGGTGATTATTTCGATAAATATTACGCGAGATGGTTTGACGGGCAAAATACCTTTAAGAATATAAAATGGGAAGGCGACTATTTATTATATTATTTTAAAGACCATGATACAGGTAAAGTACTAAACGACGATTGTTTGAGTATGAGTGGCTGGTGGTGGTGCGAAGTTACCACTCCGAAAATAATGAAAGGAAAATATAAAATTACATCGAACCTTTGGAGTGGTCAGATAAATTACGCCGTGTATGTTGATGGTGTTAATACTTTACTGGTTAAAAGTTCTGATCCGGCAGAAACCACGGTATGGGCCGAAGTTGATTGGACAACAACAGCAACACATACATTTAAAGTGGTGAATACAAGCCCTGGTTTACTGTTTTGGGATACAATCATATTTACACCAATTAATTAATTCAATACCTGTTAAATAATTTAATACAGTTTTGAAATGACAAAAAGACACTTATACTCGACCTGCTTATCTCTGATAACCTTGTTTTTCGCCATCAACATCACTCAACCTTTGCTGGCTCAGACATCCGAAGTAAATATTAAGGGTGTGGTTACGGAATCAGGCACCGGACTCCCATTAAAACAGGTTTCAATTTCAGTTTCATCCACAGGTAAAACTGCAGATACCGATGAAAAAGGGGAATTTACTATCGATGTTCCTAATCTGGAAGCAGAATTAAACTTTAACCTTCCGGGATACAATGTTCGAAATATCTTCTTGAGCGGGAGGGAATTCGTAACTGTATCACTGGTATCAGATGCATTCAGATCCTTTGATAATTCTTATTACACCCCATCGGGTGCTGTACCCGTTAAAGATGCTGTGTATTCAGTTACCTCACTTACAGCTGACGATGTAAAACGGAATAAGGCTACTTCATTTGACCAGGTACTTCAGGGAAAAGTTCCGGGAATGTCAGTGGTTCAGCAGTCAGGAATGCCTGGCAGCAGAACATATATGAATGTCCGCGGTTTTTCCTCTTTGTTTGGAAACTCAGAACCTTTGCTGGTAATTGACGGAATGATACACGACTATTCTTATGCCAGTTACAGCCTTATGGAAGGATTTTCATTAAATCCCATGGATGTAATTGATATTGATGATATTGCTGACATCTCTATATTAAAGGATGGGGTATCTTATCTGGGATCTGCCGGTTCAAATGGTGTAATAAATATTAACACCGAACAAAAGGCAGAAACAAGTACAGTGATGAAATTTTCTGCTTACGGTGGAATTACAATGGCGCCAAAAAAACAGGATCTGCTCGATGCTGCTGAGTTTAAAAATTATTTTGGCGATATGTTAAATTCACAGGGATATAATGCCGGCCAGATTAATACCATGTATCCCTGGTTAAACGGTGGAACATCGTCTGAAGATTATTATAAATACAATAACAGCACCGATTGGCAGGATGATACATATTCACCTTCTGCCGTGTCAAAATTCCATTTCTTCCTTAAAGGGGGTGACGATATTGCTACTTATAACATTTCCACAGGTTACTTATCTCACACCGGAATATATGACAAGTCTGCCTATACAAGATATAATCTTCGTATTAACGGTAAAATCAATATCACCGATAAATTCTCAATTGTGCCAAATGCAAAATTATCTCTTGCTGACAGCAAACTGGCTAACCAAGGACCCAGCACATGGAAAAATCCAATGCTTGCAACGGCATTAAAACCTTCCATTATGGCACCTTACACAAGAGATGCCGCCACGGGTATTACGCTTGACTATCTGGATGATGTAGGTGATGTTTTTATGGTTAGCAATCCTGCTGCAATTACGCAAAACTCGCAAGGTTCAAACCGAAATTATCATTTTCTTGCTTCTATGACTGCAGCATATAAATTTAATGAACATTTCAACATTTCAACACTTGTAGGGATAAATTTCAATAACTCGCGTGAAAACATTTTCCTGCCTGATGTTGGTATGGTGCAGGTTGATTCTGCGTACAACAGTCCTGGCGATTTTGTTTTTGAGTTCCGTTCCACACAGAATCATACAACGTTTACCTATACCAACAAAACGACATCAGGCCACTCAATTCTTGTAAATGCAGGTTTCAGATATATGCAAAACAGTTACAAGTACAACTTAAGTACTGACCTGAATACCCCTTCCGATGATTTTAAAAGTCTTGGACAGGGTTCTCAGTACAGTTTCCTCCGCTCAACCACTGGTGACAACAGGGGATTGAAATGGGTATCGTATTACGGTGATTTTAATTATAATTTCAGAAATAAATATTTTGTAAACGCCAACCTGTCATATGATGGTAATTCTGCAGTTAACGATGCAAACCGTTACAATCTGTTTCCAACAGTTGGAGTTGCATGGCGGCTTTCTTCCGAAGGATTCCTGAATGAGTCAAGCTGGCTTGAAGATTTAAAACTTAGAGCTTCTTATTCTTCCACAGGAAATATGTTTAGCAGTGTTTACGATAATTCAAAATTGTATTATACCGACCGCAGAATGAATGGTGGTGGTGTTCTTACCCGCGAAGTTATTCCAAACGAAAATATGGAACTTGAGAAAAAGAATACCATCAATGCAGGTATTGACCTTTCGGTATTAAAACAACAGTTAAACGTTCATTTCGATTTCTTTAAATCAAATGTCAATAATCTGATAATCAAACAGGAACTTCCGAAAACATACGGATATACCGATTATTATAACAATGGTGGTAAACTTGAAATTTCAGGTATTGAAATTTCTGCTGATACCCGTATTCATTTTAACGAAGTTATCTGGACTTTAGGTGGTTCGGTTAGTAAAGAACTCACACAGGTAAAAAGTCTGGATTTCATTAATCCAAATACAACCAATATCATAACTACCATTGATGCAGCGCAGTTTATTACTTCCGAGGGTAATGCAATCAATGCTTTTTACGGTTACAAAACGATTGGTCTGATTTCTGGTGCAGAAGCTGGTAAAATTATGGGACCAAACGGAGTAATGATGCAGGAAGGTGATATTAAATTTATGGATGACGGTGATAACATCATCAATGAAAAGGACAAAACCATCATAGGGGATCCGAATCCACAACTTTTCGGTGGCATATTCACGGCTTTTGCCTATAAGAATTTTGAACTGTCAGCAATGTTCAACTATTCCGTTGGAAATGATGTTTTCAATTACATGAGGTACAAAACTGAATCGATGAGCGAATATGCAAACCAGTCAGTTACAGTTCTCGACAGATGGACACCATCCAATACAAGCGCTACCTTACCAAGAATGGCCTATGGTGATCCTTCTGGTAATACAGCTTTTTCTGATCGCTGGATTGAAGATGGTTCGTATCTGCGACTGGGTCAGTTAACTTTAAATTACAATCTTCCTCCTATACAAGGGTTTGTAAAAGGAGTAGCCATTTATCTTACTGCTACAAACCTGTTTACATTCACAAATTATACAGGATACGATCCGGATTTCAGTTATATGAACAGTCCGTTTTACAGGGGAGTTGATTATGGCAAGATGCCACAAACCCAATCGTTTATTATTGGTTTAAAATTAGATTTATAACAGGTAAAATTGATATAAAATGGAAAACAGAACACGAAAAACACCATACTTGCTGGCTATTTTTAGTGCGATTTTGGTTTTAAGTTTCGGATGTAAAGATGATTTCTTTAATGAAACTGCCGGAGACAGAATTACTCCTGATCAGCATTATCAGTCGTTGAACGATGCCAACGTATCGTTGCAGGGCGCTATAATTCCTTTGCAGGATATAATGCCAAAACTGATTTTGCTCGATGGTTTGCGCTCTGACATGATGGAAGTAACACCAAACGCCGATTCGTATTTAAGAGAATTAAATTACCAGATGATTTCGTCAAGTAATCCGCTTGCCGATCCATCGGACTTGTATAAGGTTATTGTGAATATAAACGAGGTACTTGCCAACATCGATCAAGTTGCTGAAAAGGACAGAGATTTTGATGCCTTAACTGCATATTCATATAAAGGAGCATTAATCGGAATGCGCGCATGGACTTACCTTACTCTTGTGCGTCTATACAATAAAGCTGCATATTTCGAAGATAATCTTACTTCTATTCCCGATAATCTTTCACAAAATGTTTTAGGCAAAGATGAAATTATTGAGAAATTGATCGGACAGCTTGAGACCTATTTCAAGTCTGAATATACAACAAACAAGTATCAGGAAATAAGAATTCAACATTACGTTAACAACAAAGCGCTTTTGGGTGAATTATACCTCGAAGTTGGCAGATACGCCGAAGCTGTCACTTACCTGAAACTGGCATGCGAAAGTTATAATAATCAGCCTGCTATGCTAAAAGTTGATAAATCATATCAAAATGCAGCATGGGGTACCATTTTTCTGAATTCTGATGGAACCAACCATAATGAGAATATTTTTGTAATCCCTTTTTCCAGGGCCGAAGACCAGTATAATCCGCTTGCCAGTTGGTTTGGATTTAATAAAGAATATTTAGTTAAGCCATCTACAATTCTGGTCGATTCATTTTTGGCACAAAAACCGCTGGTTGGAGAAATACCATATGATTTGTATAGAGCACCAATTACTATAAATGGGGATGTTGAAATGACCTCCGATACTACTTTTACCTTAGTGAATACTTACATTATGAAATATGCTATTGATCAAAGTGATCTTGAAAGTTCAGATATTATTATATCACGGGCAGCCGACATTCATTTACTTTTAGCAGAAGCATACAACCGAATGGGAGATGCTACTTCGCAAAAATACGCACTAATGCTGTTAAACCAGGGTGTCAACAAAGAGAATCCAAAACCTGCTCCCTTTTCACGGTGGGCGGCCAACATTGGAGTCAGGGGTAGAGCCTACCTGAAATCAAAGGAAGTACCGAAAAATATGATGGATGCCGATTCAATTACTACTTTGATTGAAAACTATATTATCGATGAAAGAGCGCTGGAACTAGCCTTTGAAGGAAAAAGATGGATGGACCTTGTTCGTATTGCAGAACGCAGAAATGATCCTGCATATCTGGCCGACAGGGTTGCTGCTAAATTTGCCGGAACAAGTCAGTATGATGCAATTCGTAATAAATTGATGAATCCTGCCAACTGGTATTTACCTTTTGAATAGACTTTATTTGATTAAATATAAAAATGGCTGCGGGAATCTGACAGCCATTTTTTTTTGTCAATATTAAAAGAGTGCAAATCATGTTATAATTTTAAAGATGAGTCACATTATAAGGAAACAAAAAAAAAACCATCATGCAGCACTCTTAAAACCTCATCTATTTTTTACAAAATCAAACTTTTCCACCAAATATTTCAGTAAATTTATGGTGTACATAAAAACATGTTTTTGCTTGAAACATATTCCGGATGTTTAAAATTTCAACCTAAAATATTTACAATTAAAAAAAAATAAATGAAACTAAATTCTATAAATACATATACTATCCACCCAAAATTGAGATTTATTATTCTGTTAAGTCTAAGTCTGATTTTTTGTTTTTGTAAAGAAGAACCTCAGATTTGGACAAAAAAGTCTCTGGACTTACTGGCAGGAGATTATATCGCCAGCAATCCCGATCAATTTTCAGAATTTGAAAAACTGATGAATGCAACCGGGATAGATGCCTTATTGAATGTTAGAGGTCCATTTACTGTATTTGTGCCTAACAACGAAGCTATGTTTGCCTATTACAAACTAAAAAACGTTGGTTCACTCGAAGAATTTAGCGATACGTTTATGGAAGAATTAATAGGTACTCATATCATTGGATTTGAAATACCAACGGACGAAATGGGACTCGGTGCACTTTCTCAGACCAACGCCATCGGAGATTATCTGACTTCAGAGTTTGAAGGATCTGATATTATTATTTCAAAACATTCCAAAATAATTAAAAGAAACATTCGTACGGCAAATGGATTTATTCATGTCATCGACAAAGTAATGGACCCTATAACAAAAGACATTTTCAGTGTTATTTCTTCCGATCCTTCCTATAAAATATTTACCGAAGGACTGAAACTTACCGGAATAAAAGACACCCTGCACATTATTAGTTTTCCATATGGAAAAACAATAGCCCGAACACGATTTACAATACTGGCGGTTTCCGATACTGTTTATAACCGATACGGAATTTATAGTGTTGAAGATTTGGTTAAATGGTGTGGAGCCAGTCCCGACAGCTTAACTTACAGGAATAATTCATTCTACCGTTACATCGAATATCATTGTATGAATGGTAGTTATTACCTTTCAGATTTGAATACCGGATTATATCCAATCTTATCGCGTGACAACAATCTAATGTTTACCATTGATACAGACTATAAAATAAATTTCGATCGTAAGACAAATACTTATACAGGTTTTATCATTCCAGCATCAAATACTCCTGCTAAAAACGGGGCTTTGCATGCAGTAAACGATATACTACCTGTAACTGAGCCTGAGCCATCTGTTGTTATTTTTGAAACAACAGACTTTTTCGATATTAAGCAGGGAGATTATTACCAACAATATTACTGGAGATTTTTTGATGGTGAAAAAACCTTTGAAAAAATCAAGTGGACTGGTGATTACCTGCTGTATTATCTAAAAGGTACAGATGGGACAAATATGAATAATGATTGTTTAAGTATGAATGGATGGTGGTCGATTTCAATTACTTTCCCAAAGGTTATGAAAGGAAAATATAATGTTTCAATTTATCAGCCTGGTTGGTTTGATGTGACCAACTGCGTTGTATATATCGATGGCGTTATGACACCCTTTGTTTATTCTGGTCCTTATGGAAAAACAGGTGGTAGCGGAGGTTTACAAAAAATTGGAGAGGTAGATTTTCCAACTACTGCGGAACATACAATAACACTAAGAAATACTGTGAATGGAATGCTTTTCTGGGATTATGTAAGATTTGAGCCGGCTAAATAAAACCCTCTTGTGAAATGAGAATTGTTCATTCCAAATTCAAAATGAGGGAACAGTAGTTTCGTACACCCGGAAACGAACCAATCTGGTTGCCTGATTACATTCTGATAAGAGAACCGTTTCTTTTAAATACAAAACAGAGGGGAACGGTTCTTCCACACATCCGGAAATGGATATCAATCTAGGTGTCTTTTTATATTCTGATAAGAGAACCGTTCCTTTTAAATTCAAAACAGAGGGGAACGGTTCTTTCACACATCCGAAAACAGATACCAATCTGGTTGTCTGCTTTTATTCTGATAAGAGAACCGATCCTTTTATTCTGTTCACCCGATAAGTAATACCAAATGCGATTCTAAATCAGTCCAAAGCCATTCTGGTATAATGCCGATGAATAGACCTGCCCGACGCAGGCGGGAATGTTAAGGCCAAACGAGTGTGCGAAGATTGGACTGTTACATTTCTTCAATCGGTATAATCAAACTAGCTTTCTTGTATTAACGGTTAGCATCCACTTCCCTATTATCCTTCCAACGGATGACATCCTTTTACCGATAAGCAAAAAAAAGGCTGCCCCGCATGAGACAGCCTTTTATCGAATATTTAGTAAAATTTATTTTACAAATTTCACAACCGAATTATTCGCTTTTACAAAATATAAACCTTTTGTATAGCGGCTAACATCGAATGTGTGGCGAGTTCCGTTAACAACGGTTTCTTCCATTTTAACACCAACGCTGTTGTAAATAGCAACAGTTGAATTGGCAACAGTAAGATCAATATACAATTTATTTACAGCAGGATTTGGATATACTTTAAATGAAGCAGCATTGTTTTGAGCAACTGCTGTTGGAATTAAAGCCATATCATCTTCACTAATCAAAGACATGCTGTCAAGATAAATAGTTCCGTCATCTTTTGAGAACATGAACTGAATCTTTTGAACTGTAGTAGGAACCATTTCGGTAAATGTTACATGTAATTTAAACCACTGTGGTTCGGTAGTTAAATCAAGATTCCATTCCGATTCGCCAGTTGATGTTGGATCTGAAGAAACGCCATAACGGTTGTAACCATTGGCTGATGTATCTTCGAAGTCAAAATTAATTTGTCTGTCTTTTGATGCCCAGGCTTTGAAGTTTAAAAGATAAGGAACATCAGGCATAGCTGTTAAATTTGACTGACTGAACTGATAATGCCATGGTTCAGTTGCATGAATTTGATTAACTGTACAAGAAGCAGCACCATCAGCAACAGTCCAAGGTGTTCCATAGGTTCCGTCAATCCAGCCACCCCAACTTACAGGTTGTCCGTTTGCATCAACTTCATCAAAGTTACCGTTTTTGATAATGTTTACATCACCTACCTGAATTACCTGTCCACTGATTGTAACATCAACTGTAACTTCAATAAACGATGCGTCCTGTGCTTTAGCAGTAACTGTAACTACTCCATCTTTAATAGCTGTAAGCAAACCAGTAGAACTAATAGAAGCCCAACCAGTGCTACCTTCGGCAGTTGCAACAGACCATGTTAAAGTTTTAACTTCAGCATCTTCAGGAAGAACTACAGCACCAATTTGTAATGTACCGTTATCAGTTGTAATTGTACCACCTGTAAGTTCAATGCTTGATACTTCAGTACCAGCTTCAGCACCATCCAAAGTAATGATACCGCTTTCGTCCATATTAACCCATGCTTCACCTGTACCCTGTGTATTATCAGCACCCCAGATTGACCGCATACGAGCCATTACACTTGGGTCATTGTCATTGATCATTACATCGAATCCAATTTCGCCTGTTTTGTCAACGCCAATTCCTTCTTTGTCTTTCAAACGTGACCATGGAACAAAGTATTCAGCAACATAAGCTGGATTTTCAACTTTGAACGCGTGTTGAGTTCCGTCAGCGTCAGTGGTATTCAAACCATCTTCTTTTGCTAAAGTCATGTCGGGAGCAACCTGATAATGACCACTTCCACCTGAACTTGGGCCCATAGCATCTCTCAGTACATAATTCACGTCGAAATAGATTTCTGGTTTGTCATAATCCCATGGATTACCGCTGCCATTTACATAATTAGGAAAATAGTTGTCGTCAGCAACATTTACAACAAGATAATAACCATCTTCATCCCAAAGTGCTTTCCACCATGTTTCACCTGCTTCACCTAAAGTAGGTGTGGTAGGAGTTGCTGGATCGTTGAAGAACGGTCTGGCAATGGCATTCGAATCTGTGGTTGCCCAAACGTCATCAATAACGCCATCAATTACTGGTTTAACTGTAGTTTTTTTAATTACAGCTCTTGGATTGTCTTGCGCAAAAGCGCCAAAAACAAACACTACACCTAAAATCAAAGTAAAAAGTTTTCTCATAATCTCAGTTTTTAATTAATAATTATTGTTGTTTTAGAAATTTTTAAACCTTAGTTAAATTGCTTACTTGTTAGTAATCAAGGCATATTTTAATTATCCCCATTAATTTTACAACCCTAAAATTAAAATTTCCCTCACGTCACGAATTTAATAATTTATTAATTAAAACAAAACAAATACAGCCTTTAACAAGCAATCAAATTTTAAAAAAAAATCGATTTAGTAAAATATAATTATAAGTTGCTTTGGATGTGAAGTTTAGCCGCTAAAGCTTATAAACACTATCGAATTTCGATTTTTAAACAGGATAAAAACTGTAATTTTTTTTGAAAAATACTGCCATTTTTTACCAGATATTTTCAAGATCAGTCGCCGAATAGGAGTGATTACGCTCGTTCCAGGTAGTAATTTTTGACCTTTTTCTTCTCAGTTTATCGTGATTTGAAATTCTGTAAAGCATAGCAACCGGAAACAGAACAATAAAAAAAAGGATTCCCAGAATAATCTTTGAAATAATAAAATTTAAAATATCAGCCAGCTTAAACCATGCTACAGCAATATATTTTGCAAGTGGCTTTATAAATATACCTGTTATTCCAAACCCAAATGAAAGGTATAAAAACAGATCGTTTTTAGTAATCAAATATACCAACAGAAATGCTGTTGTTAAAACCAGGCTGGTTTCAAGTGTTTTAATCCTATCCATAATTTAAAATAATATTTTACCTCGATATCAATAACTTAGCGGATTTAAAAATTGAATTTCCCGTTGCTGTGACATAGTAATTACCCGGAAGTAGTTTGTTCCCAGTATTAACTTTTATTTCATTTATACCTGATTCATCGGATTTATAAACTTTCTTATATATTACCTGCCCTGAAAGATTAAAGATGGTAACCAAAATAGTATCATCGTTGAATAATTTACCGAAAGAAATGATGAAATCACCCTTTGAAGGATTGGGGTATATTTTAGCAAAATGATTCATCGAAAAATCAGAAACAACAGTTGTTAAATATACAGGTTCCAGAATCCACATTGCACTCCACCAGGTATTTTCAATACTTCCATACTGTGCATACTTTTGAAGGCTTTCAATATGAATGTAATCTGTTTTATTTAATTCACTTTTCAATCTGACGAAACCATCTCCTGCGTCTTCCAATGTCCATCTCGAACTCAATGTACCGGTTGTGGGTGCGGTACATTGTACAAATCCGGCAAGGTTTTCGATATGAAGGTAGTCGCCGGTGGAATAATTCTTAAATTTCTTAACACCATCAATTTCTTCAATCTGCCACAAATAAGTATTATCACCTGATGTAATACTGTATTTCGCACTATCGCCGGCATCATAAAGATATGTGTTTTGCCAGCGGTTTTTGATTTTGTAAACAGTGATTGGGTTGCTTGTTACGTTTACATTACAAGTGGCAGAAAAATTGCCATCCTGCGTGGTAATTGTAATAATTGTCTTTCCCATCGATAAACCTGTAACTACACCGTTATAAGCAACTGTTGCAACTGCCGTATTGTCTGAAGTAAAATTCACAATTTTGTTGGTAGCATTTTCAGGTGTAAATACAGGTACCAACTTTATGCTTGCTCCTCCAGCGATACTGGTATCTGTTGCAGAAAAACCAATTCCTGAAACCGAAGTTAAATCGCAACCAGTTTGAGCTGTCCATGAAAAAGTTCCCATTAAAGAGGTATTAAAAGCAGTTCCATTCGAATTTCCGCCCAAATTTGAATAACTTAAATTACAATAACCTGCACCTCCAAGAGGAAATTTTTCAATTATTACTGCATATCCCCTGCCCTGTGTGTAATTATTCACATTGTTATTAGGGTATTCCTTTCCTGTACCATTAACATTAATATTTTCGAATACCATATTAAAGATACCACTACCAGAATTTTTCGCGATACGGATTGCATCACATTTTGAATCGTTGATATCAATATTGTAAAGTTGTACGTTTTGAACTTTTGTTCCTGCACCTGAAGCATGAGTAATATTAATTGCTCCTACCCTGTCGTTATAAGTGGCATTAAAAGTGCCACATCCAACAAGTGTAATATTGTGAAAATCATGCATTCCATCGGAATTAAAACCAACCCCCTGAAATGTATTTGTTACAGTGATTCCAATATCAACATTATCCTTAATGATGATATCGTGAAATTTATTATCCTTTCCTCCGTACAAGGCTGCACCCGCGGCACGCCAACCATTTTCGACAGTATTGAACCGAAAGGTATTATTTACACATTCCAATCCTTCAGCACTCCAGATTGCCATTCCGTCGTCGCCATTATTTCTGAAATTACAATGTTCAACTATTGCATTGCTGGTTCCTTTGCACAGGTTGATACCATCAGCATAAGTATTTCTGAAACGACAGTTCCTCATCAAAAAACCATCGGCATAGGCAGGTCCAACTCCTCCATATTGTGCAATCCACGATCCGGTTGCACAATGCTCTACCCAAATATTTTGAATGACTGATCCCGAAGTATAAACACCGATAATACCTCCGTATCCATTGGTTCTTTTGGTCATTTCTGATGTCAGGTATAGGTCTGAGTAGCTTATATCCCGGGCATCGGCGCGTAAACCGCCATTGCTGGCGTTGGTTACAGTAAAATTAAGTTGCGTGTACCACATTCCGGCTCCCTGAAGTTTTGTTTTGGCTACTCCAAAGTAAAGCTGGCTGTTAATATTGTAAACGCCGGCAGGTAAAAAAATAGTTTTACTTCCGTTTGCATCGATAAATGACTGCAAAGTACTACCATCACCGCTGTACACTGCAGCTCCGACAGGAGATGTTAACGCATCAGGTACCTGTTCCATTTCAATAAAATCAAGGGTGGGATTTCCACTTTCCCTTACCAGTTTTAGCTTTGAAAGTTTATTGGGTAATTTGTAACGAATTTCATCGAAACGCATCCTTGGATTTTTGTTTGTTATTCCAACATTATTAGGATCGCCGTCATTCCACAGATATTCCCATGACCATTTTGAAGTTAAAGTAAGACTCGTAATTTTTGTATTTCCATCATAAACACCTATCATAGCTGATTCCCCGTCGGGCACAGAATACCGAATTACCAAACCTTCAGCTGCTTCAGAAAAAGTAAATTCTGCAATGGCATCCGCACTTTTCATATCAACACAAACCTGGTGTGATGCTTCTGATTGCAAATCGGTTTGCGCATATGATTTTGGCAAAGCCACAGCACCATTTGAAAGGATTGCCGAATCTGCTTCGTATCGTTTAAACGGGGCATCATAATATCCACGCTGTGCCAATACCATAAATGCCGGAGCAAACATTATCAAAAATAAAAAAGCCTTATTTAGTTTCATAGTTTAAAGATTTGATATTCCTGATTTCTTAAAAATCTGTTATTTAAAAAATGGTGTAAATAAAAGGTGCAATCGCACTCCCGCTGCTTAAAACAATCAGGATGCCAAAAAGTAACAATATTATAATTACCGGAAGCAGCCACCACTTTTTACGCTCTTTTAAATAATTCCAAAGGTCTTTTAAAAAATCCATTTCAATAATTTTTATTTGCGAATATACCTAATTCATATTTCCATGAAAACAACTTGATAAACATCAAAAAAACAATTTTCAAAATCTCAATTTTCAAACGGTTTGGAATTTCAATTTTTATCATTTGAAATTTATTTGAGATTTGTATCTTGATTTTTGGAATTTTGAAACTGCCGATAATCGACAATTACAATTTATAATCAGTCCAACTTAAACTCCTCTCTCCAATTATCTTGAGACTTCCACTCCGGTTGTTCTTTTTTGTCGAAAAGAAAATCACCCATTACAAGGAAATCCATTTCAGTTCGCATAAAACATTTATAAGCTTCTTCAGGAGTACAAACAATCGGTTCGCCACGTACATTAAAACTTGTATTTACTATTACTCCGTATCCGGTAAGCTTTTTAAACTGATTGATTAATCTAAAATATCGTGGATTGGTTTTATGATGAACCGTTTGTACACGAGCCGAATTATCGATATGTGTTACCGAAGGAATATCAGAACGTTTAAAATACAGCCTTTCCATCAGTGGCATTTCGTAATAATTTTCCGATAATTTATTCAGGTGATTTGACTGAACATCGGCAACCAAAAGCATGTAAGGCGAAGGTTTTTCCAAATCAAAATATTCTTTGCAATCTTCTGCCAAAACCGAGGGTGCAAAAGGTCTGAAACTCTCACGGTATTTGATTTTCAGGTTTAATTTAAGCTGCATTTCTGCGTTTCGGGCATCGCCTAAAATACTGCGGTTACCCAGAGCACGAGGCCCAAATTCCATTCTTCCCTGAAACCAGCCAACTACATTTCCATCTGCAATAATTTTTGCAGTTTGGGCTGATAACTCTTCAAAATCCTCAAATTTCGTGTATTTTGCTTTAAAGGTTTTTGCGGTATGTTCAATCTCTACCGATGTAAAATCAGGCCCAAGAAAAGAGCCATTCATTGCATCGGGAAATTCAATTTTACGTTCATTTTTATAAACCAGGTAATAGGCGGAAAGCGCGGCACCTATTGCTCCTCCTGCATCTCCGGCTGCGGGCTGGACAAAGATTTCGTCAAAAAGTCCTGATTTCAGCAATTTGCCATTTCCGACACAATTTAAAGCTACTCCACCTGCCAGACACACATTTTTTGATCCGGTTATTTTTTTGGCTTCAGCAGCCATTTTTAAAAGAATTTCTTCGGTTACCTGCTGAATGGCAAACGCCAGATTGGAATGATGCTGTTCAATTTTTCCTTCAAAATCGCGACGTTTAAAACCAAAAAGCTTTTCCCACCGGCTGTCTTTCACCATTCGCAAACCTGTGGAATAGGAAAAATATTGCTGATTGAGCCAAACCGAACCATCCTCCTTTATCTCAACCAGTTTGTCTTTTATGATTTGAGTAAACCTTTTAACTTCCTGACTTTCAGGAATTCCATATGGCGCCAAACCCATAAGTTTGTACTCGCCCGAATTCACCCGAAATCCGAGATAATAAGTAAAAGCCGAATATAAAAGTCCGACTGAATGTGGAAAATGTAACTCTTTTATGTTGGATATTGAGTTGCCTTTTCCGTAACTTATTGAAGCAGTTGCCCACTCTCCCACTCCATCGATGGTTAAAATAGCTGCCTCTTCAAAAGGTGATGGATAAAAGGCGCTAGCCGCATGCGACAAATGATGTTCGGGAAAATAAAGCTTTACTTTCTTCTTTTGATATCCATCTATTTTTCCAAGTTCATCGTGAATGATTTTCTTAAGAAACAATTTCTCTTTTATCCAAACCGGAATGGCTGTTACAAACGAAGCAACGCCTTTGGGTGCAAAACCATAATATGTTTCGAGTAACCTTTCGAATTTCAGCAGGGGTTTGTCGTAAAAAACGATGGCATCGAGTTCAGCGATATTTATTGCTTCGGAATGTAAACAGTATTTTACTGCATTTACCGGAAATGAAGAATCCTGTTTTATCCTTGTAAACCTTTCTTCCTGGGCTGCAGCAACTATTTTCCCGTCAACAATTAATGCAGCTGCCGAATCGTGATAAAATGCTGAAATCCCTAATATCTTCAATTTATTCAGGTTTTTATTGTGCTTATCAGTTTTAATTCCATTAATGATTTGTTATTAATTTGACTCACCCTCTTCTCCCTCTCTACGCGTAGAGAGGGCCGATTCGTCGGTAGACGAATCAGGGTGAGTGAATAAAACTAAACTATTCATTTTCAATATACTATCTCAATTTTCTAGTTATACAGGCTTACTTCTGGATATTCAATTTTTTATTGTGAATTTGCTTTGTTCAGCAACTGCATGTTTGCATAATCTGGTGCTATCTGTTTTAATTCAGTTAAACAAGCTGCAGCTTTTTCTTTTTCGCCAAGTGCCAGGTAATTATTTGCCATTTGTTGCAAGAAATCAGGATCGAACTTAAACTGGCCGTACACCTTATTAAAACTGATTATTGCTTTCCCGAAGTTTTGCTGCTTTGAATATATTTCACCGATCATTCTGTTGGCTATGTGCGAATCATAAATCTGTAACGAAGATTCAAGAATTGCCAAAGCCTCATCGATTTTGTTTTCTTCGACCAACAATTTGGCTGCATTTACCAGATCCCTGGTTTGAAAAGGAACATACTTGCCGAAAACATACGTTTTTGGGGGAACATTTAAATACTGTTTTGCATTTACTCTTCCAAGTTCAATTGCAACTGCCTTTGCCTGCTCAGTTTTATTTGCATAAACAAAAGCTACATACGATTTCGCCAAAACATTTACTTTCCTGTCATCGGGAGCCAGTGAAAACGATTTCTCAAAACTCTGAATTGCATTGCTGTAATCTCCTTTCATCAGTAAAATCTCGCCAATTCTGTAATTCGCAAAAAAAGAATCTTCGTATTCAAGCGATTTCTGAAAATATTTCAGAGCCAGAGGTAAATCAGCAAGTTGCAACAAACAGTTAGCCGCATCCCTGTAATTCACTGCCAGATAAGGATTTGTTCTAACCAAAGCTTCATATTCGCGGTAAGCATTTACTATCATTCCGGCTTTTTCATATCTCTTTGCCAAATCAAGCCGGGCCTCATCAAGCGACAAATCAGGGTTTTTCATAACAGTGAATGCAAGCGAATCGAGGTACGATTTTGGACGGTATTGTGTTTTATATGCTGCTCCGTTGCTTTCGTCCTGTACAAAAGGCCAGAATCCTTTTAGAAGCTGAATCCGGTGGTGACCAAGCAAAGAATCGAGCGCCGTGTAACCCCAGTTTTTCTTGTAATAATCCGCTGTTATTAATAGATTCTCGCCTTGTTTACCGACAACTCCCGATTTTACAATTTCAGCAAAACAGGCGTCTGCCATTAAAAAGTTTCCTTCGATGTTTGGGTGCACATGTTCTGTCATTAAATTATTGCCAATCAGTTTGTTTGGTGTGTGACTTTGAAAAAATGACAACATCGGAATTTTATGAATTTTATATTCTACTGCAAGTTCATTCACAATCAGGTTAACGTCTTCGCTTGCCCTGAACCTGATACAATCGAGGTCTTTTGCCTTATAATACAACTCAAGTGCTGTATCGAAATCGCCGTTTTGCTCTGCCAACTGCGCTTTTTTGTACACATCGGCGGCGCCTTCCAGGTTATCGGCAGGGATTGAATTAAACGGTTGCATTCCGTTGATATTGCAAACCAGTTCGCTGAGAAAAACAGGCACGTTTTTCTTAGCTGCCATTTTCAGAATATCGCTCATGTTCTGTTTGTATCGTTCCATGGCAATATTGTATTCATCGCTGTTGAGTAAAATATCTTTGTCGGCAACCATTCGTTTCATTAATGTACCATGCACTTCATCTTTTTTACTGCTACCGATTTTTTGCGAAACACCTGAAATAATATTTCTAATCATCTGGTAAATTTTCAAATCCATAAGTGCAATGTGCAGCCGTGTTAATCCCCGGTTGCGGCTCATGGTTTCGTTCGAACCTATTCCAAATGCTCCGTAAAACTCGTTGTGCCCGGCATAAATTAGAATTGCATCGGGCTTGTATTCTAAAATCTGATCGGTAAAATCGAGCAGCGTAAAACTGTTAATAGCTGTAATTGCAGTGTTTACCACTTCAATTTTCCTGTCCGGATAAGCATCTTCCAGACGTTTGTGCATAATTCGCGAAAACATCAGATTCCGTTCGTATGGAAAACCAAAAACCGTTGAACTTCCCATTACAAAAATCCGGAACGTGTTTTCGGGTTTATCTTTTAAGAATATATCGTTTGCAGGAGCTGTGTATTCAAATTTTTGAAAATATTTTTTCCCGATTACAGGATTAACAATCATGTAATTTTCGTATCCCTTTACCGGATTCTGAACAAATAAGTTCAGGTTGTCGCCATAACTTATTAATCTCAAAATACCTTCGAAAGCAACAAGAATAAAAATGGGTATGAAAATCGTAATCAACTTAAAAACTAAATTCTGCTTTGGCGCTTTATAATTTTTTACAACCTTCGGTTTATTCATTTTTACTGATTATAAATAAGTGTCGAAATCTAAGAATTCTGTTTCGAACTGCAAAAATTTGATTCGATTTTATTAAGAACCTATGCCCGCAGAATAATTAGAAAATGCAAACCATATATTATTCGGATTGCTATTTCAGCAAAAAATCACTACCAATAAACAACATTCTTATTTTCAACATTTTAAACCTATATTTAAATTACATAAACTCAAATTATTTACGTTTGCGAATTCGAATAATTTTTGTTTGCTTTGAATGCTATCTGAACCATTTCGTGTCTATATAAGAACGTTTTGTTATGAAAACCAAAAACTTTAACCTGAATCATTTACTGATTTTACTTGCTGTTTTTGCAGCCTGGTGGTTAACTGCTTATAAAATTGAACCGTTTTTATTGTATTACACCCAGCAGATTGGGTTCAGCACCAGTTTCGAGTTTTTTAAAAGTAACCTTGACAATCCGGGAGGAATTTCGAATTATCTGGCCGATTTCATTTCCCTGTTTTTCCTTTTTAATAAAACAGGTAGTTTTCTGATTGTTGCAATTGCATCAATACAGGGTTTGCTAACATTGAATATTATAAGCCGGCTCGTTGGTAAAACGAAATGGAGTTTTGCAATCTTCACTGTTGTTCTCCTTATCGGTGTAATGGTGCTTTGCGATTATCACTATCCTTATCATGCAAGTATCAGGCTGTTGTTTGTTTTTCTGTTCATATGGATTATTAGTGTCATCAATAAAAAATTCCCACGTAAAATATTTTACATCTGGCCAGTACTTGCATTACTCCTGTTTTATATTGCCAGCGGAACGGCGTTAATAGTATTTGCAGTTTCATCTGCTTTAATCGTAATTCATACAAATTCGAAAAAAGTGTGGTTGATTGCATCACCAATATTTCTTGTTTTTGCTGTTACAATTCCATGGATTTCGTATAAACTTGTTTTTCCTGCCAACTTATTGAACCTTTACCGCCTTGTCGAAGTAAAACATCCTGAAATGCTGGCTTACACCACTTTCTATCAGTTGTATGCCTATTATCTGATTTTACCCATTTTATTGATGGCTGCTTTCATTATAAAATTGATTCCCGAAAGTAAGCCTGTCGCAAAACCAGTGAAAGGTAAAAAGGATGTTAAGACCGGCATTTTAAACAGTACTCCTTTTATTCTATCAGTTCAGGTAGTTTTTTGCATTGCGCTTGGTTATTTCATGTTTTTAAAATCTTTCGATTCTTTCAGTAAAAAATTGCATTATATCGATTATTATGCCGAAACCGATGAGTGGAGCGAAATCTTAAAAGTTGCTGAAACCATAAATGTTTATGATTTTAGGGTCAACTATCAAATTGTCCGTGCTTATGCTCATTTGGGCCAACTTCCTGATCAACTGTTTAATTATCCCCAATTATTGGGTTCAAAAGGAGTATTTTTTGATACATCGAACATGAACGGAAGTTTTACAATGCCAACCAGCGATCTGTATTTCGACCTGGGTTTTATGAGCGAGTCAGCACATTGGGCTTTTGAAGCCCAAACACTTTGGCCAAACAGCCCGCGGGTTCTGAAGCGGCTGGTTATAATTAACCTGGTAAACAGAAGATATGATTTGGCAGATAAATTTTTAAAAGTACTTGACCAAAACATGCTTTACCATGACTGGGTTGAGAAATATGAAGCATATGTATCGGATACAACACTAGCTGCAAACGATAAAGTTATTGCCGAAAAACGACTTTTCACACCGGTAAAAAAAGCGATAAACAGCAATCCGGTTGAAAATATGATGCTTTTAATCGAGACAAACCACGATAATCGAATGGCATACGACTATCTGTTAACGCTTTGTCTGCTCGATTCAAATTTCCCCAATTTTGTCAGGTATGTACAAAATTACCGGTACTACAAAATTAAAACCCTGCCCAACTCATGGGCAGAGGCACTTTCGGTTTATATTCTGAAAATCAAATCAATGCCTCCTTTTGTTGATGAGGAAACAATTTCGAAGGCAACAATGGATAGATTTAAAGCTTTTAACGATGCCATGCTTCAATTCAATAATAATAAAGATGCTGCACAGAATACCATGAGAAGAGATTTTGAAAATACCTACTGGTATTACATGTTGTATCTGAATCCGAACGTTACAAACGCTTTTAACAAAAAATCAATTATCCGGTAATGAAACGAACATTTAAAATATTATCCGTATTAACCCTGCTGGCTTTGTTTGCATGTCATTCGGGAATAGAAAATTTCACTGATGTACCGCGAATTCCATCTATTTTTCCTGATTACACAGGAATTACGATTCCACCAAATATCGCCCCGTTAAATTTCAGAATTAATGAACCCGGCAACGAATTTGAAGCCAGAATTTATACCAGTAAGGAAAATTCTGTTGTTGTTAGAAACAGTAATCCGAATATTGAAATAGATATTGCCAAATGGCACAAACTGATGGAAAAAGGAGCAGGCTCTAAATTATATATTGATGTTTTTGTAAAACCTAAAAACGGTAGTTGGCAAAAATTTCAATCCATTGAGAACGAAATTTCAACCGAAAAGATTGACAGTCATTTGGCTTACAGGCTAATCAATACAGGATATGTTCTCTGGAACAACCTGGGAATTTACCAGCGCAACCTGGAGAATTTTGACGAGAAACCAATTCTTGAAAACAAGTCAATTGAGTTTGGCTGTATTAATTGCCATTCGTTTGCCAATAACGACCCGAAAAATATGATGATTCATATTCGTGCCATTCACGGGGGAACCATCATTTCTCACGATGGCAAATTAACCAAAGTGAATACAAAAACGCCATATACCTTAAACGGTGGAGCTTATCCCAACTGGCATCCTGCCGGAAAACACATTGCCTATTCGGTTAACAACATTGGCCAGCTCTTTTGTTCGGGAGAAGTGAGAATTGAAGTAGTTGATGAATATTCGGATTTGATTGTTTATGACGTGGAAACGAATACAGTATGTACCTCACCAAAAGTCTCTACTTCGAGCCGCGAAAACCTGCCAATCTGGTCGCCGGATGGTAAGTTTATCTATTTTATCAGCTCTGCTCCGGGCAACCAGCCTGACGATCGGATTCAGTTAAAATATGATTTATTGCGTATCGGATTCGATGTAAACACAAATGAATGGGGGCAGATTGATACTGTTCTTTCGAGCACAGCAATCGGTAAAAGCATCAGTTTCCCAAAAATTTCGCCGAACGGAAAATTTCTGATGTTTTGTACCAGCGACAATGGTTATTTTACCATTCACCACCCGCAAACCGACTTGAACCTTTTAAACTTGCAAACCGGTGAATTTCACAAAATGGAAATCAACAGCGCCGAAACAGACAGTTACCATTGCTTTTCGAGCTCAGGAAACTGGTTTGTTTTTAGCAGCAAACGACTTGACGGACTTTTTACCCGACCGTTTTTCTCGTTTCTCGATGAAAATGGAAAGGCAACAAAACCCTTTGTTCTGCCCCAGAAAAATCCTGAATTTTACAGTACTTTCATCAAAAATTATAACATACCTGAATTAATTAAGGGCGAAGTTCCTTTTTCGCATCTCGAAATTCGCGACAAAATTCTGGAAGAAGCGGTTCCTGCAAAAATTGACGCTTCGGTTGATACTGTTTATATGAGAAGACATTTGCAGAAGGAAAACAGTGTGAAACCGGCAGTGCAATTGCATTAATCAGGAATCTTGTTCTGTCTTGTTTTGCCTTTCAATTTTATTTTTGACGTGTAAATAGTTTACTGTTAATTATTATCCGTCCAAAAAGTTAACACAAAGAAGTTTCAAATAAGGCTAAATATGATTAATATTACGGCCTAAACCAATAACTGATAGCCATGAAACTGAAATTTTACAATAATTTTAAAACCTCGAAAATCTATCTTTTAATTATCGGAATATCAGCCACACTGTGGTTTTTAATCCGTGTGATTCCGAAACCCAGTCGTGCCACTTACCCCTGTATGCAGGCTGCAGCCCCGCTAATGTCGTCGTTTGTAATTTATTTACTGGCAATTAGTGCTTCGGTTTTTTCGTTTAAAAAGTTTAAACAATCCTTTTCGTCATCCCGGTATCTGATTGGTTCGTTATTCCTGATTCTGGCAGTAATTTCGTTTGTTGTAATTTTAGTAAACGACAATAAAGAAGCAATTGCCAATGTGCTTAATCCGGTTGACAACACTTTCCCCATTCCTTCAAATCAGCCGGTAGGGGAAGCAAAAGGATTGTTTCCGGGCAGGGTTGTGTGGGTGCATGATGAAAATGCCACGAATGAATACTATGTTCCAACGAAAGGTAGTAACGATTTTTGGTATGACGATATTAATGTTGATGAAGAAGTTGTAAAGGAAATGCTTTCAACTTCGATTAAAAAATATGCCGGAACAGAAGACATTAAAGCTGCCTGGGATGCCATTTTTAAAGCGTACAACAGTGCTCATGGTCGCGGAAATGCAGGTTACAAATCGGGAGAAAAAATTGCTTTCAAAATCAACCTGACCAACCAAAGCAGCAGCAACTCGGAAAGACCTTTGCGGATGGATGCCACTCCCCAATTGTTAAATGCCATTTTATACGAATTGATAACTAACGCCGGAGTTGCTCAAACTGACATTTTTATGGGCGATCCTTACCGCGAATTCAGGCAGGAATACCGCGAAATGGTGATGAGTAAATTCCCTAATGTAAGATATGTTGATGGAAGGGGTGCCAACGGTATTTACAAAACAGTGCCATCTGCCAACGAAGTTTTGGTATTCAGCGATAAAAAACTCAAATCGACTTTACCTCAACAATATTTAAGCGCAACTTATATTATAAATATGCCCTGTTTAAAAACACATAACGAGGGTGGAATCACTTTAATTGCCAAAAATCACCAGGGCTCATTTCTTAAAAAAGGCGATGATCCGGAAGGCCAGTACGCGATCAACATGCATTACAGTTTGCCTGCCAACAGCCGCGGAAGCGGGAAATACAGACACACTGTCGATTATATGGGACACAGATATACCGGAGGAAAGGGACTGATTTATATTATTGATGGTTTATGGGGTGGCGAAAGCTGGGAAGGATGGATAAAAAAATTCAAATCGGCGCCTTTCAACGATGATTATCCAAACTCAATTTTTGTTGGACAAGATCCTGTTGCACTTGAATCGGTTTGTTACGATGTGCTTTTTCAGGAATATGTGGAAGATGAAACAAAAAAGAACTATCCCATTCAGTTTAAAGCTGAAATTGCCGATTATCTTTCGCAATGTGCGAGTAAGGATTTCTGGCCCGCCGGAATTACATACGATCCGGAGGGAAATGGAACTCCAATTGGTAGTCTCGGTGTTTTTGAACACTGGAACAACGCCACCGACAGACAATACTCGCGAAACCTGGGAACAGGAAATGGAATTGAAATGAAATATGTTATTCCGGGTGTTACAGGTACTTCAACAATTAAAGTTCAGAATATAAATATTGCTTATCCCAATCCGTTTTCAAACTTTACCCGATTTAAAAAACCTGCAGAAGTCTCCGGCAATTCAAAACTTGAGATATTTAATGCAAACGGCCAGTTAATCAAATCTTTCAGTTTTGATGATTCAGCAGAAATCGTTTGGAATGGAACTGGTTCTGACAATCATTCCTTGCCCGAAGGAATGTATTTGTATAAAATCCATGACAACAAGAATCACAGCGGTTTTAGCGGGAAAGTAATTCTGAAAAGATAATCTGAAAATTCGAATCGATAAAAATGACTTATAAAAAATTTATAAACCCGGTTGGTTTTGCTATTCTCATAATCTGCTCATTAAATTCATGCATATCAGATACCCCAATTGAATTTGAAGAAACACCATACAATCCTGTAAAAGGATTTTTGATAAGCGATAAAGGCGAAAAGTTTTTGGCAACCCGTAAAGGCCTGTATTTATTTAATGAGAAAACCGCCAAATATGAAGCAGTTACAGGCAATGTTCAACTTAGCTTTCCTAACGACATAACCTACTCTAAAAAGCAACCTGTAAACGAGTTATGGCTTGCTTCGGATGCGGGCGTTTTAAATTTTACAACACAGCACCAGTTAACAAGCACAAACAGCGGATTAAAAAATAATATTGTAACCCAGCTCGATTTTGATTTCGAAAACAGGGGCATTTTTGCAATTCATAAAGGTTTGTCAATTCTCAATAATAATAAATGGTTTGAGTCAACCGGGCAGAATGATCTCTATAAAAATTTTGAAATTACCGACATTGCTTCGGCAGTTAACGGATTTACGTACATTACAACAAAAGGCGGAGGTGTTGAACGAATCAAAATGGATGTTGATGGAATTAGCGGGGCAACCGTTTTCGATACCGACTGGACAAAACTCGAATCGAATAATATCAACACAGTTTATATCGACAGTATTACCCAGGTTTATGGCACCGATGCAGGTGTGGCAATGCATTTCAGTGAGTTTACAAAATGGGACTGGGAAACTTACACAAAAACAGACGGATTAATAAACGATACTGTAACCGCGGTTTTAAAAGACAAATCGAGTATCTGGTGGTTTGGAACAAAGCAGGGTTTGAGTAGTTTCAACAATTCAAAATGGACAAATTATTCGGTTGAAACCCATGATATAATAAGTAATAACATCAAATTTTTAGCTCTCGACATCGACAGGACCATCTGGATTGCCACTGATGAAGGATTGTCGCATTTTACAGGTGGAAAATGGGTAAATTATTCAAAATAAATAAAATACATTATGCTTCGATTTATATTAACTATTTCAATAACGATTTTACTGTCAGGTTCTGTTTTTGGGCAAACACAAAAGGATACCATTTTTTGCTATCAGGCTAAAACACCTGTAACCATTGACGGACAAGCCACAGAAGAGTGTTGGGCAAATGCAGAATGGCATGCAATCGATCAGGTTTGGATTCCTTGGGCCGCAAAAATGAAGGAAGGTGATTTTGCAGGTCGGTTTAAGGTTGCGTGGGACGAATTATATCTGTATGTTTTGGTAGAAGTGGTTGATGATTCTCTTTCTGACGACCACTCCAACCCACTTCAGAATTGGTGGGACGACGACTGTCTTGAAGTTTTTATCGACGAAAACCGTTCAAAAGGAAATCATGAGTTAAATTGTAATGCTTTTGCCTACCATGTAAGTTTAACTTATGATGCCGTAGATTTAAATTCGTCGGGCGGAGGTGTGAATTATAAAAACAACCTCAAAGTTGACATGGACACCATTGGCTCCAACACCTATTTATGGGAATTTGCCTTTAAAAATTATAACGCCAACTTCAATATCAGCAATCCCGAGGCCAGCCGGGTAAAACTGGAAAAAGGGAAAAAAATGGGTTTTACAATCGCCTATTGCGATAACGATGAAACAACTGCCCGCGAGAATTTTATTGGTTCGATGGTTATGACACAGGCAACTGCAAACGATATGTATAAAAATGCCGATCACTTTGGATTGATGATTTTATCTGATAGCCAAAATATTACAAGTGCATTATCAAATCAAATTAAAGAAGAAATAAAAATATATCCGGTACCTGCCCGGAACTTTATAAACATTGAAACTTCCTTTATCAGTCAGGAAATCTGTTCGGTTTCAATATTTTCAATAACCGGGCAGTTGGTTAAAACCGAAACATTTTTCGGAAATATGCATTCCATAAGTATTGAAGATATGAAAGATGGTTTGTATCTGGTAAAAGTTGTTCAGGGGAATAATTCAGTTTCGGGGATGATTTCAAAACAATAAAAATTTTGTTTGTAGATTTGCGGGGCAATTAAAGATATTCAGAATAAAACAAATTTCAGATAATTAATAACTATCTGAGCTCATACAAACCTAAAATGATTAAAAACATAATAAGTTCAATTCTGTTTCTGATTGTGCTTTTCAGTATAAATGTATCGGCGCAGGTAATCATCGACTGGAATTCTCAATGGTCGTATTTTAAGGGAACGAAAGAACCATCAACACCAAATACTTTATGGAAAGGAACCGGATTTAACGCTACTTCATGGGCAAAAGGAAATTCTCCTTTCAGATACGGCGATGGCAGCGGAGGCACGGAACTTACCGATATGCAAAACAATTATACTACTGTATATATCAGAAAAGAATTTGTAATTAACAGCATCGATGACGTGGATCAACTTAAATTAACCGCTGATTACGATGATGGATTTGTGCTTTGGATAAATGGAAATGAAGTATGGAAAAACAATGCTCCAGTCGATTATGCTTACAATTCGGGGGCAATTAACAGTCACGAATTTGGCGAATGGGTAAATCTTACCCTTGATAAGGATGAAAATTTTTTGGTTAATGGCACAAATGTAATCGCTGTTCAGGGTTTTAATTTCTCAAAAACCAGCACCGATTTTTACTTGAGCTTAAAAGTGGAGGGGATAAAAAAATTACCCGAAACCGATGCTGTTGTTTCCATCGACGTTAAAAGTGGTTTTTACAACAATCCGTTCTGGGTAACTTTAAGTGGTTCGGCTCCCAACAAAACAATAATGTACACACTGGATGGCAGCGACCCAAGAACTTCTTCAACTATTTCAACCGGATCATCGCCCGCGTATGTGCAGATTGATCCAAACAGCACCACTGGCGGAAGGGGGAAAACAGGAGGAGTGATTATACGTGCTTCGCAAATTGAAGATGGTTTGGCACCGGGGAAACCCACAACGCGTAACTACATTTTTTTAGGAACGGTTAAATCACAGGCGCATCCAGGTGGATTCTGGCCCACATCGAGTGTAAATGGTCAATCCATCGATCTGCCCATGGATGCAAAAGTGTATAATGATGCACGTTATAAAAATCTGATGGAAAGTTCGTTGCTGGATATTCCCACTATTTCTGTTTCTACAGATCCGGCAAATCTTTTCAATTCGCAAAATGGAATTTATGTAAATGCTGAAAATCATGGTTCTGAATGGGAACGACCTGCAAATATTGAACTAGTTAACCCCGATGGCAGCCCGGGATTTAACATCGATGCGGGTATTCGAATCAGGGGTGGATGGAGCAGACACGACGGATATCCTAAACATGCCTTCCGGCTGTTTTTCAGATCTGATTATGGCGAGGGAAAATTGGATTTTCCGTTATTTGGCAATGAGGGTGTTAACGAATTCGATAAAGTTGACTTAAGAACAGCACAGAATTATTCGTGGGCCAACGCAGGCGATCAGGCAATTCACAACACAATGAACCGTGACGTTTTTTCACGCGATTGCCAGAGAGACATGTACCAACCATATACCCGAAGCCGCTATTACCATTTGTACCTGAACGGACTTTACTGGGGGGTTTATCAAACTCAGGAAAGGGCTGAAGCCAGTTTTGCAGAGTCGTATTTTGGAGGAGACAAAGATGAATATGACGTAATAAAAGTTGATATAGGTGATAACTTTAACCTGTATGAAATTGAAGCAACCAATGGAAATACAAATTCATGGGAAGCAATCTGGAACATGTGCCTGGAGGGATTTTCGTCGAACACAAATTATTTTAAACTGCTTGGACTTAATTCAACCGGTGCAGTTGATTCTTCTTTGAATGTTTGGGTTGATGTTGACAACCTGATTGATTATATGCTGACAATCTTTTACGCTGGAAATTTTGATGCTCCGGTTAGCAAATTTTCACAGAATTATAATCCAAATAACTTTTATGCCATTGATAACAGGGAGAAAAAACGCGATGGATTTAAGTTTTATGCTCATGATGCTGAACATACTTTGCTAACTGATGCAGTAAGCCCAGGAATCGGGTTGGATGAAAACCGGGTAAATATCGGCACAATTCCCAATGGAAGGATGGAAGTAAATTACTTTGGAAAATTTCACCCGCAATGGTTGCATTTTAAACTCACCGAAAATCAGGAATACAGAATCAGATTTGCCGACAGGGTTTACCGGCATTTTTTTAATACCGGAGCTTTTACCCCCGATTCATGTATCGTCAGATTCAAAAAAACAGCAGATAAACTAAATCTGGCCATAATTGCTGAATCGGCCAGATGGGGCGACAGTCAAAATTCTTTTGTAAAAACCAAAGATGATCACTGGATTAAAGCAGTAAACAGGGTTATCAACGATTATATGCCGTTCAGGACAGATATCGTATTACAGCAACTTTTAGCCGAAAATCTTTACATTTCATACAAACCCGCAGTTTTTAAAAAAAACGGAACAATAATTACCGATAGTAAAATCATTATTTCAGAGGACTATACACTAACTATCGAAAATCCAAACGGCAGCGGATCGGTAATTTACACTACAGATGGCACCGATCCTCGTTTGGTTGGAGGCGCCATTTCGGGAACAGCAACAAATGGCGGAGCTTCAAAAACAATTGTTGTAAAACCCGGAACTCATGTAAAAGCCCGTACAAAATACACCACAACCTGGAGTGCATTGCACGAAATTATCTTCGAAGATTCAGGATTGTTTTCGAACCTGAAAGTTACTGAATTACATTACCACCCAAAAAACCAGGGACTGGTTGACGATAAAGAACTTGAATTCATTGAATTGAAAAATATTGGTACGGCAACATTGGATTTATCGGGAATGGCTTTTAACGATGGAATTCAGTTTACATTCCCGGCAGGAAGCACAATTGCACCCGGAGCTTTTTTTGTGCTTGCTTCAAACCAGGTCGAATTCGCCAATTTTTATAAATTCCAGCCCGATTTTCAATATACCGGAAGTCTTTCGAATGGCGGCGAAACCATAACTATGCAAACTGTATCGAAACAGAATGTTATCTCTTTTACTTATTCCGATTCAATTCCCTGGCCTGTTGAAGCCGATGGCGACGGTTATTCTCTTGTTGCCAAACAAACAAATCCAACCGGAGATCCCAATTCAGTTGATTACTGGACCATCTCTAAATTTGAAAATGGTTCGCCCAACGCCGACGATTCGGGTTCGGTAACCGCTGCAACAGAACTGCATTTTGCCAATGTCGATTTTTCAATTTATCCAAATCCTGCTTCATCTGGTTTAAACATCGATTTTACTGTCAACAGTAACGAAAAAACAGAAATCAGTTTGTTCGATTTAAATGGCAGATTGTTGCAAATATTGGTAAACGAACAATTGCCTGCCGGAGAACACAGTAAATACATTTCGCTGGGTAGTTTAAATTTAAATGCAGGAATGTATCTGATTACCATGAAATCGGAAAGCAATTACAAAACGAAAAAGTTGATTTACAACAAATAAAGATGAGTTAAATTCATTCGTTATCCCGTTTTTTGTTTTGTGAAATTTGTCCCTTTTTTGTGTTTTCATAAATGCAGTTTGAAAGTCTGGAATAAAACTTTTAAAATTTTCATTCCAAATACTCCATTTATTTCTTCAATAAATTGTAATTTGAGGATTGAAAAAGCATAACTAAATTCAACAAAATGAAAAATTTAATTCGTTTGTTAGTCCTTATACTTCTCCTTCAAACTGCTATAACAAGTCAGGCTCAAAACAGAAAAAACCGGCGCGAGCAATCAAAACATCGTACTTCGTATGAAAATAAAACACTTACCGACAGTCAGCTACCGTTAATGATGCCATATAACCGCTGGATTGATCCGGCAGGTGAACAAATTTATTTTGGCGACAAGGAACTCGAAAATCATGCGCTCGACTGTGCTCTTTCTCCCGATGAAAAATGGGTTGCTGTGGAAGGGCGTTATTCCATTGTAATTATTTCTACTGAAACGAATAAGATAGTTAACCGCACTACCCTGCAAAATTTGTTGCCTGGTGAAAATGCGATGAACACATTCACTGGCATAAAATGGCAAAAAACAGATAAAAACAATGAAATCTGGTGGAGCGCATCAGGAAAGGCAGGAAAGTCGTATGTGATTAAGGCTGAATGGGATGGAAGTAAAATCAAGGTTTTGGATACATTTGGTTTTGATGCTGAAAAACCGGCAACAACTGCATTGCCAAATGAGATTGCAATAATTGAAGAAGCCGGCACACCAATGTTTTATGTGGTTTTAAACGGGCACAACCAACTGGTAAAAAGAAATGGAGTTACCGGTGAAATAATCTGGAAAGTTCCAACCGGAGTTGCGCCATTTGGTATTTCAGTGGCAGGCGGTAAAATTTATATTACCAACTGGGCAGGTTCATTACCTAAAGACGGCGACAAAAATGTGGCTGGTGTTCCTTGGGGAAATGCCAAAGTTGATCCTAAAACCGGCGCTACCCGCGAAGGAACTGTTTCTGTTTTCAATCCTTCTGACGGTAAACTTTTGAAAGAAATTAGAGTTGGATTACATCCAAACGACATTATTTCGAGTCCTGATGAAAATTACATTTTTGTGGCAAACGCCAACAGCGATGCAGTTTCTGTAATTGAAACCAAAACCGACGCAGTGTGCGAAAATATTTCTGTGAGACTTGGTGAAGAAAAAAATAAGTATTGGGGTGATTCTCCCAACGGACTAGCGATTTCGGACGATGGAAAAACATTGTATGTTGCCAACGGAATGGATAATGCCATTGCAATTGTTAATCTTGGGAAACTTTCGTCATCAAATCAGAATGAAGAAAAAAGCAATGTTGCGGGTTTTATTCCAACCGGCACTTACCCCGGTGCAGTTTGTGTTTTCAGGGACAAAGTTTTGTATATTCCCAATATTGAAGCTGAAGGTGCCAGAATTCCGTTTGCTGCAGAAGATGGGGGACAGGTTTCGTACAACAGTCACAAACAGATGGCTTCGGTTTCGGTAATTCCGGTTCCGAATAAAAACGAACTTAAAAATTACACAAAACGGGTTGAGGAAACCAACCAGTTATTCAGAATTGCGCTTGCTGAACAGTTGCCGCGCGAAAATATTGACCCGGTGCCCGTTCCTGCCCGTATTGGCGAACCTTCTGTTTTTAAACATGTGGTTTATATAATTAAAGAAAACCGCACTTACGACCAGATTTTAGGTGATGTTGCCGCAGGCGACGGCGATACTTCATTGTGTGTTTTTGGCAGGAAAATAACCCCAAACACACATAAAATTTGTGATGATTTTCTGTTACTTGATAATTTTTATGTTTCAGGGAAAAGCTCTGCCGAAGGCCACCAGTGGACAGATATGGCAATTGTTACCGATTATATTGAAAAAAATGTACGCTCATGGTATCGCAGCTATCCGCATGTTCAGGAAGATGCGTTGGTTTATGCACCCACCGGATTTATCTGGGACAATGCCATGAACCATGGAAAAAGTGTTCGTATTTATGGTGAAGCATGTTCCCCCGAATTTGATGAAGCCATTTCGCGTGAATCGATTTACAGCGGTTTTTTGAAAGGTGAAAAATTTGAATTTAAAAACGTTACGACAATTGAACCTGTCAGAAACATCCTGAGCGAAGAATATCCATGTTATGGTTCGCACAAAATTCCCGATGTACTTCGGGCCGATATTTTTATAAAAGATTTGAAGAAATTTGAGCAATTGGAAGGTGACCAATGGCCTGAACTGATTATAATTGCTTTACCAAATGACCACACAGGTGGAACAAGACCGGGATTGCCAACTCCACAGTCGATGGTTGCAGACAACGACCTTGCATTGGGACAGATTCTGGAAGCCATTTCGAAAAGCAGATTCTGGAATAACACAGCCATTTTTGTCACCGAAGATGATTCTCAGGCTGGATGGGATCATGTTTCAGCTTACCGAACAGTTGGGTTGGTTGCAAGTCCATACACAAGGTTTGATAAAACCAATCATACTAATTACAACCAGGTTTCAATGGTGCGGACAATTGAACAAATTCTTAGTCTTCCGCCAATGAATATAATGGATGCAACTGCTATGCCTATGTTCGATTGTTTTACGAATAAAGCAGACAACAGTCCGTATATTTCTGTTCCAAATGAAATTCCACTGGATGAAATGAATCCTGATTTATCGCAGTTAAAAGGCACTGCTCTGCGTTACGCTAAAAAAAGTATGGAACCACAATTTGAAAAAATCGATACCGGTGACGATGCCACATTTAACCGTATCATCTGGTTTGCCATGAAAGGGAAAAAACCTTACCCGGCAAAATACAGTGGAAAAGAAGATGAAGAGGAATAGAAATTATGAAACGAGTAAGGCAAAATTTTGCCACGCAGATTTATCTTTATTAAGCGAGTTCCATCGAATACCTTTAAAAATTAACAATTATAATGAGATGAATTTAGATAACGAATATAAATCCTGGATTACATCATTAAAAGAAAGAATTCGGACGGCTCAAGTTAAAGCTGCAATTGCTGTAAATGAAGAGTTGATTGACCTGTATTGGGAAATTGGAAAATCGATTGTTGAAAAACAGGAGCAAAACCGATGGGGCGCTAAAATCATTGAACAGGTTGCCAAAGATTTACGTCGCGAATTACCTGACACAAATGGCTTTTCAAGAACCAACCTGTTTAGCATGAGGCAGTTTTATTTGTTTTATGCCAAATCTCAAATTGTCCACCAGGCTAGTGGACAATTAAAAACTCAAGAATTAATCCAACAAGCTGTTGGACAGTCAGGCTCCTCCGAAATTGTCCAACAGCTTGTTGGACTTTTACCTAAAAATTCAATCCTATCAAAGGTTCCATGGGGTCATCATGTACTCATCATTAATAAAACGGCTTCTTTTGATGAAGCATTTTTCTATTTAAATAAAACCATAGAAAACAACTGGAGCCGAAATGTGCTTCAAATTCAAATTGAAAGTAAACTGTATAAACGACAGGGAAAAGCTCTAAATAATTTTGAATTGACCCTGCCAACGCCACTAAGCGACCTCGCAAGGGAAACACTCAAAGACCCGTATAAATTTGATTTTCTGACCCTTGAAAAGGATGTGCAGGAATTGGAACTGGAAAAACACCTCACCGATAACATTACCAAATTTCTTTTGGAGTTAGGAAAAGGATTTGCCTTTGTGGGCAGGCAATACCCGCTGCAAATTGGAAATAAGGAACGTAAAATTGACCTGCTCTTTTATCATACGCGTATGCACTGTTACGTGGTAATTGATTTAAAAATGGGTGAATTTGAACCCGAATTTGCGGGCAAAATGACTTATTACCTATCGGCTATTGATGACTTGCTGAAAACGGAAGCAGACCAACCCAGCATTGGAATTATTCTGTGTAAGTCGAAAGATGCACTGGAAGTTGAATATGCGCTCAGAGATATTAGAAAACCATTGGGAATCAGCGAATTTACCTTTAATGAATTGCCCGAAAATATAAAAGGTAATATGCCAACAGTAGGTGAGCTTGAAAACGAATTAAAAAAATTAACCGACTTACACTAAAAACCCTTTAAATCAAATCATCATACAATTAATTTATCAATTTCAAACTTTCGCATCTGACTGAAGACGGCAATTACTTTAGGCGCTTTTTCCTGGTCAGTCATCAATTCGGCAAGTATTTTGGGAACAATCTGCCATGATACGCCAAATTTGTCCTTCAGCCAGCCACACATGCTTTCTTCGCCGCCTTCGCTGAGTTTCTCCCAGTAGTAGTCGATTTCCTGCTGGGTTTCGCATTCCACCACCAGCGACACTGCTTCGTTAAATGTATAATCGTGATTGCCAGGACCATCCATAGCAACCATGCATCCTTCATTCAGTCTGAACCCTGAGAACATGACTTTTCCTGAATTAGGGTCACCATCGGGATAATGTATAAGCACATCAGTTGCCGAATTTTCGAAAATTACACGGTAATGATTTAGTGCAGCTTCCGCCTGACCAAACCGCTGGTTGGTAAAAAGCATTGATGTAGCTACATTGAATTCACCGTTGTGACCACCGGTCGAGAAAATCTGCCAGGTCATTCCAAACTTGTCGCGCAGCCAGCCGTAGCATTCACTCCAGGGATAAGTATCCAATGGCATATACACTGAACCACCATCAACCAGCAAATTCCATATTCGTTTGACTTCGTCGGCTGAATCGCAATTTACATAAAGCGAAATTGATGGATTAATGGCAAACATAGGTCCGCCATTTAAAACCATTATTTTTTTACCATTGATTTCAAAAGTAACTACAAGCGGTGTTTCGGTAATAATAGTCGAATTCTTAAAAACCGAACAGTAAAGTTCAGCAGCTTCTTTGGCCTTGCCATCGAACCACAAACACGGAAAAACAGGTGATATCATAATTACAAATTTAAATAGTGTAAATGCGGTTTTCCTGTTCGGCTACCCGGATAAAAGTTGTACGTTTGGTCAATTCTTTCAGTTGCGAAGCACCAACATAAGTGCAGGTACTGCGTATTCCACCAAGTATATCCTGAACGGTATTTTCAACACTTCCCCTGTAGGGAACTTCAACTGTTTTTCCTTCGCTTGCGCGATAATCGGCAACTCCGCCAACATGTTTTTTCATGGCAGTTGTTGAACTCATGCCATAAAACTGCCTGTATTGCTGCCCGTTTCGTTCAATTGTTTCGCCCCCACTTTCGTCGTGGCCGGCTAACATTCCACCCAGCATCACAAAGTCTGCTCCTGCGCCAAAGGCTTTGGCAACATCGCCGGGTGTTGTACAGCCACCATCACTGATAATCTGGCCACCTATTCCATGCGCTGCGTCAGCACATTCAATAATAGCCGACAATTGCGGATATCCAACCCCGGTTTTCACACGGGTGGTACAAACCGAACCCGGGCCAATACCCACTTTAATAATATCGGCACCTGCAAGAAGCAGTTCTTCAACCATTTCGCCGGTAACAACATTACCGGCCATTATTACTTTATCTGTGAAATGTTTGCGCATCTTTTTTACAAAAGCCACAAAATGCTCGGAGTAACCATTCGCCACATCGATGCAAATAAAATTGAGATGAGGAAAAAGTTTAAATATTTGGACAGCCTTGTCATAATCGGCCTGACTGGTACCTGTACTGACTGCAATATAATTTTCAATGCCTGCGGGAGCAGTTGCTAAAAAAGCCGACCACTGATCGATTGTATAATGTTTGTGAATGGCGGTAAAGATCTTTAGATTGTTCAATGCCAGAGCCATATCGAAAGTTCCGACTGTGTCCATGTTTGCGGCCATTATCGGAATACCAGACCACTCTTTTCCTGAATGCATCATTTTAAATTTTCGTTCGAGATTTACCTGCGAACGGCTTTTCAGAGTGGAACGTTTTGGTCTGAACATCACATCTTTAAATCCCAGTTTAATATCATATTCAATTCTCATTTTTCTATTTTTAATTTTATTTGTTCTTTTCCCGAAATTGATTTGACCCCAAAAGTAATAATAACAACAATCAGAACTATAAAATAAACTGAAGTTAAACTACTTTTCAGAATTGAAAACAGGTTTGTGACCGACACCAACTTTACCGGAATCTCAGGCCAGGTCTGCAACATCGCAATAATTCCAAAGTTCTCACCATAATCGAAAATGCCTGCAGCAACGGTTAAAAGACAAAAATAAATCAGATTGCTCCCGAGTTTTCCCATCCTTTTCAGAAACCAGGCAAGCACAAGACAAAACCCAATTCCGTATAGTGCAGGATAAACCAAATCGAGTGGAATCTGACTATAAAGGTACGCTTGTCTTCCGTGTTCGCCGAGTTTCAGAAACAATTCGTTTACATATTCCGCATCGTAACCTGTTGGCATCATATCCAATATTTTCATTCCTCCCGAAATCGACATTATACGTGGAATAGTAACCAGCAACATCGTCAGGTAAACTGCCATTGACAGCAGGAAGAAAATCAGCACTTTCTTTCCTTCTAAATTTCTTTCAATAATTTTTCGAATCATTATTTAAATCAAATTTGGTTTAATTGAACAGGTATTTTTGATATGCCTTATTGTTGACTTGACTGATTATAAGTTTTTTGTCAACTCTTTAAATATTTCTACAATGTTTGCAAAGTTCCTTAGTTCAGTTAATTGAGGATAAAAGTCAGCATAAATATCTGGATTATCATATCCATATCGCCTGCAAAAGTCGCCAACTTTGAATTCAATAAAATAACTTGTTCCGTCTTTAACAACCATTATCGATTCAGTAAATTCATTTGTCTCCGGATTGTATTCATACTTTCCTGTCTTTAAACTGGCTTGGTCGGGCAAAGAGAAAATATTGTTTGAAACCAGTCGGGAAAAAATAGTGTCAATGTCAATTTCTGAATTAATGTCTATTGAAAACAAGTGGGTTGTATCAGGTTTGTAGTAATGATGTTTTGCATGAATGTCTTTTGGAAACAAACGGGTTGTGTCAGGTTTGTAGTAATAATATTTTACACTCCACTTTTTATTAAAAGTCAGAATTGTATAATTTGAATATTCATTTATATTTTCAGATGAAGGCGATGCAATAAAACGTATTTCAATTTTATTTTCTGATTTAAAAATGGATGGCAATACCGACTGATAGTCATTACTTCTAAATGTCGTTGTGTCTGAAATAACATTGCCGACAAATATTGTTTTGTCATTTATCTGAGCAGTTAATGCCGAAACTATAAGTATAAATATTGCTGTTGTGAAGAATGTTGTCATAATTGCTGGTAACTATTCAAAATAACAATATGCTTTGTCCAACTAATTTCTCGTACCGGTGGTACGAGATTTTCAACTCATTCAATTTCAAATCATTTTATTTCAAACCTCGCAAGAACCGAATATTTCAGTTTTATTTTCTGAAAACTTAATTCAGGAAGTTCTTCAGGAGCCATTTCACTGTCAGCCATTACTGCCATTGTTTTCATCCTGTAATTAGCCACTGGCATTATATCATCGTAAGTTTCCCGTTCCTGAATCATTAATGGTTTTCCAACCGATTCATCTATCGCTTCGAGCAGGTATCCGGCTTTTTCTTTTGCTGCTTTAACAGCCATTATTTTCACTTCTTTTCGATATTTTTCAATTTCGGAATGGGCTACTCTTGTTATATCAGCGTTCAGTGCCTCCACTGCATCCAACACTTCAAAAACAGAAGCAATTTCCTTTGTTGTTGCCACTTTTATTACATAGTTTTTCGAAGCGAGTACCTCCTGCTTTTTGCGTTTCACGGTAACAAATCCCGACGATGCATCTGCCAGGCTAAGTTTATCCAAATCGAATCCGACTTTCTGTAATTGCTTTTTAACTTCAGCTTCCTGAGATTCGATGGTAATTTTATTCTTTCCATCCATCCGCTCCTTTAAGGTAAAACTGATGTAAATCTCGTTTGGAACGATTTCCAATTCAGCATTGCCAACCACTTCGATGTATGGTTTGATGTCGTGCTCATTTATTTGTGCTTTAGCTAAATACGAACCCGCAATAAAAATGGATAAAATCAAAATCTGTTTCATGGTGATTTTTTTTAATTGTTTAATTTATAAAGTTGAATCCATTCTGAATCCTGCTTTCATGCTAAAAATCGTGCCACAAATAATAAGTAAAGCCAGAATTAAGGATTTAAACTGATCACAATAACAATGGAATTGTTTTTATGTTATTTTCAAACAACATCATAAAGCAAAACACAATTAATGGTTTTTCAAAAATTCATCAATTTCTTTACGTGTCGGTGCAGAAGGCTGAGCACCCATTCGGGTAACGCTGATTGCAGCAGCAACACTGGCAAATTGTAATGAATCCTTCAACGATTTACCTTCGACCAAAGCAACAGCAAATGCTCCGCAAAAAGTATCTCCGGCAGCAGTGGTATCAACGGCTTCCACTTTAAACGCAGGCACACTTACTTTTTCGGTTTTTGTTAAAACAAAAGCTCCTTTCGAACCAAGTGTGATGATTACTTTTTCAACTCCACTATCAACCAGTTTCTGTGCAGCTTTTTCAGCATGGGTTTCGTTTTCAACCTGCATTTCAGCCAGAAAACCCGCTTCAACTTCATTTAAAACCAGAATGTTGATTTTTGGAATATACGACAAATCGAAAGCACGGGCAGGTGCACAATTCCACATTACCGGAATTCCTTTTTTATTGGCAATATCGATTACGTATTTAATGGTTTCTTCCTGAATTTCATATTGCATTACAATCATTGCAGCATTTTCGATCACAGGCAGCGCTTCATCAATTTTATCAGGCGTGAGCAAATAGTTTGCACCCGGTGCAACCGAAATAATATTTTCACCTGTTTGTCCAATCATTATTAATGCATGTCCGCTGACCTCTCCTTTTTCGAGAAAAACGAAACGGGTATCAATGCCATCATTATTGTAATTCCGCACCATTTGCGGGGTGTAAGCATCCTCGCCAACACAGCTAACAAAAGCTACATTTCCGCCGGCACGCGCAGCTGCAACCGCCTGGTTGGCGCCCTTTCCGCCATATACCTGAAAAAATTCGGCATTGGTAACTGTTTCACCTTTTTCCGGCAGATGGTCCATTTTCATGATTAAATCCACATTCGAACTGCCGATAACAACTATCTTTTTCATAGATGATTAGATTTTAGTAGTGAGTATTGAGAAAAGTATCAAGATTATTAGAATCAGGACAATTAGTATCAGGTATCAGGTATTTGAAAACCCAATGGCTAATGACCAATGACCTCTCTTTAACCTTTATATTTTGCTCCGTTTGCAAGAATGATCAGAATTAAGCCAATAATAAAACTTGCAAACATAACTATCAATAAGTTTGATGTTCCTTTGGGTGCATTCCTGAATTCTTTCCAAACAAAAACCCCCCAGATAGCAGCAACAAGAGTTGCCCCTTGTCCTAACCCGTATGAAATTGCATATCCTGCAATATCGCCAGCCATAATGCTTAACATCATCCCCATACTCCAGATAACTCCTCCAAGAATACCCACAATGTGGAGTTTTGAAGTTCCCTGTGTAAAATACATTTTATAGGTAACGGGTGCTCCTGAAACCGGTTTTTTCATGAAATAAAAATTAAACAGAAAATTTGAAATAAAAATACCAATGGAAAATACAAACACTGCTGCATAAGGAGTAAAAGTACCTTCAACAATGTTTACCAAATCGGTTGACATTGAATCTGCCACAAAACGGTAGAAAAATGACATTAACAAACCTGCCACCAGCGATAGAATAATCCCTTTTGTAGATTTGCCACCCTGAGATATTTTCTTGTATGCCAATGCATTAATAATTATGGCAAGTGTTACAAGTCCTACTCCCAAAAACAAATACAAAGTATTATAGTCATCGGGATTTGGCAAATAATTATTAAAAACACCTAAAACCAAAGCCAATCCAATTCCTATTGGAAAAGCAATTGCCATACCTGCAATTTCGATGGCTGCCACCAAAAGTAAATTGGCAATATTAAAAATAACACCACCCAGAAGAGCAAATAAAATTGCTTTTGGTGCGGCATTTAACAAATTAGGAATAAACGCCTGTCCCCCGGAACCACTGCTTCCTAAAGTAAGGCCAAATACAAGTGACAACAGAATAACACCGAATGTATAGTCCCAATAAAATAGAGGGAAACTCCATTCTTTGGATGCCAATTTTTGAGTATTGGCCCATGAACCCCAGCAAAGCATGGTAACAATGCAGTAAATTACTGCAAGGGAATAAGAATCGACGATGTACATAGTTTTAGTTTAAAGTTGTTTTAGTTTAAAGTTTAAAGTTATATACCCTCCGCTTCGTTCGTCCCCCTGAAAGAAGAAGGGGGACAAATTTCGCGGGATGTACTTTATTCATAATATCTTAGCAAACGGGTGATCCAAAGTCACCATCTCACTGGATCATTTCAGTTTTCACCGGAAGAATCAAAGAAAACCTTATTTTCCAAACCGTTTTTTGGCATCCTCCAAAATAGCAATGGTTGCTGTTGCGCCACAACGGGTACAACCTGCTTCCTGCACTGCCAGTAATCCATCCAAAGAACGAACACCCCCGGCTGCCTTTACTTTTACGCCCGGACCAACACTCTTTTTCATCAGTTCAAGATTGGGAATAGTTGCGCCTTCATACGAATATTTGCCATCGTTTCCTTTTACAAAACCAAAACCTGACGAGGTTTTTACATAATCGGCACCGACCTTTGTACATATTTCGCACAATTTAATAATATCCTCCTTTTCGGTTACATAATCCGTTTCAAAAATCACCTTCACAATTGCACTGTTTTTGTGGCAGGTTTTTGTAACCGCATCAATTTCTTTTTCAATATAAACCCAGTCGCCCTGCAAAGCTTTGCCAATGTTAATCACCATATCAATTTCAACTGCACCGTCATTGCAGGCAGTTTCGGTTTCAAAAACCTTAACCTCGATGGCTGAATTACCAGCCGGAAAACCGATTACGCAACCGACCAAAACGTCGGTACCTTTCAGTAATTCAACAGCCTGTTTTACAGCATAAGGTTTTACACAAACCGAAGCCACGTCATACTTCTTTGCTACTTCACACTCCCTGCGTAAATCCTCATCCGTCATAGTTGGATGAAGAATGGAGTGGTCAATCATTTTTGCAAGTTCTTTTACTTTGTTCATTTTAAAAAAAGATTAGTAGGAAGACCGAAGACCGGAGACAGAAGTCAAAATCCAATCATTAATTTTCAGTTCAATTCCTTTATTATTATCATTGAAATTCTTAATCATCAATAGTTTGAAATACCAGTTGTCTGAATTTCCAACCTGTTTCGTCGTTTACAGAACCCTGTGTTTGTTTAAAAATGAGGCCAATTACGTTTTCTTTTGGGTCAGCGAAATATGACGTATTAAAATAACCACCCCATTGGAAAGTTCCAATACTGCCTAATCCACCTTTGTTTTGACCTTTTTCGGTAAGAACGCCAAAAGCCAAACCGTAATGTTCGTTTGGCCATCCATATAATTCACCGGTTTGATTACCCATGATGCTTTCAACAGTTTTGCGACTGAGTATTCTGATGCCATTATATTCGCCGCCATTCAGGTACATTTGCAAAAAAATTGCATAATCCTTAACCGTACTTGAAAGTCCTGCCCCTCCCGCGAAATAGGTTTTTGCCCCTTTAACGGGATAGTCCGGATCATATGAAGTTACCGGAAATTTTTGCCATTCACCATCCAATTTATGCTGTACTGTTACAAGTCGGTTTGCTTTGGAATCCGGGAGATAAAACCGGGTATCATTCATTCCCAGTGGATCGAAAATATGGATTTTTAAAAACTCGTCGAAGGGCATTCCGGAAATAACTTCAATAAAATATCCCAGGACATCGAGTCCTTCACTATAAGTGTATTTCTCCCCCGGCTGGTGATGTAACGGCATTTTGGCCAGTTTTTTAATGTTTTCGCTTAAAATTACTTTTTCAGTAGTAAAAGCATCAACAATTCCTGCTTTATGATAAATCATTTTTATACGTTCATCACTGTCGATAAATCCATATCCAATTCCTGAAGTATGAGTCAACAGATGTCTTATTGTAATTTCTTTTTTTACAGGAGTTCCAGTCCAGGTAGTATCGCTGTATTTAAAAGTATTTAAAACCTGTGCATTCTTAAATTCGGGAATAAATTTAGAAATCGGGTCGTCTAGTTGAAATTTACCTTGTTCCCACAACATCATCACCGCTGTTGAAGTAATGGCTTTGGTTTGCGAGGCGATGCGAAAAATAGCATCGCGTTCCATTTTTTTACCAGACTTATTATCGGCCATTCCATAAGATTTCCAAAGAACGATCTTCCCGTTTCGCGCAACCAGTGTTACAATTCCCGGGAGATTGCCATTTGCCACCTCATCGGAGCACATCTTGTCGATAATGTTGAGACGTTCCGACGAAATACCCACACTTTCAGGAGTGGCTTCAGTTAATACGGGCGACTTTTTTATTGATTTGGATTGGGCATTTAAACTATTACTAATAATGGCTAATGCTATAAGAATGAAAATCAGTTTTTTCATATTCAGAATTTTTTTAGGTATTCGGAATTAAAAATAAGAAATGTACCATCACGAACAACTAAAATTCAGAAAAGAATTCGATCAGGGTTCGATCTACCTGGATAAAAAAGAAAATCCCGGGATCAACATCCCGGGATTCAAACTTAACCTAACTAAACCAAACTTATGAAAAAATGCAGCCTGATGCTGCGAAGTATCATTATTAAATTTACGATGGTTAGATATAAATATCATAACAATCGTCCAAGTTTATTTACAAACAATATGCCACAAACTTAAAATACCATTAAAATTTAACATAGTTTCACACTTCCCATTAAAATCCTTCCAAACTAAAATCTTAAAAAATAGATATATTTGCGAAAAAATAAGAAAACAGTAAAAACAATAAGGTACGTTAACTATTAATCAATGAATAACATTCGCAACTTTTGTATAATTGCCCACATCGATCATGGGAAAAGTACGCTGGCTGACCGGCTGCTTGAATTTACCAACACAATTGGTGAAAGAGATATGCACGCCCAGGTACTGGATGACATGGAACTTGAACAGGAACGTGGAATTACGATTAAAAGTCATGCTATTCAGATGGATTTCGTGCATGAAGGAACAGCTTACAAGTTAAATTTAATTGATACTCCCGGACATGTCGATTTTTCTTACGAAGTTTCACGGTCAATCGCTGCCTGCGAAGGTGCACTTTTGATTATTGATGCCTCACAGGGAATTCAGGCTCAAACGATTTCAAACTTGTACCTGGCCATTGAAAATGACCTTGAAATCATCCCAATTATGAATAAAATGGACATGGACAGTGCCATGCCCGAGTTGGTGGAAGAGCAAATTATTGACCTTGTTGGATGTAAACGCGCTGATATAATACGTGCCAGCGGAAAAACCGGTATGGGAATCGAAGAAATTCTGGACCACATAATTCACCGAATTCCGCCACCAAAAGGAGATCCGGAAGCTCCTTTGCAGGCTTTGATTTTCGATTCGGTATTTAACTCATTCAGGGGAATTATTGCCTATTTCAAAATTGTTAATGGCGAAATCAGAAAAAGAGATTTGGTGAAATTTATGGCAACCAAAAAAGAATATTTTGCCGAAGAAGTTGGAGTTTTAAAACTGGACTTGTCGCCCCGCGATTATTTATCCACAGGGGATGTGGGATATATTATTTCGGGGATAAAAACCGCCAAAGAAGTAAAAGTTGGTGATACAATTACCCATGTAAAGAATCCTTGCGAATCCAGAATTGACGGATTTGAAGAAGTTAAACCCATGGTTTTTGCAGGAATTTACCCAATTGATGCCGACGATTACGAAGATTTGAGAAATGCAATGGACAAATTGCAACTGAACGATGCATCACTGACTTTTGAACCAGAATCATCGGCTGCACTTGGATTTGGTTTCCGTTGTGGATTTCTTGGTTTACTGCACATGGAAATTATTCAGGAACGATTGGAACGCGAATTTGACATGAATGTAATTACTACAGTGCCTAACGTTTCTTACCGTGTACATTTGACTGACGGATCAACACTTGATGTGTACAACCCTTCCGGAATGCCGGTTTCAACAACCGTTGAAGAAATTGATGAACCTTACATTAAGGCTAATATTATTACTTCGGCTGATTACATTGGTTCTATCATGACATTGTGTCTTGACAAAAGGGGTACATTACTGAATCAAAGCTACCTCACTGCCGAACGGGCGGAGTTGGTATTTGAATTACCATTAGGAGAAATTGTTTTTGATTTTTATGATAAACTGAAAAGTATCTCGCGGGGTTACGCATCTTTCGATTACCACATGAGTGGATTTAAACCTGCTAAATTAGTCAGGCTCGATATTCTTTTAAACGGTGAAATGGTTGATGCACTTTCCACATTGATGCATGTTGACAATGCTTATAATTTTGGTCGTCGCATGTGCGAGAAATTAAAAGAACTGATACCACGTCAGCAATTTGACATTGCTATACAAGCCGCAATTGGAGCAAAAATTATTGCCCGCGAAACTATAAAAGCCGTTCGAAAAGATGTTACTGCCAAATGTTATGGTGGTGATATTACCCGAAAACGCAAATTGCTCGAAAAACAAAAGAAAGGCAAGAAACGGATGAAACAGATTGGTAACGTGGAAGTTCCGCAGAAAGCTTTTTTGGCAGTATTGAAACTTGATTAGGATACAAGCCGAACTAAATTTGAATACAAACGGCAAGAAAACTATTTTTCTCCGGGAAAATCAGACATTATGAAAATACAGAAACTAATTTTTAAAATAATAACCATTATTTCATTGTTACTGTGTGGCGATATTTTATCGGCTCAACCTGTTCCTTTTCGAATTATTGGTTACGTTCCAAACTGGATTGACGTAAATTCGTTTGCCCAAAATTTTGATTATAAACAGGTAACCCATCTGAATTATGCTTTTCAGAATCCTGATGCTACCGGAACATTGAGTAGCAGTAATTCAGGCTTGACTACACTTGTTTCAAAAGCGCATCAAAATAATGTTAAAGTACTGATTTCGATTGGTGGTGGTTCTGCTGCTAACGATCCAATAAAAACCAATTTTCTGAACCAGATTACAACTGCCGAAAAAAGAGCTGCATTTATCACTAAAATTCTGGCATACCTCAATCGTTTTGATTTGGATGGACTGGATGTTGACGAGGAAGGACCGGCAATAAATTCAAATTACGGCGCTTTTATCAAACAACTTGCCGACTCGCTGAAACCCAAAGGATTTTTATTGACTACGGCTGTTGGTTGGGGCAATGAAAACATTCCAAATTCCGCTTTTCAATATTTCGATTTTATTACCTTAATGTCATATGACCTTACCGGAACCTGGGATGTAAATAATCCCGGACAACATTCGCCTTATTGGTATGCACAAAAAATGATCAGCGATTTTAAAAAGAGGGGAGCTAAAAAAGAGCAACTTTGTTTAGGTGTTCCGTTTTACGGGTATGGCTTTTACAAGAAAAACGGGTATTTACCTTACAGTGAAATTTTGTCAAAATATCCCGATGCCTGGAGCAAAGATCAGGTTGGCGACACCATTTACTATAACGGGATGAATACCATCTGGAAAAAAACCCGACTGGCAATCGCTGAATGTTCAGGAGTTATGATTTGGGAACTTTCGCTCGACACCAGGAATGATAAATCGTTATTAAAAGTGATTTCAACAACTGTTGATTCACTAAAAACCACCGGTCTTTCAGGATATGCCAACCCAAAAACGAATTTAAAAATGTATCCCAATCCGGCAAAGAATGTAATTTTTATTGAAGTCCCGCAATCATTCAAAAAAAATTTAATCAGGATTTATTCGGTAAATGGCAGTCTTGTTAAATCTTTCAGCCTAAATAAATCTTTAGAAACCAAGATTGGGTTAGATATCTCGGACCTGACTACCGGAGCATATATTTGTTCGGTTTCCAATGATAAAAGTGAATTTTCAAATGATTTTATAAAGGAATAGCCCTTACTGGAAAACCAAATTTTTCCCAAAATCGGTTTTCATTTTCATAAAATACCCTGTTAAACTGATTAAAAACGGGGTGGGAAAACATTATTGTTTTCCCACCCCGTTGCAGTATTGATTATATCTAAAAAACCAGTATGATTACATTATTAGTTTATAACCTTTGCCGTGAACGTTAATAATTTCAACCTTAGGTTCGTCTTTCAGGTGTTTGCGAAGTTTGGTAATATAAACATCCATACTTCTGGCATTAAAGTAATTATCGTCGATCCATATTGAACGCAACGCATAATTTCTTTCCAATATTTTATTGGCATTCTGACAAAGTAATTTTAGCAAATCCGATTCTTTGGTTGTTAGTTTAACAACCTCATCGGCATGAGCCAGAGTTTGCTTCCGGGTATCGAAAGTATAAATACCAAGTGTAAAAACCGGCTGTGAGTTTGACAAGCTTTCCTGCGATGTACGACGCAAAATAGCTTCAATCCTCATAATTAATTCTTCCATACTGAAGGGTTTTGTGATATAGTCATCGGCTCCCAGTTTGAAACCTTCAAGTACATCTTCCTTCATGTTTTTTGCGGTTAGAAAAATTACCGGAATGTCAGGATTTACAATTCGAATATCTTTCGCAAGTGTAAATCCATCTTTTTTAGGCATCATAACATCAAGTATGCAAATGTCGTAATGCTCACGCATAAATCCTTTGTAAGCAGCTTCACCATCAGGATACAAGGTAGCATCATATCCTTTTGCAACCAAATATTCTTTTAGTAATAGTCCTAAATTCTCATCATCCTCTGCGAGTAATAATTTTGTTTTCTGTTCCATGGTTAATTATTTATTTGTGGAAATAAGATAGTAAATTTTGTTCCTTTATTTACAGCACTTTCCACTTTGATTTTAGCATTATGCGAATCTACAATTTTTTTAACATAACTCAATCCAAGACCAAAACCTTTTACATTATGAATGTTACCGGTGGGTACCCGATAAAACCTGTCGAAAATAGCGGTCTGGTGTTCCTTGGCAATTCCGATTCCTTTATCCTGAACAGAAATTAAAAGTTGATCTTTTCTGTTTTCTGTTGATATTTTAATCTCTGGTGTTTCATTGCTGTACTTTACTGCATTATCGAGTAAATTAAAAATTACATTGGTTATATGTACCTCATCGCCAGTTACCATGGCATTTGCAGCAAGTTTTTCAGTAATTAATTTTCCGTTTTTACTTTTTACCCGTAGCTCAAAATTTGCTGCAACTGTTTCAATCATTTTATGAACATCAAATTCCTTAAACTTAAATTTCAAACGTCCTTCGTTAAAAACTGCCATTTGCAGCACCTTTTCAACCTGATAGCTTAACCGCTTGCTTTCCTGGTTAATAACCCTCGAAATATGTTCGATGGTTTGCGGAGTGTTTGTAATACTGCCATCTTCGAGCATTTGACTTGCCAAAGAAATAGTTGAAATAGGTGTTTTCAGTTCATGGGTCATGTTGTTGATAAAGTCATTCTTAATCATCGACAACTTTTTTTGTCGGAAAATAACCATGATGGTATAAACAAAAATGGCAATTAAAAAGGCAGTTAAAATTACCGTTGGAATTATGGTGAAGCCGGTTTCACGCAATAAATATCCTGATCTTTGAGGAAAATACACATATAAATAGTTGGGTTTAGCTCCATAAAGGTCGTTCTGGAATAAAGCTTGAGCATATACTTTTTTCTTTCCCGGATTATAGTCAACTTCACCAAAAATAATCCTGTCTTTTCCGAGATTTGAATTTTTTACCGCATACTTATATTCTAAGCCAATACCTGTTTCAGCAAATGTTATTGCCATTACTTCTTTTAAAAAAAATGTATCAATACGCTCCTGAATGGTTCTCTCTTCGAGGTAAACTTTGACTTCTTTATACCAGTTAAGATCTCTCAAATTGCGTTCACGAAGCATTTCCATCTGTTTATTAAAATCAACCATACTTTCAATCCCAAAAAACCTTTCAGTTTTTGTGACTATACCATTTTCGCTTATATTTATTTCAACTTCTCCTCCAAATTCTCTGTCAAATCCATTTTTAGAATTATTCATATTAAAACTGAGTGATCCCTGCCCCTGATTATTTTTTGGAAAAACATTGAATCTATCATTCGATGAAAGTTCGTTTTGCAGTTGGTTATTTAATGCACTTCTTTTTGCAAGAACTAATTCGTAGTTATCCAACTGGCCTGCTATTCTTACAAGTGCGTTTTTCACCAACTGATTAAATTGTTCCTCCCTGATATCAGATGCTGTTTTTATCATTTTGGTTTGAACCAATATCAAACCCGATAAAACAAAAACCATTAAAACAATCAATGTTATTAGCATTTTCCGACTCATGTGGCAAAGATAATTTTATTGATATGCCACCGTTAAACGGGTTAACATTTTTTAACTGCAAATGTTAAATTGTAATCTTTATTAACCAGCGACACAACCAAACAAGAGCAATATTCAATGATTTGACGACATTCTGAGGTTTCACTTAATTTTTTTGAGCTTAATGAGTTCATGACAGGAAGTACCAATAAACAAATTTCAAAAACCAAATAAATTCCAATATTCCAATTATTTAAATTCCAAAATTCTCACAATGAACTTGTTTCTAAATTTGATTTTTTTGTATTTGGAGCTTGTTTGTTATTTGGTTTTTGTTTTTTGGTAATTCATTTAATTTCAGCAATTTACAAAATTCTGCCGTTGGCAGCAATCAGTAATTAACCTGACTGTTCAATTTATTCAAACAAAACCTTTTCAATTATACGTGGAAAATGTTTATACTCCAACTGATGTACTTTCTGAGCTACATCTTCAGGTGAATCAGACGGCAAAACAGGGCATGTTTCCTGAAAGATGATTTCACCATCATCATATTTTTCGTTTACAAAGTGAATTGAAATTCCGGATTCAGTATCCTTGTTTTCAACAACTGTATTATGTACTTTCATCCCATACATTCCTTTGCCTCCGTATTTTGGTAAAAGTGCCGGATGAATGTTTATTATTCTGAAATTTTGAATCAAATTTGAAGGAATAAGCCAAAGAAAACCGGCAAGAACAACAAGATCAATATTTCTTTTTTTCAACTCATCAACCACAAAACTGGTATTTTTGAACTCATCTTTGGTAAAAATAAAAGAATCGATACTGTACCTTTTTGCTCTTTCCAAAACATAAGCACCAGGGTTATTCGTCCAAACTGAATCGACCATAACCAGCTTATTTTCAACAAAATACTCTATGATATTTTGTGCATTCGACCCCGATCCTGATGCAAATATTGCTATCCTTCTTACATCCATTTTTAACAAATTCTTAACTCATTGAAAAATTGAATAATATGTTCAAATCTAACGGTTTGAATCTTATGGTTAATACCACCAATCAATCTTTTTTAATTTTTTTCTTTGAGATATACATCGTAAATGTATTACTTTGCACCGAATTATTTAAAAACAAATTTAAGTATTAATTAAAAATTAGAATTATGTCTGACGTTGCAGCAAAAGTAAAAGCTATTATCGTTGATAAATTAGGTGTTGATGAAAGTGAAGTAGTTAACTCGGCTTCTTTCACAAACGATTTGGGTGCAGATTCACTTGACACTGTTGAGTTAATCATGGAATTTGAAAAAGAGTTTGATCTTGCTATTCCGGATGATGAAGCAGAAAAAATTTCTACAGTAGGTGAAGCAATTGCCCATATCGAAGCGGCAGTTAAGTAATTAAATTCAGAAATTTCATTTATGGAATTAAAACGGGTAGTAATAACTGGATTAGGAACCGTAAACCCTTTAGGTAATTCCGTTGACGAATTTTGGAATAATTTAAAAAACGGAGTAAGTGGCGCCGGCCCAATTACAAAATTTGATCCATCGAAACATAAAACTCAATTTGCCTGTGAAATAAAGGACTTTGATGCAGGTGTGTATATCGATCGCAAAGAAATTCGCAAACACGATTTATATACTCAGTATGCATTTGCCAGTAGTCAGCAGGCCATTGAACATTCAGGTTTAGATCTCGATCAAATCGACCACGACAGGGTAGGTGTTATTTGGGGAGCCGGAATTGGAGGTCTTCAAACCTTTTTCGAAGAAGCACGCAGTTTCGAAGATGAAAGACCAAGATTTTCTCCTTTTTTTATTCCTAAAATGATTGCCAATATTGCCGGAGGATTAATTTCAATTAAATATGGGTTCAGAGGTCCAAACTTTACTACGGTTTCTGCCTGTGCTTCTGCGTCTCATGCCATGATTGAAGCATTTAATATAATTCGGTTGGGCAAAGCTGATGTAATTATTACCGGAGGTTCGGAAGCTGGAGTAAACGAGGCAGGAATTGCGGGATTCAACTCTATGCGAGCTATTTCAACCCGCAATGATGATCCCAAAACAGCATCACGTCCCTTTGATTTGGATCGCGATGGATTTGTTATGGGAGAAGGCTCTGCTGCGTTTGTTTTCGAGGAATATGAATATGCCATTAAAAGAGGTGCTACAATATATGCCGAAATGGCTGGTGGTGGCATGTCGGCTGATGCATTTCATATGACAGCACCTGATCCAGAGGGAAGAGGAGCAAACCTTGTAATGAAATGGGCGTTGGAAGATGCCGGGTTGAAACCTGAAGATGTTGATTATATCAACGTTCACGGTACTTCAACTCCACTTGGCGATATTGCTGAACCAAAGGCTATAATAAAAACTTTTGGAGAACATGCTTTTAAAGTAAGTATAAGTTCAACCAAATCGATGACTGGTCACCTTTTGGGTGCAGCAGGAGCTGTTGAAGGTCTTGCCAGTATTTTAGCCATAAATAACAGCATTATTCCTCCAACTATTAACCATTTTACCGACGATCCGGAAATTGACAGCAGACTTGATTTAACTTTTAATGTTGCCAAAAATCGCGTTGTTAATGTTGCTCTGAGTAACACATTTGGTTTTGGTGGTCATAATGCAACTTTAGTTTTCAAAAAACTTTAGGAAATTGTGGTTAGAAGAATAGTACAACGAATAAAACTCTTTTCATCAAGTCGAAAAGAGTTTTATTTGTTTTTAAAGAATCTTATCGGTTTTTATCCCCAAAACCTGAAATTATATGATTTGGCATTTTTGCACAAATCGGCGTCAATTATTGATTCAAGAGGAAATTTTGTAAACAATGAACGACTTGAGTTTCTTGGCGATGCTATACTGAGTGCGGTAATTGCCGATTTTCTTTACAACCGGTTTCCAAAAGAAGACGAAGGATTTCTGACCAAAACACGGTCGAAACTGGTAAATCGTACATTTCTTACCAAACTTACTTACGACATGGGTCTTAATGTTTTTATCGATTCGAATACAACAAAAAACATCGATAACAGTCACATTTACGGCGATGCGCTCGAAGCACTAATTGGTGCTATTTACCTGGACAAAGACTACCAGGCGGCAAAGTATTTCGTAACAAAAAAAATACTTTCGAAATTTGTAAACCTAGCCGAAATCGAACAAAACGACTTAAATTTTAAAAGCCGTTTAATCGAATGGAGTCAAAAAAATAAAAAAGAGCTTGAATTTGACACCACCGAAGAGTTCAACGATAAAACGAAACAACCTAAATTTACCACGGTTGTAAAAATCGATAACAAAAAAGTTGGTTACGGAACCGGCGCTTCCAAAAAAGAAGCACATCAAAACGCCGCCCGTCAATCGTTAGACAAACTTGAAGATTTGTAATTCTGCTCTTTAAACTACCCTTTAGTTATTTAAGATTATTATTTTTACCCCAATTATAATATGTGAATGAATAATTACCTGGTAATTGCCTTCGGATTTTTTGCCCAGTTTCTGTTTTTTGCCCGAACCATTGTGCAATGGTTTAAATCGGAGCAGGAAGGCGAGGTAATTTCACCCGTAATGTACTGGCAGATAAGCCTGCTGGCATCCATTTTAATGTTGACATACGGAATATTCAGGAACGATTTTTCGATAGTGCTGGGACAAATACTCGTGTACAGCGTTTATGTGCGCAACTTACAGCTTAAAAATGCCTGGAAAAAAATGCACCCTATCATTCGTACCCTGGCAATTGTAATTCCACTGATGTATTTAAGCTGGCTTATATTTGGGCAAAATCACAATTTCAGCACCATATTAAAAAACAATAATATTTCGCTATTCCTTTTAATCTGGGGATCAGCAGGTCAGGTAATTTTTACCGCACGTTTTTATTACCAGTGGATTTATTCTGAAAACAAAAAGGATTCGGTTTTGCCACTTGGTTTCTGGATAATAAGTTCGGTGGGTGCGCTTATGATTTTTATTTATTCAATTCCCCGGCTTGACCCTGTTTTATTTGCATCGCACAGCCTTGGATTTTTTATGTACATCCGGAATATTTTGCTGCATTACGGCCGAAAAGGTTTATTTTCGAAGCTGCAAAAAGTACCCGTAATTCAAAAAATCTTCACAATAGTTTCGGGTAAAATCAAATAAAACCTAAGGCAGCTCAATAATTTTGATATTTCTGAACTGAATTTCAGCACCTTCAGATTCCAGGCAGATGTAACCGCTTCTTTGCGATGACTGACTGATACCGTTCACAAACTTTCCGTTTACCGAAAGTTTGATGGTTCCATCAACACAAACCACTTCATAAGTGTTCCACTCCCCTTTCCCAAGACAGCGGTTTTCAATTGATTTACTTCGTTCGCCCCGTGGATTGTCGGGAATAATTTTTACGCCGCCAACTCCAAACAATTCACCATGAACATAGGCAATTGGCGGTTTTTCCCCATTTCTGATATTCAGGTTTACCCAGTCGAGTTCAAGCATTTGAACTTCCACTCCATCGGGTAAACGGTTTTCACCAGGCTGAGCTTTGCTCCAAACAAATGTGCCTGAATTACCGCCGGCTTCCATGTGTCTCCATTCAATATGCAGTATGAAGTTTTCGTATTTTTTCTCTGAGCGGATTACTCCGATTGGAAGACCGTTGCATACCAGTTCCTTTCCTTTCAAAATCCATGTGCTATCTTCGGTATTTACCTGAATCCATTGTACGGGTTGCCCCTTTATTTTTTGTCCGGCAGTAATTTTTTCAAAACCCACTTCTTCGCCAAATTTAAACAACGGTTTTTGTGCTGCAACAACTCCGGCAATAAATACCAGGACAACTATTTGTACTACACTTTTCATAATAATCTTCTTTAAACTTTGAACCTTGAACTTTAAACTCTAAACTGGTTTATTTTCCTCCCCAACAACAGGAATCACCTCTTTTACTTCAGGAACGGGTCCAAATGCGTAGGTTTTCGGTCCGAGATACAAATCGGAGTTCATCAGTTCTTCCCAGGTTACTTCTTTACCTGTATATGCTGCAATCCTTCCCATGATGGTAATTAGTGTTGAATTTACCTGGGCCTCTGCATCGCTGATGGTATTTCCGGTGCGGACTGAAGTTACCAGATTAATGTGTTCCTGTACAAACGGATTGGTAACTTTCCATGGCGAGGTTGTATCGGTTTCTTCTGGTTTTGGATATTTCCAGATTTCATTCCCTTGTAAATCATAAATAATTCCGGCTGCATTTGCATAACCTTTAGTTCCGTTAATCTGTTCCACCTTGCGGTTGGTGCAACCATTGATTTGCCGGGCGGCACAGTGGGTACGTATTCCGCCTTCATAAACATATTCAACACTGAAAAAATCATACTGATCGCCACTAACGCGACGTTGCCGGCCACCCCAACCCAGCGCGCTGACCGGATTTTTACCCATGTACCAGTTCATTACATCAACTTCGTGAATAAACTGTTCGGTAATATGGTCGCCCGAAAGCCAGCAAAAATTTACCCAGTTGCGAATCATATATTCCATATCGGTCCATTGTGGTTGCCGATTTCTGTACCAAAGTGCACCACCGTTGCGAATAATGTTTGCACCCGTAATTTCGCCAATCATTCCGTTTGCCACCTGTCGCCAGGTTTCCATGTAATCTTTCTGAACCCTGCGGATTGTGCCGCTAACCATGCACAGTCCGGCAGCTTCGGCCTTTTTTGCCGATGCCAGTACCGAACGGGCGCCAACCGGATCAACGGCAATGGGCTTTTCCATGAAAATATGTTTTCGTGCATTTACCGCGGCCTCCACATGTGCTGCACGGAAATGCGGCGGTGTGCAAAGCAACACAATATCAACTCCCGAATCGATCACTTTCTCGAAACTGTCGAATCCAACAAAGCAATTTTCGTCAGCAATTTCAACGTTTTTCTGAGTTTTCAGTTCTGCACGACACTGGTCAATTTTATCCTTAAAAACATCGCCCAATGCAGTAATCTGCAGATTTGGCCCCGCATCGAGAAAATTGATGGCAGCACCCGTTCCGCGACCTCCACAACCAATTAAACCGGCTTTTAACACTTTCCCATCGGGAGCCTGATCAAGTAATTTTGGAAGTTGTATCTCTATTTTTTTTGCATCCGGAGCTGAACACGATGTAATTAATCCTACAGTTCCCAAAGTGCCAAGGGCAGTTTTTGCGATAAAATTTCGTCTGTCAATTCCTTTGTTGATATTTGATTCTTTCATAGTTCGAAGAATTTTAGTTGGTTTGCTAAGGTAATAAAATAGGTTTTGAATTACCAACGATTTTTTTAAACTGTGTTACAATATCGTTTATTTTTAAATCCAAATCATCCCGCAATTTTATTCTTAATGTTCGTATCACCTTTTCGCAGATTTAATTAGTTTTGTTGCTGGCAGTACAGAACAGTACAGCTCAAAAAACAAAACTTAAAATTGAACCGATGAAACAACCACAATCAAAAGTGTCGCTGGTCGAAAAGATTGGCTATAGTTTGGGCGACCTTGCCGCCAACCTTGTATTTCAAACCCTCATTACTTATCTCGCATTTTTTTACACCGATATTTATGGGTTAAAAAACAACGATGCTTCAATAGTAATGTTAACGGTTGGGCTAATTGCGGCTTTTGTTTTCAACCCTATTATTGGGGCGATTGCCGACCGTACCAAATCGCGTTGGGGAAAATTCAGACCATGGATTCTTTTTACTGCCGTACCGTTGGGAGTAATTGCTTTGCTTGCCTTCAGCACACCCGATTTTTCGTACAAGGGGAAAGTGATTTATGCAGCCGTTACCTATTCGCTTTTGTTGCTGATGTATGCATCAAACAACCTACCCTATTCCGCGTTAAGTGGTGTTCTTACCGGCGACATGGGCGAACGCAACAGCATTTCTTCAATCAGGTTTGTAGCCGTAATGTTTGCACAGTTTTTTGTTCAGGTTTTCATGCTTCCGATTATCGAGTATGCAGGCAAAGGCGACAAAGCCGCAGGAATTGAGGCGGTGATGACCTGGCTAGCTATTGTTGGAACAATCATGTTATTAATCACTTTCTACACTACCCGCGAACGGATTATACCAACCGAAGCACAAAAATCAACATTGAAAGAAGATTTATCTGACCTTGCAAAAAATAAACCATGGATTATCATGTTGATTTCAACCATCCTAATCTTCATCACACTGGCGATGAAAGGTGGTTCGTATGTTTACTATTTTAACAATTTTGTGGATACTGCGGCTTTAACCAGCTTTATCAGCCCGATAACCGGTGCACTCACTTCCGTTGGCATCAACTTTTTTGGCTCCGACCCGATTTCCGCAGGCTTCGGACTGTTCAATGCCGGTGGAATTATTTTTATGATTGTTGGAATTTCGCTGTCGAAAGGTCTGGCTGACAAATACGGCAAAAGAGATGTTTTTTCGTCAGCGCTTTTTGTTTCTACCCTTTTTATCCTCTTTTTCATTTTCTTCAAACCCGAAAGTGTGGTGCTGATGTTTGTTTCGCAGATTCTTCACGGGTTCTTTTATGGCATTACCATCCCGATTTTGTGGGCAATGATTGCCGATGTTGCAGATTATTCTGAATGGAAAACCAATCGCCGCGCAACTGCCATTATTTTTTCGGCCATGATGGTGGGTTTGAAAGCAGGACTTTCGATTGGTGGAGCACTACTTACCTGGATTTTAGGCCAGTACGGATACATTAATAAAGAAACAGTTGCCGCCGGCCAGGAAATTATTCAACCCGAAACCGTTGCACAGGGCGCCAGAATGCTGGTGAGTGTTTATCCATCCATTACGTTTTTTTTGGTTGTGGCACTTTTGTTTTTATATGAGATAAACAAGAAAAAAGAAGTTCAGATTGAAAAGGAACTGAGCGAACGGAGGAAGATGGCAATTATAAATTGAAAATTCGAAATTTAAAAAAAACTAAAATTATGAAACCACGATATCTCACACCCGGAATATATACAGCTGACCCGTCGGCACACGTTTTTAACGGACGGATTTACATCTACCCGTCGCATGACATTGAATCAGGAATTCCTGAAAACGATAATGGCGACCATTTCGATATGCGCGATTACCACGTGTTTTCGATGGACGATGTCAATGGCAACGTAACCGACCACAGTGTTGTGCTTGATGTGAAAAATATTCCATGGGCAGGCCGCCAGTTGTGGGCGCCCGATGTTGCCTTCAAAAACGGCAAATATTTTCTCTATTTTCCGTTGAAAGACCAGAACGATATTTTCAGAATTGGGGTGGCAGTGAGCGATAAACCCGAAGGTCCGTTTGTTCCGCAACCTGACCCAATAAAAGGAAGCCATAGCATTGATCCTGCTGTATTGGAAGACAACGACGGTAATTATTACATGTATTTTGGCGGACTTTGGGGCGGCCAACTACAACGCTACCGCAACAACAAAGCCATTGAATGTGGTCACGAACCAGCAGATGAAGAGCCTGCACTTTCTCCAAAAGTTGCTCTGTTAAGCGAAAATATGCTCGAGTTTGCCGAAGAACCACGGAATGCAGTTATTCTTGACGAAAATGGTGAACCATTGAAAGCCGGAGACCACGATCGCCGTTACTTTGAAGGCCCGTGGATGCACAAATACAATGGGAAATACTATCTCTCCTACTCTACCGGAAACACACACTTTTTGTGTTATGCAATTGGCGAAAATCCTTACGGACCTTTTACTTACAAAGGCAAAATTCTGACTCCTGTGGTGGGTTGGACAACGCATCATTCCATCTGCGAATTCAAAGGAAAATGGTATCTTTTCTATCATGACAGTGTTCCTTCGGGCGGAAAAACCTGGTTACGCAGTATAAAAGTACGCGAACTATTTTATAACGAAGACGGAACCATTGTTTGCATGGATGGTTTGGAATAATGATTAACGATTGAGGATTTCAGATTTCAGATATTTGATATTTGATGCTTGATACTTGATTTTTGTCATCTGGCATTTGTCATTTGTCATTTATAATTTATAATTTTCTTCCGGTTTCCAGATTCTGAAGTTGCCACTTCAATGCAAAAAGCTCATTAAATAAAGCATTCCGTCGTAATAACGCTCTCCATGCAATTCAAGCTCAGGTGTGTTTGTTTTAGTAACAGTATTAAAACTTTCAGTACTGAAACTTCAACTTGTAACTTTCAGGTTATTGTTTAATTTTATCAAAATAAACTTTACCTAATAAACAAAAGCAGGTGAAGTAAAAAACAATATCTAAACCACATCAACCATGAAAAATCAGATTTTCATATTAATTATTCTAACCATTTTAACTGGTTGCACAATGAGTAAAAATCAATCATCAGAAATTAATGTTGATGCTTCAAAAATTATTCACACCATGAAAGGTGGAATGGGAGCTTCATGGCACGCGCTCCAATACGACATTCCGCTGGAAAATGAAAAGTACAAATACCCCGTGCGCGAAATTGCTCCAAGGGGAAGTGCCTGGGGCGGAAATCCTCCGGCTGACGATACCTCCGGCTGGTCGCAAATTAAAAAACATGCATCATGGCTTGGACTCAATTTCATTCGCGTCGAAATTGACCAGCGGATGTACGAACCCGAACGAAACCAATTTGATTGGCAAAATGATGAAATGCAGGCGCTTTATAACATACTCGACTGGAGTGAGGAAAATGGCGCCGATGTTTTTTTGCAGCAAATGTGGGGTCATGTGGAATGGAATGCTTATCCCGGTGTGCATCCGTTGCTGAGTGCACCAAAAAATCTGGATGATTTTGCTGAAGGGATTGCTACTTTACTTGAATATCTGATTAAAACAAAAGGCTACACTTGCATTAAATATTTTTGTATGACCAACGAGCCACCCGGAGGTCCTTGGGGTTACTGGTGGGATTTCGGCGATGAAACCGGATCGATAAACGATGCATGGAAACGGTTAAAAGAAGAGTTTGATGCCCGTAATATTAATATCCCAATTTCGGGTCCCGACTGGACAAGTATGCCACCATTTGAAGAGGAAAAACTGGTTTTTGCTCCATATCTCGGAAGTTTTGATATCCATTCGTACGACGGAGTTACGGCCGATGGTGAAGCAACATTAAAACAATGGGCTGACTGGGCGCACGCTCAAAACAAACCGTTTTTCATGTCGGAGTTTGGCAATATGAAACTGGGCTGGGGAACCGATAATGAAGGACCCAAAACTTTTGAAGCTGTACTTTCGAACGCCAACGATGTAATTCGGGCATTGCGTGCAGGAACAGATGGAGTGAACCGCTGGAGTTTCACCAATCGTGGCGATCTCGACGGACAATGGCAACTCATTCAAACCTTCGACAGAGAAAAGAAAGAATATCTTGATGAAATTATTCCAGAAAATGAAGCTTACTACGGATATGGAATTATCTCGCGTTTTATGTCGAAATATTCTTCCATAGTTTCCTGCGTAACGAATCAGCCCGACAGTTTGCTGATGTCGTTAGCATTGATAAGTCCTGCAGGTGAACTGAGTGTTTTCATTTTAAATAAAACTGAAAAGGAACAAACCGTAAGTTTAAATATCGGAAACTTTGCAAAAGAATTGAATGTTTATCAGGTTTCGAAAGAATTTGTTACGAAACCTGATTTTGAATTGAATCCTGTCAGGAGTTTCAAACCAGCCAAACCTGAGCAAATTGTATTGCCGGCAAAAAGCATCACAACCGTAACCAGTTATTCGTTACAAAATAATGTGTCGGGGATAATACTTCGGTAAAATCAGGTTTTTTTGATGCAATAAAACAAAAATGGAACGCAGGAATTTTTTGAAATCTACGGCTAAAGTTGCAGCAGCAGTCCAGCTGGGATTACTTTCAGTGCAAAACGAAACTTTGGCAAACAACAATTCAAATTTTAAAAAGATGAAAAATACAACACCGCGCGCGATAACGATGTGGGACTTTTCGTGGCTCGAACGCCGCTGGCCCGGAGCCGGTTACGAAGACTGGGACAAAGCTTTGGATGAGCTTGTTGAACGTGGCTACAACGCAGTTAGAATTGACGCGTACCCGCATTTGGTTGCCGAAAATCCTATCAAAGAATATACACTTGTACCGGTTTGGAATGTACAGAAGTGGGGAAGTCCGGATATTAACAAAGTAATTGTTCAGCCATCTTTAAATGAATTTATAGCCAAATGTAAAGATAGAGATATCAAAGTCGGGCTTTCGAGCTGGTACCGCGAGGACACCGAAAAAGTGCTGATGAAAATTGACAGTCCGGAGAAAATGGCCGAAAACTGGGTAAAAACAATCGAAACCATTGAAAAAGCTGGTTTGCTCGATGCCATTTTGTATGTGGATTTATGCAACGAGTGGCCCGGTGATATATGGTGTCCGTATTTTACAAACGATCCACCTGAAAAAATCTGGGGATTCTGGCATACAAAAAAATCGATGGAATACATGAAAACTTCGGTTGAAATGGTTCGAAAAGCTTTTCCTGAAATTCCGATTTGTTACTCGTTTACCGGCGGAGAACCAAAATTGTATGCCGAAAAAGATTTGTCGTTTTTTGATTTACTCGAACATCATACCTGGATGGCACAACTCAATGGAGGCGAATACGATAAAGCAGTTGGTTATACTTATGATCGTTTTGCTCCGGATGGCTATAAAAACCTGGTTTTAAACTACGAAAGAGTTTATAACGAACGAAAGGAATACTGGCAAAAACAGTTAACAGATGAAATACAATTGGTAGCCCGATCGGCAAAAGCCGCCGGACTGCCGTTGATTACCACCGAATGCTGGGGAATTGTTGACTTTAAAGACTGGCCTTTGCTGAAATGGAATATCATAAAAGAATTGGGTGAACTGGGAGTTAAAACTGCAGCTTCAACCGGGCAGTGGCTGGCCATAGCCACAAGTAATTTTGCCGGTCCTCAGTTTGTAGGAATGTGGCGTGATGTGGAGTATCACCTGAAACTTACTTCTATCATCAGAAATTCAACCATAAATCCTGAACTAACGAATACTAAACTCATAAAAAGGCTATGAAAAAAAGTTAGCAGTGAAAAAACATGTCAATCATCTGAAAATAAATCAATAACTGATTCATTGAATATATTCAGTTAAACCAATTTAATCCATTACTGTTACAACCATTGTTACATTTATAAAGTTTCAATTTATCGATACATAAATTAACAATGATGAAAGAAACTGTAAAAATGCCTGTACTTTTTCTGGGACATGGCAGTCCGATGAATGCCATCGAAGAAAACGAGTTTGTTGCAGGTTTCAGGAAAATATCCGCAGAAATACAAATTCCAAAAGCTGTGCTATGTATTTCAGCCCACTGGGAAACAAGAGGAACCTTTGTAACAGCAATGGAACATCCGCGAACCATTCACGATTTTGGTGGCTTTCCAAAAGCATTGTATGATATGCAATATCCCGCTCCCGGCAATCCACGCCTGGCAAACGAAATAACAGAAACCGTACAATCTGCCCAAATTGAACCCGATGTTCAATGGGGATTGGACCACGGTGCATGGTCAGTTGTAAAACACATGTATCCAAACGCCAATATTCCGGTTCTGCAATTCAGTCTCGACAGGAATAAATCTCCTAAATATCATTATGAACTGGCTAAAGAACTGGCTTTTCTGCGTGAAAAAGGTGTTTTAATTGTTGGAAGCGGAAACATGGTTCATAATCTTGGACTTGTAGCCTGGGATAAATTAAACTCTGATGATTATGCATACGATTGGGCAAAAGAAGCCAGCGAAAAAATGAAAAGTTTTATTCTCGACGATAATCATCAATCGCTTATTAATTACTCATCACAGGGAAGGTCTTTTCAACTTTCGATCCCTACTCCTGAACATTTTTTGCCACTTATTTATACTCTTGCTTTAAAAGGGAAAAATGAGGAAGTCAGCTTTTTTAATGACAAAGCTGTAGGTGGTTCACTTACAATGACATCGGTAAAAATGGGAGAATAAAAACTCCGTAGTTTTAACAAACCTGGTACTTCAATAATGCTGTTGCAAGTTTCATACAAATATTTGTATATTGAACTTCTTAATTTACTAATCGGCTTTGTGGGTATTTCCATTTCAGGCAAGGCATTTTGATATTAAAAATTTAACAATATGACAATATTAATTATAGCAATCTTTGTAATCGGGTACATCGCAATCGCTACTGAACATTCTATAAAAATCAACAAATCTGCCTCAGCTTTATTAACGGGTGTACTTTGCTGGACCGTTTATATCCTATATACTCCCGACAAACACATTGTAACTGAAGAATTGGTTCATCACCTGGGAGAACTTTCAGGAATTTTGTTTTTTCTTATGGGGGCAATGACTATTGTTGAACTTATTGATGCACACGATGGGTTTAACATTATTACAAATAGAATTAACCAAACCGACAAACGTAAATTACTTTGGATACTTGGTTTTATCACCTTTTTCCTTTCTGCAGTTTTAGATAATTTAACCACAACCATTGTGATTGTTTCGCTGTTACGAAAACTCATCAAGGATGAAAAAGACAGATTATTTTTTGCAGGAATTGTTGTAATAGCAGCAAATGCCGGTGGCGCATGGAGTCCGATTGGTGACGTAACAACTACCATGCTTTGGATTGGCAATCAAATATCTGCATCAGATATCATTCTTAAAGTTTTTATACCAAGTGTGGTTTGTCTGGCAGTTCCACTCATTTATCTTTCTTTCCGGTTAAAAGGGAAAATTGGAAGGCCGGCATTTAAATCTTCAGAAAAAAACAATGTTCTGACACAAAGAAATCAATTAACGGTATTTACTGCAGGTATTGGGGCACTTGTTTTTGTTCCGGTTTTTAAAACAGTAACACACCTTCCACCCTTTATGGGTATGCTTTTCGGGTTAGGAGTGCTTTGGGTTTTAGTCGAAATAATGCACAAGGGAAAAGAAGATGAACATAAAAATAAATATTCAGTTGTTCAGGCCCTGCGTAAGATTGATGTGCCGAGTATTTTGTTTTTTCTGGGGATTCTGGTGGCAATATCAGCCTTACAATCAATAGGTACGTTAGTAGAACTTTCAACCTGGTTAAGTAACAATTTACAAAATGAAAATATTATTGTAATAGCAATCGGTATTTTATCATCTATTGTCGATAACGTTCCTTTGGTAGCTGCAGCGCAGGGAATGTACGACCTGACTCAATTCCCGACGGATCATTCGTTTTGGTCTTTCCTTGCTTATTGCGCGGGAACCGGCGGAAGTATTCTTATCATTGGTTCAGCGGCTGGTGTGGCTGCCATGGGAATGGAAAAAATTGACTTTTTCTGGTACCTTAAAAAGATCAGTTTCCTTGCCTTGATCGGCTATTTTGCAGGAGCTGCTGTTTACATTTTACAGCAACAGATTTTTGGATAAAAACCTGAATTAATTGAATTAGCTTCATTGTTTCAGGTTTTTGAAATAAATGTTGTTTGGATTTTTAAGATGTTAAATAAAATAACTTTTTATTGATTTTTAACACCATTTTTTAATTCGTTATTTACTTTTTTTGAATTCAAATTAAAAACATTTCAATTCCTTTATACCGGTATTTACCGTTTTCCACGATGAAGAAGATTATTTTAAAATGCATTTTTTTGCTTTTCGTTTTCTCGATTCAAATTTCTCACGGTCAGGATCTTACAATACTTCACACCAACGACATGCACTCAAAACTAACGGGTTTTGGTCCCGAAAGCGAATACAGTCCGATGGTTACAAACAATGACAAAACAGTTGGAGGATTTGCCCGTTTGACAACTCTTTTTAATGAGGAAAAAGAAAAATCGCCCGACGGTACCTTAATACTTGATGCAGGCGATTTTTTGATGGGGAGTTTATTTCATGTGGCAGAAGAAGAAACAGGATTTCAGTTAAATATGATGAAAAGAATGGGTTACGATTGTATTACACTTGGAAACCACGAATTTGAATTTGGACCCAAAACTCTTTCAAACATTCTTAAAGCTGCTGGGGACAGGGGTGGATTTCCGCAGATTGCAGCTTCAAATTTAGTTTTCAGTAATGAATCAGCCGATGACAATGAACTCCAGGATTATGTAACGAATGGAAAATTAAAACCATGGGTTGTTATCAGTAAAAACGGATTAAAAATTGGCATTTTCGGACTGATGGGAATTGATGCTGCAAATGTTGCTCCATCAAGTAAACCGGTTTCGTTTTCCAATCCGGTGAAAGTTGCATCAAAAATGGCACATTATCTTAAAAAACAGCAAAATGCGGATATCGTAATTCTGCTTTCGCATTGCGGAGTTCAATATGACAATCATAGTAAAACTTACACAGGCGAAGATATGGAACTGGCAAAAAAAGTTCCGGAAATCGACATTATTATTGGTGCGCACACACATACCCGAATTCCTGAATTTATCAAAACCGATGAAACATTTATCGTTCAAACCGGAAGTTATGGCGCCGAATTGGGTAAAATCGGGTTAAAATATCAAAATGGAAAAATAACCGATTTCAAATATGAACTTATCACGGTTGATGATAAAATACCCGGTAACCCTTATATAAACAAAGAAATTGAAGTATTCACCAAATATATTGATCAAAATTATCTATCAGAGGTAGGTTTATCGTGTAAACAAGTTGTTGGAGCAACCAGTTTCGATTTAAGTCTGAATTTTTCAGATTTAAAAGGCAGCAATCTCGGACCATTCGTTGCCGACGCCGCATATTACTATCTTAAAAGTACAGGGAATTCAGCTGATTTTAGTTTGGTAGCTTCGGGTACCATCCGCGAAAACATGGTAAGCGGGATTATTACTGTTTCTGACGTTTTCAGAGTTATGTCGCTGGGCAAAGGCACCGATAATGTACCTGGCTATCCGCTCGCAAAAATTTATGTAACTGGTCACGAAATAAAACATTTGCTTGAAGTTCTTTTAAAGTCGCGAGAAAAAGGAGGCGACGGATTTATTTATTTTTCGGGAATAAAAGTCTGGATCGACTCAGAAAACCGGTTTATGAAAAAAGTAAAAAAAGCTGAAATCAATGGAAAAGAAATCGATTTTTCGAAAAAGAACAAAACATTGTATTCGGTGTCGGCAAATACGTACTTGCTGAGTTTTATGAAAAGGATTAAGAAAATGAGTTTTGGTTTGTTAAAAGTTGAACCGAAAGATAAAAATGGCATTCCTGTTACAGATATGAATCAACAGTTGGTTGATATTACCCCTGAAACAGCAGGAATTCAGGAAGCCAAAGAATGGATAGCGGTGATTGAATATCTTAAAAGTTTTCAAAAAAACGACCAAGGCATTTTTATTATTCCCGACAGTTATAAAACAAACAATGAATCGTTGATTGATTTAGCCAGATAGTCATTCTTACTTTGTAAACAGTGGTCAATATAGCATCAGATAATCCATAAAAAACAATATTTCGTTTTTTCAAATCAGTCAATTTTGTGTGTTTTTATAAGTATGGTAATTGTTTTTTTTCAATGCTTTTATCATAAAAAAGCAAAACGTTTTAGTATTTTCGGGACATCAACAACTTAAACCTAAATAATGAAAGTAAACTTCGGCTATTTACTCACCATTTCACTGGTAACCGCATTGGGAGGATTACTTTTCGGTTTCGATATTTCGGTAATTTCAGGTACAATTCCATTTCTTCAGGAAGTTTTTCAACTCAACGAAACCATGAAAGGCTGGGTTGTAAGCAGTGCATTAATCGGCTGTATTTTGGGTGCGAGTTACACAGGCCGGCTGGGCGATAAATTCGGGCGTAAAAAAGTTTTGCTTGTTACCAGTATTTTATTTGCAGTTTCTGCCATTGGAAGTGGAGTTGCAAATTCAGTTCCAACATTTGTATTTTATCGTATTTTAGGTGGACTGGCAGTTGGAGGCGCCTCTGTTCTGGCACCTATGTATATTGCCGAAGTTTCGCCCGCTCATTTACGTGGCAGAATGGTTTCGTTGAACCAGCTCACCATTGTAATTGGCATTTCGCTTGCCTACTATTCCAATTATTTTTTGTTACAGATTGGTGAAAATGCGTGGCGTTGGATGTTTGCTGCCGAAGCATTTCCGTCGGCACTTTTCTTTTTTGCCCTCTTTATTGTTCCCGAAAGTCCCCGTTGGTTAGTAGCCAGGAACAGGGAAAAAGAAGCAAGTAATGTTTTAACAAAAGTGGCCGGAACAGATTTTGCGCATTTTGAATTAAAAGAAATCAAAGACTCGCTTTCAGGAAACGAAAAAAGGGGAACTTTAAAAGATGTGTTTAAAAAGAAATATTCTTTTATTCTTTTCCTTGGTATTTTTCTGGCTGTATTTCAGCAGTGGTCCGGAATCAACGTTATCTTTTTTTATGCACCCGATATTTTTGCAAAAGCCAATCTGGGAGTTGATGCAGCACTTTTTCAAACCACATTAATTGGTTTGATGAACATTGCTTTTACTGTTTTAGCCATGCAGGTTATCGACAAAATAGGAAGAAAACTGCTGATGCTGATTGGCGCTGCCGGAATGGCAATCTGTTATATTGTAATCGGAATGCTTTTTTCTGCCGGAAGAACCGATGATTGGTTATTGCTGACATTTATAATTATTACACCCGCTTTCTTTGCTTTCGGCCTTGGACCAACGGTTTGGGTGGTTTTAAGCGAAATTTTTCCGAATAAAATTCGTGGTGCAGCCATGTCTGTAGCTACATTTTCGCTTTGGATTGCCTGTTATTTGTTAACGCTCACCTTCCCTATTTTTGTTGAATGGTTTAGTTCAGCCATCACATTTTGGCTTTATGCAGTAATTTGTGTTGTTGGTTTTGTTGTAATTTTAAAATATTTACCCGAAACAAAGGGAATTTCGCTTGAACAACTGGAAAAGAAATTGGTAAAATAACTCATATCCAAACATTCCCCAATGGAGCAAAGGAGAAAGAGCTGAAAAATGAAAAATTCAATTGAACTTGAATTAAAGGGAATTTCACTAAACCCGCAGATCTGTAAATATTTCTTTACAAATATGCGCATATTTGTAAATCATTTTTTACAAATTGGGTAATTGTAGTATTTTAAGGCCTTTATTAAAAAAATAAAACAAATCAAAATATGAACTCACGAGAACAATTCTTAAAAACAGTAAATCACCGCCAACCCGACCGGATTGTTATTGATTTGGGTGGAACTGCAGTAACCGGAATCCACATTCAAACCATTTCGAAACTGCGCCGCCACTTCGGTCTTCAGCGAAAACCCATTCGTGTTATCGAACCATTTCAGATGCTTGGTGAAGTAGATTGGGAACTTATTGATTCCATTGGCATTGATGTTATCGGGGCGTGGGGAAAAAACAACATGTTCGGGTTTAATAATCATTCTCCCTTCAAGGAATGGAAAACTCCCTGGGGACAAAGAGTGATGGTTCCGCAAAATTTTAATGTTATCACCGATGAAAAAGGCGATACATTAATGTACCCCGAGGGCGATACTTCGGTTCCACCATGTGCAAGAATGCCAAAAACAGGTTATTTCTTCGATGCGATTATCAGGCAGGAACCAATTGTTGAAGAAGAACTTAACGTTGAAAATAATCTTGAGGAATTTGGATTGATTAGCGATAAAGACCTTGAACACTGGCGGACAGAAGTTGACAAAGCCTATTTCTCTGGCAAAGCTGTTATTGCAGGTTTTGGCGGAACCGCACTTGGCGATATAGCACTTGTACCCGGCATGAACCTTAAAAAACCAAAAGGAATACGTGATGTCGCTGAATGGTACATGAGTACAGTAATGCGCCCTGATTACATCAAATCGATTTACGAACGACAGGCCGAAATTTCAATAGAAAACCTTACCCGTATTTATAATGTGGTTGGAAATAAGGTAAACGCCATTTTTATTTGCGGCACCGACTTTGGTACACAGGAATCAACTTTTTGTTCACCCGACCAATTCGACGAAATGTGGCTGCCTTACTATAAAAAGGTAAACGACTGGATACACGAAAACACACAATGGAAAACCTTTAAACATTCCTGCGGTGCGGTTGAAACTTTTATGAATGGCTTTATCCGTGCTGGATTTGATATCATCAACCCGGTACAAATTAATGCAACCGGCATGGATCCTGTAAAACTGAAACAAAAATATGGCCGCGATCTTGTTTTCTGGGGTGGTGGAATCGATACTCAAAAAATGTTATCATTTGGCTCTCCCACTGAAGTGCGAGATCAGGTTCTGCGGAATTGTGAGATTTTCAATAAGGACGGTGGATTTGTATTTAACACGGTTCATAATATTCAGGCCAATGTACCAGTTGAAAATGTTGTGGCCATGCTCGAAGCCATTAAGGAATATAACGGGAGGAAGTAAAAAGCTGGAAATTATTCACTTAAAAGGTTAAAATTAGCTTTAAAAAATATTATATTTGTTACCTAAATTGGCAACATATTTTAAATATGCCAACCATAAAAATAATAGATTCGGTTAAAATTGATTTGTATTCGCGTGAACATCCACCTCCTCATTTTCATGCAATTTATGCTGGAATGGAAGTGCTGATCACGATTAAAGATTATAAAATTTATGCAGGCAAAATACCTCATCCTCAACTCAATAAAGTAATTGAATGGGCAAAGGCAAATCAGGAAATGCTACTTGAAAATTTTAAACGATTGAATCCACGATTATGAGAAAGATAGTGAAAATACCAAGAATACTCAAAATTGAAAAAGTTGAAGGATTCAATATTTATGTTGTTTTCAATAACGGAGAGGTGAGGTTGCTTGATTTCAGAGAAATATTCACCGATTGGGGTATAAATGAAAGTGATATTGAATATAAACTACTTAATGAAGTAGAATTCAAAAAAGTAAAACTTAGAAACCAAACTTTGTCGTGGGAAAATATAACCGTAAAACTTACTGATGAAAACGGCAAGGAAAAAGAATATCCTTATGAAATTGGCGCTGATGTTTTATATCATTTAGGAAAAGCGACCGATCTTTTAAATGAAAAATTTGGTGAAATAATCAGAAAAGAACGGATTAAAGCCGGACTCACCCAGGATGAACTGGCTCACAGGGCTGGAACCACCCGGTTTTATATTTCCAGGTTTGAAAATAATAAGTCAGATATTGAGTTATCAACCTTTAAAAGAATTGTGGAATCAGGATTAGGTAAACGACTGAATCTTCAAATAAAATAAAAAATATCCAAAATCGAATTAAATATTACCACTATGAACAAGACACAACAATTTTTAAAAGAACACAAATTATTAGCCACTGAGCTTGATCTTAAATTAATCACCGACGATTTCATCTCTGAAATGAAAAACGGGCTCGAAGGAAAAGGAGGTTCACTGCTGATGTTGCCTACCTACATTGGCGCCGAAGGAACCATAAAACCCAATCAACCTGTGGTTGCAATCGATGCCGGAGGTACCAATTTCAGAGCAGTAAAAATGTCGTTTGACAATAACCTGAAGCTGGTTACAGAAAACCTACAGCAACGCAAAATGCCTGCAATTGACGAAGAATTATCGAACAAGGAGTTTTTTGCCACATTAGCAGCGTACTTAACCGAGTACAAAAATGTTTCTGACAAAATCGGATTCTGTTTTTCGTATGCAGTTGAAATTTATCCGAACAAAGACGGGAAATTGCTGGAGTGGAGTAAAGAGGTGAAAGCACCCGAAGTTCTTGGCCAAATGGTGGGCAAAAACCTACTCGAAGCTATGGGTACTCCCAACAAACAAATTGTACTGATGAACGATACTGTTTCTACTTTGCTGGCCGGACAGGCTGCAACAGCAGGACGCGAATTCGACACCTACATCGGGTTCATCCTCGGTACCGGAACCAATGCATGCTACATCGAACAGAACAGCAACATTACCAAAACACCAAAACTCAATCCTAAAGAAAACCAGATCATCAATATTGAAACAGGTAACTTTAACCTGATGCCGCGCACCGACATTGACGTTGCATTCGACAATACAACTAAACTGCCCGGTCGGTACACTTTCGAAAAGATGATTGCCGGAGGTTACTTTGGCGGACTTTGCACAACTGCCTTAAAAATGGCTGCAAAAGAAGACGTATTCAGCGCCGAAAGCAAAGTAAGATTAAAGGAAATTGGTGAATTGACCTCGGAAGAAGTAAACAAATTTGTTTGTGGAATCGACCTGCCTGCAAATACATTATCTACAATTTTGGTAAACAAGGAAGATAAGGAAGCTGCAATCGAAATTATCAACGCGATGATTACTCGTGCTGCCAAATTAGTAGCCGGTAGTCTTGCCGCTGTTATTTTAAAAACCGGCAAGGGAAAATCGATCGAAAAACCGGTTTTAATGACCATTGAAGGCACCACTTTTTATAAACTTCATAATTTCCAGATTATGTTCGAAGCGTTCCTTCAGGGATTCCTTTCGGGCGAAAACCGCAGATTTTATGAAATTGTGGAAGTACCAAATTCAAGCCTCATCGGCGCCGGTATTGCTGCAATTGTGAATTAAAGAAGCCCCTCCCCGACCCTCCCCAAGGGGAGGGAGAAGGGAATGGATTTTTGATGTTTTATGTTTTGGTGTTTTTGTGGCTTAAAAGTCATGAAAACACCAATTCACTTTTAAAACATCAATTTTGATAATTAATGGCTAAAGCCGGATAGAATAAGTTCTATTTACACAGGGCTTAAGCCCTGTGTAAAAGTTCATTCGCAACGAAAGGTTTTAACCTTTAATAATCTACTACTTTCTTTAACTGAAATCGTAATCTAAACCTATGAAAAACCTATTCATCCTTTTTGTATCACTTCTTTTCTCCATTTCAGTTTTTGCCCAAAACGAAGGAAAAATCATCAACCTGAACGGAACCTGGGATTTCGACCAGACTACTGATGCATTTCCTCCTCAAAAATTCACCCGAAAATGTCCTGTACCAGGTTTAATTCATTTGGCAGAACCAAAAATTGAATCGTACGACAAACTGTTCAAGCGCCCGGATCAAGTACTGGCCGACGAAGCATATGATTACCGAAAATTGCAGTACGAACCAAAATACAGTTGGTATAAAAAAGTGGTAAATATTCCTGCCGATATGAAAGGCAGCGAAGCCATGCTTACCATTCTGAAAAGTCAGTTTGTAACCCAGGTTTATATTAATGGAAAAGATGTTGGACAATTTATTTCATGTTACACACCCATCGATTTTAAAGTAACCAATGCGCTAAAGTTTGGCACCGACAACGAAATACTTATCCGTGTTGGAGAACGAATCTGGCTGCCACCACAAGCTGCCGGAAGCACCGACAAAGAAAAGGTAAATTATATTCCGGGTATTTGGGACGATGTTTTTCTTTCATTTACAGGCAAACAGAAAATCCTGAAAAATCTCATTTTACCATCTGTTAAAGAGAAAAAAGTTACAGTTAAATTACTGATTCGCAGTTTCTACCCGCAACAGGTAATGTATGGCGACCAAATGACCGATACCATAAAAGCCAACATCAGAATTAAAGAAAAAAAGACTGGAAAAGTAGTTGCCGAACTTGTTGCATACGGAGATGTTACCCGCGACAACGAAACGCCTCTGGAAATTGAATTACCCGTTGCAGATTTTAAAAAATGGTCGCCTGAAGAACCTTTTTTGTACGAAGCAGAAATTCAACTTTTTGATGGTGAAAAGCTTTCGGATGTGGTAACTGAGAAATTTGGAATGCGCGATTTTGAAAGGCGGGGAAAGTTTTTTTATCTGAATAATGAAAAATATTACCTGCGTGGAAGTAACATCACGTTGCACCGATTTTTTGAAGATCCCGACTGTCAGGATTTGCCCTGGAACCGCGAGTGGGTAAAGAAAATGCTGATTGATGACCCAAAAGCCATCGACTGGAATGCCATGCGAATTTGTGTTGGACTTGTACCCGATTTCTGGTACGATTTGGCCGACGAATACGGGATGGTTTTTCAGAATGAATGGCTTTACTGGCAAAATCATGGGTGGGATGAACAAATACGAACCGAATTTACCGACTGGGTTTGGAGTGATGGAAATCATCCCAGTATTGTAATCTGGGATGCGATAAATGAAAACACAAACAGTTATATCGGAAATAAACTCATCCCCGAATTACAAAAACTCGACCCCACCCGAATTTGGGATGCAGGTTACATGATGGAAAGCGACCTGACCGGAGTTGACCCTATGGATGAGCCACACTTGTACAGGGCAGGATGGAATGTGATGAAGCAGGATGATCCAGGCGCGTGGCTCAAAAAAAATCCATACCGGCTGGGGAAAATGGACGATTGGGAACAGGGTCAGTTGCAATATCTCGAAGCTTCGGCTACGCAGCTGGTAAACGAATATGGCTGGAACTGGCTTTGGCGCGACGGACAGCCCGCTAAACTTACAAAAAACATTTACGACCATATTTTGGGTGTAAACGCAACACCCGCACAACGCCGCGAAATGCAGGCTTACTGGCTGGAGTGCGAAACGGAGTGGATTCGCGGTGAAAGAACGATGGCAGGGGTTCTGGCATTTTGCCACCTCACCAACAATTATGGCTACACCGGCGATTGGTACATCAACAACATTAAAAATCTTGAACCGGGGATATCACTAAAATGGCTGAAACATGCATTTGCTCCTGCAAATATTTTCATTGATTTAGCCGACCAACGCTATTTTCCCAATGGATTTTTTGTACCCGGGGAACAACTTGCTTTTAATCTGGTTGGTGTAAATGATTTGAAAGAAAAAATCTCAGGAACAGTAACTGTAAAATTGCTTGACGCTAAAGGTAAATTGATTTCGCAAATGAAAAGAAAAGTGGAACTTCCGGCTTATCAGCGAACCAATACTCCTGCATTTTTTACATTACCAGCAACAAAAGGTGGCTACCTTATTTTATCGGAATTTGTAAAAGATGGTTCAACCGAAGTTTTTAAAAGCCGACGATATATTAAAGTTGGCGAAGTTGGAAAAACTGGCTTTTGGGAAGTTGAGCCTTGAGTATATGAAAAGATGGTATTCATTTTATAGATACCATCTTTTTTATTTCTTTATCTGTTGATGGGAAAATTATCAGTTTCCAGTTTTTCAGGCTTCTTCAACAACCTTGAATCCCAAAACATCGGCAAGGGCAGAAACAGGTTCTTTCAGGTCGCCATAAAAAGTAACCCGGTGCCAACCCCATTTATCCCATTGTGTAAACAGTTTTTCAATATCACCAAGTGGTTCAGCGCAAAGCTTGGTGCGGCATGCCCTGTCATCAGGATCATTGGCAACTGCAAGTGCCTGATGGAGAAGTATTTCTTTTTTATCGGAATGAATTTCGAGTGTTGTTGTAATGTAATTTTCAGGAAGATAACTTCTGACAGATGCTCCCTGCCTGTCTTCGGAATGTGTCATTATTGAAAAAGGATTTGTTTTACCTGATGGACCGAAAACCTTGTTGGAAGCCACACAGTGAGCATATATAATCTGACCTTTTGAAGTATCAATTACAGGATCTGAAATATAACCGGGTCTTCCTTTGGTAAGCAGTGTTCCTGTCACCATTGTTGCCGTGGAATTTAAATCACATTCGCAGGCGCCAATCAATCCTTCGTTGCAAAGCTCATGAAATCCAAGACAAGGATAAGCATGAATATGTCCACCGTAAAATCCTCCCAGGCAATTCACTGTAATGGCATTTGCATTATGATTTTTCAATACCTGTTTCATACCCAGGTACATGGCAGCCGATGTCTGAAGTGTATCAGTATTTACTCCTGTAATATCTTTTGCATTTTTTTGCCAGCGGGCTGCTACCTCATTCGCCTGATCCTTATCTGCCACTTCCCAGGCAGCATTAAGTTCGGCAAACGAAACCTGCTCAACCGGTATCCCTGCAAGTGGTTTCCCTTCTCCTGAATTGGTATCACGCACAGCCAGAATTTTTGAATTCTTCATTTGTTTAACACACTCTTCGGGAGAAACCATGGTTAAATTATCTGCTTGAAAATTTAATTTTTTTACAGATGGGGTACTTTTCATTCTTATCCGGGAGGTTGCAACACTAAAATCAGTAACATTTCCTCCTTTTTGAATTTCCCTGAAACACCCTACTGCCGCAATCAAATCATTCATTTCAGATGAAGCCACGTAACCAACATTTTTAGTTTCGTTTCTAAGGAATGCTGAATTGTAAACCAGGAATCCTCCACTTCCTCCAAACTGAAAGTCGGCATACAAAACAGGTTTCCCTGTTTCGGCAACTGTCTGAATTACTTTATTCCAGCAATTCATCTGGTAAACAATATACCCGTCAATATTTTCCGACTTATCCTGTTCGACAATTTTTTTTGCTTCGTCCGGTCCGGTTGCCGTTACAGGGAGAAATTCAAAATCGGTAAAATTCTTTGCAAGCGAATTATTAATCCTTTCCATTACCGGATTAAAATCGAAACCTACATTGGGCCAGTCGGGCTGTATTTGTGTATTGGCATGAAGCGAATAAAAAATACGAATCCTCATCTTTTTTAAAGTCATTCCTTCTGATGAATAATTCATACCCATCAGTGGCAATACCGATAAACATCCCAAACAGGCAGCGCTTGTTGCAACAAATCTTCTCCGGTTCATATAAACCGGCCAATTTTGGTTTGATTTTACTGGTTTCATGATTTTTGGTTTTAGTTTTTACTGATAGTCTGTCTGATTTATTCCTGTTAAAAAAATATTTTTTCCAGGAACTGAAATTCAAAAAATATACTCCTTTGTATCTCAATATCAGCTATGAAAGGTAATAAAAAATCCCGGTAAAACCGGGATTTTCATTGTAATTTATTCCTGAATAAATTTCTTTCGAAGTGCTACTTTATTAATCTTCCCGACACTCGTTTTATCGATAATGTCAGTCCTTTTGATTTTTATTGTAATCGCTTCACGGGGTAACACTCCCGAATCGACACTTGCTTTTACAATTTGTATAATTTCTTTGTCATCAAATTCAGCATTTGCTTTTGCAACCACAACAGCAAGCGGCACTTCACTCCATGTTAAATCGGGCATTCCAATTACTGCAACTTCAGCAACTCCTTCGTGTTTTGCAATTACATCTTCAATTTCGAGCGAACTAACCCATTCTCCACCAACTTTTATTACATCTTTGGTACGATCGGTAATGCGGATGCTTCCGTTTTTATCAACACAAGCTACATCGTTGGTATGCATCCAGCCGCCAGCCCAAAGTTTTTCGGAATGAACGTGGTCTTTCAGATAGCCCTGTGTTAAATAAGGAGATCTTACAATGATTTCCCCGGCAGTTTTGTCATCCTGCGGAACATCTTTCCCTTCTTCGTTTACCACACGAATTTGCACCAGTCCAATTGGTTTCCCGGTGCGGCAGCGGGCATTTACCTGCTCATCCAGCGGATATTCCAATTCTTCTTTTGTAAGATGAGAAATGGCCAGAACCGGACAGGTTTCTGATAAACCATATCCGCCAAATACATCAATTCCGCGTTTCAAAGCTTCTATTGCAATAGTTTTTGGGAGTGCTGCACCGCCAATAATTACAGTCCAATTTGACAGATCGGTCTCAGCTGCTTCGGGTGCTTTAAGTAACATATTTAATATTGTAGGAACACAATGACTAAAAGTTACTTTATGCGTAATCAGTAAATTAAGTAAAACCGCCGGAATATATTTACCCGGATACACCTGTTTTATTCCAAGATAAGTTGCCATGTATGGAATTCCCCAGGCATGTACGTGAAACATGGGAGTAAGCGGCATATAAACCGAATCACGGTGCATCCGGCCCTGAACAGCAGGCGATGCCAGCGCTCCTACAGAAGTCAGCGTGTGCAATACCAATTGCCGGTGCGAAAAATAAACACCTTTTGGCAGACCGGTAGTTCCGGTGGTGTAAAAAGTAGTGGCACGCGTATTTTCATCAAATTCCGGAAATTCAAATTCAGTGGATGCTTCGGCAAGCAGTTTTTCATATTCTCCTTCAAACTGAATGTGATGGCTTACTGTTTCACCACCTTCATCAATTAAAATAAATTTCCTTCCGTCTGAAATTCTTCCTTTTATAGCTTCAATCAACGGCAGAAAATCAGCATGACAAACAATAACATCGTCTTCGGCATGTTCAATGGTGTATGCCATCTGCTCCGGTGATAATCTAACATTTATGGTGTGAAGCACTGCACCCAGCATTGGTATGGCATAATACATTTCGAGGTAACGGTGCGAATCCCACTCCATAACAGCAACTGTGTCGCCGTTTTTTACACCGATTGAAGTTAAAACATTGGCCAGCCTGTTAACACGTTCTTTCCATGTTTTGTAGGTGATGGATAACTGGTCGCGGTAAACAATTTCCTGGTCGGGATTATTTACCAAAGGTGCCATAAAAAGTTGTTTAATCAGAAGTGGATAATTGTATGCCGACTGGGTTCTTTCAATTAAATGATCTGTCATATCGATGAATAAATAATGCATTAATTTAAAATCGAAGCAATTTAAATGATTTTTAGTTTTCGGCTTTTTGCTCTTTGCCAATTCGGAAACTTATTCAGTAAAAGCCGAATAAATTCTTTACAGCGATTAAAAAAATGGAATCTATTATTCAATTTTTATTGATTACTGAAAAAACCGGACAGAACATCCAATTTAAAATTAGTTTGATTTTTTTGATTTCTGTTGTTAACAATAACCCGATTTCTATGAATTTATAACCGAACCGGAAAAGATAAAAAGTAATGGATGGAAATAAAAAAGCCAACTGATTAATTCAGATGGCTTTTAACTATTTACAATGTCTTCAAAAATTACAATTCCCTGATTTTTACATTGCGATACCACACTTGCGTTCCGTGGTTTTGCAGTGAAATATTTCCTTCATCGAATTTGCCATAATCCGGGAAACTGTTCCATTTACCACTGTTGCGCAACTGGTTCCATTCGTCGGAATATTTTTCGAATTCAACCACCAGTTCACCGTTCAGGAATTGCGTTACTTTATTTCCATTTACTACTAAAAAAGCCTGATTCCATTCACCAACCGGTTTAAATGGTTGCGTTTTAGGTGGATACATGGCATAGTTTGCACCACAAATCTGCCAGTCTGCCAGCGAATCGGGCCAGTTTTCGTGGTCGATTACCTGGTATTCTGCCCCCGTTTCGTAAGGAAATTGATACATGGTATCTTCGGCAATGTGATAAATAATTCCGCTATTGGCGGCTGTATCGAGTTTAAACTCAACAAAAAGGGCAAAACTTTTGTATTTCTTGTCTGTAATAATATCCTGACTTTCAGCGCCACCAACGGTTGTCATGGTAAAACAACCTTCTTCAATCACCCAGCAATCAGGGATTCCAGTTAAGTTAAATCCATGCCAGCCTGTAAAATCAGTTCCATTTGAAAGTAGCTTCCAACCAGCTTTAGTTTCATTTTCAGTCAACGTGTTAACTGGTGCAGCCTGATCGATTTCTGCCAGAAGTGCTGCCGGTTCATTACTTACTACTGGTGCTGCCTGCTGTTTTGGTTTGCATGATATAAGCACAACCGCTGCCAATGCAATTACAACTATTAAATTCCTTTTCCTCATATTTTTAAGATTAAAATTGATTTTAAATTTGAGTTCGAAAATACTGATAATTCGAACAAAGTCGGGATTGAAATCACAAAAAATATTTCTATGTAAATCGAATAAATTAAGATAATTTGAAATTTAATATCAATCCACCACGCACCTGGATCCAACCGTTTCTTTGCGCTCAAATCCCTGCGAAACCCGCAGCAGCATTTGCCGGTGACGCAGATTTTTCGGGCCACCCTGAACATACCACCAACTGTCTTCGGGTTTGTAGTAGCTCCCGCCTTTCAGCATCACAAACGAGTAGGTACAATTGTCGTAAACATCGTTGGTGATTTGCCATACCGAACCTACCAAATCCTGCAGCCCAAAAGGATTTTCGCCTTTCGGGTAGCTGCCCACTTCATCCAGAATTCCGTTTCCGGGATTGCAAAGTGTGGAGTCAATTCCAGTTAACTTTTCAACGGTCAGTGTGCCGGTAATTTCCTCTTTTTCAGCAACAATGTGTGCTTTATCACCCCATGGCCACTCGTTGAGTTTTTCGGTTTGTGCGGCATACTGCCATTCTGCTTCGGTTGGGAGTCGTTTTCCGGCCCATTTTGCAAAGACCTTCGAATCTTCGTAACTCACAAAAACCACAGGCTTGTTTTCATCGCCCGGTTTGGGTTTGCCGTTTTCCCAGTGTTTCAGAAAATTTTCAGCATCATTTGGTTTGTAACCCGATTGCTGCAGAAATACAAGAAATTCAGCATTGGTAACCGGAAATTTATCCATGTAAAACGACTGCATTTCAACGGTTTCTTTTTCCAAAACTTCGGGATAAGGAATAAAATAATCGCCAAACTCCACTTCCATTTTGAATTTTCCGGCAGGGATTTTTATCATTCCTTCAGGCGCTTTTGAATATTTTTTGGTTTGAATATTTTCGCTGATTAATCGTGCCGATGCCGGTGGAAAAGAAACAATCCGTTCGTCGGCCAGTTCGCCTTTGTCGAAAAGCTGAACTACAAATTTTCCCTCTTCACGACCGAACTCTTTCAATAAACAAATGGTTTGTTTTTTAACCGGAAAAGATTTCCATTTCCCTTCGTAACCAGGCATTCCGGCATAAATTTTTATGCTGTCGCCTTTTGATGCTGAGAAAGTCAGCTCATCTTTGGGGAGATTGAAAGTGACTTCCAGTAATTCAGGAAATTCAGCAATGGCACCCACAGCGCCTTCGTTGTTCGTTCCCAGGTGTTTTTCTGAAAAAGATTCGATGTCGGCAACTGCGTAAATTTTATTTCCGATTGTATCCAATTGCAATGGTTCATGGTTCCACAAATCAACAAAATGAAAACCGGGTTTGGGTTGAACTTCGAAAAGTGGTTTATTAAATCCCTGCGGAACCAGGCTGAAAACGGTATAAACCGATTTGTTTTCGGCGGGCCAGTAGTTTACAAAAATGCTGTCGGTGGTGGTTTTTACCAGCGGAACCCAGTTTTGCTGTGTGAAATTCCCGGCATTTTCGCGCTGAATCATTAAAATCCTTGCCAGGTATTTCCACTGTTCATCCAGCCAGTAAGGACGACCGGGAGAAAAAAGGTTGTTCTCGGTTCCGTAGCCGTTAAAAAGCGATAATGAATACTCTCGTTTGATGCGCTCCTTCCCCACTTCCACCACCCTAAAAATGGCAAATTCGGGTTTTATCAGTTTGTTGAGATTCAACATCGGACAGTAATACAGCGCGTTGTGAACGCGACCGCTTACAATTCCCTGCATGTCTTTCGGAACCGCCATTCCCTCGCTGTACATCACCACGCCATTTCCGCCATTGTCACCTGCTTTTTGCAGTTGTTCTGTCGATGCGCCGGAGCAATCGAGCACCACTCCGTCCGCCCCGGTTTCTTTGATAGATTCTGCCAGCGCTTCATACGGATCTTCCTTTCGGGTTGCGGTGTCCCACGGTTTAAAGGCAATGTAAAAATGTGAGTTGTTTTGATGGCACAAATCCGCCAATCCTTTAACGGCAGCCATTCCGCCGGGCATGCTGCGGTACATGTCCCACTGGTTGCGCTGGTCCATTCCAAGGGCAGGCCAGGTAGGCCACAAGCCATAAATTTCGGCGCCACCCAAAACTTTATTATTAAAACCGATAAAATCACCAAAAGTGTATCGTCCTTTTTCTATGTCATAGATATCATGATCCCAGCCCATCATCAACTGACAGAGGTAGGTGTGGCGCACCCATTTCAAATCTTCACGTTCGAAAAGCGAGTTGTCAAATTTATCGACATCGAACAACATTTTCTCCTGAAAAATCTTTCGCAATCCTTCCTGCCAGTCGCCTGAAAAACTTTCAAGCCAGATGTTGTAAGTGACTTTTCCACCTGGAAAAACGATGGTTTCGAACCGGCGGCGAGATGCGTTTTCCCAGCTTGCACGACGGGTAAGCGATGCTATTTTTGTTTCACCCAAACCAAATTCTGAATAGCCCAGTTCCCAGGCATTGTCGGGCAGAATTAAATTTACCGGACTGAATCCCGGACGAAAAAGATGCGCCCGCGAGAGATAATGATCGCCTAATCCTGTTATATAAACCCGCTCTGGATTTTCACCCAACGGAACAACGTTATGAAGTTTCAGCGTGTCTTTTGAAATGTTGGTAAAAACAACTTTTGCTTGCCAGCCGCTGTTTTTGATTTCGGGTTGAATGATTTCAAGTTGAAACTGATTTTCAAAGACTTCTTTTTGGTTTGAAAAACAGAGTTTGTCGCCAATTTTAAAAGAAAACAATGGCGTATTTTTCAAAGTTTTTGTAGTTTGTGCTACTTCAATCTTCTCAATATCGATTCCTTTAGTTGCTGAAAAATGAACGTTTTGGATTTGAGAAAAAACGGGGAGAACAGTAATAAAGAGTAAAATCAACAGGGAAAAAACTTTGCAAAATAAATGCAATTTGATATTTTTTCTTGCCACGAAGACACAAAAACACAAAGGGTCACAAAGTTGTAATAACCAATATATCTGGCTTTTGAGAGATTTTGTGAATTCGTGATTTTGTAGCATAATTCTTATTTTTTGCAGTGGCAAGACAATTCAAATTCAACCTCAGGGAAATATCCGGCCACAATATCATACAAAACAGGATCATAACTTTTCAGCTCGGCGCGGGTGTTTACATGATTGTGTTTGCCATCGGGTTTGGGGACTTCGCCATTTACATTAAACCACGACTGCACACCCTCTGCCCAATACTCCCAAATGTTGGTTACGGCGTAGGTATTTTCCCATTTCCCTTCGGCAATAGCTTTGTCGAGCGCCTTTTGCAAAACATCGTTAAACTCAGGGTGCGAGGGAAGAATGCCAACACCGTGAATGGAGTGCGCAAACTCGTGAATAAAAATATCCTCGGCGTGGTACTTGTCAATCTGGTAACAAAGAATGTTTTCCTCGGCACACGAAGTCATTGGCAGTTCCATTGTACCGCCCAACCCACGGGCGCGCACATCCCAATTGACGGTTGTATCGCTTTCTAAGTGAGAATATTCGGGCATGTCTGTGGTGCCTTCATATCGGGCCAGAATTCCAACACGCGATTTGTATTTCCGCATATTATCAGCAACATCTTTGGGCAGGTTATTCAAAAAAAACTCAGTCATTTGCGCCACTTTCTCAATGGCTTCGTCGGGTACCCGCCACGAGGAAATGATTGGAATTCCGCTGACATCGGTGTATTTTTTGTAAAACTTATCAAGACCGAGTTCTGCGGATGGCGAAGAAATGGTAAATTTTGATTCCTGTGAAAAAATTGGTAAAGAAAGTGTTACGATTAAAAGTAGTAACCCGGTTTTGGTGAATGTTTTCATCTTTTGATTTTTATAATCCTGCTGTAGCAATTAGTTTTTGGCAGGAATAAAATTATTAAAAACCGGCAGAAAAACGAACCTTTCTCTGTTGTAATCCCGATATGTTTTCGGGATGCAATTTATGTCTTGCCTGCCAAGACAACTAACTTTTGCTATTATCAAGCGAATCACGGGTAACAGACCTGCATGTGCAAAATCACTTACTCAATTGTTCAGGATGCTTTTTATATAACTCAATCAACCTGTTATAATAATCATTTTGGTAATTAAGCCAACGATTAAACTGAACACTATCAAGCCGGTGATTTATATACAAGTTCTGGCCTATCTTTTTTGTAAATAAACTGTCCTCGTCATCAATTTTGTAAAAGACAATTTCAGATGAATCTTTCTTCAGGTTGAAATTTTTATCGGAAAATTTTATGACGTTACCCCAGCAATATAGGTATAACCGTTCTTCAGGATTGGAGGTTCTGAAAAAAGACCACAAACTATCATAATTAATATAATAATGAAGAAATAAAGTTCTGTTAGCTTCATTATCCCAGTCAAACAGATAAAAAACTGTATCATTCGCATGAATTTCCTTGTACGATTTATCCTGAATAAAATACCAACGTCCTTTAACTGTTTTTGTCTTTTCAGGATTTTCATTTTTAAAAGAGAAGAAAAATGTGAAAATGATAATAACAAATGTGAAAATCAAAAACTTATTTCTCATAGTCTGTTTTGTTTTCTCCTGCTCCGGAGTCCGAAGTCAGGGGTTTATTTGGGTATAATTTAAACCTAAAAATGATAAAAATCAATGAGCAAAATTCATCAGAAATCTGAATTTTTACATTATACTGATTATATGTTAGTTAAGAACTGTTCTGTTTAAAATGTTATGCAACATAACTTTGAGTTGATTACCAAACCAATAAGCTGATTTTTCACTGGAAATAAAGTTTAATTCAAGAGTTATACTGAAATGCGCCGAAGTTCTATTTTATTGTTTTCATCTAAAAAAGTAAATCCTGAACTACAAAGCAAAATGTAAATTCCAGCCTTCCCAAGGGGTAAATTATCCGATATTTTTACCTATGTATGGGGCAAAATATCTGATATTTTTACCGGTTATTTTATATAGTATCAAACGCTTTCAGTCTACCCCGAAAAAATCTTTCATTTCAGTAAAAGGGAAAACCGATTTTAAGTTACACCCACCTGTTTTTTTGAGCAATATTTATTACCTGCACCCGGCTGCTTACGTGAAGTTTATTGTAGATATTGCTCACATGTTTTCGAACGGTAAACGGGCTGATAAATATTTTTTCGCCAATTGCCTTGTAATTTTTGCCGGTGGCCAGCTCTTTTAAAATCTCCATTTCCCTTTCGCTAAGCAAAAAACCGTTATCGTTTTTCTCTTCCGCTTTAGCCGGACGATTGCCGGTTTGTCTAAGCATTTCAATTGCCTTTTTTGCAATTACAGGACTCATCGGCATTCCATCGTATTCAACCACCTGATTGATTGCCTCAATTATGTTAACGGCTTTTTCGTCTTTTAACAAATAACCATGTGCCCCGGCTTTAATGGCTTCAAAAATTTTTTCGTTATCCTCGAAAACGGTGAGAACGATAAATTTTATATCAGGGTTTGCGGGTGCAGCAATTGCAATGGTTTGAATTCCGTCAAGTACGGGCATTTCCAAATCCATTAAAACCAACTGCGGTTTTCTGTCGGGGGGTAATTCTTTAAGTTGTTCGAGAAACTCTTTTCCGTTTACAGCTTCCGACACCAGTTCAACTTCGGAATAGCGCAAGAGTTTCTCTTTAACCGTAGTCCGGTTAATCTGCCTGTCATCTACTATGCTTATTCTGATTCCCAATTCAATCGATTTATGTTTACAAATAAAATGATAACGAACCTCTTTTCAAATAATCACTTTTGAGTATTTGATTTCGGTTTTCCTGTGAGTATTATTTTAGTTCCTTCACCGGGTTTTGAATTGATTTCGAATTGAAAATGAATTTCGGATGCCCTGTATTTCATGTTTTTAAACCCGTTTCCATTGTTTTTTTCAACTAAATCAAATCCGCATCCGTTGTCTGAAATAACAATAGTCAGTTCATTTTCGCTTATAACCGAACAGTGAATTTTAGTGGCATTTGCGTGTTTAACAATGTTTTGAATTATTTCCTGCAGGATACGTAACAGATTAATTGCTTCTACGGGTAAAAGTTCGTGGTTTTCTGATATCTCTTCCTTAAATTCAATGTCAATCCCTTCAAAGTTTCGGAGAATATTGGTACAATAATTCATAAAACCTTCAGTAAACCCCGAGATTGTGAGATTTTTACTATTTAAAAGCCAAATGGTTTCGCGGATTGAAACCATAATATTTCGGGCATTTTCTTTTAAAAGAACTACTTTTTGCTTTGTCTCCGAACCATCAACGGCTATTTCAATGTCATCGGCATTTGCAATCAGCGCCGAACTGTAAGCCCCGATATTATCGTGCAAGTCGCGGCTAATGCGGTCTCTTTCTTTTTGCATTTCCAACTGCATATTCAATTCCAACCTGAGCTTGTTTGCTTTTCTTCTGTTCCATAGCCAAATACCAAATCCAATGATAACAATTGCAGTCAGTCCAAGTCCCCATTTTATCCATTCGTTTTGCCACCATGCCTGTTTAATTTTTACAGGTAATGAAAATTCATCGCTCCAGTTGCTTCCGTCGCTGCTTCCCTTAATTCGAAAAATATAATCACCCGGCATCAGGTGATACCTTGTTGAATGTGTATTTCCAAGGTTTACCCACGACTCATCAAACCCTTCCATTTTTACCTGGTACACATTGTATTCGGCATCGCTGAAATTAGTAAGCGTAAAAGTTAAACTGAGCGAATTCAGATTATGTTCAAGCTGAAGTTTTGAAACATCCTCAACCCTGCCGTTTAAGGGATAATTGATACCATTTATCTGTAATCCCGACAAAATAATCCTCCCGGGATATTCATCATCCAAAACCTGCCCGGGAGAAAAAGAGTTGATCCCGTTGGTTCCGCCAAAATACAGGCGGCCATCATTGCCTTTCCAAAACGATTGAGTATCAAATTCATCGCCCTGCAATCCATCTGCCACCGAATAAAACCGCAACATCCCGTTTTTTTGGATACAACCCAATCCCCTGTTTGAACTGTACCATGCATTGTCTTTGTCATCAAACAAGATTCCGTAAATCATCTCGTTCAGCAATCCATTTTCAACATTGTAAACCTGTATGATTTTTTTTCCTTCGATACATAAAATTCCATGCGTGGTAGCTGCCCAAAGAATTCCATTCTTATCTATGGTAAGATATTTAATATAATAGTTTTCAGTACCTTCAATAAATACCCAGTTTTCACCTTCCTTTACATAACAGCCATCTTCAGTACCGATATAAGGCGTGCTGTTTTTCGTGTAGGTAAGTGCCGATATTTTTTTCCCGTTTTTTAATGAATCGATAATTGTAACTTTAAATTCTCCGGCCTTCGATTCAAAATTCAAAATATAATCGCCATGCGTAAATTGTAATTCGTTTTCGCCTGATTTGAAAAACACCGCATCGAAGACATTTTTTTGTGACATCACATTTTGGGGTACGAGGTTGCTAATGTCGCGAACTATATAATTATCCGTATTCAGAACAAACAGTTTACAAAACAGCGATTTCATTACAAGATAATTTTCTCCGACGAAATTCATGGTCCTGATTGATGGATTCAAGTCGTGTTCCGACTTTGGCAATTCAATATATTTTTGCCAGTTTCCCTGTTCATCGAACACATTTACACCTTTCTGGAAATTGGCGGCGAACAACCTGCCATCGTTTCCGACTGCCAACGAGTACACCAGATTGAAATATTCGGGAGGTGCCGGGTGTAAATTAAATTTTAATTTTTTCGGGAAAAACATAAGCAACCCGTCACTTGCATCGCGGCCAATCCATATATTTCCCCACAGGTCTTCGTTAATAACAAACATGAATTGTCTGGAAAGATTAGTTTTTACGTCTTCCGACGAGATAAAAAGTTGTAACTTTTCAGAATCCGGGTTAAATTCATAAATCCCTTGCTCGCCCGGGAAAATAATACTGCCCTTATTGTTCAATTTCAGAATTTCGTATGGTAAGCCCCTGATAAAATTACCAGGAATATTTATTGTACTCAGCATTTTTTCGGGCTTCGAAAAACCAAGATCTGAATAAATGGCTGAATAAGCAGTGCTTAGAAACAGAAACCGGTTATTCCCTATTGGGATAAAACCTTTTAACCTGCCATATTTCTTAACCGGTAACGAAAGTTTTAAAATCTCTTCATCGGGTTTAAACCTGACAATGTAACTGCTGTCTTCAAAGTCCTGGCTAATCCATGCCGTGCCATTTTCATCAACACCTATAAAAGGGTACGATAAACGGTTCTCATTTACCTCGTTTTTAAATTTTAACGGAATAAATTTATCGGCTTTCAGCGTTTGAATATTGTACCCGCTAAATCCGCTATTGCTGTGAAAACACCAAACCCTGCCATTTTTTTCCATAACCGGCAGGGCAAAATTTGTAATTTCGGTGCCCGCAATTGAATCGGTGTTTACCTGGATATATTTGTTTGAATGTGCAGGAAAAACAAAATGCCTGACCATATTAAATACCCAAACATTGCCGTTGCTATCTTCAAAAACCTGATTTGCACCAAAAAACCTTTCGTTAGCAGGGTTTTCGGGTTGATTCCAATTTTCGAAACCATAACCGTCAAAACGCTGCAAACCAACTCCGCTTGCCACCCAAAACAAACCATTTTTACCTGGTTCAAACGAATAAACACTATTGCTGAGCATTCCGTTTCGGGTTGTAAAATGTTTAAAAACGGCTTTTGTTTCAGGTTGTGCTAAAACAGAAAAGGCAATAAAAATCAATCCCACTGTTACATTAACAGCCCTTGCAGTTCTAATTTTATTGACAGGATTTGGTGACGACATATAAATTATTCCACCCGATAAAGTTAAACATAATACGAAACGACAGATACCTTCAAATTAACCTGTACCCTTAAACAAATCAACCTGAAAAATTCCTTTTTAATTGCAATTTTTCCTAAGTAAAATACTCGTTTCCGATTATTGCCTGTGTTTCCAAATGTCTCTAAAATTGCTAAAAAAGATTTTATATGATAAAAAGAAATTTCGTTTTCATCGCCATTTGCTTTCTTCTTATTCAATTGAATAGTTTTGCTCAAAACGAATTAAAAACCTACAACGATTCGCTGGGTTTCTATTCCTTTACCTATCCTGAAAATTTTGAAATCAAAAAAATGGGCCCGGCTTATGTTCAGGTAATTTCGGCATTGAGCTCGGCTTATGACAAATTCCAGGAAATACTTATCATTCAGATTAGCCTTGCTCCCGAAAATATTGCAATCGATAGTTTGTCGTCGTTGCTGGCCAGAAATATGCAAACCAATTATTTAGCATGCAAAGATTTCAGAAACGAAAAGACTTTGATTGCCGGCAACGAAGGCAGAAAACTTTCAATGACCGTGATGGACAAGGATTTGGTAAGTATTTCGGAATCGTTTGCCCTGATAAAGGGATTGATTTTAAGGATAAGTTACCGAAACGAGTTTCAAACAAACAGCAGCGAAATAATATCGTTTACTCCAATTATCAATTCGCTGAAAACCAACTGGTAACAAATAAATAATCAGAAATATAATTATTGAAAAATTAATTATGAAAAAAATAATCTCGATACTTTTTGTAATCTCCGCATTAAACCTGAATGCTTTTTCCCAGGACTTTAGAACTTTCATTACCATGAACGGAGGTTTCAGCGGTTCGCGCGGGAAAGATTCAAAGCTAAGTTCCGGATTTGGGCTCGATTTTGATTTGGCCCTTTCGGAAAGGGTACATTTTAATGTGATGCCGACTCTCAACTTTCGCGGATATACCGGGTTGGTAACCGTAAAACCAACTTATTTAGATTTCCCGGTATGTTTTCAGTTTAGTTTGGATGAAAACGATAAACATATGTTTTTAGGACTTGGTGGTTATTACGGATATGCATTATCGGGGAAATATAAAAATACACTTACAGTTACGGGAAACACCGATTGGCAAAAAATGACTTTTGGCGAAAGTGAAGAAGACTTCCAAAGTAAAACTGATTATGGGGCACTTTTAAATATCGGTGCCTTTTTCCCCGGGTATAAAGGCGCGATAAAAGCCGGAGTTCAATTTATGGCAGGGTTCAAAAATGTGGTACCCGAAGCCAGGCAAGACGACGATATAAATAATGAAGTAAAACTGAGAAGCATAAAAGCATACATTGAATTTAGCGTATTTAACTTTTAACAATAATTAAAATGAGAACAATAAAAAAAGGATTTTTATGGATTGCAGCGATTGCAATTTTATTAACCGGAAATGGAATTTCTGCCGCCGCGCAAAAACTAACTTCTTTTGAAAAGAAAGGAAAATATGGTTTTAAAGATGAAACCGGAAAAATAGTAATTGAAGCAAAATACAAGTTTGCCAAACAGTTTTCAGAAGATTTGGCTGCAGTTCAGTTAAAAGACAAATGGGGGTACATCGATATAGGCGGGATGGTGGTAATTCCTTTCAACTTTGTGGATGCATCTCCTTTTTCGGAAGGGAAAGCCCGTGTACAATACAGCGTTCTTGAACGTTTCGGGTACATCGATAATAAAGGATTAGAAGTGTTACCCTTTGAATTTGGTGCTCCCGGCGATTTTCATAATGGTTTCACCACAGAGGCTGCCCTTGTCGATTTTGTATTGAAATTAGGTTTTATCAATGATTTGGGAGTAATGGTCATTCAACCCACCTACGACCAGGTTACCTATGAAAAAGGTTTATGGAAAGTAAAGCTGGATGATAAATATGGTTACCTTGATTCAGTGTTAAACCTGGTTGTACCAATTGAATACAACGTATCGTATGGATTTACAAACGGCTATGCCGCGGTTAACATAGGAGGTGCATATAACCAGTACTACTCTGTTGAAGGTGGCAAATGGGGATTTATCGATAAATCGGGAAATGTAATTGTTCCTGTTCAATACGATAAAGTTGAAAGTTTTAATGCCGCCGGCATAGCGAAAGTTACCTTAAACGGCGAAGAATTCAGAATAAATACAAAAGGAGAAAGAGTTCAGAATTGACAATCTGAACTGAAATATTTAGATATAAATCAATTTGATTTTAGCCCCCAAACACACTCTCAACCAATTTTCAAATCAACTCCTTCTGCGTCCGTCAATTTCCTCGAAATAAACTTCGTAAACTTTATTGTCCGACAAGGTAATTTTTGCTCCCAAAGCTGAACCAACCGGAGTAACATCCATAATTTCGAGATTACTGATGGGTGAAAGTTCTTCTTTGGTCCATTTTGTGTCGTCGGTTTTGTGAAGCATCACCGAAATCATCAGTTCCATTGGCGGATTCTTCTGCATCCGTTTTTTGTGTGCGTATATTACTGTGCTTTCATCGGCTTCAGCGTTGCGGTCGGTGTGTTCAATTGTATCCACTTTATCCCAGCCATTGTAAGTAATCAAAGCAACCTGTCTTCCTTTTATGGCAGCGGCAATAACTTTCCGGTTTCCATCTTCAAACCGGCTGATTACCGGTTTTTCGCCATTTACGTGCGGTAAACCAAAATGACCAAGTGTAAGTTCATATTCAAAAGCCAGACGTGAACGGTCAACACGGATAACGCCACCGGGAATTGTAATATCTGCCAAATCGATGATGTAACCCACGCCGTTGTTGGGAGGACGCCGCATTATTGCCTGACGGTAAATCACTCCGTTTTGCTCACCATTAAACATCATACTTTGCGAAATGGTGTATTGACTGCTTTTTTCAGAACTGTTTCCAACAGCAATACCGGTAAGGTAAAAATTTACATCGTCGCCACGAACATCGCGTGGATCCTGGCTGCGAAAGCTGTATTCCATGGCTGTTCCTCCCTGCGGATCATGATCTTCCCAAGGGAAATGCGTATTGTAAGTAAGTTTTGAATAGTTCGGATCGTCATAATACACTTTGCCGGGAATGATTTCGGAAGTTCCGTTTTTACCGTGATTTACCAAAACGAGTCCCGGATTTTCGAGAACTGTAATTTTTGATTCATTGTCCAATTCTTCCCAGAAACCTTCGTTTTCGGGGGCTGTCCAGAATGGTGAATCATCGGGCAGCGCCAGACAAATAAAAGGCAAAAACATCAGAAACGGACTGGCCGGACAACTGTAATTTTGCACCATGTACTCTTTCGTTCCGTAAAATCCGAGACTTGGAATTTCGTTGTGATAAAATTCTTCGCGGGTAACAAACTGAAGTAACGAACCCGAACAAAGCCGGCGTGCCAAACCCGGATCAAGCAAGGTTTTATCCTTCAGCATAAAAGCCACCGGGAAAGCACCCGAAACCCAGGTACGGTAGCAAATACTTCGCGACCACATGTTAATGTAACCATCGCGGCCAAAAAACGAGGGCAGCGACTCCATTAATTTTTGCGCCGATTTCTCGATGATTGCGGCTATTTCGGGATAATATTCATCACCAAAAGTACGGTTCCAGATGGTTGTGTAAACGATAAACAGGCTGATTGAATAGTAATTATAAGTTTGCTCGAGATACCAGCCATTTCCTGAATGATATGAAGCCACCCACAAAAGATGGTCTTTCAGCAAATCGTCATCAATTTCATATCCGTATTTTTTCAGAAACGAAAGTGTGATAATATTGAAAATACGCCAGTTATTTTGGGTTGTACGGTGATGTCCCCATTTCGAAATGGTAACCACCATTTCTTCTTTTTGTTTTTCGGTAAACTGAGACCAGATTGTATCGGGCATCAGCAAAAGCGTTTTAAATAGTCCGCCAAATTCGCAGGTGTACTGGTATGTTGAATCGGGTAAATCTTCGGGTAACGGTAACGAATTGGGATGCCCCGGAGTTAAAGCATTGTATAAATGAAAACAGTAATATTCCCTTAGGTTTATTCCGTTAATTTCTGTTTTGGGATCGATATGAATAAGCGGACCTGCCAGTGTAAATGTTCTTTCCAATGCTTCAAACTCAAGTGAGCGCCAACGCCAATCCGGATCGTTTGGTTGCGGATAAGTTTTCCCCGGAACTACAGGAAACGAAATCGGTTGGTTGATATCTTTAACATGGGTAAATGCCCTTTCGAGCAGGTATTTAGCCATTTCGATATAATGTTGTTTTGTCATTCCGGTTAACGGACTGATCTCGAAATTGGGGTTTACTATTTCAAATGCCTTCTTCATATCTGATTTACTCTCATTAATTTAAAAGGTACAAATATGACAAATATGCAATGTATTTGATTGATTGGATTTTTGCAGGTACTTGTATTAAATTAGCAAGAAAAGAAAACCTCCCCCTGCCCCTCCAATGGAGGGAAGAAAAAAAATCGAAATGCAGTTTATAAAAAAGAAGTAATGATTAAAAAGAAAAATTCCACCTGATTATCTCTTATTAATCAGATGGAATCCTTGAATGCCTTGATTTTCCTACTCGCTCCCCTTCGGGGAGGGCTGGGGAAAGGCTTATTTCTTCAAACCTGCAACAGCAAAATAAGCATTTTTAGGTTTGTGCTGACGGTCGAAAAGTAATGGGTAATTGGTACGACCACGCATTGGGAAATTGTTTTTCCACGACTGGTCATCGCTGGCACCCCAGAAAGTTACCCGATCCACTTTGTCGCGGTGTTTTAGTAAAATTCTGAAAATATCTTCATACCGTTTGGTCAGTTTGTCATCGATCTCCTTTGGCAGCCCATCTTTATACGGGTTCAGTGATTCCTTGTAAGCTGCATTCGTTGAAATTTCAGCAGATCTTCCCCAGTCGTAAGGCAACACATCCACTTCGAGTTCGGTTAACGAAATGCGCATTCCTACAGATGCATACGCTTCCATTGCCTGTTCCCAAAGTTTTAGATCGGGAGAATCGAGGTTAAGATGGGACTGCATCCCAATTCCATGAATCGGAACACCCTTCTTTTTATATTCCTTCACCAGTTCCACAATAAAATCGCGGCGTTTTGGATCTTCCTCGTTGTAATCGTTGTAAATGAGCTGGCACTGCGGATCGGTTTCGTGTGCATACTGAAAGGCACGTTCCATAAATTCTGGCCCGCATATTTCGAGCCATTTACTTTTTCTGAACCCGTCTTCCGGAGTAATCGATTCGTTTACAACATCCCATGACTGAATGCGTCCTTTATAACGATTAACCACAGTGTGAATGTGAGTTTCCATTCTTTTTAAAAGTACTTCTTTGCTGGCCTGGGTTCCGTCAGTTCCCGAAAATATATCGCGCGGAACCTGACTGTGCCAAACCAAAACATGCCCCTGAACGGCCATTTTGTTTTTCTCTGCAAACTCCATCAATTTGTCGGGTTCCTCAAACTTCCATTCATTTTCTTTTGGATGAATCGATGACCATTTCATGGCATTTTCAGAAGTTACCTGGTTAAATTCACGGGCAATCAGTTCGAGCATCTCAGTGTCGGGTTGCATCAATGTCCGTGAACCAATGGCGGTACCAACCAGAAAATCATCTTTGAACAAATCTTTCAGCCCCATTTCGCTGGCCATTGCAAAAACTTTGTTTCTTAACAATGCTATTCCGGCCATTGAAATTGCTGAATTTCTGATAAATGTGCGTCTGTTACTATTTAACAGATTGTTGTTGGTTTCGGTAATCTTTATCATTTAATTTGAATTTTATTTAATTGGTTAAAGTTAAACTAATTGAAATACACTCGCCATTACCAGGTCGAATAAAAAAACATGCTGGAATTCGGAGTGAAATTCGTGGTTCATTATTTTTTCTGGCAAATTAAAACTTTTTACTCCATGTAAACGGTCGGTTGTAATTAAAAGCCAATAATAATTAAGCCGTTGTTTTTGATAAAGCCGCAACAGTTTTTCGTCCTTTTTGTGAATAGATCCTCTGATGTCGTCAACCACATCGTTTGAAACACCCAGATTATTGGCCCGTTCCCAAGCCGAAATCTGCATCACAGGATGGTTTACTATCAGAATCCCGTCCAATCCTTCGGGAAGTATTTCTGCCGGAATTAATTCCCTGAAAAAACTATCACTGCTTTTCCTGAATACTGCTTTTCGAATCAGATTAACTGCCTGAACAGCAATTGACATTTGTCTTTCTTCTGAAATATCTTTTGAATCCGAAAACAGAAATTTCACAAACAATTTTAATGGAGATGTTTTTTCAAACAAATCCTGCGAAAGCCCGATAATTTGCTCTCTTAACTGAATTTGAGCAAGTTGATTTTGATTGGGAATATTTTTGCTGGCCGGATTTAAACGGGTAAGTTCTATCCCGATCTCGTGCCGGTTTTTCATTTTTATGATAAAATCAGGTGATTCCGATGGGTTTAACTGACCCTTCGGAAAATCCTCGTAACACGCCCGAAAATAGTGTATGAGTAATATTTCGAGTTGTTTTTTATCAGGCTGCATAAAAATGATTTTGCCGAAAATACAAAAAAGTTGAACATTTTTCTGATTAAAAAGAAGTAATTTGGCACGTCATGAAATACACCAAAATGAAAACAATACCTGCCTTTTTCATCACTTTTTTCCTTCTCGTATTTATGGGATTTCAAACATTTGCACAGGAAGCAAAATGGCTCGGGCTTTGGAGTGGAAAGCTTGATATTTCAGCCACAAAACTTGAAATTATTTTTGAAACATGGATGGATGAAAACGGCAAACCAGTTGCAGTAATGGACGTTCCGATGCAGGGAGCGAAAGACATTCAATGCAAAATAATTAATGTTGAAAAAGATAGCCTGATACTTACTGTACCATTAATTATGGGAAGTTTCAGCGGTGGTTTTGTGAACGACACAACCATTCAGGGTGAATGGAAACAAAGTGGAATGACTTTCCCGTTAACACTAACAAAAAGCAGGATTGTTACCGGACTTAAAAGGCCTCAAACCCCTCAAAAACCATTTCCCTACAACGAAGAAGTAGTGTTTTACGAAAACAAAACAGCCGGAATTAAACTTGCCGGAACATTGACTTTACCGGAAAACGGAGAAAATCTTCCCGCTATAATTCTGATAACAGGATCGGGAGCACAGGATAGGGATGAAACCATTTTCGAACACAAACCTTTCCTGGTAATTGCAGATTTTCTGACCCGAAACGGATTTGCTGTTTTGCGTGTTGACGACAGGGGAGTTGGAGGTTCAGGCGGTAAAACCAGTGAAGCAACCAGCGAAGATTTTGCAGGTGATGTACTTGCCGGAGTTGAATTTCTGAAAACAAGAAAAGAAATAAATTCAGCAAAAATTGGGTTAATTGGCCACAGCGAAGGAGGTTTGATTGCACCCATTACCGCCGGCAAATTTAACGCGGCTTTTATTGTTTTGCTAGCCGGTCCGGGAATTATTGGCGAAAAAATATTATATGAACAGGGAAAACTTATAAACTTAGCTGCTGGATTGACAGAGGAACAGGCAAAGCAAAACCAGAAAATGCAGGAAGCTATTTTTAATATTATAAAAACAGAAACAGATTCTGCAAAAAGAACAGACCGTTTGCAAAGAACCATGTCGAATGGCCAGTATTTTATGCTGAATGATGAACAAAAAGCCGCAGTTGACAACCAGGTTAAAACTGTGGATAATACATGGTTTAAATTTTTTCTGCAATATGATCCTTATCCTGCATTGGTAAAACTAAAATGTCCGGTTCTCGCGCTTAATGGCGAAAAAGATTTACAGGTTCCTCCAAAAGAAAATCTCGCTACCATTGAAAAAGCATTGATTGAAGGTGGTAACAAAAATTTTAAAACGATGGAAATTCCCGGCGTAAATCATCTTTTTCAAACCTGTGAAACAGGTGCGATAACTGAATATGGACAGATTGAAGAAACCATTTCGTCAACTGTTTTGAAAATTATAGTTGAGTGGATTAAAAATTCCGGATTAAAAAACTAATTTTAACCTGATTTACAAACCATAACCTCTTACGATATGAAATTTGTTTTTATCCTTTTTACAATTCTGGTGATAACCTTTAACAGTTTTAGCCAAATTAGTCCGGCTATAAAAGTTGGAGCAGGGTATGTACATGTTTACGACATTGAAGAAAGAACAAGTCCTGATGTTCATACAGTTACAGGTTATCCTTCAGTATCAGTTGAAAAGCCATTCCCAATCGAAATCAGGTTGAAAAAAAGAATGAGTATTAATCCGGGTATTGCTTACAATTTCTTTAAGGAAAAAGAAATAATTGGTGATCAAACCGATGGTAAAGATTTCAGATTAAACCACCAATCGATAAACGGTTATGTAAAACTTCTTTACCAGGCGAAACTGCCGGGAAGTACTGAAGCTTTTTTTTATGGCGGAGGAATTGGCGGTATTAATCTGATTACCAAAACCAAAGGAACAAAAACCACTTATGGATTTAATCTTGAAACACCTGTAGTTGAGGTGGATGTAAACGAAAACGGCAAGGATTTCTTTGAAATATTTTACTACGGAGTAATGCTTGGTTTTCAGCCCAATGCCCGAAAATACAATTTTATAAAACCTTCATTCGAAGTTGCCTATTTCCCGGGTTTTATTTCAAAGCCAAAAGAAACCATTCCAATTACTTACCAGGACATTAATACACTTCAGGTTTCTCTTTACCTGGGATTTCGTATAAAATAAAATGAGGCAATTCATACTTATTCCAATATTTTTATTGTTCACCTTATTAACTGATGCACAAACATTTACAAGCAGCAATCTACCAATCGTCATAATAAAAACCGATAAAAACCCAAATACCGGGTGGCCAATCGAAATTCCAGACGACCCCAAAGTGTTGGCCACAATGAAAATTATTTTTAGACCAAATGGTTCAAGAAATTATTTGACTGATATAAATAATCCGGAATATCTGAATTACAGTGGCAGAATTGGAATTGAAATCAGGGGCTCATCATCACAATCACTTCCTAAAAAACCATACGGATTAACAACCCGCAAAGAAGATAATATAACAAATAACAATGTCAGTATTTTAGGATTGCCAGACGAACACGACTGGGTTTTAAATTCGATAGCATTTGACCCGTCGCTTATAAGAAATTATCTCTCTTACGATTTGTCGCGAAGTATTGGAAATTACGCTGCACGCGGGAAATTTTGCGAGGTTTTTATCAATGACGATTACAAAGGTTTGTACATTTTTATGGAAAAACTGAAAATTGATTCAGAGCGGATCAATATTGTAAAAATGACGGAAACAGATAATGCCACTCCCGAAATCACTGGTGGATATGTTACAAAATCAGACAAAGACACTGGCGGAGACCCGATAGCATGGACAATGCAATCGTATTACGGATGGACAAACTACATTCACCATGACCCGGATCCATGGGAAATAACATCGCCGCAAAACATTTATATTCAGGGGCAGTTCCATAGCTTGCAAAAGGCTGCAACCGCTCAAAATGCATCGGTTACAAATGGTTTTCCTTCGATAATTGATGTACCGTCATTTATCGATTTTATGTTGATTAATGAGTTGGCTTCAAATGCCGACGGTTACCAGTACAGTACCTATTTTCATAAGGACAGGAATGGAAAATTAAGAGCAGGTCCGGTTTGGGATTTCGATTTAACTTATGGTAACGATTTGTTTCACTGGGGATTTGACAGAAGTCATACCAATGTCTGGCAATTTGACGATGGAGGAAACACAGGCTCAAAATTCTGGAGAGATTTATACAACAATACTACTTTCAAATGTTACTTAACCAAAAGATGGAAAGAATTAAGCGCATCAAATGGTCCATTAAATTACTTTACTATTTCTGAAAGAATTGACCAATTGACAATTCTTATTTCGGAGGCAATGGTAAGGGAGAATAAAAGATGGGGAACAATCCCCAACCACAGCGGAGAAATTTCAAATATGAAAGAATGGATACAAACCCGGATGAACTGGATGAACTCCCGCCTGAGCAATTATTCTGCCTGTTCCAATCCTTCAATTCCTTCACTTGTAATTTCAAAAATCAATTACCATCCATCGCCGGTTGAAGAAATTGAAAGCGATGATCTTGAATTTATCGAAATTACAAACAAGGGAGATCAGACTGTAAATTTAACCGGAATCTATTTTAGCCAACCCGGAGGAGTTACTTATCAATTTTCGGCCAATTCAACAATTTACGCCGGGAAAAAAATAATTCTGGCCGGAAAGGAAATCACTTTTCAGCAATTTTATGGAATGGAACCTTTTGGTGAGTTTACCAGAAACCTGTCGAACAAATCTGAAAAAATTGTACTTGCCGATGCATTTGGAAATATTATTGATTCAGTGAGATACCATGATAGTCTGCCCTGGCTGGTAGAAGCCGATGGCGGTGGTTATTTTCTTGAATTAAAAGATGTTAATTCGGACAACAATCTGGCTGAAAACTGGTCCATTTCTTCAAATCTTTCTGTCGGAATTCAAGACAATCCGGTTGACTGGATGGTTCGTATTTTCCCAAATCCTGTTCGGTCAAAAATTACTGTCGATATAAAACAGAATCAAATTAAATCTTTTGAGGTATTTGATATTAACGGACGAAAACTAATGGAACAAAACGAAATCAATACAAATCATTTTACTTTCGATGTTGAAAAACTATTGCCTGGTATATATATAATAAAGTTGCGATGTTACAACGAAGCAACCTTCGTTCTGAAATTCAGCAAAATGTAACGATTCAAATGGCCGTTAATTAGTCAACCGTGAAAAACCCCTAATTTTCGCAAAAGCAGGAAATTAAGATTTCTGCTGAGCGTTAAAATAAAGTTCTCAAAAAGTTCAAAAATAAGTTCTGCCCCGGATTTTAACCTCCGAAGCATTTTTCTCAGGTTGAA
>JBGSRA010000050.1:0-6912 GCA_041737765.1 Draconibacterium sp. | reverse complement strand
CAGAAATTACAATGATTGCCGGGTTGAGTATGATACTGACAGTGAGAACCAAAATAAATCCTGCCCAAAACCGGCCTGGCAAGTTTACCGGATTCATTTCCGGCAATATGGAGAAAAGTGTGCTTTTTAAAACAGAATAAGTAGCCACAAAAAGTGCAACAGCCGCCAAATGAATAAATATAGATTCGGCCAGGAAAATATGAAACAAAGCGCCGGATTTTGCCCCAAAAACTTTTCGGATACCATATTGCACCGAGTTCTTAACGATGCGTGTGTGTGAAAAATAAATGTAGTTGAACCCTGAAATCACTAAAATGTAAATGCTGATAAGTTTTAATATCGAAAGGTAATCTCCCCGTACATTGGGCTCAATCTCATTTTTTAAATGCGACTGGGTATGAATGCCTGCAAGCGGTTGCAGCTCAAATTTATAACTGCTTCGCGAGTCTTTAATTTCGCCTTGATATTTCAGCGTAAGTTGCGACATCGCGTTTTCAATTTTACTCAAATCCGCCGTTGGGTTCAGTTTCAGATAAGTGTAAAAAGCAAATTCTCCCCAGTTTTCTTTTAATGGCGGCGGAAGGCGCATGTTATCATGAAACGACAGCAGAAAATCGGCGTGAAAATGCGAGTTTGCGGGTAAATCCTTGTAAACAGCCTCAATCTCGATTTGTCCACCGGGGTATTGCTGAATGCTTTTACCAACCGGATTTTCGTCGGGAAAATACTTTCGAGCAAAGCTCTCCGAAACAATGGCGGTATAAGGCCGGGTCAGTAAACTTTGCACATTGCCTTGCAGAGGCTGAATATTGAATAGTTTCAGAAAACTGTTTGAACAATGAAATGCATTGTCATTAGTAAATACCTCGTCCCCGATTTTAAAATGATTTTCAACAACACCGCAAAGGTAGCCAGTTACTTCAACCTCCGGTAATTCTTTTTCCAGGGTTTCGCCTAAAGCCCGCTGACAACGAGGCTGGCTGACTGTCAGTATATTGTCGGTATAAGCCGATGAAACAACGCGGTAAATTTGCCGATAACCGGGCACGTGGCTATCGAAAGAGCGGTGATAATTCACACGTGCAGAAATTAAAAGAAAGCTTGTCAATCCAACAAACAGCGAAAAAATCAGAAACACACTTGTCCTTCTGTTTTTATTTATCAATCGAATTGTTTGTTTTAATATGTACATTTTTATTCATTTAATATTATCACTTCAATTCTCTTCTAAAAATCCGCACTCAAAAAGAGACCTGTCTATTCATATCTCAACGCCTCCACCCCGACGCTTCGGTCGGGATTTCGTCACTCATATCTGAGTGCCTCCACCGGATTTCTCGTTGCCGCCTTCCACGATTGAAACGAAACTGTCAGCAGCGCAATTCCTAACGCCAGCAATCCTGCCAGTGCAAAAATCCACCAACTCAGTTCGGTTTTGTAGGCAAAGTTTTCGAGCCATTTGTGCATGGCGTAGTACGCAACGGGTGTGGCGATAATAAAGGCGATTGCTACCCATCGAACAAAGTCTTTGTTGAGCATCACCAGCACTTCCGAGATTTTGGCGCCGTTTACTTTACGGATACCGATTTCTTTAATGCGTTTGTTAATGATTAACAGGGCTAAACCAAAAAGTCCGAGCGATGAAATTATTATGGCAATAACGGCAGCATAACCAATAATATGGCTCCATTTTTCTTCTGCCTGGTAACGCTGGTTTAACTGCTCATCCCAGAATTTAAAATTCATTGGCTTATCAGGTGCAACTTTCTCCCAGGTTGTTTTTAAATAGGGAATTAGTTGGCTTAACTGAACCGGATTATATTTTATAAACATAAAATTTGCGTCTTCACCTTTGCTTGGAACCAGAATTAAGGGTTCTATTGCATCTTTCATCGAATCAAAATGAAAATCACTTATCAGGCCTAAAATCTGGTAATTTGTCCCGGATAAATCCACAAATTTGCCAACGGCATCACCACCCAAACCCAAACTATTCATTAACTGCTCATTAATCAGAATTGAATGTGAGTTGACTGTTTCTTCAGTAAAATCACTCCCCTGAATAAGTTGCAAACCCAGGGTTGATACGTAATTTGCATCCACTTTCAGTATTCGGGCGCGAATATTTTCACCTGCCTGATTTTTAATATACTCTGATGATTCTCCACTTATATAATTGCGGTTGGTGAGGGTTAAACCTTTAATTCCGGGGTACGTTTCAAATTGATCGCGAAGCGCCATTTTTTCACTGGCAGTGAGATGATACACTTCCAAATCGATTGTATTATCCGAAGAAAAACCAAGGTCAGTATATTTCATGAAATTGGTTTGCCGTACAATGGAAATGGTTAAAACAATAAGGATTATAGAAAGGCTGTATTGCATTGTTACAAAAATTCCTGTTACAAGATTTTTGTGTGAAAGCCCTGTTTTTTCGGTGGTTTGAATCCCCTGTTTTTTTGCAATTAGTTTTAAAAAAGGAGCGATACTTGTCAAAACAGCGATTAGCAAAATGTTAAGGAAAGCAAACAGTACCAGACTGCCCAACGGAATTAACTGGGTATAAATTTGGGTTGAAGCCAGCCGGTTGAAAGTTGGAATGAGAAAGAAAGCACCAACGGCGGCAACAACAAATGACATGGAAACTATGAGCAGGTTTTCTGTAAATTGAAGATTAAAAATATACATGAAATTCGCTCCCATCATTTTGCGGATATTCATATCGGCAGCTTTCTTTAACGACTGTCCCACTGAAAGCAGGATAAAATTACTACCGGCAATAATCAGAATAAGTATTCCAATTGCCATTAAAATATACAAACTACTTTTGGAGTTTCGGCTTTCATTGTCGGAGCTTGCTTCGTCTAAATAAACCTCTTTCAAAGGAGTAACTGACGGAATAAAAGCATCTTTGGAATCGATTAAAACTTTACGGCCTATATTTTTCTGAACGGCATCGTTATAAAGTTCTGCAATTTCAGCCGTAACCAAACCGGCAGCCACTTTAGCATCGTTTTTCGAAATAACCTGATAAAAAACCGAAGAGTTTCCAAAAATATTATTTGACTGGTTAAAAGAACGTTGGTATTTGTATGGAATTACCGCATCAAACTGAATACTCGAATTTTCAGGAACATTTTCCAGAATAGCAGAAATTGTAAACGGAATGTCGCCCGCCTTTGGAAAGAAAACCTGTTGTCCGATCAATTCCTGTTTTGTACAGCCTTTTACCGCCTGAAGTTTGTCGGCCAAAGCCGAGGTGATTGCAATTTCATCCGGGTTTTCAAGCAAATTCTGCTTGTCACCAAACAACACGTTGAAGTTAAACATTCTGAAAAAATCAGCTTGTACAATAAGAACGTTTTCATCAAAATTCCGATTTTCAAATTTCAGGATTGGACGATGTGCTGTTCGAAATGCAGCGCTGTATTTTACCAGCGGAATTTTCTCTTTGATGATTTTAGATACCTCCTGGTCAAGATAAACTGTATTATCCTCTTGTCCGTTGGCATATTTCATTTTATAATCGACACGATAGATCAGATCTTTGTTCTGATGAAAATGATTATACGAAAACTCCTGATTGACATATAAATAAATCAGTAGCAGCACTGTAAATGAAACAGAAATACCAACTATTGTAATAAGTGAGTTGATTCTGTTTCGTAAAATATTTCGGATTGAGAATAGAATATTTAGTTTCATAATAATTTTCTTTTTTATTTTACTATTTGTTATTAACCTCAAGCTTACTGCGGATTCCTTTTAGTTTCTCACCAACACAGCCTGTGCAATGGTTAAATCACTATTCATTTATTCGTATCTCAACGCTTCAACCGGGTTCCTCGTTGCCGCTTTCCACGATTGAAACGAAACTGTCAGCAATGCAATTCCCAACGCCAGCAAACCCGCCAGTGCAAAAATCCACCAGCTTAGTTCGGTTTTGTAGGCAAAGTTTTCGAGCCATTTGAGCATGGCGTAGTATGCAATTGGTGTGGCAAATACAAAAGCAATGGCAACCCATTTTACAAAGTCGCGATTGAGCATAACTAACACTTCTGAAACTCGGGCGCCGTTTACTTTGCGGATACCGATTTCTTTTATTTTATTTTCGCTGGCAATTACTGCCTGCCCAAAAAGTCCGAGACAGGCAATAAACACAGCCATAATGGTAAACCAACTTAAAATTCCGGCTATTTGATTGTCTTTTTTGTATAAATTTTCATATTCCTGATCGAGGAAATGGTATTCAAATGGCACCCCGGAATTATTTTCTGTCCATATTTTTTTAATAAAATCCAAAGTCCGCGGAACATCTCCGTTGATTCTGAAAAACAACGTACCGAAATACGATTCCGATTTTTCGTCGTTGTACAAATGAAAAACCTGAGGATTGATCTTCTCATGCAACGATTTGAACCAGGTATCTTTTATAACACCTACAATAATTCCATTCTTGCCGTAAAGTGAAAATTCGCTGCCAACCGGATTTTCAAGCCCCATTAAACGAACCGCTTCTTCGTTTACAATATAATTTTGCTTATCATTTGAAATTTCGCTTGAAAAATTACGGCCTGCTGCAAACTCCACATTCATCATTTGCAGGTAATGGTCGTCTATTCGCGTGGTTTCCATCCCAACCGGGTTTGGAATATTCCGATTTTGCCATTCACCATTTAGTTTCCAGGCAATTCCAACGGTTCCGTTAATTTTTCCGAATGGCGGGCAATCTTTTAAACTAATTTCTGAAATGTTTGGATTCTCACTCAGTAAATGTCTTACAACATCAATTTTCTGATTGATGTTACCGCGCAAATATGTAAAGGCAACCTGGTCTGTATCAAATCCAAGTTTTTTGTGATTGATATAATACATTTGTTTGTTTGCACCAATGGCTGCAATAATTAGAAGAACTGCAATAATATTCTGAAAAACCACCATGCTTTTTAAGATTCCCGATTTCCTTTTGCTGTAACGGTTCATTAAATCAATGGCTTTTGCTCCTGAAAAAATTGAGGCCGGATATACCGTACAAATCAATAGTGTGACGACGAAAATTAATCCGGTTATTCCTGCAAATCCAAAATTAAAAACCTGTTCGCCCAATTGTTTGTTAAGCAGTGTTTGAGAGGAATTCCGAAGGAACCATAACAAAGCCAGCGAAAAAATAAATGAAAGAAAAATGAGCGAACCATTTTCGGCAACGCTGTTAAAAAAGACAGATTTCCGGCTTGCCCCGTGAATTTTTTTTATGGAAGTACTTTTTTGTTTTTTTGCAAAAAGCGAAATGGTGAGGTTTACAAAATTGATGCAGGCCAGTAACAAAATCAGCAAGGCAACAGTACTGAAAATATACAGGTATCGGTAATCGCCGGTTTCACCCAGCCGGTTTTTTACGGTGTAGTCGAGGTAAATGGATTTTAACGGACGCAGTGATGCAACAATTTGATTACTCTGTAAATGAGGCATTCCGTTGATTTTTGCAACCCGCGTAATTTCATGTGCAGCATTTTCCGGGTTGTTCCCTTTGGAAAGCAAAACGTAGGTACGAAAATTTGGGTCGCCCCATTCCAAACCACAAAAGTGATATTCCTCTAAAAGTTTTTGAGGTAAAATATAATCGAATTGAAGGTGCGATTGCGACGGAACATCTTTAATCACTGCCTTAACAGTCAGGAAATATTGTCCTTCCACCTGGATTTCCCGGTTTATCGGATCTTCATTTCCAAAATATCGTTTGGCAAACGATTCGGTAATGACAAAACTGCTTGATTGTTCAAGTGCTTTTACCGGATCTCCTGAAATTGTCTCGAAACTAAAAATGCTGAATAATTGTGGATCGGCAGTAATTCCTTTCCCCTCAAAAAACATGTTGTCTTTGTATTTGAACGCAAATTCCGGTGCATTTCGTAAACGTGCCGCGGCTACAACCGATGCAACTTCATTTTCAAGAATTGGCGCCAACGGATTTGGTGTTCCTGCCATTTCCAATTCGCCATGCTGGTTTTTAAAATTGATTTGATAAATGTTTTCATAGTTCGTATTGAATTTATCGTATCCGGTTTCATTATAAACCCACAGCATAATCATGAAGACACAGGTTAATCCAATAGTTAACCCCAAAAGATTAAGTATTGCAAATAATTTATGCCGCAGTAAACTTTGAATAATTATTGTAAGATTTTTCATTTTTATTATTATTTTAAGTTTCGCATGTTTATCATATCCTTTTAAATAGCGCCTCCTTCGAAGGGATTGGGGAGGTTCATTTATTCATACCTCAGCGCCTCCACCCCGACGCTTCGGTCGGGATTTCGTCACTCATATCTGAGTGCCTCCACAGGGTTTCTCGTAGCCGCCCTCCAACTTTGCCAGCTCACAGTGAGCAATGCAATCCCCAAAGCCAGCAAACCCGCCAAAGCAAAAATCCACCAGCTCAACTCGGTTTTGTAGGCAAAGTTTTCGAGCCACTTGTGCATGGCGTAGTATGCAATTGGTGTGGCAATTACAAATGCGATGGCTACCCATTTTACAAAGTCGCTGTTAAGCATGGTAATTACTTCCGAAACGCGTGCACCATTAACTTTCCGGATACCGATTTCGATTGATCGGTTAACAACAGCCAGTGAAATTAAACCGATTAACCCCATGCAAGCCAGAAAAATGGAAATACCTCCGGCCCATATAATTATGTTGGCCCATCGTTTTTCACTTTTATAAAAATCATCGAATTTCTGATCCACAAAATTATACTGAAAGGGAAAATCGGGTGAAAGGGTTCGCCATGCTTTATTTAACGCAGCCAAAGCAGGAGAAGGGTCTCCGGGACTTATCCGCACAAAAATTACACTGGGCTTAAAATTGGCAGTGTTTAAAAACATTTGTGGTCTGACTGTTCTTGTTAAATCTTCG
>JBGSRA010000025.1:0-190859 GCA_041737765.1 Draconibacterium sp. | reverse complement strand
AGAATCGAAACCACAACTCGATGCGCTTGTGAAGCGTGTAAAAGCTTATGACGAGACAGGAAATGCTTTTCTCAATAAAATGGAAAAATGCCCCGAATCGGTAACTTCCGGAATGGAAATTTTTCAGTCGGTTGAAAAAATTACAATTGACTCTATAAAAGCTAAATATTGAACTCAACCTGATAGAAAATCAAAAAAAATCAGTTTTAAAAATCGACATTATGACAAAGCAACTGGCAATCATTATAATAATTTTCATTTTATCATATTCAGCCACAGCCCAAAAACCATCCGATTATCTTCCCGATAAACCCGGGAAATGGACTTACCTCAATAACGTTACAAGTACCGAAACCGAGTACCTGGCTTATAAAAAAACCATGTCATCGTTGGCTGAATGGTTTCACCAGAATGTTCCGATGCTCACAAATCCAAAAGGATTTGATCTGCTGGTCACAACGTATGGTAGTTGGGATAAATATTACAAAATGCAAAATTGCAATTACGGCGTACGCACTGAGCTGAATTTCGATTTCCAGTTGTTTTTTATCAACGGTGGCAAATGGACTATCGAGCCACCGCATTATTCTTTTGATATAAATAATACTGAATCAGGCCATCCGACCAATAAAAATTTCGCGTATTTCGACGAATCAAAGGATAATCCTGCCCTCGAAAAAGCCATCAATGTCGCAGCGCTGAAAATAAATGGAGTTTTCCCGGTATTCGAATTTGTAAAACAAATCACACCGGGTGTTGATCTTTATCGCGAAGCCGAAAACGCTTATCCGCACCATGTTATTATTTACGACCCCGAAAAGCCGCCATATTGGCTTCCGGTTACTGTTAAAGAACTCGCCGATCTTTACCTTGAGTATTATTCACTGTACCAGAAACTCGAAATCGATCAGCTTTTACTTCAGGAATTGAAAAACGAAATAGCAAATATTCCGCCGGAAGAGCTCAATTCACAAGCTTATATGGGACACGAATCGAACCTGGTTTTTCGTTTCAATGGCAAAGAAGATGGATTTATTGGTACTGAAAAGGGATATCCGCTTAAGAAGTTCAACCCCGGTTACTGGGACCGTTCCCGGCCAACTTCAGACATTCAGTTTATGACATTTTATTATCCTCAAATGGACGATGCCCAAATGGAAGAATCTTACAAAAACAACGGGCATCCTTTTTACTCGCAGCTGCTGGTCAACCAGTTCGACTGGAACAAAATTGCAGAGCTGGTAAAAAAGTAAAATTTTAAATTCAGCAATTATTCAAATATTCAGTATATAACACAAGTATTATTCCCGGCAAAAATTTCATGGTTGTTTTTAATCATTCTGATTCCTGCTGTTACAAGTGCCCAGCCCGAAAGATATTTACCTGATAAATCGTGCCAGTGGCGCTACGAAACCAATCTGCCCGAAAAAGCATAAAGGTTACGGAATTATTCAATGACTGCACCCGAAAACATTGCATTCAGAAAAAATGTAGCAGGTCTTGCTGAATGGTTAAGGCAAAATGTACCCATGCTTACTTCACCAAAAGGTTACGACCTCAGGGCGTTTTAGAACTATGTTTGGGGCGACTGGACAACAAAAACAGAAGCAGAGTATGAATTCCCGCTGAACTTGGTTTTCTGTTTGAACTGTTTTATGCCGATGGCAGTAAATGGAAAGTTGAACCACCGCGATACGGTCTTTCTGTCAATACACTGTTTGGAGGTCACGACGGTTTCTTTTTTACGCCCGAGTCGATTGTTGATGATGGTACAAGATACGACCTTTCGCAATCCGAAAAGGTTTCAAAAGCTTTGTCCGACCTTCAGCAATATTTCAGGGTTTACCCGTTAAAAGAACAACCTGCACCCGGGGTTGACATTTACGAGGCCTACCGCAACGGATGGCAACAAAATGGCCGCAGTACGATTGTTGTTTATAATCCTGAAGGACCTTCCTACTGGATGCGGTAACCGTAAAAGAGATAGCCGACGCGTATCTGGTATATTATTCTTTGATTCAAAACGGGAAATTGACCGCATGGTGCTCGACCAGCTGAAACAGAAAATTGCCGAATTATCAGCTGAAGAATTGGCTGCCCCGGCGTATGCCGGACACGAATCACATTTTGCATTAAACGTTAACAGTAAAAAACTGGGATATCAGATAATGAAGTTTAATCCGGCATACTGGGATAAATAGCTTCCCCCGTCAGCCATTCAGTTTATGACCTTTTAGAACAGCAACCTTACAAAGGGGGAACTGGATGAGCAGGCACAACGAAATTACCCTGATTACCCGCAATTGCTTGTCAACCAATTTTCGTGGGGGCCATTCATCGACACCTCCCCCGATCGTGTAAAAACCCCGCTAAAAGTGGAAATGAAACGGATTGGCACTATCAAACCGCGAAGTACAAAAGAAATCGAATCGTCAAGGTTAACGGTTGGTTGCGAAACATTGGATCGCGATCACACAGTTTGGGATAATTACAAAGATTATTTGCCCCCGCTCGGTGTGAAAAAAATCCGCTTGCAGTGAGGTCGGGCCAAATGCGAAAGGGTTCCGGGGGTTTACGACTGGAAATGGCTTGACGAAATCATAGATTATGCCGTTGCCAATAACATTGAACCCTGGTTACAAACATCGTATGGCAATCCTGCTTATCCGGGTGGCGGAGGTAAATAACTTAATGACTTCCGAAGAGGCTTATAATGCCTGGGATCGCTGGGTGGAAGGGTTAGTTACCCGATACAAAGACCGTGTTAAAGAGTGGGAAATATGGAATGAACCAGACCTTAACGGTCATATTGATGCTGTTAGTGCCGCGAAATTAAATATCAGAACAGCTGTTATTATAAACAGAATTCAACCGGAAGCTAAAATTGCCGGTTTGGGGTTTGCCTCGAACTGCAATCAGGAATACCTCAACACATTCCTAAAGGTGATTGACGATGCCGGGAAACTGGACTTGTTTAACTGGATTTCTTACCACAGTTACACAATGAGACCAGAAGATGCATACACCGAAAAACGGGTACTTGGTTTGCGAACGGTTATCGAAAAATATTCAAAAAATATCCTTTTGCGACAAGGCGAAAACGGTGCTCCATCAACTTACATTCCCAGTTTTGCTTTGTCGGAATATTACTGGACAGAATACACACAGGCCAAATAAAACATGCGCCGGATGCTGGGCGATTTGGGTCACGACATTGAAACCTCGGTTTTTACCATCATCGACATCTATTACAACTGGGGCGATCGCGCGTTTTTAAATACAAAAGGATTAATACAGTCTGATATTACCATGGCGGCAATTCGTCCGAAAGTGGCTTATTATGCCATCCAAAACCTGACTGCCATTTTCGATAACAATCTGGTTCTCAATTCCGGATTTAAGTATTCAACATCATCAACTGAATCGATGTCGGTTTTTGGTTACTATCATCAACCAACCAAAACCCCTCTGGTGGCGCTTTGGCTCGATGGACAAAATGTTACCAATTCTTTTAAAACTACGCCAGTGAGTTTTACAATAGAAAATGTTAGTTTTAACACCCCGGTTTGGGTTGACCTTATGACCGGGGGAATTTATGAAATACCAAAATCGAAGTGGAGCAAATCCGGCAGTAGTTGTACATTCAATATTCCGATATATGATTCACCGGTTTTAATTACTGAAAAATCATTTTTAACCAAATAAATCATCGAATGAAACTAAGATTTTTACTGGCGCTTATTTTAACTTTTTTACTAACAAATGCGTTCGCTGTTGACTATTATGTGTCGGCTTTAACCGGTTCTGATTCGAATAATGGCTTGACCACAACATCAGCTTTCCGCACCATTCAGAAGGCTGCCGATCGCACCAATCCCGGCGATTTTGTATATATTATGAATGGTACTTACAGCGAAGTAAAAGTGCTTTTTAGTATTCACGCTTCGGTATTGTATATCTCCCGTTCCGGCAATGCGAACGCATACATTACCTACAAAAATTATCCGGGGCATCGTCCAAAAATCTCCGGTGTAAATTGCAGGTGGAATTGTGTACGTATCCGGGCAAATTACATCCGGTTCGAAGGCATCGAACTCGAAGGCCTCAACCAGAATATTACCTATGAAGAGGCCAGGGCGATGTACGATTATTATCTAACAACGCCCCCTGCCAGCCGCGACTGGCACTTATTAGGAACAATGAATACCAACGGATTAAGTTTGGGTGGCGATATGATTTCTTCTGTTCCATGGCACCACATTGAAGTCAGAAATTGTGTGGTACACGATTTTCAGGGCGGCGGTATCGGCGGCAGCGATTTCGACTACATCACCATTGAAAACAATGTGGTTTACAACAATTCCTGGTATGGAATGTACGCCACAAGCGGAATTAGCGTGTTTCATTCGCGCGATTTCGATTCCAATACCAGCAGTTACAAAAACTTTGTCAGAGGAAATATTTGTTACAACAACAAAACGCTGATTCCCTGGGCCGGACGGGATATTTTGTCGGATGGTAACGGAATTATTATAGATGACAATAAGAATTCGCAGGTCACTGGTGCAATCCCATATAAAGGGAAGACACTGGTTGAGAATAATGTTTCTTACAACAATGGCGGTTCGGGAATTCATGCATACAGCAGCAATAACGTCGATATTATCAATAATTCTGCTTACAACAACGGCACGGTGGTGGGTTATCCTGAAATTTACGGACAGGATGGCGTAAATGTGAACATCTATAATAACATCATATATGCCCGAACTGGAGGCGCTTGTAATTCAAACGCGGGCGGAACGACCTACGATTACAATATCTATTTCAACGGGCCTGCCTCGCGTAAAGGCGCCAACGATGTGGTGGCCGATCCAAAGTTCGTAAAACTGGCATTCGACGAAACGGCAGATTTCAAACTGCGTAATACCAGCCCCGCAATCAACTCCGGAACCGATGCCGCTGGTAAATTCAGTCCGGTTGACATCAACGGTGTTGCACGGCCTGTGGGCGCGAAACCTGATCGAGGCGCGTACGAATCACCTTTCACCGAGCTTGCTGTAGTTGCTGAAATGGCCGTTAAACAAGGTTCTGCTGCACTGGCCAACGAAAGTGGTAACTTTGCATTCGGAGATGTTTTTTACAATGAACCTAAAACTGTAAGTTTTACCATTGAAAACAAAGGCGGGGCTACCCTGCAATTGACCGGAACTACGCGGGTGGCCGTTTCAGGATCCGGTTTTTCACTGGAAGAAGATGCTCCTGATACAATCAATGCCGGAAGTTCAGCTACATTTAAAATTACACTTACAACAAACGCTGAAACACAGTATTCAGGTACTGTCAGCATTGCCAACAACGATGCATACGAAAATCCATACGTAATTTCATTGTCCGGTAAAGGTTTGAACGATGCGAAAGCTCTGCAATCAATCACCTATAACGCGTTGCCGATAAAGACACTTCAGGATGTGGATTTTAACCCTGAAGCAACGGCAAGTTCAGGTTTGCCTGTTACATATACCAGCTCGAAACCTGAAGTTGCCACAATTATCGATGGTAAAATCCACATTGTGGGTTTGGGCACGACAATCATTACTGCATCGCAGGCCGGAGACGCCAGCACACACCCTGCACCTGAAGTGAGCCAATCGCTGACAGTGATCCCGGAAATGAACCTTTCCACCACCAACCTGGTTTCCAACCCAACGTTTAATTCAGCAACAACGGGTTGGAGTTTTGCATACCAAAACGCGGGTTCGGCGTCAACCACATCAGTAAATAAAACCGGTTATTCAAGCAATGTAGGCAAAGCAACCATCGCCAGTTTGGGGACTACCAGTTCTGCCTATAACGTGCAATTTGGTACAAATGTGTCGGTTGTAACCGGTAAACAATATGCCATCTTTTTCAAGGCCAGTGCCGATGCCGAACGGATGGTCAACCTGATCATGCTGAAAAACGTTTCGCCCTGGACGACCATGTTCACCCAAAACAATGTTGCCTTAACAACTATCCCGACCACTTTTGGACCGTTTTATTATAACAGCACCACAACCGAATCGCTGGCGTTCAGATTTTTACTCGGTTCTTCGAACCAACCGATTTACATTGACGATGTGGAGATCAGGGAAGTTCTTTCTATTACAAATTCAGCTCAGACTTATATCGTCAATAAGAAATTCGGTTTTGAAATCTACCCAAATCCGGCTACCGATAAAATCAACATTGTAACATCTTTATTTCAGGGAAAGCAAATAGAACTTTGCATTTTGAATCTTCAGGGACAGAAGTTGGTTTCCCAAACTTTTGAATTTCAGGAGAATGGTTCCATTACATTTACGTTAGCGATAAATTTAAAATCGGGAATCTACTTTTTAGAGCTGAAATCAGACCAGATCAGGGAAGTAAAAACCCTGGTAGTTAAATAGTCTTATTAAATCTGAAATGAGAAAGCTAATTACATCAATTCTTGTTGTTTTTGTTGTCGGAAGTCTTTCTGCCCAGCAAAAGAAAATTTACATTGCCCCCGATGACCACACCGATTACATGTGGACAAACACCGAGGAAGCTTATAGTGAGGCATTTTTGGAAATGCTCGATTATTATATCAATTTAAACGATTCTACGTCCAATGAGCCTTACCCGTATCAAAGCAAATGGAATTGCGATGGTTCGTTTTGGGTTTATACCTACCAAAAACACCGGAACCGTGAGCAATTTGACGAATTAATCCGCCAGATTAAAGAAGGTAAAATCACAGTGCCGCTGAATACACTGGCCGGATTACACGGCATGGCGCCGGCAGAAACCACAATCAGACAAATGTATTACGCCGGTTCGCTGGAACGTAAATATGGTCTGGATTTGGATTTGGTGCTTAACATGGAAGATCAGGTTTTGCCACTGGGTTTATCATCTTTATGGGCTGGTTCCGGCGCAAAATATTCATGGAGGGGAATTTGCGGCTGTGCTACCAGAGTCAAAGGTTTTAGCTCAAGGCCGCACGAAATTTACTGGTACAAAGGGTTGGACGATCAACAGGTACTGATGAAATGGTACTCTTTGAGTTCAGAAAATAAAAATCTGGGAGGATATGCTGAGGCCCGCAACCACGAATTGTCGATTGTACAATGCAAAAATTTAATGGAAAGCAATAATTACCCGTACCACATTTCAGGGGCGTTTGGTTATGGCTGGGATGATTTGAAAACGCTCACAGACGAATTTCCCACTGTGGCCAAACAACATACCGATGAACATTACCAGGTGATTGTGTCGAACGAAACCGATTTTTTCGAAGACTTTGACAAAAATTATGGAAAAGACCTTCCTTCAGAAACCATATCTTACGGAAGTACTGAATGGGGAATAGGTGTGGCTTCACTGGCAGAGGTTTCTGCCTCTGTAAAACGGACGATTGAAAAACTGCGGGCTGCGGAAGGTTTATATGCACTGGTGGCGTTAAAAGACAAAAAGTTTGCAGAAAATCTGGCGGAAATGAAGGAAAAAGCATGGATTGCCTGTGGACTTTTTTTTGAGCACAACTGGACTGCCGATGGTCCCATAACCCGCAAACAACGTGCCGACTGGCAGCGAAAAATGGCGCTGCAACTGATAAATTATGTCGATTCATTATTCAGTTTATCGCAGTCTCGTTTGGGAGAATTAATTTCGAACCCGGTAAAAAATCAGGAAACTTTCTACGTATTTAATCCGCTTGGATGGCCAAGAACCGATTACTGTGATTACCTTTATAATGGCCCGGCTGATATCATTGTTGTCGATCAGGTTACTTCGCAGGAAGTCCCATTTCAATTCATGTCAAAAAAGGGTGAAAAATACATACGCATACTTGCAAACAATATTCCGTCCGTTGGATATAAGATTTTCAACATCAAAAAAGAAATTCCCAAAACCAATATCGAAATGGCGGCAAAAGTTACCAGCGGGGTAGTTGAAAACGATTTCTATAAAATCACCTATACTTCGCAGGGTGTGATTACCAGTCTGATTGACAAGAAAAACAATAACAGTGAGTGTATTAAACAACTAAATAATCTGTTTGCCAACGATTTGGGTTCAAAAGGCAGTTCACCACTGAGCGACAAACCATTGCGGATTGAAAATGCCGGACCGGTTTCAGTTACTCTGGTCGCCGAATCGTATAAACCCATCAAACACACATCGAAAATCACTCTGTTTAAAAATAACGACAGAATTGAACTGGAGAATTACATCACCCAGAATTTCAGCGAAAAACCAGTGATTTATTCGTTTTCATTCAACCTTACAAATCCGGAAATAAAGCACGAAGAAGCTGGCGCTATTCTTACTGCCAAACCTGCTTCGGCTGGCGGGCACTATGCCGACAGTATTTGCCGGTTGGACTGGCTGGCAATAAACCATTTTGCCGATATTTCAGGCGATGGAAATGGTATGATTTTATCGAACCGTGATGCTTACTTTATGAAACCCGGTAACAGCACGGTTGAAAAATTGGACTTTTCCACTCCGCAAATTAACATTTTGGCTGGTGGACAAATTGACAAAGACAATGGCTTGGGAATTGAAAATCAGGATGGTGATTCGTATTTCGAGAATTTCTTTGCTCTGAAACCATACAGCAATGATTACAATTCTGCATCAAGTATGAGATTTGCACTGGAACACCAAAACCCACTGATTGCAGGAAAGGTGACTGGCTCAGAAGAAGGTTACGGCAGTCACTTCTCCTTGATATCAGTTTCAGACCCCAATGTTTTGCTTTGGAGCGTAAAACCTGCCGAAGAAGGAATTGAAAACGGAATTATCCTTCGTGTTTGGAACTTTAAAAATAATGATGTTGATTGCACTATTTCTTCGGAACTGAAGATTGAAAAGGCTAAACAAACTACACATATAGAAACTGATATTGAGGCAATTATAATAAATTCCGGACGATTGAATACAATTATTGGGCATAACCGGATAGAAACTTTCAGGTTATTTTTAAAATAGAAATATGAAAAAAACAAAACACCATTTAAACCGTCGGGAGTGGCTAAAGCAAACAGGAATACTGGCCACCGGACTTGCACTTTCTGAACTGCTTACAGCATGGACATTTAAAAAGAATCCAACCATCCTGCTTGTTTCAGGGTGGCAGGATGTGAACATTGGCGACATAGCCCACACACCCGGACTGCTGCATGTGTTGCAAACATTTTTGCCCGAATCGAAAATCATTCTCTGGAAACGAAGCAGTGGCGAAGAAGTGAAGAAACTGCTCAACAAAAATTTCCCAAAGGTGAATATTCTTTATGGCAGTGTAAATGCCGAAAAGGATGCCGAAAATCCTGAAATATTAAAGGCATTCGAAGAGGCAGACCTGATGATTCACGGGTCGGGACCGCTGCTGGTCGGTGCAGATAACCTGGCGTGCTGGATGAAACATGCCGCTGAAAAACCTTTTGGAGTATTTGGAACCACGCTGCAAAATCCGGATGAATATCATACTTCTATTCTGAAAAAGGCTGCTTTTATTTTTACCCGCGAAACCATTTCGATTGAACACCTTAATAAAGCCGGAATTGAAGGTCCGCAGGTTCAGTTTGCCCCTGATGCCACTTTTTACCTCAACATTCGCGACGATGAAAAGGGTTTTCAGTTTCTGAAAGAGAATGGACTGGAGGACAAAAAATTTATCTGTGCCATTCCCCGTTTGCGTTACACTCCGTATCATCAATTCAATCCAAACAAAAACGGCTGGAGCGATGAGAAAATAAAACAGGTGGAAGAAACCAACCTGAAATGGAAGGAAACTGACCACGCCAAACTCCGTGAAGCAATGATTGCATGGGTGCGCGAAACCGGGAACAAAGTGCTGGTTTGTCCGGAAATGACTTACCAGGTGGAAATTATGGACGAATTGCTAATCAATCCACTTCCAGAAGATGTAAAACCATTTGTACTTAAACGTGGCTACTGGCTGCCCGATGAAGCTGCATCAATTTATTCAAAAGCACACACAGTGCTGAGTTTCGAATGTCATTCACCCATCATTGCCGCAGCCAACGGAACACCTTGCTTTTACCTGCGCCAGCCTGAAGATACCATTAAAGGACAAATGTATTACGACCTTGGTTTTAACCATTGGACTTTTGAAATTGAACAAGCCGAAGGAAAACAGATATCGGACAGGTTGCGCGAAGTATGGAGCGACTATCCGGCAGCTTTGGCAAAACTGAAATTGAGCATGGACAAAGTGAGTGGAATTTATTCTGACAGGGTAAGATTTGTAAAGGAAACAATCAGGTAATTCAGGTCAAAACAGGATATTTGAAACCCAAAAATATTATGAATATCATTTTTGAAAAATCAGCAAAAGGAAAACAAAGAGCAGGCAGGTTGTTTTGTTTCAAAGCTGCATTTGTAGTTGTATTGTCAGTTTTTTTAGGGCAAACCAGCTATTCCCAAATAACCGACAGTTCAAAAAATCGTGTTCAGACTGACCTTAAAATTGCTTTGCCCTATTTGGGTTCTGTACAATCGCGCAATGCGACCGAAATTGAATCATCCAACTGGTTGATTGGCTGCGAAACCCTCGACCGCGACTTTGCCGATTACGACCAATACAAGGAGTATCTGGTTCCTCTTGGAATAAAACTGCTCAGAATGCAGGCAGGATGGGCGAAAACAGAAAAAATAAAGGGTCAGTACGACTGGGCCTGGCTCGACCATATTATTAATGATGCCACTAGTCGCGGGTTAAAACCCTGGCTGCAAACATCGTATGGAAATACACTCTACCCGGGTGGGGGAGGTGCAAATCTGGGCGCAGGAATGCCAACCTCGAAAGAAGCGCTGGATGCTTATGACAAATGGGTGACTGCTCTGGTAACCCGCTACTTGGACAAAGTGAAAGACTGGGAAGTTTGGAACGAACCCAACTTTGGCGACAATTCCATCAATACACCCGAAATGACCGCTGATTTAAATATCCGCACTGCTGAAATTATCAAACAGATTCAACCTGATGCGCGGATTTCGGGATTGGCGCTGGGGCATTTTGGGCTGGCCTTTGCCGAAAAGTTTTTCCAGATACTGGCCGAAAAAGGGAAAATGGGTTTGTTCGACAAAATGACTTATCACGATTATGTATATAATCCCGATGCCAACTACTGCGAGGTGGAAGAAATGAAAGCGATGCTTGCAAAATATGGCCCGGGAGTAAAACTGCGGCAAGGCGAAAATGGTGCACCATCTGCGGGTGGAGCGGGCAGGGGAGCACTCTGGGATTACGACTGGACTGAACTTTCGCAGGCCAAATGGGATGTCCGCCGCATGCTTGGCAACCTGGGACACGATGTGGAATGCAGCATATTTGGCATCATTGAAATGGCTTACACCAACGGCCCGATCAACCGCATGAATTACAAAGGAATCATTCAATCCGACTCGACCAAAAAAGTGGTTCGACCCAAAATGGCTTATTACGCCATTCAAAATGTTACTTCTGTTTTTGACAATTCGCTGGAAAGAATCAGTGATTTAAAACACAGTTACAACCTGGAAGATGCCGGACCTAATACACACCGCTTTTCAAACCAGACCGACAGAAGCCTCTCAGTATATGGCTTTCAGCATAAATCGACAAAAAAGCAGGTGTATGCCATTTGGATGGATGAGGGTATCCCCTTCAATACAAATACCCTCAAAACGGAGACTTTCTCATTCACCAACGCAAATTTTGAAAACCCGGTTTTTGTTGATGTACTTACCGGTGGAGTTTACGAAATTCCCCCTGGTCAATGGAGTAAAAAGGGAAACACAACTACTTTCAGAAATATTCCGGTGTATGATTCACCCATTCTGATTGCCGATAAAAGTTTGATTAAAATTGGAAAGTGAAATCCAGAAAAGGAATATCTCATCGTTTATAACAGTGGTAGTAAACAAATCAAACGAAACCAAACCAATTGAAATAAAATCAAACGAAAAAATCAAACAGCCAAATCTCCTTTTTGCCAATAAAAATGGCACAGTTTCAGGCCAAACCATTACCATTTCGCCCGAAGAAACTTTGGTGATTGTGTGGTAGTAAAGAAAAAACTTCTTCATTTGATCCCTTGCCTCACTTCTTCTGTTTATCCACCTCTCAAGGGGGACGAGTCCCGGGAAATACAATTAATAAATTTTATTCCGTTACCACAACCGGGACGGAGGGGGTTTTTACCCTGAAATAATCACAACCAGGTAAATTAACATACTCAACTTACTTTATTTTCTTCAAAAAATTTTTGGCAGTTCGGTTTATTCTTATTTGCTTTGTAATTCAAAGTACTTTTAAATTAAAATAATATAGAACAGAAATAAAAGAATTAAAGTCATCAGGAACCAAACAACACGGTTCATTCTTAAGACAGTCTGGTCAATTAAATTAAAATTAAAAAACAAATTATTAAAAACATCAATTATGAAATTCAAAAGGTTAACTATTATTCTCCTGGCAATATCAGGCATATTGCTGATTCCATTTATCGCAATGCAGTTCACGAATGAAGTTGATTGGGATAGTACAGACTTCATAATTATGGGAGTTCTGTTATTTGGAACGGGATTGTTGTGTGAACTTGTATTGAGGATTGTAAAAAGCACAAAATACAGAATTATTCTTTGCGGAGGTATTTTATTTATGCTCTTTCTCGTTTGGGCGGAGCTTGCCGTTGGAATTTTTGGGACACCATTTGCAGGTTCATAAAGACGCTAAACAACAATTACGCACAAACAACATTTTGGGTTAAGTTATCGGAAGTTTTCCGGAATTTTCGGAGTAGCGCCTTTCTGCGTACAAACATAAGCTGCGACCTGAGTTGCTTTTTCGTGTATCTTTCTCAGGTCGTGATTTTGCAGCAATCCTGCCACCAAAACAGCGGTAAACGAATCACCGGCGCCAACGGTATCGGCAATATCCACTTTTGGAACTTCCGTAAACGAATGCTCTTTTTCGGTGAACAGCACGCTTCCTTTTGCACCTTTGGTAAGGGCAATCAGTTTTAAATCGAACATTTTAAGTATCTGCATCAGCAGCTCTTCATCGGTTCCTGTAATTCCCAAAAGCCCGGCCACAACCGGAAGTTCATCATCATTCAGTTTCAGAATGGTTGATAATTCAAGCGATTGGTAGATGATTTCGCGACTGTAAAACGACTGCCTGAGATTAATATCAAAAACCTTCAAACAGTCGGCCCCCGTTGATTTAAGAAAATTCAGAATGGTTTGCCGCGATTCAGGATTCCGCTGCGCCAGACTGCCAAAACAAACGGCATCAACCTCTTTTGCCAGCGTTTCGAGCGAACGGTTCCATGCAATGTGGTCCCACGCCACATTTTCGTGGATGATGTACGATGGGATTCCACTGTCATCCAGCGAAACAGTAACCGTTCCCGTTGGAAATGCGCAGGTCTGCTGAACATAGCTTTTATCGAGTCCTAGTTCGTCAAACCGTTCCAGAATTTCTTCTCCCGAAATATCGGCACCAATGGCGCTGATTACAAAGGCCTGGCACCCTGCCTGAAACGCGTGATAACCAAAATTGGTGGGAGCCCCGCCCAGTTGTTTTCCTTCAGGGAGCATGTCCCAAAGCAATTCGCCGATTCCGGCAACTTTAAAAGTCTTCTTCATGGTTTTAACTTTTACGATATTTTTATTTTGGTCGTCTTTTCCGATTTCAGGTACAGCCAGATAACCATTTCGTTGCCAGCCAGAGACGGCTGATAACTGACAAAGTAATCCTTGTTCAGTACTTTTTTCACTCCATCAATTTCAACCACGGCAATGGGTGAATTCAGGTTTTTAATGACAAGCGACAAATTGCAGATGGGTGAGTTTTTGCCTGCATGCAACTCAAATTCAAGACTTTGGTTTTTGTCCGAAGTGCATTCGAATTGATACGAACGCTGGTATTTATCATATCCTTCCGATGAAAAACCATCGCTGAGTAGTTTAACTGTCGGCGGGTAATTCCACGAACGGGCGAGCATAAGCAACGAATCGATGGGTTTGTCTGTCATTCCGACCAGCGAACGTGTTAAAACAGTATTGTCAGGACCCATTTCTACCACCTGGAAATCGCCGTTTACCTGCGTAAGCGACGAGTGGCTTGGTTTGTCGGGAGCAACTGCATTACGACCATCGCTGGCAATCTGCGATACAGGCCAATGGTTCCAGCACGGGAAAGCGGAATACCCCGGCACCCATCCAAAATTAAATGGAAAAGTAATCCGGTCGGGTGTGAAAATCCCGTAAGGTTTCCATTTCGATTTAAAATTGATGAGCTGAATAGCCTGAACCCGGGTTTTGTCGAAAGCTTTTGGCGCACCGTTTTCCCAGCTGTACGCGGCTTTGTTTCCTTCCAAATCCAGAAATTCAATGGCTTTGTATTCCACGTTATCCTGTGGCTTTGTTCCGGGCTGGTTAAAGAAAATCGTTTCTTGAAATTGGTAAACCTTTTTCTCCTTTTCCCAGAAATCGGTCCACAAAACCTGTTTACGCACAGCCACGCCATCGGGATAAACTGTCCAGTATTCATCAGCCCAATCGCCATGAATGTTACTGTTTTCGTGCAGCAACTGGTGTTTGATTCCGGCCAGCGCGTGCCGCCAGTGAATGACACAGCGGGCAGGTGAGTTTTCAATGATCCTCACATGGGAATAGCGGCACTGCTTGTCGCCCATGGCTTCGTAACATTCGCCGGTTCCAAAGTTTTCAAGACTTTGGTCGGTCATCCAGATACCGTTTTCAGAAACCAATGCAGGAATATATCCTGTACCTCTCCAGAAAACCAGTTTGGCCGGACTATCGGCAAACCGAACCACCACATCGGGATATTCGCTTCCGGCCCACAAAGCATCCCAGCCGGGAGAGTACTGTAATTTGGTGTAATATGCTCCAAATGGCATCGGTTTGTCGCTTCCCGAAGGCATTTTGCGGAATTCCAAAGGCGGATTGCTGCTGAGTTTTACGGCACTGTATAAGGATGAAATCTCTTTATTCTCGAGTGCAGAATCGAATAACTGCAACTCGTCAATCAAGCCGTCAAAACGCATCCACGATTGGATGTCCCTGCTTGTTTTTCGTTCGGTAAACGCCGGCGCCATGGGTGTTTGGGTTTTCCCGATGCTGATTTTTTCGGTGGCAGCGAAACTGGGTACACCCTTAAAAGCGCTTTTCCCCGCTTCTTTTCCATCAATAAAAAAAGTAATTCCACTGTTTTTTTCATATTTCATGGCCACAAACGACCATTTTAATAGCGGAATACTGTCTGTTGAAACCAGAGTTTGCCAGTCATTGTCAATTGCGATTCCGGCAACTAGTTTTCCAAGATGGTTGATTCCAAAAAGAAATCCGCTTTTAAAATCTTTTTGCTGATTGACAATCGCAGAAATATTCCATGAATATTCCTGTGGCGCAATCCATGCGGTTATGGTAAACGATTCAGGTTCAAAATCACCGGATTTTGTTTTATGAAAGACTTCGGTAGAATAGCCATCAAAAATGATTGCTTTCCCTGAAATTCCATCTGCAAAGGAAAGAGTACCGGCAACAGAATCGCTTATGGTAATTGTTTCTTCGCTGTCGAACGACCATTTTAAAACGGGTGTTTGTCCGGCAGAACCCAATTGTAAACCCAGGAAAAGAAGCAGGACAAAAAGACTTTTTATATTTTGCATTTTTATTTTATTTTCTAAAAAAAAGTAAGACAAGAATTAAATACTTTTACTGAGCCTAAATTAAAACTTTTAAATATGAAACAACTTAAACCTTACTTATTTACTTGTTTTCTCCTGATTTCATTCACACTTACAGCGAAAGAATACCACGTTTCAGTAAAGGGAAATGATTCGAATGAAGGTTCGGAACAGATGCCGTTTAAAACCATTATGCAGGCAGTTAAGTTTGCTTTGCCCGGAGATGTAATTACAGTTCATGCCGGTACTTACAGGGAGCGGGTAAATCCCATACGTGGCGGCGAGAGCGATGCAAAAAGAATTGTTTTCAGGGTGGCACCCGGTGAAAAGGCAGAAATTAAAGGTTCTGAAATGATTAAAGGCTGGGAAAAAGATAAAAACGGTATCTGGAAAGTCGTCATTCCCAATTCCTTTTTTGGCGATTACAATCCTTACAAGGATTCCATTTTTGGCGACTGGTTTAACAATCACGGCAGAATTCACCATACCGGCGAAGTGTTTATAAACGGAAAGTCGCTTTACGAAAAGGAAACACTTGAAAAAGTCATTCATCCTGAAGCGATGAAAAACATTGCCGATCCGGAAGGTTCAACTTATACATGGTACTGCCAAAGCGATGAAAACAATACCACCATCTGGGCCAACTTTCACCAGTTCGACCCCAATAAGGAACTGACCGAAATAAGTACAAGACGAACCTGCTTTTATCCTGAAAAACCGGGAATAAATTACATTACCATCAGTGGGTTTGAAATCAGCCAGGCGGCAACGCAATGGGGAGCGCCCACTGCCGAACAGGTTGGAATGGTTGCCACCCACTGGAACAAAGGCTGGATTATCGAAAATAACATCATCCACGATTCAAAATGTTCGGGAATCACACTGGGAAAAGAGCGCGGAACCGGGCACAATGTCTGGTCGAAAGATTTGGGAAATGTGAATAACGACGGCAACATCCATTACATCGAAGTTACTTTCAGGGTGCTGCGAAATGGCTGGAGCAGGGAAAACACAGGGTCGCACATTGTAAGAAACAACACTATTTATAACTGTGAGCAAACAGGAATGTGCGGAAGCATGGGCGGGGCATTCTGCACCATCGAAAACAATCATATTTACAACATTTACACAAAACGCCAGTTTTCGGGTGCCGAAATTGGTGGTATAAAATTTCATGCCGCCATCGACACGCAAATCAGAAAAAACCGCATACATAACACTGGCCGGGGAATATGGCTCGACTGGATGACACAGGGAACGCGGGTTTCAGGCAACCTGTTCTACAATAACGATATGGAAGATATTTTTCTGGAAGTAAATCACGGCCCGTTCATCGTTGATAACAACATACTTTTGTCACCGGTTTCCATCCGTACACAATCTGAAGGGGGAGCATATCTTCACAATCTTGTTACGGGGGCCGTGTATATGTGGCCCGATCCCAACCGTTTTACACCTTATTTTTTGCCACACTCAACCGATATGGCTGCACTGACAACCATCATGTCGGGTGATGACAGGTTTTACAATAACATATTTGTTGGAAATGGCGAAGTTGTACCCGGTGACACTGCTACTATTGTTAATCCGTGGGATCCGAAAAATAAATACAAATTTGGTCTGTTTGGATATAACCAGGCCCGACTGCCGGTTTGGATGAGCGGAAACATCTATTACAACGGTGCAAAACCTTCAAATAAGGATGTCAGTTTTGTAAACGATGCAACTTTTAATCCTGCGGTAAAACTGGTGGAAGGGGGAGAACATGGTTATTTACACTTCACTTTCAATGAAAATTATTACAATCACAAAGGGAATGTAATTACTACTGAAATACTTGGAAAAGCAAAAATTCCAAAAGCTGCCTTTGATAATCCCGACGGTACGCCACTGAAAATTGACAGAGATTATTTTGGCAATGTACGCACAGGTGAAAATACTGTTGCCGGACCTTTTTCAAAATTGAATACAGGAAAAATAGTGCTTGAATTGTGGTAGGAATAAATAAGGTAAAAATTATATTAAGCAATGAGAATTATTTACTGTCGCGTTTTTTACCCCAAACCCCTGAAGGGGTTTTTTATAAAGCAACTATTTGAAATGGAAATAGATACAGGAGGTCCCCTTTAGTGGACCCGATAATTATCGGGTTAGGGGTAAATTGGAAATGAAATACGACTTTTAGCACTTAAATTACTTATTTAATTTTCTCCTTATATGACAAAAGTAAAAAAGCGACAGCGTCGCGTTAATATTTGTAGAATAATGCAGTTAAAACAAATAAAGGTGCAGCGCACCGAAACACATGTGATATTGCAGTGCGCTGCACCTTCATTTCATTTTTTAATTTACAATTTACAAATATTTGGGTGCGCTGCACCTGATTTTCCTGAAGTTATTCCTTTTGATGTTTGTCTATTGATTTAACTTTTTAATTAGATTCGATGAAAAACCTGGTTATTGTATTATTTATCAGTATTGTAACTTTGCAGACTGTATCGGCTGCATCTCCATTTGCAAAATGGACAAAAACCGAATTGACACTGAATAACGGATTTGTGCAGCGCGTGATTAAATTACCCGCTGAAAAGGGAAATTTTCTTACCACTTCGTACAAACCTGTTTCAGGTGAGTTCAGTTATTTCATGCCTGAAAATACAGATTTTCAGTTTGAAATAAACGGAACGGTTTATTCCGGAAAAACAAACTGGAGTTTATCTGGTGTAAAAACCATTACCGATGCATTGCAGGGTGATGGCGCAGCAGTGACTTTGCAAAGTGAAGATAAAAAGATTGAACTTACCCTGAAGTATTTGCTTTACCCCAATTTGCCTGTTATCCGCAAAAGTCTGGTTGTAAAAAACACTGGTAGTTCTGAAATTTCATTGGAATCAGTAGATGTTGAAAAATTTAATGTTACCAACTACTTTCCATCCACTTTTAGCTGGATTTACAGCAATTACGGCCGGCGAAAATCAATTGGACCATACGAGGGAAACATGCAGGACGCCCTTTTAATCGTTCATAATATGAACTGGGAGGCGGGTATTGTAATTGGGAATGAAGCAACCGGAGTTTTAAAACGTACATCGGTGTTTTGGGATGCACCCGAGATTTGTACAGGTCTGACCCACAAAACTGCAAGATATTCTTTTCGCAAATGGATTCAGCCAGGAGAATCATTTGAAACACCTCAGGTTTTTACAATGGTTTACAACAACTGCAAAGATCCTGAAGAAATTTTAAATACGGCTGTTCCCGATTTTGTCAGAAAACACTTGGGAATCCGACTTTCGCAACTGAAGGAAAAACCAACTTTTGTGTACAACACCTGGGAACCGTTTTTAAAGAATATCGACGAAAAACTGGTGAAGGAACTGGCAAAAGCTGCTGCTGATGCCGGAATGAAGGAATTCATCATCGACGATGGATGGCAGGACAGTTACGGCGATTGGGGTATCGATTATAAAAAATTCCCCAACGGATTAAAACCTGTTTTCGATTACATAAAATCGTTGGGAATGAAACCCGGATTGTGGGTGAGCGTGGGAAGCGCCTCGTCGAAAAGCAACGTTTTTAAACAACATCCCGAATGGTTTGCACGCGACAAAAACGGAAATTTCGCCAATCTACATGTCGATAATGCCAATGACGAAATTCGTTCAGCCTGCTATTCCACCGAATGGAAGGATTATATAAAAGGTGTATTACTAAAACTGGCGGTGGATTATGGTCTTGAATATCTGAAACTCGATTTCGCTGTTGTTTCAAGCGCTTATGTTTTCGACAAAGACAATTCGGGGTGTTATTCAACGGAGCACGCGCACCACAAAGACCACTCCGAATCGTTTTATGCCAATTACGAAAGCATGTGGAAACTGTTCGATGAGCTTCATGCGGCAAAACCCAACCTGTTTATCGATTGCACTTTTGAAACGATGGGTGGCCTGCAACTCATTGATTACGCGATGTTGAAACATGCTGAAGGAAACTGGCTTTCGAATTTTGATGGTACTTCCGGACCGAAAACAGACCTTCGGGTTCGGAATATGGCATGGTGGCGTTCCCCGGCAATTCCTGCAACAGCGCTGGTAATCGGAAATCCGCAAATGCAGGATGCAGGCTGGGAAATGCACATCAAATCTATAGCCGGAGCTTTGCCAATCATGCTGGGCGACCCAAGGAAATTATCACTAACCGACCTGAAGAAATACCGTTCTTATGCAGACTGGCTTCAGTCAGCTCAAACCAAATACGATATTATGAGTTACCGGCAGGATCTGCCGGGTTTTGGCGAACCTCTGGAAGGAATGTGGGACGGGTTTCAGCGAATCAATACCGAAACAAAAACAGGCGGAATTATTGCTGTTTTCCGTCACGGAGCAATTGAAACGAAACGAATTGTGACAATAAATCATCTCGATCCCACAAAAACCTACCAGTTAAAATCGATGGACGGAAAGGTGGTTGCCAGCTCAACCGGAAAGGAACTTAAAACAAATGGAATTGAAATTTCAATTGCTGATTTGTATGGCGGTGAATTATTTGAAGTTACATCTGAATAGAAAAATTAAATACCTAATGAAACTACTGGCTAGCCTTATCTTTTTTATGACCTGTTTGATTTTCTCCGGAAATTCAAAAGAATGGTCACTTTCTGACAATAAACTCGAAGTTCGTTTTGATGATCAAACTGCATTGTTTTCAGTTACCGACAAACGCCATGGCAAAATATGGCAGCAATTGCCCTCAAAAGAAACTTTCACTGTTCAGAAAACTGAAAAAACCGGAAATTCTTTGAAAGTGAAATTTTCAGGAAAATATGAGTTTGAGATGGAAATCATTTTAACTCCTTTTTCATCGGTTGAGATTTTGATTTCAGGTAACGAAATGATGCAAATGGGTGAGCTTACTTTTCCTTCGGCATTTAAAATTCCCGCCGATCATTATATTTTGATGACTGATGGAGAAGGATTGCTGTTGCCTGTAAATGATTTGGAATACCCTGTTGGCAATGGTTATACCTACAATTGCGGTGGCGGACTTTCAATGGCGTGGATGGGTGTTGTTGATGATAAGTTGGAAGCAGGTTTTATGGCTATTCTCGAAACGCCTTACGACGCAGCGCTGCAAACAAAAAGAGTGGATGGCCTTGTTACTTTTTCTCCAGTCTGGCAACCCTCATTGGGCAAATTTGGCTACGCACGAAAAATAACTTACCACTTTTTCGATAAAGGTGGTTATATGGCACAGGCAAAAACCTACCGCAAATACGTTTGGGAGAAAAACAAAATAATCAGTCTGAAAGAAAAACTGAATCGTTTCCCTGCAATGGGGAAAATGCTTGGAGGTGTGCATATTTATGTTTGGGATAAGGCACGTCAGGTTGACTTTGCCAAAGAACTTAAATCATCGGGTGTGGAAAAAGCACTCTTTCTTTGGGATGCCAATCACATCCCATACCCTGAACCCGGTTTCGATAACCAGTTAAAGGAATTGGGTTACGCAACGGGTGGTTACGAACTTTTCACCGATTTAAAAGAAAGGGATACAGCATTTTATGAATACGATTTCAAAGGCCCGATGCGTTTTGCCCATACTGTTTATCCCGGTAAATTTAACGAGCTCGCAGCAATCAAAAGCGACGGTAAAACATATTTTAACCAATTTGGCCACACTTCGTGTCCCGAAGCAATACGTCCGGAAATTTACAGAAAGGTGGAAGCAAAACTGAAAGAATTTCAGCACGAAACCTACTTTCTGGATGTGTACCAGGCAAACGGTATTTTCGAATGTTATTCCAAAGAACACCCGCTGTCCCGTGAACAGTTTTGTAAGGCAGTGATTGAAAACCATAAGATTATGGAAGACAAATACAACCAGTACATTGGCGGAGAGTGGGGCGCTGAATATGTGAATGCGCATGTGGCTTATGTTCACGGAATGATGACTTTGCAGCGCACCTGGTGGGGGTCGGGTATCGAGAAAAGAGGAACCATTTATTATACCGGCGACTGGCGCAGCAACCCGCGGCCAACCCAAATGGTTGGGACAAGAGTTGCTAATGAAAAATACCTGAAATATTCAATCAACGAATACACCCGGATTCCGCTGTACGAACTGGTTTATCGCGATGCAGTGGTTACCTCGTGGCGGTGGGAAGACGGAAACCACCACACACCTGAAATCTGGTGGAAAAAAGACCTGTTCAACATTCTTTACGGTTCGGCTCCGTTGTGGAACCTCGACCGCGAACGGTGGGATGAATACAAATACACATTTATCGACAGTTACAAAAATGTTTGTCCGTGGCTGCAGCAAATCGCAACAGACGAACTCGTTTCGCACCGCTTCGTAACCGACGACCACAAAGTGCAGGAATCGGTTTTTTCATCGGGGAAAAGGGTGGTTGTGAATTTTGGGGAAGTTGAAACTGAATTTGAAGGAAAGACTATAAAACCAAAGGGATTTTTCATCATTAATAAACAGATTTAGAATTATAAACCAATGAAACCATTTCTAGCCACCATATTGTTGATTTTTGCAGGTGGATTAAACCAACTGTATTCCCAATCCATCGAATCGGTGTTAAAGGAGCTTCCTCCTCATTTTTCAGTTCTTACAACCTGGGGCCTCCGTCCTGAGTGGGACGAAACATCGGAAAATATTTATTTTCTGAATAAAATGGTTGGCGATGTTTTTAAAATCAACATTAAAACAAGGGAAATTACTTGTGTAACATGCGGATTTTACCATGCCGGAATTTTCAGGGTTCTTTGCCTGAAAAACGGCGATTTGCTGCTGGGTATTGGTGGTAAGGATTTCGATCCGGCCGAACCTGAAAAGCACCGGTACAACCTCGAAATGTACATTCTGAAAAAAGACGACCATAAAAATCCGGTTTCACTTGGTGAATTTATGGATGAAGGACCTGCTATTTCACGAAATAACATGAAAATTGCCTGGACACTTTTTGGTCAGCGCGAAATTGTAATGGCTGACATTGAATACAATAATGGAATTCCAAAACTGGTCAACAAAAAAACAATTGTAAATTACACTGATTCGGCTGCGTATGTTCGTTTGGAAACCCAGGATTTCAGGCCATTGATGGATGAGGAACTGATTTACACCCATTACTGGGGAGATGCAAAAGATGCATTTCATCATTCGCAAACATACGGATACAACATTAAAACCGGAAAAACAACCGATTACACTCATTACCCCGACAGTTACAATGAAGCCGAAGGAATTTTCCCCGACGGAAAAACAATTCTTATTGAAAGCGACAGACATCAACCGATGCAATTAAGAAACCAATATAAACTGGATGTTTATAAATTGAAGCTGGATGGAAGTGGAGAAGTTGAGCGGCTTGCTGATTTTTCAACCCGTTATCCGGGAAAATTCAGATCCGATAACCCTGTCGTTTCCAGAAACGGTAAATATATTGCCCTGCAATTTGGCTTTATGAAAGGCGCCGGCGACGGGCAGGGAATTTTTCTATTCGATGTTGAAAAGTATGAGAAATCAAAATAATAGGAACTTCATGATTAATTTTATGACTTTGACATTTAAAATCCTTTTTTCTGTTTTTGCCCTGATGATTTGGGCAGGTAAAACCAATGCCGCCAATTACTACGTAAATGCTGCATCAGGCAATAATTCGAACACCGGGCTGAGTGTTGAAAAAGCACTGAAAACCCTGCAAAAAGCAGCCGATAAAACTGTTGCCGGCGATACAGTTTTTGTAATGAACGGAACTTACGTGAAAGATTATTCATACAGTTCGGATGTTGTGGCTGAAACCAGTTCGGGTACTGCAGAAAAGTGGATTGTCTGGATAAGTTATCCCGGACACAAACCAATTATTTCTTTCGATTGCTGGCGGGCATTCAATATTCAGGGTTCTTATATTGAAGTGAATGGTTTAACTGTCAAAGGAAACAACCCAAATATTACATTACAGCAGGCACTGAACCAACCTAAGAGTTGCGCCAATCCGTCTGGTTCATATGACGGTCGTTTTAATGGCAACGGTATTTCGGTGGATGGAAGAAATGGAACACGTTTTCATCATTTCAAGGTAAAAAATTGTACGGTTTACGATTGTGGCGGAGCCGGTATCACTTTTATCCAGTCCGATTATATTACCATAGAAAATAACATCATTTACAACAATTCGTGGTACACCGTGTGGGCGTCAAGTGGCATTTCGTTATGGCAAAACTGGAATTCAAACAATGAAACAGGGGTGAAAAACATCATTCGCAACAATATTTGCTACGGCAACCGTCAGTATGTACCGGCCATCGCATTTAACTGTGGATTTACTGACGGCAACGGCATTATCATCGACGACTCCGAAAACACACAGAATGGTTCAGCTCTCGGTTCATACAAGGGAAGGACGTTGATTGAGAACAACATCGTTTATAAAAACGGTGGTTCCGGAATTCACACATACAAAAGCAAACATGTCGATATTGTTAATAATACTGCTTATCTGAATAACCAGTCACCTGAATTAAACGGTGGCCAGATTTTCCCAAATGCATCCGATGATATACGGATTTTTAATAATATCCTTGTTGCTCCTTCTGATAAGCGAATTAATTCAAACTACAACAATGGAAAGTCCCTCGTTTATAGTAATAATCTTCATTTAGGCGGGAATGCCACAGCCATTACCGGAACAAATCTGGTAAAAGGCAATCCGTTGTTTGCCGATGCTGAAAACAATGATTTTAGTTTACAACAGGGAAGTCCGGCTATTGATAAAGGAATCGATTCTTTGATCGGAGTTGTAGCGCCGGTAATTGATTTTGAAGGAATTGCAAGACCACAAGGTGCAGGTTTTGAAATCGGTGCATTTGAATATAAAGTTTCTTTGGGAATTGGTTTTTCAAATCGTGATTCAGGAAAAGAATATATCACATTGTTTCCCAATCCGGCCAGTAAAAAAATAAATATTGAAGTTACAGCAATTCAGGGACAAAAAATAAAAATTAAGTTGTTAAATATTCAGGGACAGGTAATTAAATCTGATGACTTTCTGGCTAATCTAAGCGGATTAAACAGTTTTGTTTTGAAGGTTGACGATATTTGTAACGGATTGTATCTGGTTAGTGTTAACAATGGAAAAGAAATAACTTCAATGAATTTTGTAAAAAACTAATAAACTAAAGTCAAAATCAATGAAAACGAAAATCCTTTTTCTTTCAGCCCTGATATTTTTTCAGCTTGCTGTCAACGGACAAACCACAAAAAGCAACTCCTCATACCAAAAATCTTTTGTAAAGGTAAGCGACGAAAATCCTTTCTATTTCGAGTTGACGAACGGCGAAACTTATATTCCAATCGGTGCCAATTTGTGCTGGGCGAAAGACAACGACACCCTGGAATCGTATTTTAAAAAACTGGCTGAAAACGGAGGTAATTACGCCCGTATCTGGCTCAATTTTCCGGGACAGGAAATTGAAACTGAATATGGGAAAGTGAATGAAATCAATGCAAAAAACCTGGATCGGATACTTGAAATGGCGGTAAAATACAACATCAAAATAAAGCTTTGCATCGAAAGTTTTCGCCAGATATCTGCTGAAACCAATTTCTTTTCAAAAACGCAGTATCACACTTCCAAAGGAGGTCCGTTTGAAAACATGGAGGAATATATCAACACAGATAAAGGAAAACTGGCTTATCTGAACCGGCTTGAGATGTTAAAGGAAAGGTTTGGAAGTCATCCTGCCATTTTTGGTTGGGAATTGTGGAACGAAATGAATGCAATAAACAGCGCCGGCGTTGAAGAATGGAACGATAACATGCTACCGCGGGTACGCGAAATGTTTCCTGAAAATATGGTAATGCAAAGCCTCGGCAGTTTCGACAGCGACGGTGCACGCGATATTTACAGGACCATCAACCGTTTACCATCAAATGATGTGGCACAAATTCATCGTTACCTTGACATGGGTGCCAATCTCGATATTTGCAAGGCCCCCATGGATTTACTTGCCAGCGATGCGATCAACGAACTTCGATCGTACAATGTTTTGAAACCTATGCTGCTGGCAGAAGTGGGAGGCGTGAAACCCCGTCACACCGGACCAATTGAAATTTACGAAGTTGACAAAGAAGGAATTTTGCTTCACGATCTTCTTTTTGCGCCGTTTTTCAGTGGTGCTGCAGGACCGGGACACGCCTGGCACTGGGACAGCTACATCGATAAAAACAATTTGTGGTATCATTTTCAGCGTTTTAGCGATGCAATAAAAGGAGTTGATCCCGTAAAAGAAAATTTCCAGGCAGTTACAATTCAGCATCCTAAACTGAGAATTTACGCATTGGTGGGAAATAAAACCACTTTACTTTGGTGCCGCGATTTGGAAAACAACTGGGAAAACGAGTTGGTAAAAGGAATTCCACCCTCCGAACTGACTGGTCTTTCAGTGGATGTTTCTGAATTGTTGCAAACAAATAAAATCAGGTCGGTTGAAATTTACGACCCATGGAAAAACGGTTGGTCAAAAGAAAAACGAAGGTCTGAAATCGAATTGAATAACTTTAAACGATCGGTTGTTATAAGGGTAAAACACAATTCAAAATAAGTAATAATGACATGGAAATAAAAAAAGGAGGCTGAGAACCTCCTTCTTTTTGATTTAATTTTGTCGTTTAACGATTGGTATTCCTATAAAAATAAAAGTTTTATAAGTCAATATTATAACTAAGCCTCTTTATTCAGTAACCCAATTTTTCCCAACATCCAGAAAACAAGCGAGAGTACAACACCAACAATGGCAGCAAGTGCCATTCCTTTTAGCTGTACTGATCCAATATTAATACTGGCTCCGCTTACTCCTGCAACAAAAGTCACTGCTCCTAGCACCATGTTGCTGTTTTTACTGAAATCCACTTTCTGTTCAACATACATTCTGAATCCCTGTACCGCAATAACACCGTACAAAAGCACTGTAATTCCACCCATTACAGCAGAGGGAATGGTTGAAATGGCTGCCGAAATTTTTCCAATAAGCGAGAAAGCAAGGGCAAGCAGTGCAGCACCACGGATGATCCAAACTGAATATACCCGTGTAATGGCCATAACGCCGATATTTTCGCCATAAGTGGTGTTGGGTGGCGAACCGGCAACACCTGAAAGTACGTTGCTGATACCGTCTCCCAGTAGCGATTTATGTAAACCGGGATTAGACATTAAATCTTCACCGGTAATTTTGCCTGTAACGATGAGGTGACTTATGTGTTCGGCCAAAACCACTATGCACGCCGGAGCAATAATGGCAATGGCGTTGGGATCCCAAACCGGTGCCTGAAAATGTGGAAGTCCGAACCATGGAGCGCTGCCAATAGCGGCTGTATCAACCATTCCCATTCCGAGTGCAAGCAGGTAGCCTGCAACTACGGCAATTAAAATGGGTATAACCTGCATAAATCCTTTAAACATTACAGTTCCAAAAATCCCTACCAAAAGGGTAAACATCGAAACAATGAGTGTATTTGCTGACACTTCGAATGGAGCAACTGTTGAACCAACATTGGTTGGCCATGGTGCCAGACCTGCCTGCTGTGCGGCTACCGGAGCCAGTTCGAGCCCGATGATTGCAACCACGGCACCCATCACGGCCGGTGGCATAACCACATCAATCCATTTTATTCCCCATTGTTTTACTACAAACGATATCACAATAAAAAACAAACCAAAAAAGATAAATCCAACCTGTGCATGTTGAAATCCTCCGTACGAACTGATAATTAACATGGTCGGGGCTATGAATGCAAAACTCGAACCCAGGTAAGCCGGAATTCCGCCTTTGGTAACCCAGGTATAAAGTAAGGTGCCAATTCCGTTCATAAACAGGGCGATGGCTGGATCGACCCCCAGTAAAATGGGAACAAGAATAGTTGCTCCAAACATGGCTGTCAGATGTTGAAAACTAAGCGGTAAACTCTCCAGAACAGGAAGTTTCTCGCGGATACCAATGATTCTTCGTGTCATTTTTTTTCTTTTAGTTATGGTTTAATAAGGTAATTGTGTTTAACAAAAAACGTGGCAATTTAACCATACTTTTCAATTTTGAAATCGCCAAAAGACTTGTTTTGACAGTAAAGTATTAACAAAATACCAACAGTTGATTGAGTGATTGTGATAGATAAAAGTAATTGTAATTAACCAGCTAAGATTTTTTCCTTTTAATTGATTCGCGGCGTGTTAGAAGCATAGGTACAGCAACTCCAATGCCCAGCGAAATTAAAATGAAAGTAGCTTTTGTACCGTTGTTCACAGTTGAAATCAGGTTTTGCAGGTATCGGTCTGGATCATTTATTCTGGTCAGCGACATGATACCCAGCATCATATTGTAAATAAAAAAACCTGGAACCAGCGGTATTACCGAGGGAATGTAAAATACCAGAGGTGGACTGTTTTTGGCAAATGCCATACTAATACTGACGATTCCAATTACTGTTGCCGACAGAAAAGAGGCAAAAACAATTTCAGCACCTATTTGCATGGTGCCGAATTTTACTAGTCCGCCCAGTGCCCCAAGCACAGCGATGGGCAACAATGTACGTTGCGGAACATTAAACAATATGGCAAATCCGATAGCCGCTACTCCAGCTGCTATGCTTTTAAGAATAATTGCGAGTATTTCCATATTTTAAAAGTTTAACAAGGTTCGTACGGTAAAAATTCCCATGGCAATGCAGAATGCGATTATCATTCCGTTTACAAACCTCACTACACCGTTTTGTATGTTTCCGTCCATCATATCGGTTACGGCATTAATAAATGGAACACCCGGAACAAGAAACAACACCGATGTGGCAAATGCTGCTGCCGGATTAGGCCCGATATTGAAAAATTCGGCCAGACCAGCAATTAGAGATGCTGTTAGCGAAGCAAAATAAATGCTGATGTAAGGGTTGAACTTTTTCTGAATGGCAGTTTGCCTGATAAAAAGACCGGCAAAAGTAGCCACAAAAGCAACGGCCATATCAACTAACCCTCCGCCGAAAATATGGCAAAATGCCGAACCAGCCAGTCCCACCGTACCAAGTACAACTAATCGTGGGTAGTGGGGTAGTTTTTTTAATCGGCGAAGTTCTATTGCAATTTGTTCAACAGACCAATTTTCTTCAAAAACACGCCAGCTCATGCGGCTGATTCCGCTAACTACCTTGAAATTGACGCCATGTGGAGAAGTTCGTTTCAGTCGGCTCACATAATGCTCCCGGTTTTCGTCAACCACGGTTACCATCAGCGCCCGTTGCGTGATAAGCAATTCTATTTTGAACCCCAGTCCGGCGGCAAGCCGCTCAAGAGTAAGCCGCGTGCGGTGGGTACTGGCCCCGGCACTAAGCAAGGCCGCACCTGTATCAAGCAGCACACTGCCCGCTTCCGATGCTTTTCCAGTATATTCCGTCTCTTTCAAACCAATATAGTTTTACAATTGTAAAAGTAGTCCAAATTTAAGGCTTTATTTAATGGTCTTCATTATTTTGTTAAAGCTGTTAACCGGAAGTTAATAATTGATTCAAGGAAGAAATTCAAATTTAATCATAACATATACAATGAATATAGTTGAATTCGCTATGCGATTGAATTTGAATAGTGCACGCATTGAAGGGATATTAAATGCAATTATATACAATAACGAATGTAGTGAATAAGGGTTTAATCCCTTTGATTTTGTGTATGGTTCAACTCCGTTCGTTGTTAATTCACCCGTTGACTCGCAGTCACCCGGTGATTAGGGAAGCAGCAAATGCTTCACAATGCAACAGTGCGGTAGAGGGGTGGTGTTGTAAACCTTAAAGGTCTCAAAGACCTTTAAGGTTTATATAAAATAATAATCCAATTCATCCTTTCACAAAAAACGCTACAGCAGCAATTAAACCAGCAGTAACAACAATCCAGCGAAGGATTTCGGGTTTCATTTTTCCGGCTAACCTGCCACCAATCCAGCCACCCAACAACGAGCCAAAAATTATTATAAAAAAAATCACCATTTTACAATGCGAAAAACTGATAAAATGAATGATATTTTTTACGTAAGTTTGTGTAAATATTGATGAATTATGAGTGATTTAAATTTATATATCAAATTATCAATGTTACCGGAATCTTTAAAAACAGAGATATCGAATTACATGGATTATTTGATGTCGCAAAAAATGAATAATAAAAATAGTCAGAATAAAAGTCCAAAAGCTGGATTTTTGAAGGGTACTTTTAACATGAGTTCGGACTTTGACGAACCTCTGGAAGATTTCAGGGAATACATGGAATAATGAAAATATTAATTGATACCCACGCGTTTATTTGGTTTGCTGAAGATGACAGTCAACTGGATGAAACCATGAAAAGATTGATTGAGAAACCTGCAAATGATATATTTTTGAGTATTGCTTCAATTTGGGAGATGGCTATCAAAATGCAACTTAAAAAACTGAATCTTGATAAATCCATTGAAGATATTATTGATTTAGTGACGTTAAATGGATTTGAATTTTTGCCAATTCTTCCCAATCATATTATTAAGTTGACTACATTGGATTTTAATCACAGAGACCCCTTTGATAGAATTATTATTGCGCAAGGACTTTACGAAAATTTAAAAATAATGAGCAGAGATACCATATTTGATGAATATGGAGTAACTAGAATTTGGAAATAAAACCTTTTTAAATTGTTATTATTCAATTTACACTTAATGCAACTCCGAAAATCCTTCTATTATACTACAATTCATCCTTTCACAAAAAACGCTACAGCAGCAATTAAACCAGCAGTAACAACAATCCAGCGAAGGATTTCGGGTTTCATTTTTCCGGCTAACCTGCCGCCAATCCAGCCCCCCATCAACGAGCCAAAAATCATAATAAAAGCAATCATCCAGTCCACTTTGCCCGAAAAGGCAAAGTAAATGGCAGCTGCAAGGTTAATCACAAAACCCAACGCCTGTTTTAAAAAATTGAGGCGTGTCATGTTTTCGTCGGTTACCAAACCAAGTACAGCCATGAGAATAACTCCGAGCCCTGCACCAAAATAACCGCCGTAAACTGCCGCAATAAAAACCATTCCCATCATAATTGCAGGGTTGTGGTGTTCGGTGTGGGCGTGTCCAATGCGGCTGACAATCCGGTTTTTTATTTTAACCTGAAAGGCAAGCAGCAGCGTCGCCATTAGAATCAGATAAGGAATCAGGCTTCTGAATGCATCTTCACTGGTATTCAGAATCAGCAACCCACCGGCAACTCCACCCAGAATGGAAACTGGCAACAGTTTCAGCAAACGCGAACGCTGCGATACAAAATCTTTGCGTTGTGCCCACATGCCGCCAATAGTACCGGGAACCAGCGCAACGGTATTGGTTACATTGGCCACCACCGGTGAAATTCCGAGTGCCAGCAGTACAGGAAAACTCACCAGTGTTCCGCCTCCCGCCATCGCGTTGATGAATCCTGCAGTTAAAGCCGCCAGAAAAATAAGTATTTCATTGAAAACCGACATTCGAAACTATTTAGGAGTGTAAATATGGGGAAACCTGCGCGAATCGCCAAAAATCTAATCTTTTGTCAGTCAATCATCAAAAAAGTGATTGATTTGATTTCATATTGTATTAATTTCATAATTTCGGATTATCTTAAAAACCAATCTTATGAGAAAATTTATTCGCTTCATTGGAATTGTAGTTTTACTGGTGGTTACAGTGTACATTATGGGCCCAAAACCGCCAATGGTTGTGTTAAACAAAAATTTGCCATCGGTTTCGGCCAGTATTGAAAATATTGATAATTATGTGAAAAAGAATGATGCCGGACTTCAATTAAAGCCTGACAATGAATCACGAATAATCTGGGCAAACGACTCCATAAAAGAAAGAACCAATTATTCGCTTTTGTATTTGCATGGTTTTTCGGCATCGTGGTATGAGGGTTATCCTGCAAATGTTGAGTTTGCAAAATATTTTGGCTGCAATGCTTATTTTCCGCGTCTGGCTTCACACGGGATAGAAACTGAAGATGCACTGATTGACATGACTCCCGAACGTTTATGGGAATCGGCAAAAGAAGCGTTAATGGTTGCCCGCACACTTGGCAAAAAAGTGATAATTATGAGCACTTCAACAGGGGGGACACTGGCTTTAAAACTTGCTGCCGATTTTCCGGAATATGTGGATGGACTGATTTTGTATTCGCCTAATATCAGAATAAATAATAATGCTGCATTTATACTCTCAAAACCCTGGGGTTTGCAAATAGGAAGAAAGGTTATTGGAGGAACACACCGCATAGTAAACGATGATTTCGATTCGAAAGTTTGTCAGTACTGGAACTGCAAATACCGTGTGGAAGCGACAGTTTTCCTCCAGCAACTGGTTGAGGAAACTATGACAAAACAAACTTTTAAAAACGTGAATGAGCCGGTATTTCTGGGTTACTATTATAAAGACAAAACTCACCAGGATGAAATTGTGAAAGTGAGCGCTGAACTTGAAATGTTCGATCAGTTGGGGACTCCGGCGGAATCAAAAGTAAAAATTGCATTTCCTGAAGCTGGTGATCATGTTATTGCCAGCGAAATTATATCAGGTGCTTACAAACAGGTACTTTCAGAATCAATAAAGTTTGGAGAAAAGGTTTTGAAAATGAAACCAGTAAATTAATAATCAGCCTTTTCACTGCATTTTTTATTTTATTTTTTTTCTGTTCTTAACCTCGTCGATGATTATTGCTTCATGAATTATTGGTAAAAGAACATCTTCCTCGATTTCCTCGATTTTATTAAACCTGATTGTTTTTACCTGTGTTCTGTTTTTGGTTTGAAGAACCGGATGATCTGAAAGCAAATAACCTTCGCAAAAACCCAAATCAACCCAGGTTTCCTGAGGATTCAAATAGAAAATCCGCTTTTTGCCGTAAAAAAAGGGAATGTTGTAAACCATTTTTTCTTCGATAAAAGGGGAAGCCGATAAAATAAGTCCACGCAACTTTTTTAATGTGGGCCTTAGTTTCTCAGGTTTTTCGAGAATAAAGATCTCAATCGGCGACATTTTTCACTGAATCTTTTGTGCAGCTGCTTCGTCGATAAACCAGATTAATTCACCATTGGCAGGAGAAATGTAATATGCCGGAAGTAGTTTTGCTGCTTCATCGTCGTTCATAATTTCCGAAATTCGTTGCGATTTGCCGGCGCCGGTAACCATAAAAAACACACGATTGGCATTATTTAAAACCTTTCCAGTAATTGTAATTCTTTTTTGTCCAGTTAACGGGTGTTTTGTAACTGCACAAACTCTTTTATCTTCAAACAGTTCAAGCTCATCAGGAAAAATAGAAGCGGTATGCCCGTCTTCACCCAATCCGAGCAAAACAAGATCGAACACAGGATTTTCACCCCTGAAATTGATATTCTCCTTTATTTCAGCGGCATATCTAACTGCTTCTTCATCAGGATTATTTTCTCCTTTAATTCTATGGATATTTTCTGAGGGAATTGCAATCTGCGAAAGCAGGAATTCCTGTGCCTGTTTAAAATTGCTTTTTTCGTTATGCGGAGAAACACATCGTTCGTCACCCCACCAAAAATGAACCCTTTCCCACTCAATTGAATCAGGGTATTTTTTTGCTATTTTTTTAAATAGTTCTGTCGGGGTATTTCCGCCTGAAAGTAAAATATTAAATCGTTCCTGAACCGACGATTTGGTAAGTTTATAAATTTCTTTGGCCAAAGCTTTCACTACATCTTTCGAATTGGCATAAATTTTTACTTCTGTTGAAACTGCCATATAAAATGAGTTTTGTTTATAATAACAATTGCCAGTGGGTTACAGTTCACAGTATAATCCGTCATCTGCCAGGTTTTTGCAAGGGAAACGCCAGTTTGCACCTTTAATCAGATTGTCTGAATTTTCAGGCCCCCACGTACCTGCAGGATATCCGTAAATAGGGATTTCGGGATTTGTTTCCCATGCATTAATAATAGGCTGAACGAATTCCCATGCCTGTTCCACAGCATCGCCACGGGCATACAATGTGGCGTCGCCCTGCATGCAATCGAGAAGCAGTCGTTCGTAGGCCGATGGAACTTTTACGTTGGTCAAATCGGAATAATGAAAATCCATATTTACTGTTTGAACATCGAACCCGGCACCCGGAGTTTTCATGCCAAACTTCAATAGTATTCCTTCGTCGGGCTGAATTCTGATAATGAGTTGGTTATTCGCGGCTGTCGAAGAAGTGCCAAACAAATGATGAGGCACGCTTTTAAAGTGAATAACAATTTCGGTAACCCGTGTTGGTAGTTTTTTCCCTGTTCGAATGTAAAACGGAACACCGGCCCACCGCCAGTTATCGACAAAAATTTTAACCGCAACAAAAGTTTCTGTGCGCGAATACGGGTCAACTCCCGGTTCTTCGCGGTAACCAATTACCTTTTCGCCTTTTATCACCGACTCTGTATATTGCCCGCGGATTACATTCTTTGAAATCATATTCTCCTTAAAAGGGCGGAGCGACTGAAAAACTTTTGTAATCTCGTTTCTGATTGCGTTGGCTTCAATTACCACTGGTGGCTCCATCGCAACAAAACCTACCAGTTGCATTAAATGATTCTGAAGCATATCGCGCAGGGCGCCCGAATTATCGTAATATCCACCCCTGCCTTCAACACCCAGACTTTCGGCCGATGTAATTTCAACCCGTTCAATATAATTATGGTTCCAGAGTGGTTCGAAAATTCCATTCGAAAAGCGCATAACCAACATGTTTTGTACAGTTTCTTTACCCAGATAATGGTCGATACGATAGATCTGGTCTTCGTTGAAATAGTTCAGCAGGCTGATATTTAATTGCTTTGCCGAATTCAAATCGGTGCCGAATGGCTTTTCCACAATCAACCGCCTGAAATGTTTATCCGATTTACTTAACCCGTTTTCGTTCAAAAACTGCGGTATCACACTGTAAAGTGAAGGAGGAGTTGAAAGATAAAAAATATAATTTTCCGGAATTTGCAGGTTGGCAGAAATTTCGTGAAGCCTGTTTTTTAAGGGGATAAAATCTGCGGCTTTGTCGTTTGAAACCGGTTGATAAAACAACATTTCGCTGAATGTTTTAACGTTGTCGTCATCTGGCAGAAACTCACCCGCTCTTTTCCTGAAATCGTTATCAGACAAAACAGTACGTGATACACCCAATACAGCAAATTTTTCGGGAAGTAATTTCTGAATAAACAAATCATACAATGCAGGAATTAATTTTCGTTTGGTTAAATCGCCCGATGCGCCAAAAATTATGAGAATCTGATTTGCTGTTGCTTTCATCTGTACAAATTATAAAAGTTACTGAATAGTTTGCGGTTATACATTTTCTCAATTAACCACTTTTTCACCCGATGGTCCCGATTGCTATCGGGATCACATGTAGTTTGTTTATGGTTGTTTGTGTTTATCTGCAAACATGTTCGTTTCATAAACCGTTGTTTTTTACTTCAACACAATAAACGATAATATTGTTTCGAAAATAAAAATACCGTAAATTGAAGTTTTCTGAACCTTTTTCGCAGATTAATTTTCCGATAAAGCAATCTGTTTTTTCTATTTCAAAAGGGGGAATGAAAATTTGCGTGTCAAACTGTACTCCAGCCTGTTTACTGCATTTAAATATTGCTTCTTTGGCACACCATAATAGGATTTTAGCAATTTGATGATTTTCCGATTTTTCTGCCCAATCCATTTCTTTGTGATGAAGAAACCGATGGGTTACTTTGTCGATATTTCGTGTTACATTTTCAACATCAATCCCAACCGAGTCATTCGAAATAAAAATGACCACCAATTCGGCAGAGTGCGAAATGCTTATATTTTGATTTGAATTTATGATGATTGGTCTGCCCGATTTCTCGTGTGTAATTTCGGATTTATCAGTTAACAACTTTTGAATTAATAACCGTGTTGCAAGGTATTCAACTCTGCGCTTTTCGATAATGAATTTATCATATTCTGCTTTTTCATCTTCCGAAAACTGAAAATCGATGAGTAAAGAACTGGCTGATTCTGCGATCTCCCAGATGCCAAGAATTCCATTTTCAACTTCTATTTTTTTTATGAAAGGCATTAATTCCAGTTAGTTGTTTCAATTAACCGAATGATATCAATTTCAAGAAAATCGATTACTGGTTTTATCGAATCGATGTTTGGCACCTCGCGGATATAAAGCGCCCCCCGTAAAAAATGATTGGTGCTGTCGGTTAAAAAAAACTGCATTGGCGAGGCGGCGTTTCCTTCTATTTTGTAAATCAAACCATATACCTTTTTCTCAGGATTCATAAAAACCTGTTCCTGAATTGCATCGGCTTTTATCGAATGTTTGTATGCAAGTGAGTGAGTTTCTTCCATAAATTCGTTTAAAAGAATACGGCCCGGAACCTGTTGATTGTTAAGGGAGTAATATGAAATATGAATATCGGCCTTATTTGCCGGAACTGTAATATTAATCCAGTATGGATTTTCGGGATTGTCGCTACCTGCTGTTATTTTTGAATAATCAGGAATATCGAACTGGTAAGGAAATCCAGTTGGAATGGAATGATAAGTTTTTTCAGGAAAATCAATTCTGAAAAATTCCCGTGGTTTTGGTGTGTACTTTTCGTTGCAACCCAAAATTAAAAGGCACGAAACAATGGTTATCAATATCTTTTTTGAAGTAGTCATAATATTTGAAACGGACAAAAATTTGAATTATTGGTTTTTATTATTGTTTCGCCCATTTTTCGATTCAAAAAAGTCTCGGTTAATTTCAACTTTTATTTGTTTAATACGGCGATTATCAACCGCTTCAACCGTAAAAACAAACTGTTTGTATTCCGTTTTTTCCTTCAAACCCGGAATCTCACCTTTTATTTCCAGAATCAAACCTGCCAAAGTTTCAGCATCACCTTTTATTTTGTTGAAAACGGTATCGTCGCATTTTACAATCTTGAAAAAGTCGCCTAAAAGTGTTTTCCCATCAAAAAGAAATATGTTTTCAGATATTTTTGAGAAAAAATGTTCTTCTTCATCAAATTCGTCAACAATCTCACCAACTATTTCTTCAAGAACATCTTCCAGTGTTACAATTCCTGAAGTTCCGCCATATTCGTCGATTACAACTGCAAGATGCACCTTGTTTTTTTGAAACTCTTTAAGCAGCGAGTTGATTTTTTTTGTTTCCGGAACATAAAACGGTGGCCTGATAAGGGTTTGCCACTTAAACGAATCGACTTTGTGACTGTGTGGAAGAATATCCTTGATGTATAGAATGCCTTTTATATTATCGAATGAACCGGAATAAACCGGAATTCGGGAAAAACCTGAATCAACGATTAATTTTAAAACTCCCTGGAACGAAGTTCTTAAATCAAGCGAAACCACATCAATTCTGGGTTTCATAATTTCGGAGACATTTTTATTTCCAAATTTTACAATTCCTTCCAGAATCTCTTTTTCTTCAGATAATTCCTGTTCAGAAGTTAGTTTCAGTGCCTGCGAGATTTTGTCCATCGAAAAGTTTTTCCCGTGTTTCAACATTCGTTGGTTAACCAAAGTTGTTGATGATATTAAAAGACCGCTGAGCGGGCTAAGAATTTTACCTGACAAATACAACGGAAATGCCATTAAACGAACAAAACCTATTTTATAACGGCTGGCAATGATTTTGGGAAGTACTTCAGCGAATAGGATTAATAAAGTGAATATTAATAAAACCTGCACAATAAATTCAAGTACGGGTAAATTTTGGATAGTGATTATCAGGGAGAAAAAACTTGCAGTAAATATAATGATGGCAACTTTAATAAAACTATTGGCTACCAAAATAGTAGCCAGTAGTTTTTCAGGATTTTCGAGATTATCAAAAACCTTTGAATCGGTTTTAATTTTCTTTTTTAGCTTTTGTTTGTCAACTTCATTCAGTGAAAAATACGCAGCTTCGGAACCACTTAAAAGTGCAGAAACAATCAGTAACAACAAAACCGTAACCAACGAAAGGAAAACGCTAATTGTAAATGGTTGGAATTGAAAATTCCATGTTGCCAACTGTGTAGATGTAAGTACCGTATCTGTTTCCAAATGAATTTATTTTGAATTAAAATGGCAAATCTTCATCTCCGCCTGATTCATCTATTTCAGGTTCGTTTGCCATTGAAGTTGGTGGGATTGAACTCTGTGCATTTTGATTCTGAGCGTATTGACCTGCTCCTGATTTGCTGTCATCCGATTTGGTTCCCAACATTTGCATTGTATCTCCGTAGATTTCGGTAATATATCGTTTGTTACCGTCCTTGTCGTCATAAGTTCTTGTACGTATCCGGCCTTCAATGTACAACTGCCGGCCTTTTGTTACATACTTTTCGGCAACATCAGCCAAACCCCGCCACAACACAATATTGTGCCATTCGGTTGTTGTAACTTTCTCTCCATTTTTTGCCGTATATGTTTCGGAGGTTGCCAACGGGAAATTTGCTACTGCAACACCTGTGTCAAGATGCCTGATTTCTGGATCTTTGCCCACATTCCCAACTAAAATAACTTTGTTTACTGACATAATTTATTTTTTTACAGGTTAACAACTATAAATTTAAAATGAGAATATTATTCTGGTATATACTTGTTCTAATTTTCAATTAAATTTATTTTTTTCAAATACTGCTCTATTAATTTAGGTACAGCAAATTTATAAATATCTTTTTTATTTACCCGAAATAAATTGGAATGATTAAAATTGTTAAAGTCCGTTTCGATATGAATAAAGCGAGCATAAATAGTTTGGTGGGTCAAAATGTGTTTAATCGTTGCAGAAACCGATTTAATATTGTTTTTTGATTCGTTTGGAAAAGGAAGTCCCGAACTGAAAATCTCCTCATCAGTCAATTCTTTTGTCGATTCGAATAAGGGAAACTGGTGTAAATTTTTCCAGATATCGTTATTCGTTCTTTTTTCGAGTAGAACTGAATTATTGTTTTCAATTATATAATAGTAAAAAAAACGGGTGGTTTGTTTTACCGTTTTTGATTTTACCGGAAGTTTGTCGGTAACATTGAATTTAGCGGCGTAACAATTTATTAATAATGGGCACGATGTGCAATCGGGTGATTTGGGGATACATTGCAAGGCTCCAAATTCCATAAAAGCCTGGTTATGGACTCCAGGATTGTCATCATTAATCAATTCGTCAGCAATTTTTTGGATTTCATTTTTGCCTGCAACGGTATCAGTGGGAGTAAAAATTCCATAATAGCGCGACAAAACCCTGTAAATATTCCCATCAACTGCAGCATGTGGTAAATTAAATGCAATTGATGCAATTGCCGCAGCAGTGTAATTTCCAATTCCTTTCAGCGATAAAATAGTTTTAAAGTTATTTGGAAAATTACCATTGTAATTATCGACAATGTTTTTAGCTGTAAAATGAAGGTTACGGGCACGTGTATAATATCCCAATCCTTGCCAAAGCTTTAAAACACTGTCTTCTGAAGCATTTGCAAGGTCAAACACAGTGGGAAAATTACCAATAAACTGTACATAATAGTCAAGTCCCTGCACTACTCTTGTTTGCTGGAGAATTATTTCAGATATCCATATTTTATAAGGATCGTTTGTTTCGCGCCAGGGTAAATCGCGCTTATTGGTTAAGTACCACTTGTAAATTTCATGTGTAAAACTCATTATTTATGGTTGACTCTATAAATTCTTTACAAAAAACAAAAATAAATTATTTGAAAAGCTTTTGAGTTTTTAAATTATTTTTATTTTTGCACCTCAAATTATTCGTTTAATACATTGAAAATTAAATATTTTAAGAAATGACAAAGGCAGATATTGTAAATGAAGTTGCAAAGAATACCGGAATCGAGAAAGTAACTGTTCAAAAAGCAGTTGAGGCATTCATGGAAACAGTGAAAGATTCGTTGGTAGATGGTAAAAATGTTTACCTGAGAGGTTTTGGAAGTTTTGTAGTAAAGAAAAGGGCAGAAAAAACTGCCAGAAACATTTCTAAAAACACTACTATTATTATCCCATCGCATAATATTCCTTCGTTTAAACCGGCGAAAACTTTTATTTCGGAAGTTAAACACCAAGTAAAATAATTAGTTATGCCAAGCGGAAAGAAGAGAAAAAGACATAAGATGGCTACGCACAAGCGCAAAAAAAGATTGCGTAAGAATAGGCATAAAAAGAAAAAATAGGAATACATAATTGTTTCTTATTACGACATTTTGATTAAACCTAAGGCATATATGTCTTAGGTTTAATCTGTTATAAAGATTAATATTATTAAAATTGACAGTTTAAAATTAAGGTTGTGAGTAGCGATTTAATAATTGATGTAACTCCATCCGAAATTGTTATAGCATTACAAGAGGATAGAAAGCTTGTAGAATTATCAAGAGAAAGAAGCGGGGCAAGGTTTGCTGTCGGAGATATTTATCTCGGAAAAGTAAAAAAAATAATGCCCAGTTTAAATGCAGCTTTCATCGACGTAGGTTACGAAAAGGATGCTTTTCTGCATTATCTTGACCTTGGTCCTCAATTTGCAACGTTAAATAAATTCCTTCGAATCAGTTCTTCCATCAAAAACAAAGTTTCCTCTCTCGGTAAAATACAATCGGAACCAGATATTAATAAAGAGGGAAAAATCAACGAGCTGTTAAAAGAAGGACAAAAAATCCTGGTTCAGGTTTCAAAAGAACCAATTTCAACAAAAGGCCCCCGATTAACATCCGAGATTTCAATAGCAGGCAGAAACCTGGTTTTAATGCCGTTTAGTGACAAAGTTTCAGTTTCGCAGAAAATAAAGACAAACGAAGAAAAAAGTCGTTTGAAGAAATTGATTCAAAGTATTAAACCCCGCAAATACGGTGTTATTGTTAGAACAGTAGCCGAAGGTAAAAAAGTTGCAGAACTCGATCAGGAACTAACCGGTCTTGTTACAAAATGGGAAACAACATTTAGTAAACTTGGCAGGGCACATTCTCCTTCGCTAATAATAGGTGAAATTGACCGTACAACCGCATTGTTACGTGACATTTATCACTCTGATTTTAACAGCATCATTGTAAATGATCAGACAGTTTGTAACGAAATAGCTGATTACCTTGGTAGCATTCAGTCGGAAAAAAGGAAAATTGTAAAGTTTTACAAGGGGAGGGCACCTATATTTGAACATTACGGAATCGATAAGCAAATTAAGTCTGCTTTTGGCAAAACCGTATCTTTTAAAGAGGGTGCATATTTAATTGTTGAACACACAGAAGCATTCCATGTAATTGACGTAAACAGTGGAAACCGGGTTAAGGTTGGAATGGATCAGGAAACAAATGCATTGGATGTAAACATTGCAGCATGTGATGAAATAGCCAGGCAGTTGAGATTGAGAGATATGGGTGGAATTATTGTAATCGATTTCATTGATATGCATGTTGCTTTAAACCGACAGAAAGTTTACGACCACATGAAGGATGTTATGGCAGCCGACAGAACGAAACATAACATTTTACCACTAAGTAAGTTTTGTCTGATGCAAATCACCCGTCAGCGTGTCAGACCTGAAGAAACCATTGAAACTGCCGAGAATTGCCCAACATGCAGGGGAAGTGGTAAAATTGTACCCTCGGTACTTTTTGCCGATGAATTGGGAACAAAAATAAAATATGCATTTAATGATTTGCACAAGAAAAAACTGGTTTTAAAGGTTCACCCATATGTTGCTGCATATTTGACAAAAGGTTTAAAAAGTGTTCGAAACAGATGGTTTTTTGAATATTATAAATGGATTAAAATTGAAGCCAATAATTCATATACTTTTTTGGAATATCATTTTTACGACGATAACCTGGAAGAGTTAATTCTATAAACAAGAGAAAAAGCCGTTCAATAACTGAGCGGCTTTTTTTTGCTGAACATATTCTTGTTGTAAAATCCTGTTTGCTTTTTTTTGAGCTGAATAATGAATATTTGTCATGGCATGACAAATGGAGTAATATTTGTTATATTCGAATATCTATATTTGTAAATATGATTTTTTGGAATAAAACAACATAAAACAATGAAAAAAATAACTTTTCTATTTGTACTTGTATTTCTATCTACTTTAGTTAATGCTCAGATTGTAAATCCAACAAAATGGGAATTTGATTCAAAACAAGTTGGAAATGAGGTGGATTTGATATTTAAAGCCACCATTGAAAAAGGATGGCATTTATACGATACCTATCTTCCGGAAGGAGGTCCGATTGCAACATCATTTGTTTTTGAGGATTCAACTTTATTTGAATTTGTTGGCGAAATTCAGAAAAATCCTCAACCTGAAATACATTTTGATCCTACTTTTCAAATGAAAGTTGGTTATTTTAATACTCAGGCAGAATTAATCCAAAAAATTAAGTTAAAGAATACTAATCCTGTTGAAATAAAAGGATATGTTTTATTCATGAGTTGTAACGATGAAACCTGTACTCCTCCCGAAGAATCGAAATTCTCTTTTATTTTGAACCAGGATTCGGAGCCGGCTAAAATGCAAAACGAAGTAGTAACAGGTGATACAGAAACTGATCAAAACAATGGGAATGGACAAAAACTTTGGGTATTTATACTAGTTTCGGTGTTGGCTGGTTTTGCCGCAATGCTTACCCCGTGTGTCTTTCCAATGATTCCGATGACAGTTTCTTTTTTTATGAGAGGAAGTGATAATCGTGGAAAAGCAATACGCAACGGTGTTTTCTTTGGCATCTCAATTATCTTAATATTCACTTTATTGGGAGCACTTTTTTCGTTTGGGGTTTTTGGACCCAATGCCGGAAGTATTTTAAGTACACACTGGATTCCGAATTTGTTGTTTTTTATTTTGTTTTTGGTCTTTGCCATTTCATTTTTTGGCGCATTCGAAATGGTTTTGCCCAGTAGTCTGGTTAATAAAACCGACGCCAAAGCTGACAAGGGTGGCATGATTGGTGCTTTTTTTATGGCTTTAACAACGGTTATCGTTTCGTTTTCATGTACAGGCCCATTTATTGGTGCGTTAATTATTGAAGCAGTTCAGGTTGGTGGGATGCGTCCGTTAATTGGCATGTTTTTCTTCGGTTTGGCCTTTGCAACTCCATTTACAATGCTTGCAATTTTTCCATCGGCATTAAACAAATTGCCAAAGTCGGGTGGGTGGTTAAATTCAATTAAAGTAGTGTTTGCTTTTATTCTTTTGGCTTTTGGTTTGAAGTTTTTAAGCAATATTGACCAGGTTTACGGATTTGGAATTTTGAGTCGCGAAATATATCTTTCAATCTGGATTGTGGTTTTCTTTTTACTTGGAATGTATTTTCTCGGAAAACTCAAATTCTCGCACGACAGTGATTTGCCATATGTGGGTGTTGGAAGACTTTTCCTGTCAATTATAACTTTCACATTTGTGGTTTATTTGTTTACCGGGTTATTAGGAAATCCTCTGGCCCCGGTTTCATCATTAATTCCGCCTCAGAGCGTGCAATCAAATTATTCAACCCATAATTTAGGAACCCAATCATCAGGTGCTGCTCAGGAATTATGCGGCCCCGCAAAATATGCCGACAAACTGCATTTGCCTCACGGATTACCAGGATATTTCGATTTCGAACAGGGAATGGCGTGTGCGAAAGAGCAGAATAAACCCTTGCTGGTGGTTTTTAAAGGTCATGCCTGTGCAAACTGTAAGAAAATGGAAAATACAGTTTGGACAAATCCTGAATTACAAAAAATGATTGCAGAGAAATATGTTTTGGTTGGATTATATACCGACGACAGATCTACCCTGGATGAAAGTGAATGGATAACATCATCATTAGATGGAGAATTGAAAAAAACAATGGGAAAGAAAAATCTCGATATACAGATTTCGAGATATAAAACGAACAGTATCCCTTTTCATGTTATTATTCAACCTGACGGTACTGAAACGAAACTTGGGACTACATTTGATGATGCAGAATTTAAATCGTTTATTGAAAAAGGAATTCAATAGAAATTTTTAAAGAATGGTAAAATGAATGTTTCTGATTTAATATTCTGGAATGTTGATACCCAATTCGATTTTGTTTCTCCACAAGGAAAACTATATGTTGCCGGCGCTGAATTGTTAAAACCTGGTTGGAAGAAACTTACCCAAATTGCAAAGGATTATTCAATAACGGTGATTAACACTGCCGACTGGCATTATCCTGATTCTGCCGAATTATCACAAACTCCTGATTTTATTAAAACATTTCCACCTCATTGCATGGCAAATACTGCCGGCGCTGATTATATCAAGGAAACCAATCCTGAAAATTCGCTGATTATTGACTGGGATAAAGAATTCAGTATAAATGAGGAATTGAATAACAGTAAAAATTTTAGAAATTACACCATTAGAAAAGACGCTTTTGATGTTTTTACAGGCAATCCTTTTACCGAACAAATATTGAATATGCTTTCACCAAAAATCGTTATTGTATATGGCGTAACTACCAATGTTTGTGTAAACGATGCAGTGGTTGGATTAACTAAAAGGGTGCCGAAAGTTATAGTTGTTGAAGATGCAATTAAAGAATTGCCCGATATTCCTTTACCCTTCGAAAACTGGATAAAATTGGGTGTAACTATGATTCATTTCGAACAAATAGAAAGTATGTTGTTAAAGTAAGGTAAGTTCTTTTTTGATTTAATAATTGATTATTCCTTTTTCCTCCCAAAACCGTTTTTCGATCAGAGCACTTTTCTTTACAGCATTTTTAATCCAGTGAAGTTTAATTTCCACTTTTTCCTCTTCTGTTAAATGCCAGTTAATTGATTCAGAATTGTGCAGTTTTTGAGTAAGATCATATAAAATTATAGCTGCAGAAACGGAAATATTAAAACTTTCAGTAAAACCGAACATTGGAATTCGCAAAAATTCATCAGCTTCGCGGGTAATTGTTTCAGAAATTCCCGGCAGTTCTGAACCAAAAACCAAAGCAATTTTACCTTTCGAAATATCAAAATCGGGTAATTCAATATCATTGGAGTGAGGTGAGGTTGCAACAATTCTGTAACCCTTTTTTTTCAGGGTTTGAATGGCTTCAAAACTGTTGTTCTCTTTGCCGCAATACTTGTTGATTGTAATCCATTTCGATGAACCCATCGAAACTTCTGTGTCATCCTGAAACTGGTTTCTGTTTTCGATAACATGTATATTTTGAATTCCAGTACAATCGCAGGTGCGTAAAACGGCGCTTGCATTTTGTGCCTGAAAAATATCTTCCAAAACCACAGTAATATAATTGGTTCGGTTTTCAATAATTTTATTGTATAACGAAAGTCGGGCAGGAGTAACAACAGCCGATAAATATTCCAGAAGTTCTTTATTCATGTTATGTTTATAATTAAACCAGTTACAGGTCATAAAAAAAGGGAAACGATGGTTTCCCTTTTTTAATTTCTTTTTCCTGTAGTGTTACGATACTGCGTCAGCTAATTCAGCTCCAGCTTTAAATTTAACAACTTTTTTAGCAGGAATAGTAATTTCTTTACCTGTTTGTGGATTTCTTCCAGTTCTTTTACCACGTTCTGATACTGAGAAAGAACCAAAACCAATAAGAGCAACCCTGTCGCCACCTTTTAAAGCGTCGGTTGTGGCAGCAACAAAAGCGTCAAGAGCTTTTTTTGCATCTACTTTAGTAAGGCCAGCTCCTGCGGCCATTGCATCAATTAACTGTGCTTTGTTCATACGGCAAAATTTTATTAAATGGTTAAATTATTGATAGATAAGTGTTTAAAAAAACTTATTTATTCAAATTAAGTTAAGTCTCAATTCTGAAAGATAAAGAATATTCTCAGAATACCAGTAAAATCAATCGTTTCAGAGAACTTTTCTATAGGAACACTAAATTCTGAAATAAGTTTTAAAAAAACAATCTTTATCCCTTTTTTTTTTAACCATTTTAAATATTTTTCAATTGATAATTGTTTGTCATTACAAAAAATATTCTACTTTTGTCGCGCCTGGAGAGATGGCAGAGTGGTCGATCGCGGCGGTCTTGAAAACCGTTGAACTGAGAGGTTCCGGGGGTTCGAATCCCTCTCTCTCCGCAAAAATCCATCAGATTTTTCTGGTGGATTTTTTAATGAAAATTGCTGTTCATAACTTTTCTAAAAGCAACAATTTTGATAAGAATATTGTGGTTGCAAAAGTAGATTTGTTAGGTAATTTAGAATGTATTATTATATTTGCAGTCGCAAAAAATAAACACGGGTGTAGCTCAGTTGGTAGAGCACTGGTCTCCAAAACCAGGTGTCGGGAGTTCGAGTCTCTCCTCCCGTGCAAGCCGGAAAGGCAAAAAAAGTGGGGTTTCAATAATATTGAAATCCCACTTTTTTTATGATACATTCTTTTAGTTTTCATAAGCAGAATGGATAATAATATGTTTACATGAGTTTGAATATCAATTATTTATGATATATTAAATAGAACTTTTAAGATATCAGATCTTAGTTCTGAATCCAATATTAAAATTAATACAAAACAAAAGACGCTTTAAATTCAATGTTTTAAGCGTCTTAAATGTTTTTAGTTACGGATTTCAATATTCCTTACCATCAAAAAATTAAGTTTTACATATAAATGGCACTTCAACCAGTGGAGATGTCCGCAATATCCTGAACATCCCCAACTGGCTGTTTAACGGATCAATTGGATTTTTTACCGGTGGAATTTGAGTGATGTGAAGATTCTTCTCAAGTTGATTTGCAACTTCCTGATTAAAGACCACAGCAGTTTTTTCTACCAGTTTATTTTTATTGGCGTTAAAATTATCGATATGATCGTATGCACTTGTGATGTGGCCGTAAACTTCAACACACAGCACACTTAACGATGAGCCACGCGGTAAACCATACAAATCAAGCATTTCATTCACTTTTGCATTTGTCCATCGTCCATAAGCCTGTTTTGTGCTTTCTTTTTCCCAGGCAATTTGTTGTGTTGCATTTTGGAAAACAAGTTCATTTGTAATATCAACTGTTGGAAGGTTTTTCTCCTTATAATACACATTCTTTACTTCCAGCTTATGCATAATTTCCGGAATCATCTTTTTTAAGTCTCGCGGTGGGATGGGTTGTAATTCCAATTCATTCAGTAAAATGTTTCTGTAATCAAGTCCGTCAGCTTGTTTAACCTGTGCATAAAGCAATGCCCAGATACTTGTATGTGGGGGAGAAGCTGTTACATTTTTTCCGTTAAAAACTGCCGTTGCGTAAGGTGCATTTACCGAAATTACTTTTTCATTACGGTTTAACATGCAGGTTAACGCTGGGGCAGGATGTTGCAGACCCGATACGCGCAAAGCACGGCCATATCTTCCCTGTGCAGTGCTCCAGAGTTTATCGGAATGCCCGTACCTGAATTCGTAGGTGAACATGCCAAAAAGTTCGGGACTTTCGTGGTGCAATCCCGGCGGCAAAGGCAAAATGTAGTAATGCCTTTCGGTATCGATTGATTTTTCCATTAGTTGCATGGCATCCAAACCACTGTGGTCGTGCGCACTTTCTGGTGAAATAACTCTAATATATTCGGGATTAAGCGAAAGTGGCTTTTCATTTGGCAAATCCATCAGCGAAGGATGGTTGTTGCTTATCAACTGGTCGGGACTGTAAGCCAAAACCCGACAGAAAAGTCCATCGTTATTGTCCCGTGGTTTGTTGTCAAATTCAAGCCATAAAAAACGGGTTCGAACTTCGGTAGCCGAATATTTTTCATTTCTGTTATACGGACTTAATGCGATGCCGGCACCAATTAATTTAGGCGTTTGCGATGGATTAATTGTTGTTGGCAACTCAATCGGCAGTGTTTCAAGTGAATTATTTGCCACCGGTTCATGACCTGTCCTGAATCGCGGTTCAATAGAATATTGTAATTCAAGTGTTTTTGGCAACTGACCTTCAGCAGGTTTATTATCAACAACATCAATTAAAACAATTTTTGTGTAATCGCGGTGAATCAAACCATCTCTCCCCTTTTGAATTGCCTGAAACGAAGCAACTTTTTTTAGTTCCAGGTCGCCGATAAATTCGTAAGGTTTGTTTTCAATGTTTGCAATATCATTGCCCATTCTTCTCCTTCGGCGGATGTGAAAACTGCTTGCATCGAGGCTGTCCCAACTCCAGTCGCGATCGATAAACAGTGTGGTACACACCAGCCAGTGGTCATGCAATTCGTGTTTATTGGCAAAAGTTATGCTGCTGTTGTCAGGCGACATGCTGTGCCGCAACATGCTGCTGCACCAAAATTGCAGGCGCTCGCCATTGTCTGAAAGTAAAGTCAGTTCTTTAACCGCAACATCCAGTTGGCTTCCCAAACGATGTACGATGTCGGGCATACCACCTTCAGCTCCGCCTTGTAATGTCCTGAATAAAATCGGGTCGAGATTTATTGTAACCGGGTCGGGCTGCAGATAAATCCCCTGTAATGTTTTAGGGTTTTCGGTATCTGTAAAAATGTTTTCTTCATTCTGGGATTCCTGACGCATATGAATGACAGTGGTTTTACCAAAACGTGAATCCAAATCTGAATCCTTTGCATTTATATGTCCCCAGTAATTTGCTTTTTCCTCGCCGACTGCTCTTAAAGTCAGACGGATATTTCGTGCTGTGGGCAAAATAATTTCACCATCGGTTAATGCAATGAAATCATTATCTGCAGGATTTGGAAAAGGAGCAGCGGTATTGGTCAGGTTCAAAACATTCACATCCTTAAATGTAATTGGTACATCAATTGTACCTTCGGCGGCATTTTCATCGAAAGCCGGAAACGAACGTGTTGTTTTGTACAAAGTGATGTAATGTTCCCGACCATTGTCGCTTGCCAGATTATCCATATTAAGGGTTTCCACTTCCACTTTTATTTCAACGGCTATTGCATCTGGATCGGGAATTCCAAAAGCTTTTGCGCCGGTTGTGCCGCCGGATTGCTGCTGAATATTTAGAATATTTTGTACCGAATCTGCCAGTCTGTCAACTGCATTTGTGTATTTTCCGGTATAAACAGCGGCAGGGTATCCCAAAAGCGGTCGTGAGAGTTTTAATGAACTTCCTTTAAAATTTTGGTCGTCGGTATTTGATTGAATTTCATCCTCATTTTCAATGGTTACTGCATGTGGCGCAACATATCGTTTAAAAAGAGTTTTACCGATATGACTTACGGAAAAACCGGCTAGTGTTGGTGTAAAAGGCGATGGAGAACCACCGCTGATATCGGAAAGGCGAACCCGGAAATGGTACTCGTTTCCATATACAAGTTTTGTATTTGTTTCGATTGCGGAATAGGTTTCGCTGATTTTAACCGGTGTATTTTTTTCGGCATCGCTTTGATAAATGCGGGCTGCAGCTTTATCGGGCAACACAATGGATGTATTGTTCCAGTTTGCAAAATACATGGGCAACCAGTAATTATTGGCATCCACCAGGCCATCGTAAATTTTTGTCGGATAAACCTGGTACGGAAGTTCGCCATCGTATTCACCAATGTCGATGGTTTCCAGCAGCATATTTCCATTACTTTTGGCGGCGGTTAGCGATTCCCATTCATTATCGGCGGCTGTGCTTGTTTTCACATCAACATGGTAACCAGTAACACCAAGCGGCGCATCCAGTCTTTCCGTTGAGTTTTCGTCAACAGCCATCTGGCGCAGGTACCAGATTAAGATTTGCTCATCTTCCCAGCCCAGGCGAATTCCCGCCTCTTTCTGCGGATGAAAACCATCCTGCTCTTCTCTTAACAAGTTCCCGCTAACGGGCTGGTTGGCATGTACTATCGTTGCAAAGCCCTCATTAAACCGCGATGCTTCAATGTATAATTCATCGTAAATGCCCACCGGCGTTTCACCTGTTTTCATTACAGGAAAAAGAATGGCTGCAAATAAATTTCTTGCTTCTCCCTCGTTCAGCATGGGAATTCTGGCTGCATACCGCTTTAAAAATGGTCCCTTTGTATCGGGCAGCGAATTGATTTGTTCCAGGGCATAATCGGTATTTTCCATTATATCGACATAAAGCCAGCCGCCATTTTCATAATCACCGGGTGCTAACTGAATTTGAGCTTCATAAATCAGACCTGCCCGTTTTGCCATCAAAGGCTGCCGCATTAAATGGGCGTACACTTTTCCCCAGCTTACTTTATCGTCTTTTACAAAAACCAGAGGCGGTTTTTGATCGCGTAAAGCACAAAAATAACTGCTGTCGGTTACCGCATTTTTTATCCTCGGAGCTGTAAAATTGAAAGAATCACGGTAACTCACCGGCAAATATTTCCGAACGGCTAAATCCCTGTTTACCTCAGCTTTTTGTGCTGTATGTTTCGAATTCGGATTGACATCTGTACTTCTCGAATCATCGATATCAAAATATTTTGGCTTCCCGTTTTCATCAACGGCATCGCGTAATGTTTTGTAAATATCTGCCACAACATCAGAATAAATTAATGGTGAAACAGGATTTACAACCTTTTCGTTTGCCGGAATTTTCCCCGGAAATTCATCGGGATTGTTTACAACCTTAATATTGAATTGAGGTTTTACGTCAATAAAAGCTTTGGCTTTGTTTCCAACACCATAATTGGTATTTACTTCTACCAAAGGATTTATATTCCGGGGAATGAAAACTATATTTAACGATAAAACACCATTGGCATCAACACTTTGCGGAAGAGCCATGATGGAAAATCTTGTTTGTTCGAATGACATATCTATTGAATTTAATGGGTTTAATTATGCAATTTGTCTTGATTCTTCCCAGCTTTCGCTAAAACTGATATCAATAATCAAAAAGATGCTGATGTCGATTGCAAAAGTTACCTGTGCTTTGCAATTGGCCGGAGCTCCGGCACCTGATTTCTCAACCGAACCTTTTGCTTCGATGGTAATTGTAACACTTACAATTCCTCCAAGCAATTCGGCCTGACCTCTGAACAGCATAAAAGCAGTAATTCTTACAACTGATCCGCTGTCGGCATAAATTTCAACGCCGACCATAAACAATATACTTGCGTGGCCAACAACCGGAAGTCCGACCGTAATTTGCGCACCGAAACCAAATTTCAATGTCACACCAACTTTTGGACTTGTGTCGGCTTCGAGTTTTAAATCGACATTACCAACGGCATAAATGGTTCCAACACCAACCGAAACGCACATTATCTGCAATCCGCCATGGAACTGAAAATAGCCACTGGCAGTTGGCAATAACTGCGATGGATCTGAAGTGACTTTCAGCGCTGCATTAAAACTAACACCAATTCCAAGGCTGGCTTCCAGTTTTAAGGGAGTTTGCGGACTTTCGTATAATGCTTTTGTTGGCGGAAAACGTACCAGCGGAATATCTTTGCTTGCTTCAAATTTATATTCCCAGATATTCGCACTGTTACTCATGGCAATTTTCAACCCTTTTTTCAGAGCATCACCATATTCTCCTGTACTTAATGAAGCCAGAATTTCAAGTATTCTGATAACCGGTTCAACAGCATCACTAAATTCAATTTCAGGAGTTGGCAAATTTAAAGACGGATTATCGCTTGCATTTGTACTTCCAAGGTCAACATCCTTTCCTTTTTGCGAGTTGAAATTCCCTTTTATTGTCATTACATCGGTTAAAGGGCCAATGGAAACCACCATCGCCAGGTTGTTCATTCGTCCTTTCCATGTATCTGCCAAATCTCCGGCAAACGAATCGACATCAAAATCGAATTTTCCTACATAATTTTTTTGCGGCTCGCCTTTAGGTTTGCTGCTTGCTTTATACTGAATTGCAATTACCAGTTTTCCATCCAAATCAACAAGCGGATAATCAAACGAGGGCAAATCAAATTTGATGGCTTTATCAACAATACCATTTACAGCGCCTTTTGCCAGTTCATATCCCTGATCCAGCAGTTTCCCTGCTTCTTCCTTTGCTTTTAGCTGAAGTACATTCAACACATCTCCTGCATCGGGCAGATTTATTTTATTGAAAGCATCCAACGGATTATTTCCTGCCCCTATTCCTTTCAGTAATGAAATTGCCTGTCCGAAATTGCTGTCCGCATCGCCAATATTTGGGAAAATGCCTTTGCTGTTTAACAGCCTGAAAGAGTCGGCAAGAAGTGGCGGAGTTTTACTCAATAATGAATCAATCCCTTTTTTGAAACCTGGAGTCATAAACAACACCTTTTGAGTGCCCATATTTTGCAAAAAGCCAAAATTGATGGTGTCAGAATTTGGAAGTTTCAGCAAATTTTCAGGATGCGCAATCCGAAGTAAATTAGACACGTCGGCATCGCTTACCACTTTATCTTTTACCCATTTTCCAATCCGGATTAATGGAACGCTTAATTGTTCTGGCAAAGGTGAAACATCGCCCGTTCCGCGGTTGTGCTCAACCATGGTCCAGCTTCCGTCTTTTGGCATTATTACTGAACCACGTGCAGCGCTTACAAAAATAGTTTTGTTTGCTGCATCCAATGTTGTACTTAAATCAAAACGACTTATTTTCATTCGTTGCGAAGTGCCGGCTACTTTCAAAATACAGTTTACCTGTCCGCCTATGGAATTGTTTTCGGATTTGACCAAAGCCGTAAATTCACTGACACTTATTGGATGACCGGCCGGTGCTATTTGTACGTAAGAAAGAATTCCTTTTGAAGGAACACGGTTGTTGTCGCCGCCTTCAGTTACATTTTCGAGTTGAACATCGGCATCAAAAGTTGCAGCATACATTATTGCCGAGGCATTACTGAATATTTTTGGTTGTTCCTTAATATTCCGAACGTTAAATAAACCTCTTACAATTCCTGCATGAAATTCATACGGATTTGGGATTGGCGTTTTATCAATAACAGTTTTTCCATCGGGGCCAAAAACCGGTTCATTATAACTGAAATCATATTTTCCGTCACTTTCGGCTTGCCATCCGCTGTCAATACGGGCCACATAGCCGTTTGCCAGGCGAAACAAAGTAATGGTACGAACCACCCTGATTCCCCAGGGATACAACATGCTTTTTACCTGCACAACTTCGTGGTTTGTGCGGCCTGTAACAACATTAAACTGTGCCTGGCTGGTTTGTGCAAAAAGCGCTTCTTTATTAAGCCATTCGCTAAACATGCTTGCACCGTAACCACTTATTCCGATTCCTGTTATCGGCACACCCGGACGGGCCGGCAGATTGCTGCTGTTTGTGGCAAATTCGTTATTAAAAATCTGGGTTGGTGTTCCGGCAAGAGTGCTCGCATCAGTGGCAATTCCGTTAACGTTGTTTATGTTCACCAGTTGAATGGTATATCCTTCAAACATATTTCCCTCGTCATCGGGTGCAAAAGATGTTCCTGCAGTTAACTCAAGTTGAAGTCCGCCATTGATGTAATTCTCAAATACTGGTTTCGGGTTATTAATATTTGGTAGTTTTTGTTGTGTCGATTTATTATCGAGGATGGTTATTGCCAGCATTCCAAAAGGTAAATTAAACACTGCAAATGTTTTCCCGTCTTGTTTGGTTTTATAGGTTTCCACCAAAAACTTCGACATTGGAATAGGGGAAAGTGTAACCAGCTCTTTACTCAGGTTTCCAACGCGTGTTGCAATTCCATCGTTTTGATAATAATTGAAACCTACCGGCGGATCGTAGGGTGGAGGCAAAGGCACATTGTTTTCACCAATCATTCCTTTTTCGAGTAGCGGTTTTGTGAGGTTAAAGACCGGTTCCCACGAAATGGAAGGAACAGTAAAAGCCTGCGCATTCATTCCGGCTGTAATAACATCAAGTCCGCTAATCTGAATTGGGAAGACCGTTGCATTGGCATCACCGGTTATGTCAATTTTATATTTTCTTGCAATTGTTTCCTGAAGTAAATTATTTTGTTTGGCATACGAAATCCCCATTTGATTTGCCTTGCTACTAACGTCAACCAGCGAGAAATCGGTTAGAATTAATCCAGCCAATGGATTTCTGTTTATAAAAGCCGAATCACTGATGTTTGCCTTTACATTTGTTGAGGCATCCTTTAATTTTATTAAATCATCAGAAAAATGGCTGAAGATATCCCTTTTGGAATCAGTAACTATTACATTTGGATTTTGAATTTCAAACTGCAAATTGTTTGTATCTTTTTCAATTTCAAGGGGTTTGGTTAGTGGCGCAAAATGAAATGATACACCGACCTGAAAAGTTTCATCTTCTTTAGGTTCCCATTTTACCAATCCAATTAGCCAAAGCCAAACCACGCTTCCTTTTCTTTTTGTATTGCTAACCATTCCCGGTCTTGAATCATCAATTTCAAACTGCTTCCTGAAAAGACCAAGATTTGCTGCGTAAGGATCAGGCAGAGTGGGGAGGTATGAAAACAATCCAAAACCAAGATACATTTGTCCCCTTGTAAGCGCTTTTAAATCGGGCGTTGCTTCAGCAAAAAATACCAGACTATTTGGTGGGGTAACTGTAAAAAGCGCATTATGCATTGCCAAAGCATAAGGTTTTACCTTTGGAATTTTATCAGCAGGCAACTTGTTGTCCCAAAGTATGTTTTCATCAAAAACCGTAAGTGTGCATTTAATTTTGCTAACCGCCAGAATAAATGTTGAATTTTTTGTTTTTACCGTAACAGCTTCCCCATTAACTTTAACAGGCCTGTCGGTTTTGACATTCCAGTCGCTTAAACCAAAAATCACTTCATCACCTTTTGCTACGGTATTAAAAACCAAAAGCGAGTTTTTATTATACTTACATTCAATTGTAGTTCCGTATATGTTTTGTTCGTCATTCCAGCCAATATAATTCTGAAAAGCTCCGCTGCCGTCACTTAATACATCTGTGATATTTATTCTGCCCGGTTCGCCAAGAATAAAGGGATTGACGAACGAAACTGATTTGTTTTGCAGGTTGGTCCATTTTGCATCCAGACCTTTATCGCATTCAACAATTAAAGCACCGTTTCCGTCAGCCTCAAGCGGATTGGCAACATCTATTTTTGTAACCGAAAGCGCCCACCAGCTGTTTTTTATTTTTGCTTTACCGCCAAAAGTGAAAAAAGGTGATTGACAATTGCTGACTTCAAAATCTGTACTATCACATTTAACCGGTATTGCAAGCCTTCCAATAGCCGGATTATAAATGCACACCTGCGAATTCTGGTAAGTAAATTTGCTTTTTTGCCCATAAACATTCCAATTGGATTCTGTTATGGAAGTAATTGTTTTAACATTATTTTTAAAGGTGAACTGAAATTTATGAGGTAAATCGAAGCTGGCATTTCGTGCATCAACACCGAAAGGACTCGAAGGATCGCTCTCAAAAGCATTGTTCTGTTCCAGGTTCAAATCAACAGTAATTTTCGTGGCATTTGTAATGGTAAGCCGATTATTCGCCATAAAGGGATCGGTATCCAGCGTTATTGTTCCGCCTTTTACCCTGAGCCCGCAATAAAATTCGTCGGGCACATCGGCAGAAAAAACCTTTCCATGAATCCAGACCGTTTCGGGATCAACAGTAAATGTTTTGGTAAGCTCAACCGGTTTCGAATTTACCAATTGCAATTTTGATTTTTTAAAAGTAGCATCAAACAATATCATTGGCAAAGCTTGTCCCTGAATATATATTGCAATTAGCTTTTTAACAGTCACAAAATCAAACCAAACGGGTTTTCGCAGTTTGTCAAAAACAGGCCCAAATGTATTTACTCGCACTCCCGCAGAGGCTGCAGTAATACTTCCTGTAATTTGTGTACTTCTGATTGGCACGTTTCGTACAAAAACATTTTTGTCCGATGGTTTTTCTCCTTTACTGGCATTTGTGGCTAATTCAGTTATTTTTTTCAGCCGGTTACCCTCAACGTTAGTGGTAAGAAACAGGTCACTTCTCTCAAAAACAAATTCCTTGCTTCTGATAGTTGCCGGATCCTGGTTGACAATAGCTTGTGCTATAGCGTCCTGCAACTTTTCAATATCCTTTTCGTCATCAGCATTTGATGAATGCAGGAACCCAGTGAGGGCAGCCAGTTGAGCGGTAATTTGATTAATTTCCATAAAACAGTATTATTAATTACAAAACCTTTTTTATTACAAAACTTATCTCTTATTCCATTCAATTAACGACAAAAAAGTCTTTTATCAAGGTATTTTGAATTTTTTTTAACATTTTTTAATTATTTACAACGCTGCTTTTGACACTGTCATTTATCACCAAAACTAGATATCGTGAGTTCGAGTCTAACTATACAATCATAAAAGCAATTGAAATACTGCTTTTTCTTTTTTATACCCGTTTCATTTTTCTATTTTCAGCCCAAAATCTTATATAATGAATGTTGATGTTTTTATCCCTTGTTTTATCGATCAGTTTTATCCCGAAACTGCTTTTAATTTTATTAAGGTTTTAGAGAAAGCCGGATGTAACGTGAATTATAACCCTGAACAAACTTGTTGCGGACAACCCTCTTTTAACAGTGGTTACTGGAAAGAAACCAAGACGCTTGCTGTTAAATTTCTGAATGATTTTGAAAAATCCGAAATTATTGTTGCACCATGGGCATCATGTACCGGTTTTATTAAAAATTACTATAAAAAGGTTTTTGCAGAAGATCCGGAATTTCTGGCAAAAGCGAATGAAATATCACCACGGATTTATGAGTTTTCCGATTTTCTGGTGAATCATATTCAAAAGGTTGATTTTGGAGCTGTTTTTAACCACAAGGTTACTTTTCATGATTCGTGTGCCGGTTTAAGGGAGTATGGAATTAAAAAAGAACCGCGCATTTTACTTGAAAATGTGCAGGGATTGGAACTATTGGAAATGGATAAACTTGAAACCTGTTGTGGTTTTGGGGGAACTTTTTCAGCAAAATTTCATTCCATTTCCACAGCTATGACCGAACAAAAAGTTGAACATGCAATAAAAACTGGTGCCGAATATATTGTTTCAACCGAAGCCTCGTGTTTAATGAACATTGAAGCGTACATTAAAAAACAAAAACTTCCCATAAAAACCATTCATCTGGCTGATGTACTTGCAGGTGGACTGAAGTAATAAATGCGAGAATGCGAGAATGTTAAAATTCGTGAATAATAGAATGCAGTAATGAAATTGTGTGAAGATTTGTTGAAAACACAGACCTCAAAGCGGTCTCATGTTTATAGAAATCAGACATGTAGTACAAAATTCGACTCCGGCCGGAGTCGTACCTAAAAACAGAATTGGAATTCTATAAACATTTGAATCCTCCGGATTCCAAAACAAAAAACCATGAATTTTCTGTAATATAAAGACGCACGGCTGTGCGTATCTACAAAAAAATATTCTACACTTTGAACTTTAAACGCGAAACTTTAAACTAAAACACCTGCATTTTGTGCAGATTGGTGTATCTGCCTTTCAACTCCATTAATTCGTCGTGGGTACCCCGTTCAACAATTTTGCCATCGTGAAAAACACAAATCAAATCAGCATTTCTGACTGTTGACAAACGATGCGCTATAACCAGTGATGTGCGGTTTTTCATCAGATTTTCAAGGGCATCCTGAACCAGACGTTCCGATTCGGTGTCAAGGGCAGAGGTTGCTTCGTCCAGAATCAGTACCGGTGGGTTTTTCAGGATTGCCCGGGCAATACTCAATCTTTGGCGCTGGCCACCTGAAAGTTTACTTCCCCTGTCACCAATAATCGTATCGTAACCATTTTCAGTTTCGATGATAAAATCGTGGGCATTGGCAACTTTGGCAGCTGCAATTACCTCGGCCATTGAAGTTTTTTCAACACCAAAAGCGATGTTGTTGTAAATGGTGTCGTTAAACAAAATAGCTTCCTGGTTAACATTTCCCATTAAATCTCTCAAATCGTGAAGTTTGAGTTCGCGAATATCGGTTCCGTCAATTAGAATCTGGCCGCCAATTACGTCATAAAAACGGGGCAGCAGGTCAACAAAAGTGGTTTTTCCGCTTCCCGACTGGCCTACCAAAGCAATGGTTTTTCCTTTTTCAATTTTGAGCGAAACATTTTTCAGTACCTCTTTTTCGTCATAGGCAAAGGTTACATTTTTGTATTCTATACAATCTTTCAAGTCGTTGATTGGTTCAGCGTCAGTCGATAGCGGGATGGTTATATCGGCCATTAAAATCTTATCAATCCTGTCCATTGATGCCAACCCTTTTTGTATGCTGTACAACGCCTGGGTAAAGGCTTTTGCAGGATTTATTATTTGATAGAAAATGCCAAGAAAAATAATAAACTCCGGCCCCGACAGTTCACTGTTCTGATTTAATATCAGTTTCCCTCCATACCAAACAACCATGATAATGATAATGGTACCAAAAAGTTCGCTTAGTGGATGAGCAAGTTCTCTTCTTCGCATTAACCTGTTCATAATGTGACGGTAGTCGTGCAATTCAGAATTAAACCGGGCATCCATTTTCTTTTCTGCATTGAAAGCTTTAATAATTCGAAGACCTCCCAGTGTTTCTTCCACCACTGTTAAAATCATACCCATTTTATCTTGTGCCTGACCTGAAACTTTTTTCAGCGATTTTCCAATTCGACCAATGATAAAACCTGTAAATGGCAAAACCAACAGGATAAACAGGGTCAGACTTGGGCTCATAATGAGCATCGAAGTCAGTAAAACAATGATGATAATTGGATTTTTCAAAAACATGTCGAGAGACGACATAATAGAGTTTTCCACCTCCGTTACATCGCCAGTAATCCGCGAAATAATGTCGCCTTTTCTTTCTTCTGAAAAGAAAGTTAGTGCCAGTTTCAGGATTTTGGCATAAATCTGTTCGCGCATATCTTTAACCACACCGTTTCGGATATAAACTGCTTCAAAAGCACCGAGATATGCAAATCCTACCTTTAAGGTAGTGGCAATGATGATAAAAAATCCAACCAGAAGTAGGGTTAATCCGGCTCCGTTGGCATCCTTAAAAATTGTGACATAATAATAGAGGTTGTGCTTGATGTTTTCCAGATTCATTTCCCAGGGCAGAAGATTCCTGACTTCTTCCGACACACCAAAAAGGATTTCCAGAATCGGGGCCATCAGCGCCATGGAAAATACAGTAAACAGCGCTGAAAGCAGGTTAAACAGAAAATTTAATATTAACTGTTTTTTATATGGTGGAACGAACCTTTTTAAAACTTTGAAAAAATCCTTCATGGAATTTAGTAATCAGTAATTATTTACAGACAAATCTTAATTAATCAGTTATTAAAAAATGCCTGTGTAATTTTGTGGTGTAATTTGTTTAAGTTCTGCTTTTATAATTTCACTAACGTCAAGTCTATCAATAAAATTGTGAATCGATTTTTTGTCCATAACCTCATTGTTTCGGGTTAAGTCTTTTAGCGCTTCATAAGGATTTGGGAAAAACTCCCTGCGCAAAATGGTTTGAATGGCTTCGGCTACCACAGCCCAGTTATCTTCCAAATCTTTTGAAATTACCGGTTCGTTCAGTAAAAGTTTATTTAATCCTTTTAAAGTTGATTTAATCGCAATAATTGTATGGCCAAAAGGAACTCCAATAAAGCGGGTTACGGTTGAATCTGTTAAATCGCGTTGCAATCTCGAAACCGGAAGTTTTGCTGAAAGTTGTTCAAATCCGGCGTTGGCAATCCCGATATTTCCTTCAGAGTTCTCGAAATCGATGGGGTTTACTTTGTGCGGCATGGTTGACGAACCAACTTCACCTTTTTTAATTTTTTGCTTGAAGTAGCCCATCGAAATGTACATCCAGAAATCGCGATCGAGATCGAGAATGATGTTGTTGATCCGTTTTAGAGCATCGAAAATGGCACTGTAATTATCGTAATGCGCTATTTGTGTGGTGTATTTCGAGCGTTCAAGTCCCAGTTTTTCTTTACAGAATTTATCTGCAAACCCTTCCCAGTCGATATTTGGATAAGCAACAAAATGGGCGTTGAAATTTCCGGTAGCGCCGCCAAATTTAGCCTGACATGGAATGGAGCGCAATTGTTCGAGCTGAACTTTGATTCGTTCAATAAAAACATTGATTTCTTTCCCCACTTTTGTAGGTGATGCCGGTTGACCATGGGTTTTGGCAAGCATTGGTATGTTTTTCCACTCAGCGGCCAACTCTTCCAGTTTTCCTGTCAACTCATTTACTAACGGATAATACTCAAATTCAAGTGCATCCTGAATGGTCATTGGAACAGCCGTGTTGTTGGCATCCTGCGAAGTGAGTGCAAAATGAATAAACTCCTTGTATTTCCCCAGTTCAAGTTTGTCGAATTCTTCTTTTATAAAATACTCAACGGCCTTTACATCGTGGTTGGTAATACTCTCAATTTCCTTGATACGTTTGGCGTCCGACAGCGAAAAGTTCTGGTGAATCTCTCGCAGCCTGGCTGTTTTTTCTTTTGAAATATCGCTTAATTGTGGCAGAGGAATTTCGCAAAGTGCAATAAAATATTCAATTTCAACAAAAACCCTGTATTTTATTAAAGCGAATTCACTGAAATATTTCCAAAGGTTTTCCACTTTATTACTGTATCTTCCGTCAACCGGCGAAATGGCTTTAAGAGCACTGATTTCCATAGTCTGTTCTATTTTTAATTATAAAGGTAAAATAACCGGAATTTTTCTGATTTTTTTGCCGTTATTCCTTCTACCAATGTTACTTCTTGTAATTGATTATTTCTTCTCCTTTTGCTGTCAACACTGCATTTAGCAATTCAATTGAATAGTACCGCTTATTTTTTAAGAACATTTCAAAACAGGGTTTTAACTTTTCCACATACCCTTTATCTTTTGCAGTCGAGAGTAACCCGATTATACCAATGCAGTTCACATTTAAAGTTTCTGCTATTTTTCTTGCTTTTTTATCATCTATAAGCAGAAAATCAGCATCTAATTCTTTATATAAAATTAAAGATTCAGATTCTCCGAAATCCATTATGAAAGCCAATTCATTAAGTCCTGATATTTGGCAAGTTTTATCTTTGAAAAATTCATATAATTTTTGGTAATCCGATTTTGATTCATCAATTGTTATTTCAGTCCAAACTGCAATTGGAATCCTTATATTATCGAATAAATCATTTAGGATTTCAAGTTTATCAATAATTGCCAATGAGAAAATTGGCCCCGAATCTGCAATTACAAGTCCATTTTTCACTCTATTTTAGCTTTTTACAATCATCTAAAACATCACTAATTGTAAGATTCGAAATTGGTATTTCATATTCGGAGAGCAACGTTTCAAATTCAAATCTGTTTAATCCGGATAACTGAGCGGCTTTTCCTATGGTAAGTTTTTGCAATTTATACAATCTCATCGCTAACGAAGTTTTGATTCTTTGTTTTAATTCGGCTTCTGTTTCATTCAGGGCAAGTAGGATGTCAGAAGGAAAATCGATTGAAATTGTTTGTGTATTCATATTCTCAATTTTAATTCAAAATTACAAAAATAACGGAAAATTTAGTAAAATCGGTTGATTTGGTTTTTCCGAAAGAATGATATTATTCAAACTTCTTGATTTTAATAATTTATAACTTCGTAGCAACCTTTGTAAGTCAGTAATGTTTAATAATCGGGAAAGATAAAAGTGATGAGGAAAACACGTGTTTCGATAGTTTCGTATTTAAATAGTAAACCATTTTTATATGGATTACAAAATTCGGCAGTGGCCAAAGAAATAGATTTGAGCCTCGATATACCTTCGAAAGTAGCAGCAAAACTGTCTTTCAATCTTGCCGACGTTGGATTAATCCCGGTTGCAGGACTCATCGATTTGGATGAATACCACGTTATTGGTGACTATTGTATCGGTTCGGTTGGAAAGGTAAAAACAGTTGTACTGGCTTCAGATGTTCCGCTTCAACAGGTTGAAACCATTTTGATGGATTATCAGTCGCGCAGTTCGGTATTACTCGCCAAAGTGCTGGCAAAATTCTACTGGAAAAAATCGTTTATCTGGGAAAATACCTGTAACGATTTTCAAAACGTTTCGATTAAAGGAAAAAAGGCTGGAATTGTGATTGGCGATAGGGTTTTCGACATTGAAAACAAATTCAGATACATTTACGATTTAAGCGAAGAGTGGTACAATTTTACAAAACTGCCTTTTGTTTTTGCTGTTTGGGCGGCTAACAAAAAGGTTTCGGAAACCTTTGAAAAAGTATTTAACAGTGCACTCGCTTTTGGAATTGAGAATATGGAGGAAATTGTACGGATGGAACAACCCAACTATTCAAACGTGGATATTGCCGGATATTTCGCCCAAAATATTAGCTTTGAACTGAATAACGAAAAACGGGCGGGAATGAAAAAATTTCTGGAACTGGCCCAAAAACTCGAATTAGTTGAATTACAATGAAGAATATACTGAAATACAACTTGCTTTTGGTTATATTTTTTGCTTCTGTTGCAGTAATTGCTCAGGAAACAAAAGAGATACTGGTTTATAAACTCAACATCAAACAGGATATAACAAAAGCAACCTGGCGTCAGACGCAGCAGGCTTTTGAAGAGGCAGATTCGTTGGGTGCCGATGTTTTTCTCATCCACATGAATACTTACGGAGGAACAGTTCTGGATGCTGATTCAATCCGCACAAAAATTCTTCAAAGCCCTATACCGGTTTATGTTTTTATCGATAATAATGCGGCATCTGCCGGAGCGCTGATTTCAATTGCATGCGACAGTATTTACATGCGGTCGGGTGGAAGTATTGGCGCGGCTACAGTGGTAAATCAAACTGGTCAGGCCATGCCCGACAAGTACCAGAGTTACATGCGTTCGACCATGCGGGCTACTGCCGAAGCGCATGGGAAAGACACAATTATTACTGGTAACGATACGATTTACAAATGGCGCCGCGACCCGCGAATTGCCGAAGCCATGGTCGATCCATCGGTTTTTATCGAAGGAACAATTGATACTGGAAAAGTATTAACTTTTACACCAACCGAAGCCATCGAAAACGGATATTGCGAAGGAACTGCTGAAAATGTTCCCGAAGTATTGAAAAATATTGGCATCGAAGAATACAAGATTGTAGAATACGAACCCACCTGGATTGAACGGATTATAGGGTTTTTAGTTCACCCAATGATTTCAGGTTTGCTGATAATGGCAATTATCGGGGGTATTTATTTTGAAATGCAATCACCGGGAATCGGATTTCCACTGGGAGTGGCAGTTTTGGCTGCTGTTGCCTATTTTGCACCGCTGTATCTCGAAGGACTTGCAGCCCACTGGGAAATTCTGATATTTGTTGTCGGGGTAATTTTGGTAGTGGTCGAAATATTTGTGATTCCCGGGTTTGGAGTTGCGGGAATTTCCGGTATCGTATTAATGTTTGTCAGTTTGGTTTTAAGTCTTATCAATAACGTCAATTTCGATTTCGAAGGAGTTGAAATTGCAACCGTTGGAGTTGCTGTTTCAACAGTGATTATTGGCGTTTTTGGAGGATTTATACTGTCGTTGTATTTGGGCAATAAATTATTCACATCAAAAACCGGTATGTTCAGAAATATGTCGTTAAAATCGGTGCAAAAAGTAAGCGACGGTTTTGTATGTGTTGAAACCGGCATGTTTGCATTGAAAGGCAAATCAGGTGTTTCAAAAACAGTGTTGCGACCGGGTGGAAAAGTTTTTATCGAAGACGAAGTTTTTGATGCTGTGGCCAACAGTGGTTTTATCGATAAAAACGTAAAAATAGTTGTCACCAAAGTAGAAGCTACCCAGCTTTATGTGGATAAAATGGAGTAATTGAAATTTTCTTTTTCGGGTGCTGCAACCCTCATATTTTCCATATTAATAGGGTATTAAGGTAACTTTTCCCCTGTTTGCTTTTTTACTAAGTCCCCTCGATTTTGAAACGAACCTCATAGGGAATAATGTTTTTGAATTAGGTGCAGCGCACCCAAATATTTGTAGATTGAGATTTTGAATAATACTATGAAGGTGCAGTGCACCGAAATATAATGGAAATTTCGGTGCGCTGAACCTTTGATTAAATCAATTGCTTTTGTTCTATAAATATTATCGCGACGCTGTCGCTTTTTGCTTTAATTATGTAGTAAGTTTAATACAATAAAAGGTTTATTTGAAAGCAGAAAACCTTATTTTCAATACATTAACCTTAGTGGAAAAAGTTGTAAGTTTGATTTTTACCTTATTATTTGCTACACATAACTAGACCTGACTAATCAAAAACTTGGATAATCGCCGTTTTTAATTTTGGTAATAAATTCCATCACCTGAATTTATCCATAAATTCGCGCTTTTAAAACAAGGTTGGTTCTGTTTTGTTAATATAAAAAAGACAATTATGTTTTTATATATCGCTGAATATTTTGAAGAAGTTTGGTTTTTATTGCAGGAAATGGCGCCATGGTTATTGTTTGGATTGGTTTTCGCAGGATTGCTGAAAGTCTATTTTCCACAAAAACACATCGATAAATATCTGGGGAAATCCAATTTCAAGTCGTCGTTTAATGCTTCATTGCTCGGAGTTCCAATGCCACTCTGTTCGTGCGGTGTTATTCCAACCGGAATTTCGTTTTATAAAAACGGCGCTTCAAAAGGTGCCACCAACTCTTTTTTAATTTCAACCCCGCAAACCGGGGTCGATTCAATTTTTGCAACATACTCTATGTTGGGCTGGCCATTTGCCATCCTTCGTCCGTTTGTTGCATTTTTTACAGGTGTTGTGGGTGGTATTCTCACCAACATTTTTATAAAGGAAAAACCGGTAAAAAAAGCCTCCCTATATGCCAATTTTAAAATTGATACGGCAACTTTGGGAAAAACAGATGCAACCTGCAACGACGATTCCTGTGGTTGCCATGAGCCGAAAACAGAGGACAAGCGCCATTCTTTGGTGAAGGCTGCTGACTATGCTTTTGTCGAACTATTACAGGATATTTCAAAATGGCTGATTCTGGGCTTTTTAATTGCGGCCTTGATTTCTGTGGTATTACCAGACGATTTCTTCAGTTCGTTTAAAGGACTTGGATTACTTGAAATTTTGGTGGTTCTTGCAGCATCGGTACCCATTTATATTTGTGCCACGGGCTCCATTCCAATTGCCGCAGTGCTACTCATGAAAGGTGTTTCACCCGGTGCAGCGCTGGTATTTTTAATGGCGGGTCCGGCAACCAATGTTGCCACTATTGCTGTTTTAGGAAAAACGATGGGTCGGAAATCGTTAATCATTTATCTCTCAACAATTATAGGAGGAGCCATTGTTTTTGGATTGCTGACCAACTGGCTGATTCCGGCAGATTTTATTCTGAGTAAAATGGTTCACATTCATGGAAACGGTGAAGAACACGAAATGTTCCCTCATTGGTTACAACTGGGATCTGCGTTATTTCTTGTATTTTCAATTGCCGTAGGTTATTTTTATTCAATCATCAATAAGAAAAATAAAATGGAAAAGGTGGAAGGTGTTACTGTGAAAGTTAATGGAATGACCTGCTCGCATTGTGAAGCAACAGTAAAAAGAAACCTTGAGGCTTTGGCAGGAATAACAAGTGTAATTGCCGATAATAAAAGTAGTACAGTAAAAATTACAGGTACCGATATCAACCTAGAAAAGGTAAAAACTACAGTAAACGGGTTGGGGTACAATTTTGTTGGGTAAAGATTTTGGGTGTGGCGATTCTATAGCTATCGAATTCTGATTCACCAATAAAAATCAGCAATTTAGAAATCGCTTCTCCCAGACGTAGCTAACCACTTTTTTATGTAATTTTATTGGTAAATTAAATATCATGAAAAAGTATAAAAACCAATATTTCATAATAACCTCACTTCTTTTAACAGTATTTTTATTTGTAAACTGTTCTGATAACAAAAACAAGAAGGAACCAAAAGCAGAATCTGTTGTTCAGAAATCGGAAATATTAGATGAAAATTCCCTTTTCGATGGAAAAACGATGGAGGGTTGGGAAATTACGGAATATGGAACCGGGGGGCCGGTTTTGGTTTCCGATGGCAAGCTGGTTTTAAATTACGGCGATGGTTGCACCGGGATAACCTGGGAAAAGGAGTTCCCAAAAATGAATTACGAAGTAACGCTCGAAGCACAAAAAACTTCGGGTAACGATTTTTTCTGCGGAATAACTTTTCCGGTGAACGATGAATTTTGCAGCTTAATTGTAGGCGGTTGGGGTGGACCGGTGGTGGGTTTGAGTTGTATAGATGGCAATGATGCCGAACATAACCCGACCAGAATTTTAAAGAAGTTCGATAAAAATGTGTGGTATAAAATAAAACTGCAGGTTACCGGCGAAAAAATAACTGCCTGGATTGACAACGAAAAACTCGTTGACTTTAGTTACGCCGGCCATCGATTAAGTTTGCGTGCCGAAGTTCAACTCTCAAAACCATTTGGACTGTTTACCTGGCAAACCACCGGAGAAATCAGAAATATCAGGATGGTGAAATTGTAGTTTCTTGTTCTTTTATAGCATGTCTCTGCTTTATTTATAGCATGTCTCTGCCATATTCATAGCATGACTTCGAGTCATACTATGAATAACCAAAAATATTTTACCGTTTAACAACCTCTGTTTCAATTAATTTTTAAATTTGAAATCACAATCAAATTAAACCAAAACAACATAAACAACCTTTCCCGCAAGATAATTGCGCAATATTAAACAGTTATATCAAATTCAAATAATATGGAGATATCCGAATTTAAAAGCCTTCTTGAATCACCTATAAACGGATTAATTTCTGGATTAGGAAATGAAATTAAACAATTGGCAAAAAACAGAATTCTTGAATATCAAATAATTGAATATAAAAGAAACTATTTTACAAAAACCTTACTTCATAGGTCTGAACCCATAAAACTGTTAGACTTTTATCTACCCTTGCATATTACATCATATAAAGATCCAAGTAAAGGAAGTCAAGAGGGGCAACGGATTTCAACTGAATTTGTTGCTAATCTATTTGCTAAATCTAACTATATAACATTGATTGGTTCAGCAGGAAGCGGAAAGAGTACTATTGTCAAATATTTATTTATTGATTCGGTTAAAAATAATTTTAAGATTCCAATTAAGATTGAACTTCGATATCTTAATGAATATAAAGGTTCAATTACCGATTACATTTTTGATGAAATTTTTCTTTTCTATAAACTTGGATTTTCAAAATCGATAATTGATAGGCTTTTAAATTCAGGTTCATTCATTTTCTTCTTTGACGGTTACGATGAAATAAATTCGATTAAAAAAGAATCTATTACAAAAGATATAGACAGGTTTGTTAGTAATTATTCGGAAAATAAATATTTAATAACATCAAGGCCGTATACAAATATTGATACTCTTCCATTATTTACCAATTATACTGTCTGTGATTTATTAGAAATAGAAATTCCATCTTTTGTCAAAAAACAAATTCCATCTTTTGATGATGAATTAACAGAAAAAATGATAAAAGCTATTTCTCAAATTGACAATAATTCATACAAGGTTTTTCTTAGAAATCCTCTATTGCTGGCTATGTTCATTTTAACTTTTCAATCCTATTCACAAATTCCACAGAAGAGAAGTGATTTTTATAAACAAGTTTTTGATACTTTATATTCGGTTCATGATAGCATATCAAAATTGTCATTTGTTAGAGAAAAACAATCGGGCCTTTCCAAAGAAAGTTTTGAAGAATTATTGAGACTCTTCTCGTTTCTATCTTATTTTGATGAGAAATTTCTTTTTCATCCAGAATATATAGAATCAAAACTTACCTTAATAAAAGAAAAAAAGAAAAACCTAGAATTTAATAACCAAAAAGTTATTGAGGACTTGCAAGTTGCAATTGGAATTTTAACAAAAGAAGGTACTGATTATGCTTTCCCTCACAGGTCTTTACAAGAATATTTTGCTGCTAATTATATAAGTAATTTAAGTGAGTCAAATAAAAAAATCATATTTTCCAAGATATTGGATTCTATTGAAAGAAAATGGATTTATATGATTGATAACAGTCATTTTCTTTCCCTACTCGAAGAACAGGATTATTTCTCATATTTGAATTATTTAGTTTTACCATTGCTTAGAAAGCAGATTGAAAAATCAACAAATAATCAATTTAATAGCTTAGATGTTAAATATGATATACAATGCAAAATTTATCTCATTTCATTTGAATTGCTTCAGTCAAACTTAAATGATCTAATGATAAAACAGGAATGTTCCGAGGATTATGCACCCCGTACAATTTATTTCCCCCAAAATAATATTTTCAGATTGCCTAAAAAAAGAAACAAAATAATGGACAATGATTTGAAAGAACAAGATATTGAAAGAACATTTCAGTTGATAAAAAGTAGAGGTGACAAATGGATTGAAAACATAAAACTTAAAATTGAGGAACAAGAGAAAAGTGACTCTGAAATAATAGATATTATCTAAAGAACACTTTTATCAACGTATAAAAGTATAGCCTATTCTGTTGTAAATTTGTACAAATTTTACTTCCTCTTCTTTTTAGCCAAATATTCCTTCTGTTCTTTTTCGTTGTCGCGAATCAGCTTTTTCCAGTTATTATCGGTGTCTTTGATAAAATCGAGGGTTTCGCGGTAGGCGTTTTTGTCGTTTTCCATCATCATAATTTTCTTGCCGGAGAAATATTTTGAATCAACTATCCCGCGGGATTTAGTTCAGCAAAGTGCATATTTCAGAGCGGTGTTGGTGCGGTTGGGTTCTTCGGATTCCCGTTCCATTGTTAAATTCTACGGGATATGAAGGTTCTCCGAAATATGTTCCGTAAATTTTATTAACTTTTTACTGTAAAAATGCCCCCATTTGATAAAGAATTGCGGATAAATTTGAAATTAATTATCTTCGCAATCATTATGATCGAAACAAGACAAATAAATGATATTGTTAATCGGATTGCTTTAAACTACAATCCGGAAAAGATAATTTTGTTTGGTTCTTATGCACATGGTAACTATTCGGACAATAGCGATTTGGATTTTATTCTTGTAAAGGAAACCAACGCGCCTAAACACAAAAGGGGATTGGAGGTTCGCAGATTATTTTATGGATTAACAATTCCTATGGATTTCAAAATCTATACATCATCCGAATTTAATAACGAACTTTCAAATCAATATTCATTTCTAAGCTCTGCAATAAAAGGGAGTAAAATACTTTATGAGCGAAAAAATTGATGTCGTAAAACAATGGATTGAAAAGGCCGACCATGATTTGGGTACTGGTCAGGTTACCTATTTATACATACCTCAATATTGTGATACAATTGCCTTCCATTGTCAGCAAGCTGCTGAAAAATATTTAAAGGGTTTTTTATTGTTTCTCGATATTCCTTTTAAAAGACAACATTCTTTAAATTACTTATTGGGACTATTGTCTCAAAAGATTGAGATTTCCAATGAATTATTTGACAGTGCTTCAGTATTAGAAGATTTTGCAGTAGAGATAAGATATCCGGATACATCAGTCGATCTTTCTGATGATGAGATACAACAGGCATTTAAGATAACAAAACTTATCAGGGCTTTTGTATTGTCACAAATGAACCTGACGATTGATTATGAAGACGTAAAAAAAGAGTAAGATTTCGGTAACCCTTACTATTTTGTAAATTGCACTGCGGGCGCATTTCTCCGGATTCTGGCATCGCTGAAATCTCAAAATAAATCAGCTTTACTTCTTCCTCTTCTTTTTAGCCAAATATTCCTTCTGTTCTTTTTCGTTGTCGCGAATCAGCTTTTTCCAGTTATTATCGGTGTCTTTGGTAAAATCAAGGGTTTCGCGGTAGGCGTTTTTGTCGATGTCCATTATGGTAATTTCCTCGTCGAGGAAGGATTCAATCTCAGCTAAAATATCTTTTTCCTCTTTGCTGCAAAACGAAACAGCTTGTCCTTTTTTTGTGCCCCGACCTGTGCGTCCAACGCGGTGTACATAGTTTTCGGGCACTTCGGGCAGGTCGTAGTTTACTACAAAATCAACATTGGGAATATCAATTCCGCGGGCGCTGATGTCTGTGGCAATCAGCAGTTTCAGGTTGCCGGTTTTAAAATCGTTTAAGGTTTCGGTGCGTTCATTTTGTTCCTTGTCGCTGTGGATGGTTGCGCTCTTTATTTCAACCCTTTCCATGGCTTTTTTCACCCGTTCAGCCCGCACTTTTGTACGCACAAAAACCAGCACTTTGCTGTCGGGATTTTCGTCTATCAACCGTTCCAGAAATGCGCGTTTATCATCCATTTCGATAAAGGCCACAAAATGCTCGATGTTTTTTGCCACCGGATTTTTGGGCGAAATCTGAATTCGGATTGGTTTTGTAACCAGAGAGTACGCCAGTTTCTTTATTTTCGGATTGATGGTTGCTGAAAAAAACAAAGTTTGCCGTTTTGCCGGAAGGTGGCGCATCAAATCGTTAATGTCCTTTATAAAACCAAGGTCGAGCATGTGGTCAGCCTCGTCTAGAATCAATACTTCGATGCCGTGCAGTTTTAAATGTCCCTGGCTCACCAAATCGAATAAACGGCCGGGAGTTGCCACCAAAATGTCGATCCCGTTTTCGAGTGCTGCAATCTGTGGCGCCTGGTCAACGCCGCCAATGATTCCCATGGGTTTAACACCCGTGTTTTTGGCCAGTGCTGTAAATACTTCGGTAATCTGTTGTGCCAGTTCGTGGGTGGGAACCATTACAAGACACTGTATTAAATTGGTTCGGCGTGTTTTTTTTGCAATCTGAATTTTATGAATAACCGGAATGGCAAAAGCAGCCGTTTTTCCTGTGCCGGTTTGTGCTATTGCCAACACGTCCTCACCTTTCAAAATGGGTGGAATTGCTTTAAACTGAATATCGGTGGGCCGCCGAAACCCTTGTTTCTCCAGGTTTTTTTTGAGCTCAAACGAAATGGAATACTCCTCGAATTTCATGAATTGTGAATTTTTGGCAAAGATAACGGAAAGAATGAGGAAATGCGTGAATGATATAATGCGTGAATGCGTGAATGCTATAATGCGGGAATGAGGAATGCAAGAATGCTCAATAATGAAGATAGTCAGATTGAAAAAAGTATTAACCTGGCATCAAGGATTTTAGTCCCAAAAGTCCTAAATGGTCCACACAAAACAACCAATTGCCAGATGCCAGAAGCCAGCACCCAACTCTAAACTATGAACTCCTTATAACTTTCATTCCTCTGTTGACGATTTTACCAGTTCACTGCCTTTTTTGTCAATCCAGGCAATCAATGCAGCCCTTTGTTCATCGGTAAGTTTTGCCTCTTTGTGCATAAAAACATATTGTTTTAAAGGCATGTTTTTTTGTTCCACTTCTTGCCTGATGTCTTCTAGTGCACCAATTTTATCATATGCATCCATTTCTCCCCATTCTGAAAAATTAAGTTCATCTTTTCCCTCCACGATATGTTTGTTTACCATCCATGAAACAGGTGCAATTCGGTCGTAAAATGGATATTTGGTGTTATTTGAATGGCAATCCATACAAGCATTCTGAAGCGTTAGCTTCACATTTTCGGGTAATTGTTCCTGTGTAAAAATGTGGTTCTTTACATCATCGCTTATATTTTTTTCGGGTTGAAAAAACTGGATGACAACAAAGGCTACAATACCAATGATAACAAGTATTTTTATAATTTTTCGCATGGTGTATGAAATTTAAAATGAAACTGATAGGTTGAATTATTAAATGCATTGAAACAAAAAAATCCCCCAAAAAGGAGGATTTTTTATTTCGTTAACAATGTTACTTCATCAATGATTTTGCTTCTTTATTTGCCCAGTCCATCAATGTCTTTTTTTCTGCATCAGTTAGTTTTTTGTCTGGGAATTTTTCAAGAAATTTTGCTGGAGGCATTTCATTTTCATCAACTACTTCAGCAATTTCTTTCAATGCATGAATCATTTTCGATTTGTCGAGACTGTCGATAGTTTTGAGATCGAGCTTTTCCTTGGCTTTGTCGTTTTTCGAGTCGGTGTTGTGACAGCCAAAACACGATTTTTCGATGATTCCTTTTACATCATCGGGCATATTAACCGGTTTCATAGTTGGTGTATTTTCGGTTGCAAACGTTGAAAACGATGCAAACACAAACACAATCAGAATAAGTGGAATGAATCTTTTGTAATTCATGGTTTTAAGTTTTTAAATGATTAATAATTTGTCAAATTCTAAAGCCTAATAACGGATTAAACATAGAAATTGTTTAGTTGATTAGGCAATTACTTGTGTCAGGAATTGTATAAACCATATTTAAATTTATTTTTGTTGGCTAAATCATATTACATCCATGTTTTTTAATCGAATTTCAGGTTTTCTTTTTGCAGGTATTTTCCTGTTTACAGCAAATAGTCAGGCTCAGATATCACAGGGAGGAACACCAATGAACACCAATGAATTAAAAAGCTCCCGCAACCGGATTGTTGAAATGCCGCCCATCAGTAATTTCCTTACTAGCGAAAGTGAAACCGTAAATCAAAATTCTGAAAACCGGTTGAAGCCTTTTCAGTTTGCCTATCCTTTCGAGGTAAATTTAACACCCGAAAATTCGGGCGAATGGTTGCCGGGCGACGATGGATTTCTGGTTTGGAAACTTACCATTCGTTCTGAAGGGGCAAAATCGCTGAATCTAATTTTTGAAGAATTTGAACTTCAGGAGAGAGAACGCCTATTTATATTCAATGCAAAGGAAAACCATATTTTAGGTGCATTTACTAACATTAATAATTTGCCGCACAAAAAATTTGCAGTGTCGCCGGTTTTAGGCGATGAAATTACGGTTCAATACGAAATTCCGGAAGAAGATTTTAATAACAAACATTTTATAATAACACGTGTAAACCACGATTACGTTGGCATTTTAAAATCAGGGGACAGAAGACCGCTCAATAAAATTGCAAATTCGTGCAATATCGATATAAATTGTGATAGTTGGAATTCATGGGATGAAGTAAAAAATTCGGTTTGCCGCGTGATAGTTAATGGAAAAGAGATGTGTTCTGCTGTTTTGGTAAATAATACGGCTGAAAATCAGAAACCTTATGTTTTATCAGCGGCACATTGTTATAACAAGTGGAATTATCCTGAAGTATCTGTATATACCTTTAATTACGAGAGTCCGTTTTGCGCTCCGCTTGATGGCGATCCCTCAAATTCGATATCAGGCGCTATAATGAAATCACAGTCTGATAGCGCAGATTTTGCATTGGTTGAATTAAGCAGGATTCCACCACCTGACTTTCGACCATTTTATGCAGGATGGAATCGTTCCACAGAATTAAATGATTCATCGATAAGTATTCATCACCCTCAGGCTGATATTAAAAAGCTGTCATTCGACAAAGATATTCCTGAAATTTCTAGTTTTGAATCAGGTTACAAAAAAAATGGATTTTTAAAAATTTTAAAATGGGAGAATGGTTTAACAGAAAATGGTTCTTCGGGAGGTCCGTTATTTAATTCTAAAAAGCATGTAATTGGCACACTTACAGGAGGTCCTCCAGCAACGTGTAACAATGCTTTGAATGATGAATTTGAAAGGTTTGCTACTTCGTGGGAACACAAACCAGACTCTGCAAAACAATTGAAACACTGGCTCGATCCGTTAAAATCGGGTGTTAAAGTTTTGGAAGGAAAGCAATTTTATGATGGTGAAGAACTTTGCGGAGCATTTACAAACCTTGGAGATGCAGATAAGTACAGTTTAATACCGGTAACGAACGCAAATAAATTTGCCGGTTACTGGGGTGGCAGCAACAGCATTGGAATATCAGAATTTATGGAACGTTTTTCAATTGAAGGAAACGAAATTTTGTCGGGGGTTTCTCTTGGAGTTGGAAAATTTAAAAGTAAAGTTACCAGCAATAACAGCGAAATAACCCTAAAAGTATATAACGGAACCCAGAAGCCTGAACAACTGATTTATTCGAAGGTGGTAAAAACAGCTGAACTGGCTCAGGATGCCATGAATTTTATTGGCTTTTCGGAAAACGTAAGACCTGGAAATACTTTTTTTGTGGGATTTGAACTGACTAATATTCAGCCTCTTGATTCGTTTGCGGTTTATCAGTCGCTGCGGGCTGTGGGAAGCGAAAATTCGTTTTATTTAAAACAGAATGGAACGTGGTATAATTTTACGGAAACTAATCCCGAGAAGAAAGCAATGGCAAATATTTTTGAGTTGATTGCCTGTAATATCGACGATTTTGGTACCGATACTCCATTGGTTGACAATCCACAGGATATTTTGATATATCCAAATCCTTCGAGTTCAAATTTTAGGATAGAAGCCGGAAAGGATATACCTGACAATCAGATTAATGTTTTCAATCTTCTGGGGCAGAAAACAGAAATAAAAATATCCAGGATTGATTCACGAAAAGTAGATATCGATATGACTGGAAATGTGCCCGGTGTTTATTTTGTTCGTGTAGGTACAGGGCGGGAAATTATTTCGCGTAAAATCTCCTTTGTTCCCTGGTGAACAAAATCTTTCAGTTTTTATTTTATCAGGCTTAGTAATCCATTGATAATGGTTAGCGGGTGAGGTGGATTGCCGGGTATATAAAGGTCAACTTTTAAGTCTTTAAAAATGCTACGGTTAATGGCAGCACTTTCAGCAAAAATACCGCCGCTGATGGCATCCACTCCGCACAAAATAAAAAGTTTAGGCGATGGAATGGCTTCCCAGGTAACTTTCAAAGCTTCGGCCATGTTTTCTGAAATGGGGCCTGTAACTACAATTCCGTCGGAGTGGCGCGGTGAAGCAACGAATTCAATCCCGTAACGACCCATATCGAAGTTGGCATTGCCACAGGCATTTAACTCAAACTCGCAGGAATTGTCGCCGCCAGCCGAAACCTGTCGCAGTTTCAGCGACTTTCCAAAGGTGGTTTTGATTTTTGGGTCGATAATGTTTTGGTCAAGCTCTATCTTATTTTTCTCACCTGCTGAAACAATAAGGTTTTCCAGCTTGTTTGTGCTGATTTTATGGTCGTTGGTAAATTTTATTTTTTGGGGGAAACGAAAAGCACATTCGCCACAGAAATTGCATTTTGCAAGATTAATCGCAATTGGATTTGAGGAAATAGCGTTCAAAGGACAGCAATTTACAAGCGCATTTTCATCCACTTTTTCGAGGCTGATTTCAGGTCGTCCGCGAAACGGAGCGGGTACTTCAGCCGAAGTTGGGTCGGGGATAAATTGTTTGCCATTGTGGTGTATGATTTTTATTTCCTGTAACATTTTTCAAACTTTTAAAGGTCGAAACCGCAGTAACTTAAATTGTAACTTTTGTTGTTGATGGGGAAATCTGAAATTTCAAGGTTTCGCAGCGAGAGTTCCAGCGCTTTCCAGTTGTGCATCGACGGGTCTTTGATTTTGTAATGCACCAGTTTCCCGTTTTTGTCGGTAACTGCTGCATGGCAAATTTCACCCCGCCATCCTTCCACCAGTGAAATGGAGAGACTGTTTGGTTTTAAAACAACTTCTGATACCGGAGATGGAGATGAAACCTGAAAATCTTCATTTTTAAATACTTCCCGAATCCAGGCGATGGATTGTTTAATCTCTTTCCGGCGCAGCAAAAAGCGAGAAAAAACATCGCCTTTTGGCAGAATTACCGGATTGTATGGGTATTTTTTGTATGCTTCTGAAGGATGTGAAGCCCTGATATCGCGAGGAACATTGGCCATTCGTGCAACCATCCCAACTGCCCCGATTTTCCGCATTTGCTGTTCGGTAACTGCCCCAATTTCGTCGAAACGGTTTTCCAGACTCGGTAAACGGTAAGTGAGATGTGCCAGTTCGACGAACTGTTTTTCGAATTTTGACAGGGTTTCCAATATCTGGTTTTTGATTTCACTGGTAAGCGGATGATGTGTGCCGCCAACACGAATCATTCCTTTTCCAAGCCGGTTGCCGCACCACGACTGGGTTTGGTTAATTATCGCAGTACGTAGTATTCCGAAAATATTAGCGCCAAGACTGTAAGCTACATCAGTACATAGCGCCGAAATATCGGCAGTATGAACAGCAATTCGCTCCAATTCAAGTGCGATGGCGCGTTCAATATCGAGCTGTGTGTTTGTTTCAATTCCTGCAAGCGATTCCATCAAGTTGGCAAAAGCCAAACTGTGACCAACAGTTGTGTCTCCTGCAACTGACTCAGCAACAATATTTCGTTGCAATAAAGTTTGTTTTTCGAGCATGGTTTGTTCCACTCCGCGGTGCTGCCAACCCAGTTGGATTTCGAGGTGCAGAACCTGTTCACCATTACAAATAAACCTGAAATGTCCCGGCTCGATAATTCCGGCGTGGACTGGGCCAACACCCACTTCGTGCAATTCCTCGCTTTCGATTTTATAAAACGGATAATCGTTGACTTTTAGGTTTTTATTGAAACGATTGTGTGCAAACCGAACCGGTTTTAACCACGGGTGTCCGGGAAAACCGACCCCGAAATTCTCATGAATTTCGCGTTCGAAAATATGAATTGCGTTGATTTGAGGTGTGATTGAAGCTAATTCCTGTTTATTGGTTTTTGATAAAAAATGAGATAAAACAAAAATCCTGTGGATTGTGTCGTTTGCAATTGCTGCAAAAAATTTCAGTCCATCGGTTTGTGGAAAAGCAAAATAAGATACACAGTGATTTTCGTATTGCTTCAGCAATTCAACTATTTCGGAACTGAATTCGGCATAACTGAGTACCGGAACCGATTCGATTTCAATGGATTCGTTATTTTGAATAATGCAATATTTTTTGTTTTCAGCAACCATTTCGCGTTAATTTAAAAGTTGAATGGTTTGATTAATCAATTCGGTTAAAATGGGCGGCGGATTAAATCCCATGTAAATAACCGCGAAAAACAAAATGAACTGAGAAACAGGTTCAAAGCGATTGGCAAAAACAGCCTCGGGTTTGAAATTCTCAGGCAGTTCGGCAAAAAGCAGGTGCATTGTTTTTGAAATAACGATGTACAGAATAATGGTCAACATGATTAAAACAGCGATGGCCGTTGCAATGTAGCCGCTTGAAAAAAGTGCCTTAAAAATCATGTACTCAGTTATAAACAGACCGGATGGAGGAATTGCAGTAATCGAAATAATTCCGAGTAAAAATGCCAGCGCCCCGGTTCCGTTCAACTTCAAATAAGCGCCTGTATCTTTTATCCATCCACTGTGAAAAAATGCACGCACCTGCCCAAACTGAAAGAACAATCCTCCTTTGATGAGTGTATGAAAAATGAGGTGCAGCAGTGCAGCATAATACCCAACTTTGCCTACCGAAAAGGCGATGAGGATAAGCGCAATATGTTCCATGCTCGAAAAGGCAAACATCCGTTTATATCTTTTAATTCGGAATAACTGAATGGTTGCCAGCGAAATGCTGATTAACCCTGTTACAAGAAAAACATTTTGCGCCCACGAATTCAGTGGTGTTTGATTAATAATAGTATACATCCTGAAGATGGCAACAAAACCTGCGTTTAACATGGCCGTTGAAAAAATGGCATTCACAGGTGACGGCGCAACTGTTTTGGCGTCGATGGTTCCGGCATAAAACGGAAAAACGTTCAGCTTTGCACTGTATCCGGTAAGTATCAGCACGAAAGCTGTTTTCAGAAAAAACGGGTCCATTTTTGGTGCTACCGATGCTAGATAAGAAACTGAAAGATTGGCACCTTCGGGTGAAGTTGCCTGTGTTGCCAGAATCAATATTCCCAGAAAGGCAATGGCAATTCCTACCGATGAAAGGAAAAGATATTTCCACGCTGCTTCGAGCGGAGTTTCGTAACGATTATGGAAAATCAGAAAAGTCATACACAGCGTGGTTGCCTCGATGCTGACCCACATTACCACAATGTTTTCGGCAAAATAAACCGAGGAAATTGCAGTGGAAAGTATTATCATGGTGGCTGCAAAACGGGATTCGTTTTTTACATCGTTTACATGCCGTTTAAAGTATAGATTTGAATGGAAAATGGTTGGAATCAGTAAAATGCTCAGCAGTGCGTTTAACAAAACAGACAGACTGTCGAATTGGAAATAAGCCGTATCAAATGAATTCAGGTTTTCGAATGCGTTAACGGTTAACAAACAATGAAGTATCACAAATATTATGCTTCCTGCTGCCATGATAATTCTGTTTGGAAACAGAAAAATCAGCAGGCTGAGTATCAGCGATATTCCAAAAAATGGTAAAATCATAGTCTGTTAATCTTTTAGCTGGCTTAGATTACTTGCCGAAATTGTATCAAAAGTATCCCTCACCTTATTCATAAAAACACCAATAACCAAAACCGCAATCAGCACGTCTAACAAAACTGCAAGACTAACCAGGAAAGGCATGTCGCCACCCACGGCAAGCGACAGCAAAAAAGCGCCGTTCTCGATAATTAAAAAACCCACGAGGTGACTGAAAATATTTTTATGGATGATGATAAAATACATTCCGCCAATCACGGTTGCCAGCGCCACAGTAAAAAACCGCAGTTGAATAACTTCATTATCAATGGTGTAACTCATTAAAAAGCAACCAATCAAAACCGCCGAAATGATAATGAGCGAATAAAATACCGGCACTTTACTTTCGTGAACTCTTTTTAACTGGTTTTTGTGGCGCAACCGGTTTAAAAACCACGGAATTACAATCGCTTTTACAATCAGCGTTTCGAGCAGAATCACTATCAGTCCCAAAGTTTGAATATGGATAAGATTGTTAAAAGCAATTCCAAACAAAAGCGCCCCCTGAACCGAAAGCAGCCAGATAAAATTGGACACCCTTTCGGAAAGGAAAAAGTAAACCAGGGTTGCGGCGAACAAAACAATTAAAACGATTACCATATCAATTCATTAAAATTATTTTTCCGGTAATAATCAATACCGACAGAAATCCTAAAATTGCAAGCGCAGTCAGCGAAATAATCCACTGCGCGTTTTTGGCCATTTTGTTCCGCGCCCTGAATGATTCCAGAGCACCAACGGAAATGGCAAAAATGAATTCAACCATAAAAAAGAAGACTAGTTGTGCGGCAAAATAATCCTGCATCGGTAACACGAAATTGAAAATCAGTGCGCCGTAAATGGCAAATTTCAATCCGTTGGCCAGCTGAATCAGGGCAAGGTCGAATCCGCTGAAATCCAGTACCATTACTTCGTGAACCATTGTTAATTCGAGATGGGTTTTTGGGTCGTCAACCGGCAAGCGGCTGTTTTCGACCATGGCAATCCACAAAAAAATGTAAACAGACAAAATGGCGATTAAGTATGAAAGTTGCGATTCGATGTGCAGGTTGTTAAACAAATCGTAAAACGAAGTGTGGTTGGTAAGCAACGCCATCGAAGCGATGACGATAAAAAAGGCAGGTTCAACCAGCAACGAGTAGAATGCTTCGCGGTTGGCGCCCATTCCTTCAAAACTGCTGCCGGTGTCCATGGCCGCAGCAATCATCATAAATTTCCCTAAAGCCAGCAGGAAAGCAAACAATACAAAATCGCCCTCAAACGAAAAAATGGCAGGTTGTTTTCCGAGTGGGATAAAAAGCAAAGCCATAAAAACAGTAGAAAAATAGACGACCGGGGCTGCCTGAAAAATCCAGCTTGTGGTTGTGCTGAAAACATTTCCTTTGCGGAACAACCGGATATTATCGAAAAAAGGTTGCAATACAGAAGCTCCTTTCCGTCCGGCTATTCTTGCTTTTGTAAGGGCAATTACTCCCGGAAAAACAAGACTTACCAATATGATTACCAGCGGATTTAATATCATGTTACAGCAAATTTAAAATCGTTAACAACAGGATGAGCGCCATGAACACGATTGCGTACAGCAAATAATGCTGTAGATTTCCAGTTTGAAAAACCGCAATCTTTTCAAGGAATTGCAGCAATTTTCCGGTTGGTTTCGTTACCAGGAAATCTTCAAAAATATCTGTTGCGTGTGTTTCGAAAGTTCGAGGTTCGGGAAACATTTCGTCTTTTTCAATGGGTTTGTAATGTTTTCGGCTGCCGGTTATATATTTGGCCAGGTTTTCAATATAATCGGCATAAGATGTTGAGGTGTACTGATGAACCGCCGGTTCTGCCCCGGTGTACGCGCAACCCCAGGTTGGGCCGGTTTCAACCGTTTTGTTTTTGGTTGCCATTTTCCTGATGAACCACATTCCTGCAATCATCAGAATAAAAACCCCGAGCGAAACCGAGATTCCCTGAATCGATGGAGCAATGTCGGTCAGCGCAGTAACATCGGGTGTGAAAACCGAAACTACACCTGCCAGCGGTTTCAATACAAAAACGGGTAAAACGCCAATAAATACAATAAAAAAGCCGATGATGAATTTCGGAAAAAGCATACTTCCCTCCACTTCTTTGGCATGTTCTGTTTTGTTGCTTCGTGGGTTGCCCAGGAAAATAATGCTGAAAACCTTGGTGAAACAATACAATGCCAGACCGCCAATCAGCACAAGTCCCACAATTCCGCCAAGCAAAATCTGACTCAAAGATAAATCTCCGGTGTGCAGTTCCTTAAACATGCCAACGTAAATCAGAAATTCAGAAATAAAACCGTTAAACGGCGGTAAGCCGGAAATAGCGACCGACCCCAGCAAAAAGAAAAATGCGGTTTTCGGCATCTTCTTGATTAATCCACCTAATTTCTCAATGTTTCTGGTGTGAGTTTGGCTATAAATATTTCCGGCAGCGAAAAACAAAAGAGATTTGAATAAGGCGTGGTTGAGGATGTGCAGGAATCCGCCGGCAAAACCCAAAACCGCGAGTGTAGGATTTTCAAGAGCCAGACCAATCACTCCAACACCAATTCCCATCCCGATGATTCCAATATTTTCGATGCTGTGGTAGGCCAGCAGTTTTTTAAAATCGTGCTGAACAATGGCCAGCGTAACGCCCAGTGCACCCGAAATGAAAGAGATAATCAGCAGAAAAAGCCCAATAATGTATAAATCGGTATGAATAAAAGTCAGCACCCGAACAATTCCGTAAATCCCCATTTTTATGATTACGCCGCTCATGATTCCCGAAATGTGCGAAGGTGCGGCAGGGTGGGCGTGTGGCAACCAGGTATGCAGCGGAATGAACCCGGCTTTGATTCCGAATCCTGCAAAAAACAGCAGAAACAGTGGTAAAACGGGCTGAGTTCTGAAGTAATTTTCAAGACTATCAAAACCAATTGGTTCGCCGGTAGTTATCGAAGCAATCAGAAAAGCAACAATGATAAATACAAAAGCAATGTGCATTTGAATAATAAACTGAATGGCTGCTTTAACGGTTTGTTTAACTTCTGACTCAAACAGAATTAAAAAGAAAGTAGCAACAGACATCACTTCCCAGGCAATCAGGAAGCTGATTCCTTCGCGTAGTGTTAACACAAACAGCATCGACAGGTGAAGCATCAACAAACTGAAATGATGCAAACCGAATTCGGTTTTATTTTTTTTGCTGATATATGGAGCTAAATAACCTTTTGAATAGAGAATACCAGCCAAAACAATGAGGTTAACTACCAAAATGAAAAAAGCCGAAATACGGTCGATTACCCGCAATATTTCAGCTCCGTAAAAATGGGTGAAACTAATTTGAAGAGGTTCTGAAGAGTTAAAGGATTGGATAGCGAGATAACCTGAAAAGGCAATCAAAACAAGGTCGGTAGCCAATGTAACATAAAACTGAAATTTCTTTGGAACGAAAAACAGACTGATACAAACAATAAATAATAGTGGCAAAACAACCGACATTATATCATATTTTTAACACCGTTAAAAATACATTATTCTCAACCAATAGAAATGAATTTCAGTTTTTTTTGCAACGGTCAGTGTACAGAATTGCTTTAAGTCCTCAATTTTAAGGCATTGAAGCACTTTTTAATTTATTATCAGGCAGTATTTCGCGGTTTACTTTGAGATAACATTGATATTTAAAATGATGTTGAATCGTTTTAAAAATATAAATCGTGTAGTTTTGCGCGATATTTCAAAATCATTTCAAATGAATTCTATATTCAAACCCAAATTCTTTAGTGTTCTTAAAGAAGGTTACACCCGCAAACAATTCTCAGGTGATTTGATGGCCGGAATCGTTGTGGGAATAGTTGCATTGCCGCTTGCAATTGCGTTTGCCGTAGCATCAGGTGTTTCGCCCGAAAAGGGTTTGATTACTGCAGTTGTTGCAGGATTAATTGTTTCTGTTTTGGGAGGCAGCCGGGTACAGATTGCTGGTCCGACCGGAGCATTTATCGTAATTGTTTTTTCCATTCTTTCGCAGTACGGATTCGACGGACTATTGATTTCTACAATTTTGGCCGGATTTTTACTGATAATTTTCGGATTGCTGCGACTTGGAACACTTCTGAAATATTTTCCACACCCACTCATTGTAGGCTTTACCAGCGGTATTGCAATTGTTATTTTTTCGACCCAGATTAAAGATGCACTTGGATTGGAAATCGAAAAAGTTCCGGCAGAATTTATCCACAAATGGAGTGTGTATTTTGAAAATCTTTCAACCATAAATATTTATGCGGTTGTAATTACTATTGTAACCATGTTATTGGTGATATACACAAAGAATATCATAAAAAAAGTTCCCGGCTCTATTATTGCAATTATTTTGGGAACTGCTGCTGTTCAGATTTTCAATCTTCCGGTAAGCACCATTGAAACGTTTTTTGGAGATATTCCCAATACTTTTCATCTTGAATTTCCAAAAATTGATTTTGAAAAATTAGGATATTATTTTCAACCGGCACTAACCATTGCGCTACTTGGAGCAATTGAATCGTTGCTTTCAGCAGTGGTAGCTGATGGTATGATTGGCGGGAATCATCGATCGAATACTGAAATGATAGGGCAGGGGATTGCCAATGTAATTGTTCCGTTTTTTGGTGGAATACCCGCTACCGGCGCAATTGCACGTACTGCTACAAATGTGAAAAATGGTGGTCGAACACCGGTTGCCGGCATTATTCATGCAATCACTTTGCTTTTAATTATGTTGTTTTTTGGCCGGTGGGTAAAACTGATTCCCATGGCAAGTCTCGCGGGGATTCTGATTACCGTAGCTTACAATATGAGCGAGTGGAGAACTTTTCGTTCCATACTAAAAGGTTCAGTTTTCGATATTCTTGTTTTATTAACCACTTTTTTCCTGACCGTACTTGTCGATTTAACGGTTGCTATCGAAGTGGGAGTTGTGCTTTCCGCCGTCCTTTTTATGAAAAGAATGGCTGATCTTGGAAAAGGAATTCCACCTGCAATTGATTCAGATGTTATTGAGGATTATTCGAAACTACCAAAGGGAATTGCGATTTACGAAATCAGTGGGCCTCTGTTTTTTGCATCCGCAAAAGAGTATTGCGAGGTTTTAAAGTCGATGGGCTATGAAAGTAAACTTATCATCATTCGAATGCGGCATGTACCTTTTGTTGATGCCACCGGATTGCACAACTTCAAGGGAGCTTTAAAAATTTTAAAAGCCTCTGAAACAAAAATTGTACTTTCAGGAGTAAATGATGCGGTTTGCGAGGATTTGAAAAAATCAGGAATTCATGAACTCATTGGTAAGGAAAACATTTTTCCATCGTTCGATTTGGCACTTGCAGCGGCAACTGAACTTGTGGCACAAACGGGTAAAAAACGAAAATCAATTTAGCAGGATTTTCATCAAATTATCGATTTGCTCGACCGACATTCCTTTGGCAATAATTTTTTTGTTTTCATCCAAAATATAAACTGCCGGTGTTTTTCGGGCATCGTATAATACTTTAAATTGCGAAATATGTGTTTCATCCCACACATTTATCCAGTCGTATAAATTGTGTTTAATTAAAAATTCGTTCCATTCTTCCTTATCAGCCATTGAATAAATGGCATAAACAGCAAGTCCTTTGTCTTTGTATTTCTGATAAACATCTTTGTGAAATTGCGGTACAAACACTTTGCAATGCGAACATTCAGGCTCGTAAATTAAAACAACTGTGATTTTCGATTTTATTTTATGAAGATTCACAAATTCTCCGTCGATATTTTCGAGTGTTAAATCTGGAGCCATTTTTCCAATCAGGTTGTTTTCAGCAAAAATTACGTTTTCCCTTATTTTTTTTAACGATTCCTCAGTTGCCCAGAAAGCCTGTCCGTTTAAATAATAACTTCTAGCCAAATCGACAAAAAGCGCATCCATTCCCATAATGTTGCTGTTAATGCTTGAGTTCAGAAACCAGGAAACTGCAAACTGGAAAATTCGTTTGCTGGATCGAACATCTTCAATAAACTGGTAAACCGGAGGTTTTACAGAATCGTAGTTTTGGTATAAAACTTTGGTAAACCAGGTTTCCAATTTAGGTTTGTAAAGCGGAGTAAATAGTAAACGCTCATCGGTATAATCAAAATAATCCCAGAAATGTGCCTTTTGATAATTAAAACGGGCAATTAACAGCAGCGAATCGCTTTTCTGAACTTCCTGCGGAAGGGTTGTAATATCTAATGGTGGAACATAATTCGCCAATAAAAATGCTGAAAGAAAGGTATTTGGATATTCTTGTTTTATCCTGAACCAATATTCCTGTAATTCGGTGGTTAATTTGTTCAAATCGGCTCGTAAAGCCAATTTCTCTTCTGGAGTAACATTTTCCATTTTCTTGCTGAGTTCAGCACCTTTGGTTTGCATACTTTTAAGAAAAGCTGTGTATTTGGCAAATTCTTCCGATTCAACAGAACCGGTTATTTTGATTTCGGGTGAATTAAAACTGGTTTTCGAAATTGAAAATTTCTGGTCGGCACCCAAAAGAAAATCGAAGTGATTGTTTTCGTCGAGATAGATTTTATAGAGTCCCTGTGGTAGTAAAGTATCAGCTTTAAATGTTCCAAATCCTTTGGTATCTAAATGCACAGAATCTTTTTTGTAAATACTACCAAGATAATAATTAGTCAATATAATCTGCTTGTTTGCCGCCGAGTCAATTTTTATGTTTATTTCAAATCCCTGGCTGTTGGCAAAGCCCGTAAGAAAAAGTAAAATTATTGTGAGGTATTGTCCCATAAATTCAAAAATTGCTGACCAAAATTAAAATAATTTAGGGAAAACAATGGTTTATAATTATTCAGTAGAAAGTTTGTTAAATACGAAAAATGTCTTAATTTTGAAGACAAATGTCCGAAAATATCATTTTAATGAAAACGAGCGAAGAAATCAATATTGCGAAACTGGATAAGGAAATATCATCATTAATTAAACATTCTGATAAAAGCAGGTATTTAATTCCATCAGGTTCCGAAATTACCTATTCCGAATTTTTAAAGAACAAATTGATGATTGTACATGTAATCAGGGTTGGAGTGCCCTATTCCCTGTTTTCCAGAATCCAGGATTACACGCCCTTTAGCGAAAAGGAATGGTCTGAATTTTTATCAATTTCAACTAAATCGCTGCAAAGGTATAAACAGCAACCTCGAAAATTTAGACCAATCCAGTCGGAAAAAATAATAGAAATGGCTGAAGTTACCAATATTGGATTAGATGTATTTGGTGAAATGGAAAAGTTTAAACTTTGGTTAAACACTCCAAGTTTTGCGTTGGGTAATCTTAAGCCAATTGATTTATTACGAGATTCTTATGGTAAAGAAATGGTGATTGGGGAACTTACCAGGATTAATTACGGAATACTTGTATAATGGAGGTTTACAGATTATCGAGAGAAAAGTTTTCATCTGTATTGTCGGGAATTGGAGCCGCATTAAAAGGTGCGCGCTGGAATTCTGTTGGTATCGAAATGATTTACACTGCTGCAAACCGATCGCTGGCAATGGCGGAAGTTGCAGTGCATTTCTCAATTTCCACTATTCCTGATGATTATGTAATGATAACAATCTTTATTCCTGATGATATAGCAATGAAAAAAATGTTTGTGTCTGAATTACCACTTAACTGGAATTCCTTTCCACATCCTTCAACAACTCAGGCAATTGGTGATAAATTTATTTTTGAAAATAAATATTGTTTAATGCAAATACCTTCTTCAGTTACTCAAGGTGACTATAATATACTTATAAATCCAAATCATATTGATTTTAAGAAAATTAAGATCATAGAAATAACAAAATTTGCATTTGACCAGCGACTTTTTAAATAGCACCAGATTTCTGTAATTTTAACCGATTCATAAATTAAAATATGCTGTCAATAAATATTCCGGTTTACAATTACGAAGTGGGTGAATTGATTTCGCAGCTTGTGGAGCAAGCCGATGAACTTCGAATTGGATACGAAATCAGGGTTTATGATGATGGTTCGCAGGAAGATATTAAACTGCAAAACAGGAAAATCTCTGAATTTCAAAATGTTGTTTACAAAGAATTGGATAAAAATCTGGGCCGTTCTGCAATCCGCAATAAAATGGGTTTTGAATCGCAGTTTCAGTATTTGCTTTTTATTGATGCCGATTCGTTGCCAGTGAGTGAAGATTATCTCGAAAACTTTATTGAATATGTAAAACCCAATCGTGTGATTTGCGGGGGAACTGCCTATAAACAGGATAAACCCATACAACCTGAAAAATATTTACGTTGGTTTTACGGTACAAACAGAGAAGCTATTTCTTCCAAAATCAGAAACAGTAAAAAAGGATTTATTATTACATCGAATAACTTTCTGATTGAAAAAATGGTTTTCGAAAAAATATTTTTCAGGGAAGAAATTGAAAATTACGGGCACGAAGATACTTTGCTGGGATACGATTTATTTAAAAAAGGGATTGAAATTTTTCACATCGACAATCCGGTTGAACATACTGGTCTGGAAGATTCGAGTGTTTTTTTGGAGAAAACCAAAACAGCTTTAAAAAGTCTTTATTTGATTACTCAAAAAATATTGCCCGGCGACAATGTATTTGCAAAACAGGTTCGCTTTTTAAACAAGTATCAATCGATTACAAAATATTTGCCTGCTTTGTTTTTGAGATTATTTTACAAATTATTTCATCGCAGCATCGAAAGAAATTTAACCGGTCGCAAACCAAGTCTTTTTTTATTCGATTTATATAAACTGTGTTTTTATTCAACCTTAAAATAAACAAAAGAGTTGCCTGCATTTAGCAAACAACTCTTTTACTTTTAATTAGGATTTATTCACCCAATCACCCAATCACTAATTCCTGTATTCCTTACTCCGCCAGCTTAATCTCCCCGTAACGGCTTTTTACAGTAACAGTTCCACCACCTGCATTTCCAATTTTCCCTTTCAACTCGTAACTGGTACTTTCCTTCATCCGGTTTCCCTTAAAACGTTCCTGCGGGTACGAAATTCCGCAGTAATCGCACCGAGCGTCCACAGTGTAACTTGAACCACTTAATCCGAGTGAAATTTGTCCGTACGAATTGGTAATTGAAACCGATTCGAAATCGGGCGCAATCTCTTCCACTTTTATTCCACCATATCCATTTTCAATCCGCAGACTTTTTGAAAGTTTACCGATTTTTATGTTGGTATATTTAGTTACTGCTGAAAAGGAAATAATATCGCCCAAATTCAGTTTATCGTATTTCGATTCGGCCTGAATATCTTTTGCCTTATCCAGTTCAACTGTCGAATACTTCGAGTTCAATCTCAGGTTTCCGGTTTCACCAATGGAGATGGTTGAATAACTAATTTCTGTTTCCATATTTCCGGTTTCTGTGATATTACCTTTCCCATAATCCAGATTTAACCGCGTATTTGTTCCCTTTAAACTTACCGCTGTAATACTGCCGTACTTTACATCGAAATCGCCGTTGCCGGTAAGGTTGTTTACCACTACATTCCCGTATTTGTTCGACACTTGCAGATTTTTTTCTGAAGGAATATTAACCACATAATCGATGCTGAATTTTCCGTTGAAATTATAATTGCTTTCCATCGAAGTTTCAGCTTTTGCTGTATTTCCGGTTTTACTGAACGAAACATCGATTTTTTCTAGCATGTCGTTCACTTTATTCTCGTTCGAACCTTCCACTGTCACCAAAACATCGATCGTAATATCGGGGCCACCTTCGTTTACGAATTTTATTTCGCCGAATTTGTTGATAACGTTGAGGTTTTCAACGCTGCCTGCCGCCCATTTTTCACTGAATTTCTTCGTTTTTTCAATTGCCAAAACTGTGGTTCCTGATCCCAAAACGATAACCAGAATCAGCAAAGCTGTGATTTTAAAAGTTGCTTTCATCTCTTTGATTTTTTTGTTTTTAATTGATTTCAATGTCTTTTTCCTTATTATTTCTGAATCATCAGATTTCAGAATTTACGTTATTTGTTTCACTGGTTTTACCCTTCATTTGTTTTACTTCCTCTAACTTGTTCACAATCATATTAATGATTTCGAGTTTAGCCTGGTAATATTCCAGCATGGCATTAATTACTCTTTCGTCGCCGGGATTTGCAGCCAGGTCGGTTTGAAGTGTTTTAAATCTTGCTTCAAAATCAGCAAGTTCAGTTACCATTGTTTCCTGTTCGGTTTTCGAAATATAACCATCGGTTTTAAGGCTGTTCCATTGATCCAATCCAACGTTTATGGCATTTGTATAGTAAAACTCAACCTCTTTGTATTCGGGAGAAACCGATGCCAGCGAGAAATCAGCGTTGTTACTTGCAGAATTTTCAGTTTGTCTATTGGGTGACAAATAAATATTTGCCTGATTTACAGCCAGCAAAACAAAAACAACTGCTGCTGCCACTTTCCAAACTATGCTAAAGTTGAACTTTCTCTTTTTATTCTGAGTGTTCAATTTTGCCTGAAATCTTTCGAAATGACCATCCATCGGTTCGTTGTCGTTCAACTCCTTCAGGTTTTTCAAAATCAATTCTTCTATGTTATCTCTTTCTTTCATGGCGTTTTAATTGTATGAAAATACTTCTGTGTCCTTTAATAATTCTCTTAACTTGTTTTTTGCCCTTAAATACTGGGTTCGCGAGTTCGAATTGCTGATTCCCAGAATTTCGCTTATTTCCTCATGATCATATCCTTCAATCAGGTACAAACTCAAAACCACGCGGTAACCATCGGGCAATTTCTGAATGGCATCTTTTATCACCTGCACATTCACTTCTTTGGTTTCCATTTGAAAGTCAACGATTTGGTTGGTTTTTTCGTTTATCTCCTCAAACTTCACCTTTCTTTTTTTCAATACATCCAATGAACGATTGATTACAATTTTCTTCAGCCAGGCTCCAAAACTTACTTCCCCCTTGTAGGTGTCAATTTTTCTGAACGCGCTTAAAAAAGCTTCCTGCATCACATCTTCAGCTTCAGTTTCGTTGTTGATCATACGCAAACATATACTGTACATAGGTTTGTAATACAACTTGTACAACTGGAATTGAGCTTTCTGGCTGCCTTCCCTGCACTGATCAATAATCTCCTGATGAATGTTTTCGTAAAGTGTTTTCACCCTTTATTTTTTGTTTCTGAATGAATGACGAAAGTTAAATTTCAATGTTGCATCTGCGATGAAAAAAAATATTTCGCACTTAAATCTAACATGAACGAAATACAATTTCATACATGATTTTATTTGCTATAATATTTGTGATGACCTGAAATTATGTTTGACTTTATAATGAATTGTAGTATTGAACCAAATCGCTTAAACTTTTCTGATCCGATATTTTTGTATTATTCGCTTTGATGTAATTACTCAAGTCTTCCCTGAAATAAGGAAAGGAAGTGATTAAATGTTTTTTATTTTTTATGATTTTGGCTTGATTTTTACCAATTTTAATAAAGAAAGTGTCAGGATTTCTTGAAAAATGTGGTGGTTGGGCATCAGAATAACCTCCAGGTTGAGTTGGATTATGCAAAGTAACCCCGGGTTTTGATAAAAGAGTAGCATTCCCCTCTGTTAAAACGATGAAAAATCCATTTTCAAATTTGGTTTTATCTGATTGCGATAAGTAAATAAGTTTATAATTTCCATACTCAACTTTTTCTACTGTTTCAGGATTCTTCAAAGTAAGAATACTGCTTGCACCCATAATGTATTCAATATTATCAGTGTAAATATTAAATCGCATGGGGATATTTTGAAAATGTTCATTCTTGCTTGTGTAAATTGAACCCACTACAAAAGAATCAATTAAATAGGGTGAACCCAGAATTTCTTTGAAACTGACATTTTTGATATTCGCATTATATTTCGCCTCATCAGCTACGTACGAATTAATATAGTTTTCGTCTTTCGTTTTAGGTGTTACCTCAACTTGTGCTTCGCAGAAATCGAAAATAAAAATCAAGAGACACTGAATAAGAAAAAGATATTTCATTTTGTATTATTTTCTATTCTGTTTTGAATTTGTTTTCAACCCATTATTCTATCGAATTATAATACTTTACAAGCTCTTTCAAACTTTCTGACTTGTTGGTTTTTATTTTGTTTTTGTCGATATAACTTTCTATTTTATCCTGATTGTCGGGAAAAGCCGCCAGAAGTTCCTTTTTATTACCAATCATTTGAGCGGGTGCTGTTCCAATCCGAATGTAATAGTCATCGGCTTTTTTGTCAAATTTTGGCGGTTCAGCTTCTTTGTACGCTGCCGGTTCTGTAGCTTCCTTAAATACTACTCCGGGTTTTGCATACAACATTGCTTTTCCTTCTTCCAAAACTACAAAGTATCCTTTTTTTATTTTGTTTGAATTCGTGTAAGATGAATAAACCAAATGTGTATTGCCAAATACTGCTTTTTCAACAATTTCGGGAGTAGCCAAAGCCTGAATTTCGTTGGCCGGAGTTTTAAACTCAAGTTCGTCGTTATAAATATTGTATCGCAGCGGAATATCAGGGTACTGAATTCTTTGAACAGTATAGATCGAACCATTTTCAAATTCATCGTTTAAATACGGAGAACCTTTGACTTGTTTCATTGCGAGCTGATTTTTACCTGAATCGGTGATGAACTTGTTAGTTCTGTAAAAATCAATAGTTTCTCTTAACTCGTAGCTTAAAGTAACTTGTCCGATTGTATAGCCTGTAAAACTGAAAATGAAAAGCAGCGATAAAATGTAATTTTTCATGTATGTAAATTTTTAATCATGTTTATATAATATTGGTAATCAATGTATTGTTTTAATCTGCTTTTGTAACCACATGGAATTCGCATAAAAATTTATTTATTCACTGTGGTTGATTGTAATATCATGCTCATTTCATGATTCGTACTATTTTTGCAAATTGTAAATTCGTACAACAATTAAACCAAATATAGTAAACAATGTTTTAGTTTAAAAAAGAATGTCGCACAACCACAAAACAAGCCAGGTTTCGTTATCAAAACTGATTTTTACTGTTATTCTGAATTTAATTATAACTGCAGCGCAAATTGTTGGCGGTATTATTTCGGGCAGCCTTGCCCTGATTTCGGATGCAATTCACAACCTCAGCGATTCGTTGTCGGTAATTCTGGCCTGGATTGCACAGGTTTTAAGCAGTAAACCTTCCACGTTAAAATCGACTTTTGGCTACAAACGTGCCGAAATTCTGGCAGCATTCATCAATTCAATTGCCTTAATTGCAATTTCGGTGTACCTGATTTTCGAAGCGATAAATCGCCTTCTTCACCCTGAACAGGTTGACGCAGTGTGGATGTTTTGGCTTGGTTTACTTGGACTGGTTGCAAACGGACTTTCGGTATTTGTTTTGGAGGGCGAAAAGAATAAAAACATCAATATAAAAGCTGCTTACCTCCATTTATTGGGCGATGCACTAACTTCGCTGGCAGTGATTGTTGGTGCTGCACTTATCTGGATGTATCAGGTGGTTTGGGTCGATGCTGTGGTTACGATTTTAATCGGATGTTACCTGCTTATTCATACCTGGAAACTGCTTAAAGAGTCGGTTACTATTTTAATGCAAATGACTCCTGCTGAAACTGATATTACCGAAATAAAAAAGCGGTTAAGTCAAATCGAAGGAATTAACGATATTCATCACATACATGTTTGGAATTTAACTGACAAACTTTTGCATTTTGAATGTCGCCTCAATCTCGAACACGATTTAAAGGTATCTGCAACCAACCAAATTTTCAAGAAAGTCAGGAAAATTCTTCATGACGAATTTGACATTGAACATGTTACCATTCAGTTTGAATTTGGAGAAGAGGAGAAATTGGGGTGTGATTGTTAATCTATCCAGCGATTAACAATATCGCCAAAAGCATCAATTCTGCGATCCCTGAAAAATGGCCACATTCTTCTTACTGTTTCAGTTCTTGAAAGATCAATTTCAACTAACATCAGCTCTTCATTCGCATCAGATGCTTTGGCAATTATTTCACCCTGCGGACCAACGACAAAACTATTGCCCCAAAACTGAATACCATTAGTAACTCCCGATGGATCTGCCTCGTGTCCAACCCTGTTAACCGATATCACGTGCAATCCGTTGGCCACTGCATGTCCGCGCTGCGAAATCATCCATGCTTCTTTCTGACGTTCTTTTTCTGCATCATTGTCAGTTTGTTCCCAGCCAATTGCAGTGGGATAAATTAACAACCCAGCCCCTTTTAACGCCATTAACCGCGCTGCTTCAGGATACCACTGATCCCAGCAAACAAGAACTCCCAGTTTTCCGATTGAAGTTTTAATGGGTTCAAAACCAATATCGCCGGGTGTAAAATAGAACTTCTCGTAATAGGCTGGATCGTCGGGAATATGCATTTTTCGGTATTTACCGGCAATCGAACCATCGATATCGAATACAACCGAGGTATTGTGATATACACCGGGTGCCCGCTTTTCGAAAAGTGAAGTCACCAGAACAATGTCCGACTCTTTTGCCAGTGCACTGTAAATTTTAGTTGATGAACCGGGAATGGTTTCTGCCAGACTAAAATTTTCAGGGTCTTCAACCTGGCAAAAATAAAGGGAGTTATGTAACTCCTGCAAAACTACCAGTGCGGCACCTTTTGAAGCCGCTTCCCGAATTTTCGAAGCAAGTTTGGAAATGTTGGCTGTAATATTTTCTGAAACAGAAACCTGAATCAATGCAACCTTAATTATATTTTTCGACATGGTAATCTAAATTTTAGGATATTGCATGGTAACACAATGCAACGATCCGTGTTGTTTAATTAAAACCGAACAATCAATTCCGATAATTTCGCGATTCGGAAATGCTACTTTCAACGCATCCAGTGCGGTTTTATCGGTAGAAGAATTGTATGTAGGAACCAAAACAGCTCCATTCATAATGAGGAAATTAGCATAAGTTGCAGGTAGTCTTTGTCCTTCAAACTCAACAAATTCGGCCATTGGAAGCGGAATAAGTTGATATGGTTCACCTTTTTTTGTCTTAAAACTCTTCAGTTCATTTTCCATCTGTTTTAAAGCCCTGTAATGCTCATCTGCTTCATTTTTACACTGTACATAAGCGATTGTATTAACCGAACACAGGCGTGCCAGCGTATCTACATGACTGTCGGTATCGTCTCCGGCCAGGTACCCGTTGTTAAGCCAAAGAACACGATCCAAACCAAATGTTTGTATCAGATGTTGTTCAATTTCTTCTATTGTTGAACCACCATTTCGGTTTGGCGATAACATGCATTCTATGGTGGTTAGCAGGGTTCCCTCTCCATCCGATTCAATGGCACCACCTTCAAGTACAAAATTGAGTTGATTACGGTATCCATATTTATTTAAAGGAAGTTCTGAATGTAACTTCCTTGTAATTAAATTATCGTAATTGGAAGCAAATTTGAGTCCCCAGCCATTAAACATGAAATCATGAATAATACCATTTCCCTCTTCAATAACCGTAATTCCGCCATGATCGCGCGCCCATGTATCGTTTGTTTCTGTTTCAAAAAAGGTGATTCTGCTTAAATCCAGATCCTTTAAAACCTCTTTTACCTCGTCAATATTTACACAAACAACAATCAGGTTTTCATATTTTAAAATGGCTTTGGCAATCTCCTTAAAACAGGCAACAGCTTCTTCTAAATAAGGTGCCCAGTCGCTGCCGGCATGTGGCCACGTTAACTGAATATACTCCTGTTCTGCCCACTCGGGTGGTAAAACTCTCTTTTTCAATGAATTGAAGTTTATAAAATTTGTGTTCAAAATTAACAATCTTTTGTTAACGCCGTACCGGGGCAAAAACAATAAAATTTTTCTGGATTTACAGCCTCGTAAAATGTCATTCATTTTTTGGTTTATTCCCGAAAAAAAATGATTATCCTTGTAATCAAATACCTAAGTCAGTTAAAATTCAAAACTAAAATCAAAATGAAGAATTTATTTTTTACAATTATCGCTGCATTAATTTTTGCAGTAGCTTGCACAGCGCAGGACAAACCGGAGTTTGATAAACCTGTGAAAATTCTGGTTTTCAGTAAAACTGCCGGTTTCAGGCACGAATCGATCTCTACGGGAATAAAAATGTTGTACGACCAAAGTAAAAAACAGAATTGGGTGATCACAGCCACCGAGGATGCCGGTTTGTTTACTGAATCGTTTCTTTCTGGTTTCGATGTACTGGTTTTTATGAACCCTACCGGAGATGCCATTGATGCAAATGGTCAGGCTGCATTTGAGAAAGTAATGAAATCGGGTAAAGGTTTTGTTGGCATTCATGCTGCTGCCGATTGCGAATATGAATGGCCGTTTTACGGAAAACTGGTTGGCGGTTATTTTAAAACTCACCCCGCTTCGCAGGAAGCAACCGTAGTATTCGAAAAATCGGATCACCCGGCAATGAAACCGTTTAAGGGAATGAAATCGTACACAACCTTTGATGAATGGTACACTTTTAAGGAAAATCCGCGTCCCAATGTAAATGTGCTTGCAACTTTAGACGAAGCCAGCATTAAAAAATTCGACAACGACAACTTTAGGATGGGCGACCACCCAATTGTCTGGAGCAGCGATAAAGATGGAATCCGTTCGTTTTACAGCGGTTTTGGCCACACCCATGAAGCTTTTCAGGATAAACTGATAATTGAACACATTACAAATGCCATTAACTGGGCTGTGAGGAGAATTAATTAAAAATTGGAAATAAAAGTCTGCTCCGAAAATTGAAAATTTAATAATTTTCATCTTTTTGCCTGCTGACTCATACAGGGAAAATCTGGAGATTGTTGAATTATGAAGTTCTCCAGTTCACCTTTGGTGACAAAGGGTTTAGTTCTTTTCGGAGTTAACCAAAAAACCAGTTATTTCAACAACCATTTTAAAATCATATTGACTTTTATTAAGATTGATTGCTTATTAATTCAGTATATTTAACCTACTCTAATAACTGCAGATATGAAAGCAATTGAAAAATATCCCTTGTCACGTCGAAATTTTATCAGAAACTCGCTTACTACAACAGCCACAATTTCTGTATTTCCATTGGCATGTCTAAGTCCTGTTTCAATATCGGCAGGTGATATTTCTGTTGAAAAGCTTACTTCAATTGTAAAACGCAAATTTGGAAGCTTTGATTTTGATGTCACCACAATGGGCTTGGGAGGGCAGGCAGCTTTGCAATGGTCACCTAAAGATACAAATCCAGTCGCAATAATTGTCAAAGCGATTAAGTTAGGAATCAATTATTTTGATACCTCAAATAATTATAGTAGTAGTCAATTATATTATCATAAGGCATTTGTTGAGATGAATTTGATTCCAGGAGAACCTAACTATGACGAAAATCTACGAAAATCTATTTGGATAACCAGCAAAACTGGCATGAGATGGGGTAATCCAGGTTTTCCTGAATTACCAGTTGTTCAAAATACTTCAAATGGAAAACCAAATGTTAAATGTGCAATAGATGATTTAAAAAGATCACTCAGTCAAATTTTTGGAGATAATAAAGGAAATTATCCGGAAGGATCGTATTTGGACATGATGTTAATTCATTCAGTAAAGGACATTGAAAATATGAATGTTTTATATGAAGGTCTGGAAACACCACTTAATCCTTCGAAAAATTTTGGAGCATTAGTTGCCTTACGCGATTTTCGTGATGGAACAAATCTTACAGGAATGAATCCAAAAAATGAAAAATTAATTCGACATATCGGATTTTCTGGTCATACCAGTCCTCCTGTAATGGTTGATATGATTCAGCGGGACGAGTATGGAATTCTTGAAGCGGTTTTAGTTGCAATCAATTCAAATGATAAAACAAAATATAATATGCAGCATAACCTGATACCAGTTGCTTCTGCCAAAGGTATGGGCATTATTGCTATGAAAGTATTTGCCGATGCTGCTTTGTATCATAAAGCTCCAAAGTGGTCAAGTACTCCTGATGATGTTTTTCTTCAAGTTGGAACACCAGAATTGCCCAGCAAGCCTCTGATTGAATATAGTCTCACAACTCCCGGAGTACATACGGCAATTATTGGTATCGGGCATATTGATGAAGATATTCAGAAATGCCAATTAACCCAGAATTTTTATGCTGCACAAATAGCTGAAGATGGGATATCGGAACTCGATCGTAAAAAAACGGAGGAACTTACAAAAACACTTAAACCAAACTCCAACTACTTTCAAATGCCTAAAGTAGGTTTGACTCCACCGAGGAATCTTAGAAAAGAGGGGATTAGAATATTTTGGGATAATGCATTTGCAGGTGATTCGCCAATAAAATCGTATGAAGTTTTAGTGAATGGTGTAAAAGTTGGCGAGGTTCAGCACCTGCCTCAAATTCTGAAAAGTAAACCCTTTACATATGATATTTTATTAAGCCCCGACGATAAAGTTGAAGTTGCTGCTGTTGATGAGATTGGTAACAGGGCTGTTAAATTACTTGTAAACATTTCTTCTTCTGCAGATTCCATCGAGAAAAATAAAGTTCAGCTTTATCCGAACCCATGTCAAACAGAACTGACCGTAAGTAATATTGAATCAGCATATTCTAATGTTTCGATTTACTCTGCTGCCGGTGTTAAACTGATCGAACAAACTGCAAACGGCACTCAGACAAAATTTGATGTTTCAAAATTGCCAAAAGGTAATTACTTCGTAAAGTTAAGTGATGGAAGTAGTGAGAAATTTGTCAAACTATAATATTTCAATGTGGGTGGAAGAATACAAGGAAAACGGATAGTTGATTTATGCCTTTATTTGGTGCAAAAAAACTAAAAACAACTTAACAGGTTATATCTACTATAATTTCAATCCATGAAGAATTCAAAAAACTGGCAAATTAAACTGGGGATATTTTTAATGATTTTCTCAGGAGTATTTTTTGCTGCTACTTTTATCATTCCGCTTTTCGATCTCCCCACCAAAACAAAAGTAATTGCTTCGACAACAAGTTTGATTTTAATGGAAGTTGTGTTTTGGAGTGGCGGATTGCTGGTTGGCAAAGAGTTATTTACCAAATACAAACAACAGTTGAATCCGAAAAACTGGTTTAAGAAAACTGAAATGGAAGATGACAATGTGGTGTAGTGTTGTGTTGTGTTCAATTAATGGAATGTGAAAAGTAGAGACGCACGGCCGTGCATCTTCGAAACCTATGAAAAGACGCAGTGTCATGTGTCTCTACGTTGAAAACATTAATCTTTCAACCCCAAACTGCCTCCTTCCCGGCAAACCTTACTATATTTGGGGTTATTTTGTTACGAATTTTTTTATTCAGCACAAAAAGTGAAAAGTATTGAATTGTATTAACGAATAATATGGCTGTAAACGAATTTATAATTGCACTCACCGAACACCGTTTTTTGGGGAACGTGTTTATTCCGTACCTCATTCAAAAGGAAGAGCAGTTTTATACGGTGATAAGTCATGTCAAACCACGCGATTTTAAAACCGAAACAGAATATAAATTCAAACCTTACGAAAAGGAACTGGTTGAAATTATTGAAAAATACAGCGATGAACGGTTGATGAAAAAATTCTCGCGGGCAGGCAGTGTCAACGAGTTTTATTCGACATTGATCCCTTCCTATTTTCAGAAAAATATAACACCTTTTATCGAGCAATGCATGTTTAAAGTGGCTTCCATTTTAATGCTCAGCCCGGTGCGGTTGCTGAACAAAGAGATGAAATATGCCAACCTGTATGACGAGGATGAGATTAAAGTTCAGACACTTTTTGCAAGACCGGTATTTTATTTTGAAAGGTCAGAAACTGAAACACGTTACCGGTTAAAAATCTTTCAAAACGAAAAGGAAATACTGCTGTTGAACAGCAATATCAGGGTTGTTGCGAACGATCCATGTATCATCGTTCATCAAAACAAAATGCATATTTTCGAAAAGCTGAACGCAAAAAGGCTGATTCCATTTTTCGAAAAACATGTCGTTACTATTCCACGTTCAATCGAAGAAAAATACTACAATGGCTTTATTCTGAATGCAGTACGTGATTTCGAAGTTCATGCTGAGGGATTTTCAATTATTGAAGAAAGCGCTGATAAAAAAGCAGTTCTAAGTTTGGAACGAAATTTACAATACGAACCTCGTCTTGTTTTACAGTTTTGGTACGGAAACGAAAAATTTCTGCCCAATTCAACACTGAAAGTAGCCGTTCAGTTACAGGCTGAAGATGGAAATTACCTTTTTCGAAAGGTAAAACGCGAATTCGACTGGGAAAATGATATTCGGAACCTGTTAATACAGTTCGGATTAAAGGAAAACAACGGGTATTATTCGCCAGACTCGATGGATTTGATTGAGAATGAAAACGCTCTTTATTTTCTGATAAGCTGGATAAACAAAATTAAACCCCGGTTTGATCAACACGGGATTCGGATTTCGCAGGAAAACTTTGATAAATTGTATTTCACAGGTACACAAATTTTCGAGTTAAATGCAAACGAAACAGGCGATTGGTTTGATATTCATGCAATGGTGAGGTTTGGCGAATTTACCATTCCGTTTATTAAACTTCGAAAGTACATTCTCGACGACATTCGCGAATTTGTGCTTCCCAACGGCGAAATTGCCATTTTACCCGAAGAGTGGTTTGCCCGTTACAAAGGACTGATTCCGTTTGCCAAAATTCACGGCGACAAACTCCAATTTGAAAAACATCATTTTTCGTTGCTGAAAGAATCGCTAAAAGGTATAGCTGAGTCGGTGGCTGAACGTTTAAATCAGTTCGAAAGTCCTGATAAAACTGAAATTTTATTACCTGCCGACTTAAAAGCACAACTGCGAAGTTACCAGTTGGATGGTTACAGTTGGATGCACCAGCTGCATAAAAACGGTTTTGGTGGTTGCCTGGCCGACGACATGGGTCTGGGAAAAACACTGCAAACCCTTTCCCTTTTATTACAATTGAAAAGATTGAAAAGCGGCGTGGTTATTAACAATCCGATGGCGGTAAAAGGTCAGCTGGATTTGTTTGCGCCAGAACCTGAACATTTGGAATATCAACCAGCAAGCCTGATAGTTCTGCCCACTTCACTGGTACATAACTGGGATAACGAGATAAAAAAATTCACACCTACACTAAAAGTTTATAAATATGTGGGCATTGGAAGAAAAAAAGCGGTAAACCTCGAAAAGATATCATCCTTTTATGACATCATTTTAACCACTTACGGAACGGTTCGCAATGATATAAAAATGCTGCGCGGCGTGGAGTTTTTTTATGCGGTGCTTGACGAAAGTCAGTTTATAAAGAATGCAGAATCGAAAACCTACAAGGCGATTGTGCAGCTACGTGCCCGGCACCGGCTGGTTTTAACCGGCACACCCATCGAAAACTCTTTGTCGGATTTGTGGTCGCAAATGAATTTTTTGAATCCGGGGTTACTGGGCAACCAGAACTTTTTTCAGAAAATGTACATTGCTCCCATCGAAAAAATGGCTGGACTTGAACAACAACAACAACTGCAACTTATCATCAGGCCGTTTATCCTTCGCCGGAAAAAGGATGAGGTTGCCAAAGATCTCCCGCCACTGACCGAGCAGGTTTTGTATTGCAAAATGGCCGACGAACAGGAGAAAAGGTACGAAGAGGAAAAATCGATAATCAGAAACGCTATTTTGGAAAATATCGAAAAGGAAGGGATGGAAAAATCGGCGATTGTTGTTTTGCAGGGACTTACTAAACTGCGGCAATTGGCCAATCACCCTTCGTTGTTAGATAAAGATTCGGAAGAAAACTCGGGGAAATTCGACCAGATAATGGTGATGCTCGAAAACCTGGTGGCGGAGAAACACAAAGTGCTGATTTTTTCGTCGTTTGTAAAGCATCTGGAACTGGTAAAAGAGTACATCGAATCGAAAAACTGGCAGTTCAGCATGTTAACCGGGAAAACCACGAACCGCGAAAATGTGATAAACGAATTTCAGCAGGACCCTGATAATCACATTTTCCTTATTTCACTGAAAGCGGGTGGGGTAGGACTCAACCTCACCGAGGCGGGTTATGTTTTTATCATCGACCCTTGGTGGAACCCGGCAGCCGAAAACCAGGCTATAAGCCGTGCACACCGCATTGGACAGGACAAACAGGTTTTTGTTTACCGGTTTATCACCGAAAATTCAATCGAAGAAAAAATACAGCTTTTAAAAGAGCGAAAAACTTCGCTGGCCGATAAATTTATCAACTCCAATGATCCGTTCAGGGAAATTTCGAAAGAGGAAATAATGGATCTTTTCAAGTAAAAGGTCATGAATTGAATCACATAGGCACAAAAGCCATAATAGAATTCTATGTGTATTAGGTAATTTTAGCCATGGATTGATCCTGCCTTTTCACGCAAGGACACCGGTTTCTGACGACGAATTACACTTAAAATTTCGGCCAGAATGGAAACAGCAATTTCGGAAGCGGTTTCGGCGCCAATATTAATTCCGGCCGGACCATAAATTTGCTCCATAAATTCCGGCGAAATTTCAGAATCAAACTCCATCAGTTTTTCTAAAACTCTTTCCCTGCGATTTACTGAACCAATTATTCCGAAATAGGCTGGTGTGCTATTTTTCAGCGCCATCAGATAACGTACATCTTTATTAAAACTGTGGGTCATTAAAACAACTGCTGTTTGTTCATCAATAAACGAGGTGTCGATATTTTCGAAGGAAGGTGTGATTAATGAAGCGCCCGGAAAATAATCGCATGATTTTGATTCATCGGCTGAAGCTGCAACAATTACATCCCAACCCAGCAAACCTGCTGCTTTATTAAGTTCAACAGCATCGTGCTCAGCGCCAAAAATACATAGTTGAAAAACGGGATTAAAAGTTTGGGAAAAACATTCCTGATTTTCTACCTGACCGGAATTGAAAGCTGGATTTATAGAATAGGTTTTGTTGTTCAGGGTTATTAAAGTGCCCGTGTTTGTGTATTCACCCACTCGCAGATAAAAAAAGGCATCCATCCTGAAATTCTGCCTCGACTTTAAAACGGTTTCAAAATCATTTAGCAATTCAACAGATAGAAAAACCGGTTCAATGAGAATATGAATAATCCCTTCACAACCAATCCGCAAACGGCCATCGTAGGTCATTACTTTGGCTTTGCCGGTTTGAAACACACTTTGTGCCTGCCGTTCAATTTCCTTTTCAACACAACCTCCGCTAACTGCGCCAACTGATTCTCCTGCATCGCTGATTATCATGCGCACACCGGGACGACGGTACGAAGAACCCTCCAACGCAACCACAGAAACAAATACGGCTTTTTTTCCCAGCTGTTGCCAGTTTTTTAAAGTTTGAAAAAGTATTTTAATTTCGTGAGTCATGTTATAAAAATAGAAAAATGGAACCGTTTTTTATGATTCGAGACTGTTTTTTATAAATGGCTGATGATAATAACGTTTTCCGGTTGCCTTGTACAGTGCATTTGCCAGAGCGCCCATTACCGGAGGATACGGAGGTTCTCCCAAACCTGTGGGATCAATTTCGTTTTCAACAAAATGTACTTCAATTTCCTTTGGTGATTCAGCGTGTCGTATCAAACGGTACGAATCGAAATTTTCCTGTTGAGGATAACCTTCGTTAAAAGTGATGGCGCTGTACATGGCATGTCCAATTCCATCCACAATGCTGCCTTCGGTCATGTTCACTGCGGCATCGGGATTTACCACAATTCCACAATCAATAGCAGCGTACACTTTTTTAACTACCGGCGTTTCATTTTCAACTTTGATATTCACCACATTTGCCACATACGAATTATGACAGAAATATGCTGCCACTCCCCGGTTTTTGCCTGCTGATTCAGTATCCCAACCCGATTTTTCGCGCACCAGTTCAAGTACGCCGGCATAACGGGCAGCATCATAATCGTTGCGTTCTCCAACAGGGTTTTCCTTCGCACGTTTCAGTAAATCGAGTCGAAACTGAATGGGATCTTTTCCCATTTCTTCTGCTACTTCATCCAGAAAAGATTGCTCTGCCACTGCATTAAAATTGGAACCGGGCGCTCTAAAAGCGCCAACGCTGATATTGGATTTGATGGTCCAGCTTTCAGCGAGGTAATTGTCAACAGCGCCGGCCGGAAACCGGTTGGGATGAAGCGGACTTTCAGGTATTCCACCCATGCGAACATGAAAACCAGTGAGATTATTATTGGCATCGAGCGCTGCACGGTACAAAGCATGGTAGGTTGGGCGATAAATTCCGTAAGTCATGTCGTCTTCGCGTGTGTAAATCAGTTTTACCGGCGCTTTTACTTTTTGCGAAATTAATGCCGCTTCCACCATGTAATGACCATACAAACGTCTTCCAAATCCACCACCCATTCGGGTCATTTGAATATCAATTTTATCGAGGGGCAAACCCAACCGCGCCGATAAGGTTTTTTCCATAAATTCAGGAGTTTGAATCGGGCCAGCCAAAACCGCACTATCTGCCTTTACATCAGCAAAAAAATTCATCGGCTCCATGGTATTATGTGCCTGGTATGGCGCGGTGTATGAGCGTTCTATAATTTTTGCAGCGTTTTTAAATGCTTCTTCCGGATTGCCGTCTTTTCGTCTCTCCATTCCGGGTTTGGCTGCTGCTTCAACCATTTTAGCATTGTGTCCGGATGTGCTTTCAAGTTCAGAAGATGCATTGACACCCTGTCCATTGGTATCGGACATTGGTTCCCATTCCACATTCAGCATTAATTTGGCGCTCATTACTTCCCAGGTAGATTTACCAACGACCACAACCAGCTCCGGAGAAGAAATTGTATCCGACCATTGCAACTTGTAATCATCTTCATAAATTTTGATACTGAAAACATCTGTGATTCCCGCCATGGCTTTGGTTTTGGTCGCATCAAACGATTTCAGTTTCATGCCAAAAGCCGGCGGATGAATAATCATGGCAATCAGCATTCCCTCTTTTTTATAATCGAGACCAAACAACGGTTGTCCGGTAACAATTTTATGCCCGTCCACATTTTTTTTGGAGGTGCCAATAATTTTAAAATCCTTTACATCTTTTAATTTAACTTTTTCAGGAACGGGTAACTGTGCTGCTGCAGAAGCCACTTCGCCATAACCGGCTGTTTTACCAGTGCTTTTATGGTGCAAAACTCCGGCTTCTGTGGTGATTTCTTCCACAGGAACATTCCATTTTTTTGCAGCAGCTTCCTGCAACATTCTTCTCGCGGTTGCCCCTGCCATTCGCAATGAAGGCCAGCTTTGCCTGATTGACTGACTTCCTCCCGCAAGTTGCCGGGTAAAAATATCGGTGTTCAGTGGTGCCTGTTCAACCAGTACATTTTTCCAGTCCACATCCAGTTCTTCTGCCACAATCATGGGCATCGAGGTTTTTACATTTTGGCCAATTTCAGGATTTGGCGACATGATGGTAACCACACCATTTTCCCCGATTTTTAAAAAACTATTGATTTTGAACCATTCTTCGGGCAAGGTCAAACCTTTGGGAGTATTGGCGCTGCCGGCAGAAGCCAGCCAGCTAAAACCGAGGAGCATACCTCCTCCCGCGAGAGCAGAAGTTTTAAAAAATGAACGTCGGTTGTATGAAGTTTTTATAATTGTCATTTAACGTTATTTTAGTTAAAAGATTATCGACAAAAAATCAATCAGGAAACATTTCTTGCATACTGGCAGCAGTTTTTATGGCTGCCTTTATTCTGATGTAAGTTCCACAGCGACAAAGATTCCCATACATGGCTGATTCTATTTCTTCATCATTAGGATGAGGATTTGCGTTTAACAACCCGGCAGCATTCATAATTTGCCCGGCCTGGCAATAACCGCATTGCGGAACATCATGTTCAATCCATGCCTTTTGCAGCGGGTGATCCCCGTTTTCGGATAGTCCTTCGATGGTAGTAATTTCCATATCCCCGACTGATTCAACAAAAGTGATACACGAGCGAACTGCTACTCCATTCAGGTTTATCGTACATGCTCCGCACTGAGCAACACCACAGCCATATTTGGTTCCGGTCAAATCGAGATGATCGCGGAGAACCCAAAGCATTGGTGTTGAAGGATCAACATCTACCTGGTATTTTTTTCTGTTAACTTTTAAATTAAATATTGCCATAATATTTTAGTTATTAATATGCTGATTGCAAACGATGTAATTTAGTTGGTACATCATAAAATTTTATGAATCAATTCTATAACAACAGTAAGTCTTTGCTTGTTTAAGAGTGAATTGTCTTTTTTTATCAACTTCTTTCCAAAGTGAACAATAAACGGTGCTTTTTAGTTACTAATGCATGGTAGTAATTGAAGATAAACTGGGGAGAAGATTTGAAAAGCTGAGGATAAGTTTATTGAATTCCTGCAATTTTTCGTGCGTTTATTGTGTCAGCGACGATTTCGGTTACAATGCTGTTCAGTCAAACAGTAAGTCACCTGCTGACCAGCAACTCACTCCCGATGAGTTTAAACGAATAATTGAGGCAGTTCATCGTTTGACAAGGCTGAAAAGCATAAGATTGACAGGTGGAGAACCTTTAATGTATGCAGATCTTTTTCCAATCATCAGTCACATTCAAAAAATTGGGATTTCTGATATACGCATCACAACCAATGCTTATTATTTGAAAGAAAAGGCAACAAAGCTTTTTGAGGCAGGTGTGAAATCAATCAACATTTCTGTTGATGCAATCGATCCGGATATCTTCAGTAAAATTTCACGACATCCGAATACTGCGAGGGTTTTCCAGGGAATAGAAGCTGCTGTTAATGCCGGAATGAATGTAAAGCTGAATGCTGTAATTATGCGAAGTGAAAATGAATCACAAATTATTCCGTTGCTGGATTATGCCACTGAACTGGGGGTTAAAATACGTTTTTTGGAATTAATGAAAATGGGGCATTTGTACCACTCAAAAAACAGCTTGTTTTATTCAGAAGAAGAAATTCTGAATGTTATCAGGGAAAAATACAACATTGAAAAAGTAGCAAGGGAACACGCTGAAACGGCGCATTACTGGCGCATTTCAAATGGCGGTGTATTCGGAGTTATAGCCAACGAATCGACCCCGTTTTGTCACGACTGCAACCGACTTCGGATGGATAGCAAAGGTTATTTCTTTGGTTGTCTCAGCAATGCGCACGGCGAAAAACTTTCACCATTTATTAACGATGATGACCAGTTAACTGAAAAACTAAGGGGATTGCTGCGCCTAAAACAGCCTGTAAAATTTCGTGGAAGTGAATTATCAATGAGAAATATAGGAGGATAAAATGGAGAAAAGATCGATAAAAATTATATGTTTTGCCGGGCTCAGAAAATATTTCGGGAGCGAAACAAACGTTCTGGTTGAACAGGGAGCAAGCTATTCCAAAGTAATTGACGAATTGATTTTATTAAATCCTGAAGCAGCAGAAATTCTGGCCAGCAGCAGGATAGCTGTAAACGAAGAATTTGTTCAGCCAAATGAAATCATAAAATCAGAAAATACATTGTTTTTGATTCCGCCATCGAGTGGGGGATAAAAATTGCAAAATATGAAACACATACAATTCAACGACATAGAATACAGTGTACTTTTCGACGAATTCCGACATCCGAACAGCGGAGCAGTTGTGCTTTTCAGCGGCGAAGTACGAAACAATAATAAAGGCAGGGAGGTTACTCACCTGGAATACGAGGCGTATGAACCCATGGCTGATAAAATGATTGCTCAGATTCTGGACGAGGCAAAAATCAGGTTCAACCTGAATCAGGCTGTTTGTGTTCACCGGTTGGGAAAAGTGGAAATCAGTGGTTGTGCAGTTGTGGTAATTACCGGTTCCGGACACCGAAAAGAAGCGTACGATGCCAATCGTTACATCATCAACCGGGTAAAAAATGAAGTGCCCATCTGGAAACACGAGTTTTTTACGGATGGCACCAGTGAATGGGGACAAAACTGCGATTGTGCTACTGACGTTCACGAACTCGTGCATGATCAAAATCACCACCATGAAGCAGCTAAATAAGGAGGATTTAACCCGGTTCACCCGTCATTTTTCGCTTGATGAAATTGGTCGTGAAGGTCAGGAAAAGCTAAAGAATGCAAAGGTTCTGGTAATTGGAGCAGGCGGATTGGGAAGTCCGGCATTGATTTATCTGGCCGCCGCGGGTGTTGGCACGATTGGTATTGTTGACGACGACACGGTTAGTGTTTCAAATCTGCAACGCCAGGTTTTATATACAACCGCGGAAGTTGGACAGAAGAAGGTAAAAATTGCAGCCCAAAAGTTATTGGCATTGTATCCTGAAATTGAAATACAGACTTTTGATTTCAGGCTCAACGAGGATAATGCGGAGAAACTTTTCAGGGATTATCATATTGTGGCAGATTGCACCGACAATTACAAAACCCGTGCGCTCATCGGAATGGTTTCAGCAAAATTAAAGTTACCGCTGGTTTTTGCTTCGGTACTTAACTATGAAGGACAAATCAGCGTTTTTAATTACAAAGGCGGACCTGCTTATTCCGACCTATTTCCGAATGTTCCGAATGATGGTATTTACAAAGAAAATGAAATTGGATTGATCGGAGTTTTACCGGGAATAGCTGGTACACTTCAGGCAAACGAAATAATCAAAATCATTACGGGATACGGTGAAGTTATCAGCGGCAGACTGCTGGTTTTTAATATACGCGAAAACAGGTTTAATCTGTTTAGGTTTTAGGGTGAACCAACTGATTTAGATAGATTCATTAAATAATAAAATCGAATTGTAATAAACACTCCAACTACCGGTTAAGATTTTATCCGCAAATTGGTACAGGCTGATTCGAAAACGATGCCTGAAGCATCAGACAATGATTGTAATTTTAGTATTTTTGAAACACCTGTACGGAAAACAGAAGTAATACCAAAGTCAGAATATTAATGGAACTTCTTCAAAACAGAGTGGTGATAAAAGTACTCAAATCAAAATTGTTCTTTTGGTGTACAGTACCTGCAATTGTTTCAGGAATAGTTATTCTGGCTTATTTTTCAGGTTTTAGTGATTTTTACGTTTTTCCGAACAACCAGATTTTTGAATACCGGACATACTCTGATAGTACTGCCGGTGGTAATTCAAGAATCCTTAAAAATGTTATGACTGATAGCATTATTCACCTCGAATTTCAAATTGGTAATAATATTAGTAACCCGTATGTTGGATTAAATGTTGGACCAAAAGAAGGTAAAACAATTAACCTTAAACGATATAACCAGCTAACGGTGACAATCAATGGAAATGAAATTAATGGGATTTCAATAGCGTTGATTACGGCAAATTCCTTAAAAACAGGTGAAAGGGAGAATCAGGAAATAATGTTTTACCATAATTTTGAAATTTCGTCGGGAATTAATACTTACAGGATTAGCCTTGATAAATTTAAGATGCCCGACTGGTGGAGAGAGTTTAACCGGATTGAAGAAGCATCTGCAGTCCAGCCTGAATTAGAAAATCTGAAAGCGATAAATGTCAGCAGCGCATTTACACCCAATACAAATAAAACACTCTCCTTTGAACTTTACTCAATGGTTTTCTCCCGAAACAATAACATGCTCATTATTCTGATAATAGCTATAGAAATTCTATTTATTCTTTTTGTTTTCACCGTAATTTATATTTTGGAGAAAATGAGGGAGAAGAAAAAAACGATAACCATCACCTATAAAGCTATTGAAAATGAATTGGTAGAAATCCCGAAATCAGATTATATAAAATATATCAATAATAATTTTCAAAACAGTGAACTTACGATGGTCCTTGTTTCATCCGAAACGGGAATCAGTCAGCGCAGAATAACGAACGAAATTCAGAATCAGTTTGGATGTAATTTTAAAACTTATATTAATCGTTTGCGGTTAAATGAATCAAAACGATTACTGCTGAATAAGGACCTGAACATTGGAGAAATCGCCTTTAAAATAGGGTTTAACAATCAGAGTCATTTTAACCGGGTTTTTAAATCAGAATTTCAGATTAGTCCCACCGAGTACCGCGACAAACTCAAGGTATAATACTTTTTAAAACAGATTATACCTGTTTGTGCCACTATTTTTTCAAGCTTTACCATTTATGTAAACAGATTATCGCTTTTTGTAAAAGGCAAATCATCGGCTACGGTTAATTTTGCGGACAATTATTTGAGAAACGTGATAATTAATCGATAAGAAATATTTGAAAGACAGATGAAAAAAATGAAAATCAGGACAACATTATTTATGGCGATAATGTTTGTTTCTTCCTTCTCACTTTTCGCACAAAACACGAATTGTTTTTTAGAGGATTTTGAACCCAAAAACGCCACTATCCCAATTTCAGCAATTGCAAACAAAACTAATAGCGCACCTTCAGTAACTGTCACCTTAACGACGGATACGCTGGGTAAAATTTCGAAATATGTTTTTGGTAATGCCCTGGCAGTTTGGATGGGAAATAATACAGGCAGCGCCACATTTGTTAAAAATGTTCAGGCTTTGAATCCTTCATTAATCCGGTTTCCCGGAGGAAGCTGGGGCGATATTTTTTTCTGGAACGGAAAACCAACTGATGTTCCCGACTCTGTTTACAACGGCACAACAGGCAAAAAGGAACTTTTTTATGCTATTTCAGGGAAGAACGACTGGCCAACCACAACCGATAATTATTACAAATTGCGCCAGCAAACGGGTTCGCAAGGACTGATAACGATTAATTATGGTTATGCAAGATATGGTTTAAGCGAAAAACCCGCTGAACAAGCTGCCCATCTTGCAGCCCAGTGGGTGCGTTACGATAAGGGACGCACAAAATACTGGGAGATTGGAAACGAGAATGGCGGTCCATGGGAAGCTGGTTGGATGATTGACACAAAAACAAACAAAGATGGCCAGCCTAAAATAGTTACTGGTCAGCTTTATGGTCAGCATTTTAAAATTTTTGCCGATTCGATGAGAGCTGCCGCAGCAGAGGTTGGTGCTGAAATTTATATCGGTGCACAGGTATTACATTTTGATGGCACAACAAGCTGGAATTCGGTAGATAAGACATGGAATGCAGGAGTTTTTGCGGCAATTGGCGATGCTGCCGATTTCTATGTAATGCACAACTATTTTGGAACCGATGCAAATGCCGATAATTTATTGACTGTTGCCTCAACCGAGCCAAAGAAAAACATCGGCTTTATCAGGCAGGATATAATTAATAAAAAGGCTTTTCCAAAACCTGTGGCGCTGACTGAGTATAACATGAACAGTAATTCGGCCAACGCCAATATGGGAAAATCATATATAAACGGAATGCAGGCTACCATTCTGTTTAATGAATTAATTAAAAATAACTTTGGTTTGGGAGCAAGGTGGCTGCTTGCCTCAGGAGACGATGGTATGTTTTACCAGGGTAATAACAGCAGTTTATTGTGGCAGCCACGTCCTGATTTCTATTATGCTTATTATCAGCAGAAATTTACCGGCGATCATGCAATTAATGCAACATCCAACAATACTAATATTTTGGCCTATGCTTCAAAATTTGCTTCAGGCGAAACAGGGGTTGTGCTTGTAAACAAAGGAAAAACGGCACACGTTGTAAAAATTGACCCAAAGAATATTGGTGTTGGAAATCAGTACTATAATTATTCATTAACCGGTGGTACCGACAATGGTGATTTTTCGTTGTTTGTATCTGTAAACGGAGTAAACCCAACAGGAACACAATGGGGCCCCCGCGAATCTCTGGAGACGATTCCGGCTAATGCCTACTCCATTGATGAAGCCATTATACTGAATGTCCCGGCGCGGTCGGTCCAGTTCATCATGATTGAAGCAGGAAGCAACTTTTTGATTCCAACATCAGTAACCGGCGAGCTTAAAAATGAATTGGGACTGATGAATTATCCCAACCCATTTTCTTCCAAAACAACGATTCAGTTTCAAACTACTGAATCAGAAACAGTTTCATTAATTGTTTCTGATCAGACGGGTAGAAAAATTGCCACATTGGTGAATGAAACATTACCTTCAGGAAACCATCAATTTGATTTTGACGGGAGTTCATTGCAAAGTGGCATATATTTTTACCATTTAAAAGTTGGAAACTACTCAAGTTGCCAAAAGATGTCACTTGTAAAATGAAACATGAAAACAGGTCTTTTTTCATCAGATAAACCACAGAAAATCGGGTTGCCCTCAGTGGCTTATTTTGCGGAAGAACTTCACCTTTCGGCCAACTATTTTGGAGACCTGATTAAAAAAGAAACCGAAAAATCTGCCAAAGATTACATTCTTGAACTAAATATTGGATGCTGGATGGCTGATACTGGATTCTTGATACTGGATGAAGTACTATTTACAAAAACATGAAACTCTGAACTCTGAACGCGAAACCCGAAACTCTGAACCCGCAACAACTTATTGTTCAGGATAAATAATGATTACATTATTTTTTTTGTACATACCGATACTGTTGTTCATGAAATTCTCGAAACTGCGGCTGTGCGAAATGGCTTTTTTTCGGGAATGGACAAATACAAGCAATTCGGATGATGTATTTTTTATTGAATCATCACTTACATTTTTAAAGGCGTTTTTACGTAAACTAAAATATTTTGATGAATTATTTTTTGTGGTATAATTTTTAATAGAGTCATTTGTCAGTCCCGAATCACAGTGTATTTTAATTTTCAGTTGTAATTTTTCGGCGAGAGTTGTCAATGTTTGAAGCCAAAGCGAAAAACCATGCTCAAACTGGGCATTTTCAGGGCAAAACAGCAATACATTGCTCACTTCCCTGAACGATGTTGGTGTTTTTAATACAAGTAACATTCGTTCTGTTTTTAAAAGCAAATTGTCAAGTACATTTCCAAATAAAATATGAAATGGAATGGAGTGATTATTCCACCCAAGAATGATGGCAGTTGCTTCCACTTCTTCAGCAGCCCTCACTATCCCGTTGGTAACATTGTTGTCGATTCTTGATATTGATTCAAAAGCAACTTCAGTATGTAGCGATTCAATATTTTTTTGAATAGCTTCTTTGGTTTCATCTACTTTTTCACGTAGCTGGTTGTGGTTTGTAAAAACGGAAAGCGGATAAACGGGGACGGTTTCATCTTTGTCTTTTATCAAAATTGCAAATTCAAGCAAGTGTCCCATATTTGCCGGGTTGGCAACCGGTACAAGAAATTTATGCCTTACACCAATATTACGGGTAATAGTTTCATTCCCTTTTATAAGAATTTTTTTGCCTGCATACTGAGTAATATATGAACTTGCAATACTTGTTGTTAAAATAAGAATTACCGTACTGTTCAATATCGATTCGTTTACTATTCCGGTATTATATCCGATAAGAATAATTGCAATGGCCGATGCAGCGCGCGATACGCTGAGTCCGAAAATCAAATTTCCCTCATAAAAAGATAGACGGAATATATATTTTGAAATAAACGCAGCTATGAATTTGCTGAAAAAAGCAGTGGCAATAAGTACCAACGCTAAACCTATTTCTGTGGGATGTTCAAGATATACTTTGAAATTGGCAAGCATACCAATTGAAATTAAAAAGAAAGGGATAAACAGATTGTTGCCAATAAATTCAATCCGTTTGTAAAGTGGTGACGAGTTGATAATTTGCCGGTTGAGTACCAGCCCACAAAAAAACGCACCAATGATTGGCTCAATTTTTAACAAAAAAGCAATCATTGAAGACGTGAAAAGCATGACCAACACAAAAATATACTGAACGCCCAAATCACCCTCGTACCTGGATAAAAACACGCGGGAAATACGCGGAATTACCATTAATACGATAAAGAAAAACAACATAAATTCCAATCCAAGCACAAGGAGACTACCCATTTCAAAACTTTCCTGTGCAAAATTGGTAATCAGTTCCATTGACACCAATGCCAGAATATCAGCAATTATTGTGGCTCCAACAATAATGGTTACTATTGATTTATTTACGATACCAAGTCGTCCAAGCAACGGATACGAAATGAGCGTGTGTGAAGACAACATGGCGCCAATAAGCCAGGACGCGGGAATGCTCATGTCAAGAAAAGTGTAGCAAACAAAATACCCGAGAAAAAAAGGGACAGCAAAAGATGCCACACCGATAAAAATACTTTTCGATTTGTTTTCGATAAAGTCGATAAGGTCAATTTCAAGTCCGGCCAGAAACATCAGGTAAAGCAGCCCGATTGTGCCAAGCAAACTAAATTCCAAATCCGACGGGACAAGGTTAAATCCGTGCTGACCAATAATTGCACCACTCAACAGCAATCCAACAATTGATGGAATACGGATACGTTCAAAGAAAACCGGACCGATTAATAATATTAAAAGTACCAGAGCAATAATTATTACGGGCTCTGTAAAAGGTAGAGCAAAATTGAAAATATTTAAAAAAAGCATATCCGGTTCTGTTTTTTCATTTCAAAGCTGCCAATATTTAATCCTTTTTAAAAATCAAAATCAAGGCTGAAATGGTTTTACATTAAAACTTTCAGTTCATCCTTTCTTTGATTAATTGTTGATGTTGTTCAATCCTGTTTCATGATACGAACCAGGATTTTTTTCATAAAAGGGTGCATTTTGCTGAGGGAATACAACTATTTTATTATTTGAATAAAAATGTTTTTCAAGTTTTGAGGGAATATTATCAAGGTATCTCTGATAGGAAATCGAGTTTTTTCGCGCCGATATCAGAACCAGTAAATCATCGCTGGTTACAAAATCGGTTAAAACCAGGAAATCGTCCCAATCGGTGAAAGCATGAAAACTAACATTTCCTCTCCACTTTTTAATTTCCATCTTGGATTTTACTGCATCGTAAGTGATTCGTAATCCATAAAGCACAATTGAAATACTTAATTCTTTAGATAATTTTAAAATTTTCTGGAGCCAGATTTCAAATCCAATTTCTTTCTCGGCAAGCGGAGGAGCAAGTACAATAATTCTTTTCTGAGTAACAAGCAATTTTTCCTGGTGGCAAATAAAAAGGTTTTTGTCAACATTATTTACGATAGAATAAATTTTTTCACCAATTAGTTTTTCGAGTATTCCTGGTTTTTTTGGCCAGCCCAGTACAATAATGTCAGCCATAATTTCTTTTGAAATCCTTTCAATACCTGTTGTTGCATTAAGTGCAATTGTTACAATGGTATTTATTTTAATTTCAGCCGCAGCTCCATGTTTTTCGTACTCTTCCAGTTTTTTCCTAGTATTAATAATGTTTATTTCCGACTCGGCATCATTTGGTACAACCGATAAAACTGTAATCGGATTCACAGATTTTTTATCCTTAATCAACAAGGTAAATTCAAGAAGTTTATCAATATTCATGAGGTTTGCAATTGGAAGAAGAATGCGCTCGCTGTAAAACAAATGCTTATCGGTATTGGTTAATGCAGTTTTATTTTCGATATCAACTATTTTTTTTGCAGCTTTTTCTGTTACAAACGAAGCTACTACGCAAGTAATAAGTATTAAGATAATGGTTCCGTTAAGGATGTTTTTATCAAGAATACCGGCGTTGTAACCTACCAGAATAACCGCCAGTGTTGCTGCTGCGTGCGATGTACTTAACCCGAAAATAATCTGCCTTTGCAATGAAGTATATTTAAAAACCAGTTGAGTGAAAAAAGCTGCAAGCCATTTCCCGAAAATAGCACTAACAGTTAAAACTGAGGCAATTATTATTGCACGCGGACCATTTAAAACCACAGAAATATCGACGAGCATTCCCACCGAAACCAGGAAAAACGGAATAAATAAAGAGTTACCGATAAATTCGATTCGGTTCATTAAAGCTGAAGATTGTGGAATAAGTTGATTCAGTGCCAATCCGGCCACAAAAGCCCCGATAATTGGCTCCAGTCCTGATAGTTCGGCTAAAAATGCGGAGAAAAAAACCACGGCCAGCACAAAAATGTAGTGGGCATGTTTTTCGCTTTCGAGTTTATTAAAAAACCAGCGGGTAACCCGCGGTACAAGGTAAAACATGATAAAAAGGAAAATGACCAGCGAAACACCAAGTCTGATCCAAAAACCCTGGTTAATGTTTCCCTGGCTGTTCCCCATAATAATGGCAAGAATCAATAAAACGGCTGTATCAGTTAAAATAGTGCCGCCAACAGTTACTGCAACAGCCTGGTTTTTTGTAACTCCCAACCGGCTGACAATGGGGTAAGCAACCAACGTGTGGGTTGAAAACATGCTGGCAACAAGCAGGCTGGCGTTATTGTCATAACCCAGTATAATCTGGCAAACCGGAAACCCAATGATCAGGGGGATGATGAATGTGAAAAATCCAAACAGAATACTTTTGTTGCGGTTACTTTTAAATTCACCAAGGTCGAGGTCGAGCCCGGCAATAAACATGATATAAAGCAAACCTATTGTTGAGAACAGATCGACTGCACTGTTTTTTTCCAGAAAATTCAATCCAAACGGACCAACAATTACACCCGAAATAATCAGTCCGATAATTCCGGGGATTTTTAGTTTACGCAATAAAACAGGGGCAACCAGAATGATCATTAAAATTAAGGCAAAAACCAGAACAGGGTTTGTAAGGGGCAGGGCAAATTCATGCGAAATAAGATCCAGAAAATCATTCATAAAGTGTTTTCAGCATTAATTTTTATCAATTAAAAAAACAGCACACGATTAATTACGATTTTACCAAATACCGCGATAAATATAACCAACAAAGGATAGATTTCCAATGATTGTGAAAATTGTAAGTAATAATACTTTTTGTTTATCGTAGTTTTTTGGGTAAACAAATAGTATAAAGCTTTGAGGTTATGAACATAAAGTAAATTTTTATGTTTACAGAAATTAAAAATCGAAAATAATTTTTAAACTCTTATTCAAAATGAAACTTACTACACTTTTATTTATAATGGCCGTTTTTGTAGTTTCCATGAAATCGTTTGGACAGACAGAACAGTTTACTGACTCCCGTACAGGATTTGAATATATGGCAGTAAAAATCGCAAACCAAATCTGGATGGCCGAAAATCTGCAAGTTTATTCGTTCAGAAATGGCGATACCATTCAACTTGCAAATACCGAAGAAAAATGGGCAAAAGCTGAAGCAGAAGGTAACCCAGCATATTCCTATATTGTTTATGACGAAGATGATGCTTTATTGTCAGTTTATTATAACTGGTTCGCGGTAACAGATCCTCGTGGTTTAGCCCCGCAGGGATGGCACATTCCCGCATTGGCTGAATGGAATTTGCTTGCCAGCCAGCTTGGAGGCCCGGTTGTGGCAATGAAAAAGCTTAAAAGTGAATATTACTGGACAACAGGAACTGAGGGTACAAATGAAAGTGGTTTTGAAGGTTACCCGATGGGTAAAATAACTGCTGACGGATATTTGGAAGATGAGGATTTTTACGGATATTTCTGGTCTTCATCTGAAAGTGAAGGATTTGGCATTAACTTTAATCTGGATGAAGATAACTCTTCATTTGAGCCAGCCCAGGCATTTAAAGGCAGTGGTTTTTCGGTTCGATGTGTAAAGGACTGATGTTTAAAAAAAATCGACTTCCAGGAAGAAGCTGTTAATTGGGTTTTCCATTTTTAACCGAATCAGAACAGGTACGGAATAAAACGCGTTGTTTTTTTCATATATTCAATATATTTCTGACCGAAAAAGCGGATACATTCCTTTTCATCGGCAAAGGAAGTGAGCAACAGAAACACACTGGATATTACTGCCACCGGAAATAAAATCCAATCAGGACTTTTTAGGTAAATTCCCCAGGTTAGAAACAAAAGTGACGAATACATCGGGTGACGAATGTATTTGTAAATACCTGTTTTCACCAAATCTGAAGTCATTTCAAAAGCGTACAAATCTTCCTGTTCACGGGCGGGTTTTGGTTTCCTGCCCTTTTTCAAAGTAATTATTCCGGTAAATACCATGAAAAGTGAAATTATCAGCAATATCCATGAAATGATTTGATGTATTGAAAATGGATCGGTAAACCAGAATTCGATATTGAAAGTCAGCAAAACAAGGATTGCTTCCCAGCTAAAAAAACGGTAAAATCCGTGTCCTTCCCTGTTTTTAAGCGATTTCCATGAAATTATTACGATTGGAATGGAGAACAAAATGAAATCAACCAGATAAACCATAATTATTTACAATTTAACGATTTACAATTTACTTTTTGCCGATTGCCGAAAATTTGAAAGATTCAATAATGACAAATACTATTTATATTGAATAAAAACAGTATTTCCCTTCTATCTCTTTATTTTTTGCCGTAAGTCAGTCTGAATTTTGTTCCGGACATAAATCAGCTTAAACTTTCCCTTGTAGCTGTCGCGCTGGTCGATTTCGAATTTATCAATCGATTTAATGAGTGGTGTAAGTTTCTCGAACCCGTAATTTCGCGAGTCGAAATTGGGTTGTTTTTTTTGCAGCAAACTTCCAACATCGCCCAAAAATGCCCAGCCATCTTCGTCAGCCAAATCGGAAATTGTTGAAGAAATGAGCCTGATTACTTTTGGCGTTATTTTATCAACTTCAACTTTCTTTTCAAGTTTGTCCGGAACTTGCGCATTGTCCGCTTCTTTCAATTGATTTTTAAGGATTTCGATGTAAATAAACTTATCGCAGGCAACAATAAATGGTTCGGGGGTTTTCTTTTCACCAATTCCGTACACCTTCATTCCCGCTTCACGCAGACGGGTTGCAAGTCGTGTAAAATCGCTGTCGCTCGAAACAATGCAAAAACCATTCACTTTTTCGCCGTACAAAATGTCCATTGCATCAATAATCATGGCCGAGTCGGTAGCATTTTTGCCGGTAGTGTAGCCATATTGCTGAATTGGTGTGATTGCATTTTCGAGCAGCAGGTTTTTCCATTTTGCCAGAATTGGTTTGGTCCAGTCGCCGTAAATTCGTTTGATGGTAGGGTTGCCGTATTTGGCAATTTCTTCCATCATTTCTTTAACATATGCAGAAGGTATATTGTCGCCGTCGATTAATACGGCCAGTTTGATTTCAGATTCCATAATTTTATTTTTCAGAAAAAATAAAGGTAAGAGGATAAATGGAGGTTAACAAAAATTAAGGTAGTTAATTATTTTCTTCCGAATTTTTGGATAATTCTGTTAATTATCTTATTTGACAATACCAAATTTAATATCTTTCAGGCTTTCTCCAAATATTGAAAACCCGTATTTACCAATATTTTCCAAAAATTCACGTTTTGAAATTCCTACTAATTCCGCTGCTTGTCCTGATGACATTATTCCTTTTTCAAATAATTGACCTGCCAAATGCATTTTAAAATCCAATTCATTCACTGAATCAGGTATCTTAAATGTTAATGTTTTCATAATCAAATTATTTTATGAAATACAAAAATACTAAAAAAAGCAGTTGTTTGCCTTGTTGTGTGTTAGGTATGGTTTCAGAAAATTTTTACAATAGAATACAAAACAAAAAGGACGAAATATGTTTGTGAGAAATATTTAATATTTGAAATACATTCCAATTATATCTTCACAATACATGAATCCTGCAACCAGCCTTCATTTCCATCGGCAAGTTTTATTTCTTTCCAGGTGCCGATGCTGTCAGTTATATCCACTTTTAATCCTTCGTATATAAGGAACAAATCGGTACCGGTTTGCGAGGGGGCACTTTTAACAGTAACGCGAGGGCAAAAAACTATGGCACTGTTTCGTTCCATAATTTTCTTTTTCTGCTTTGAGGCAAAAGTGTAAGTAAATCCTGAAAAAATGACCATTAAAATACCCGTCAAAAATGAGATGCGGCGAATTGAAACGTTTCTGCTGAAAATAAACAATCCAATTAAACCCAGAAATATAATAAACGCAATAATGCTGATAACAGACCAGGTATCAGACGGATACATATTAATTATAGATGTTCGCCAGCGAATAAAAAAGGGCAACGGAAGCGGTTCAATGCTTGTAACCACAAACTGGTTAGCCATTTTTATATTGAAATCGATATTTTCGTCGTTTGGTGCAAGCACTTTTGCACGCTCAAAATTTAAAATAGCCTGGTTCATATTACCGGCTTTGTAATATGCATTCCCTAAATTAAAATATAGTTTAGCCGATTCCTGTCCGGAGTGTAAAATCTGTTCGTAATTCGAAATTGCCTGCTGATAATCTTCGGTTGTGTAAAAAGCGTTTGCTTTTTCCCAAAGCTGGGTATTATTATCCTGGGCAAAAATAAATCCTGGAATCGCAATTAAAATAATCAGAATATATCGTTTCATTGCCTTTACCTTTTAATTTGTTTTTCCATCAGTCCCATAGTAGTTTCCGCCTTGGTGTACAATTCATTACGGGCTTCAGAACCACCTGCAGGTGCATATCTTGCATACTCACACTGTTCAACAACCGAAACGAAATCGTCGATAACAGTCTGCTCCACATTCTTTTTTTGTAACCCGGCAACTGCTGATTCGCGGCTTAAATCGGCGATTGGAATACCAAGTTTATCGCTCAGATATCCTTCGAAAGCTTTTAAAACCGACTCGTAAAATGCTTCATTGTTATTTTGTTTCATAAATGCAGCAGCTGCTTTTAGCCGTTTTTGAGCCACTTTATTGGCCTTTTTGTTTCGCATCAAAGCGATATTTGCATTTTCCTGTGCTTTTTTTCGGTAGATGAAAAACAACAACAGGAAAGCAAATGTGCTGCCTCCGTATAAGAAGTAGAATAGGGGAGTTCCAAAAAATGTATATCCTTTTAATTCCAGTTCAGGATCACCCTGCTGAATGTAACGGATATCCTGCCCCAGCAGTTGAACATCTTCTTTTCGCAATGAACCAACAACCGTAGCGGTTTGGTCGCCCGAACCTTTTTTTACCCGAAGCTGATAAGCGCTTGTTGATTTTGTTTCGTATGAACCGGATGCCGGATTAAAATAGGAAAAAGGAATTGCAGGAATTGTATATTCACCCTCAAACCTTGGCTGGAAAAGGTATTCGATGGTTTTTGTACCCGAAACGCCACTGTTTGTTACTGATACATTATCAGTTGCTTTTGGATCATAAATTTCGAAATCTGAGGGAAGCTGCAGTTTTGGTGTATTAACCAACCTGATATTTCCGGAACCACTGATGGTAACTTTTAACGTAACTGCATCGTTGGTGGTAACATCCAGACTGCTGATGTCTGAAGTAATATTGAAATTTCCCACGCCACCCATAAAATCGGCGGGCGATTTTGGAATATCTTTTACATTTACGGTAACAGGTTTACTCGAAATAGTTGCTTTTACAGTTCTGAAACTGTTAAAGAAATCGTCGAAAAAACTACGTTGTTTTACTTGTTGCTGCACGAGTAATCCCATGGTAAAAGGCTCAACAGTAAGTCGTCCGGTTTGTTGCGGAAATAAAATCGTTTTCTTTAACACTCCAACCTGGTAAATTTTGTTGTCGTAAACTTCGCGGGTAAAATTTACCTGTTGCGGAATTTCAACATCCTGTGTGTAAAATCCTTCGTAAGTAGGCAGATTTACCTCGTCGAAACCGGCAACCGGAATATTTGGATTTACATACAATTTAACTGTTGCTACAATTTGTTCTCCTTTGAAAACATTTTGTTTGCTCATATCAATTCTTACAAAAAGATTGTCGGTGCCCAGTTCAACATTTTCCGGACTACCCTGTGTTTGTTGGTCTCCACCGGTTCCAGCGGTTCCACCAGCGCCAGCCTGCGGTTGCACGGGTTTCGACTGCGCCTTTACAACCTGTATTTTTATTGTATTCGATTCGAAAATTTTACCTCCAACTTCAATCGAAGCAGGTCGCAATTCAAATGTTCCTTCCTGTTTCGACCTTAAAATATATGTGTAACCATAAGTCGCTTCCTGTGTTACTTGTCCGTTGATGTTTGACGAAACAAAGGATTGGCTGGTACTTGGTCCCATTAAAATGTCGAAATTACTTTCAATTCCGGGCGGGAGTTTCAAATTGATACCCTTTTCGTTCAAAGTAAAACTCAACCTGAATTGTTTGCCAACTTCAACCGCAGCAGGTGCGCTCATTGTAAATCGGGTTTGTTCGGCATTTGCAGTTACCACCGCAAAAAAGAGAAGTAAATATGTTAACAGTTTTCTTGTCATATTTTCTGTTTGTACAAAAATATTGTAAACATTAATGATTGCAAATTTGCATGAATTCTTTCATTTTCGAACTTCCTTTTTCCTTCAGTATTTAAAATCTCTTTCTTCCGACTTCTGACTTCCGACTTCCAGCTTCTTCCTACCACTCTTTCTCAGTTCTGCCTCTTTTTGCCATTGCAGCTTTAGCTTTTTTTACTTTATCCTGAATATTACGTTCGTCGTTTTGTAAAACCTGCAGTAACTGCTCTGCATTTTCTTTCGAAATTTTGTTTTGCTGCTGCTGTTGCTGCTTTTGATCCTGCTTATTTTGCTGATCCTGCTGGTCTTTATTTTGCTGATCCTTGTTCTGATCCTGATTGTCCTTATTCTGATCTTGTTTATCCTGATCCTGCTTATCCTGGTTTTGATCCTGGTTTTGCTGTTGTTGTTCCTGCATTTTCTTTAGCAGTTGTGCATAGGCAAGATTATATTTTGTTTCCAAATCGGTTGGATTCTGGCGTAAAGCTTTTTTGTACGAATCGATGCTTTCATCCACTTTTGAGTTCATCAGCTGGCTGTTTCCCATGTTATGATATACTCTTGCTTTTTCTTCCGGAATATCCATTTTATCTGCCAGTTCGCCGAATTTTCCCGCCGCTTCGTCAAAACGGCCTTGTTTATAAATGGCATCGGCAAGGTTGAAATTCCATTTAACGTCGTTGGGTTTTTTATTCAACGCCTTTCTGTATTCGGTTTCGGCATTGGCAAATTTTACAGTATCAATTTTGGTTGTATCCTTCACCGCTGACATATAAATTTTATTCCCGCTTCTAACGTGTTTTCTTTCGTTCTGGCCAAATGCCACAACAGAAAACGAAGCAAATATTATTATAAAAATCAATCTCCTCATTTTACCTTTATTTAACTGCAAACAGTTTGATGTTTTTTAAGAATTTGTTTTTTCTTTCAAGAATAATAAATTCAAGTAGAATTAAAATCAATCCGATAGCAAAGAAATACTGAAACTGGTCTTCGTAATCAGAATAAACCAGTGATTCCATCTCGGTTTTTTCCAATTTGTTAATTTCATCGAAAAGGGTGTTTAATCCAACCTGGGCGTTGTTGGCACGCACATAAACACCGTTTCCGGCGGCGGCAATCTGTTCGAGCATGGTTTCGTTCAGTTTGGTAACCACAACATTTCCCTGGTTGTCTTTCAAATATTCCTTTTGTCCGTTTCGCAATACCGGAATTGGAGAACCCTGCGGTAAACCCATTCCAATGGTGTGCACAACAATATTGTTTTCAACGGCACTTTTTGCTGCCGAAACTGCATCATCCTCGTGATTTTCCCCATCGGTAATTACGATAATTGCCTTGTTCGCCTTGCTGTTTGGTGTAAATGAACGAATTGCCAAATTTATGGATGCACCAATCGCCGTGCCTTGTTTCGGAACAATTTGGGTGTTTACCGAATTCAAAAACAATTTGGCAGAATTGTAATCAGCAGTTATTGGCAATTGTGTGTAAGCATCGCCGGCAAAAACAATCAGTCCGATTTTGTCATCTTTCAGCTTATCAACCAATCTTGAAATCGCAAGTTTTGACCGGTCGAGGCGGTTGGGTTGAATATCTTCGGCCAGCATGCTGTTTGAAACATCGAGCGCTATTACCAATTCAACTCCTTCACGTTTAATTTTTTTAAGTTTCGAACCATATTGCGGCCGTGCAATTCCTGTTATGATAAAAGCAAGAGCAAGCATTAAAATCAGAAACTTAAACATGGGGCGGCTTTTCGAGGCAAAAGGCATAAGAAACTTTAGTATCTCTTCGTTTCCAAAAAGGCGTAATGCTCTTTTCCGGGTAATCCTCGACCAAATAAAAAAGAGAGTTAGCAGCGGAATGATCAACAGTCCCCATAAGTATTCGCTATTTTCAAATCTGAACATTTCCATACTTTTCGCAATTAAGGAATACTCCTAAAAATAGTTGTCCGAAGAAACAAGCTTGCAATTAAAAACAAGGCACCAAGTAAAGCAAACGGCAGAAATTCTTCCGATTTACGGCTGTATTGCTGAACATCGATTTTTGATTTTTCAAGTTTGTCGATTTCCTTATAAATCTCTTCCAGCTTTTTATTGCTGGTTGCCCTGAAATATTGTCCTCCTGTTATTGTGGCAATCTGGGTTAACAGATCTTCATCAATTTTAACTTCCATATCGCGAAGTTCAATTCCAAAAGGAGTTTGAACCGGATACGGAGCTGTGCCAATACTTCCAACTCCAACCGTGTAAACCCTGATACCAAATGTTTTGGCAATTTCAGCGGCGGTCATTGGCGCTACTTCGCCACGGTTGTTTTCTCCGTCGGTCAATAATATTACCACGCGGCTAACTGCCTCGCTGTCTTTTAACCTGCTTACACCAGTTGCCAGGCCGTTTCCAATGGCAGTACCGTCTTCAATTAATCCGCTTTGAATATCTTTAAATAAATTCAGCAAAACAGCCCTGTCAGTAGTTAGCGGACATTGGGTAAAAGCTTCTCCGGCAAAAACCACAAGTCCCATTCTATCGTATTCGCGTCCTGAAATAAATTCCATTGCCACATTTTTTGCAGCCTCCAACCTGTCGGGCGAAAAGTCGCGGGCAAGCATACTACTCGAAATATCGAGAGCAATGATAATGTCAATCCCTTCGGTAGTTACATTTTCCCAGTTGCTCGACGACTGCGGACGGGCAAGCACAACCACAAAAAAGGCAATTGCAATCATCTGACATACAAAAATTAAATGCCGTAAATAGTGCCTGATTGTTTTTGGCGCTTTAAATACCGAGGCGGTTGACGATACCTGGATGCTCGCGGTATTTCTTTTCTGCCTGAAAATATACCAGGCTGCCATTGGTATAATTACCAGCAGCAGGTAGAATAATTCCGGGTTTTTAAATGTCAATCCTTCAAACATCCTGTTTTATTTTGAGTTTTCTTCTGTGTTGTTTTCTTCTGTTTTTTCAGGAACTTCTAATTTTTTAGGTTCCTCTCTTTTTGTATCGTTTACAAAAAAGTACGAATTTACCAGCGTGAGATTATCGTCATCGGGCAATGTTTTGTATTTGGCAAATTTTACCAAATCGGCAACCGACAAAATCTGGCTTAAATTGGTAAACGATTTTTCACTCAGCAAGTCTTTTCTAAATTTGAATCCATCAAGTATCTCATCGGTAGTTTGCTCCATTGCCCTAATTTCAAACCTGTCTTCTATGTAGTTTCTCAACACATCCGTAACTTCGCTGTAATATTGTTTTGTTTTTTCTTTCTGCCAGATTTTTTCACTTTTTATACGGTCGAGTTCACGCAAAGCAACAATATGAGGCGGTTCTTTTGGCTTGACTGGTAAAGCAAAAAATGGTTTGTTTTTCTTCCTTCGTTTAATCGAATAAAGAATTAAGAAAATGATGGCAGCAATAAGGATTATACCCAAAATATAGGGAGTAACTTCTTTTAAAGTAATTGGTGCACTGTAAGGCATTTTAATATCGGTGAGACCTTTGGTAGTATCAATTGCCATTGAATGTACAAACAGCGAAACACCATTTGTTGGCACCGAATCGGTTTTATCGTTTATGGTTATTTTAAACCACCTGGGTGCAATCCGGTAACTACCGCTGTCGAAACTGGTAATTGTATATGACCTGATTTGTTTCAGAAAAGCTTTGTTCTCCAAATCAACTGTATCGATTTTTGATTTTCCCAAAACCTCGATTAAATTTTCGAGCGAATCGGCAATCTGCGGAAATTCAACTGTTGCATTTTTTGGATATTCGATTTCGAGAAAGTATTTTATCTGGTCTCCCAGTAAAATATTAGTCGAATCGATACGGGCAGTGGCTTTTGTTTGCTGAGCCCGAATTATTCCGGCAGAGAATAGCAGGATAAAAAATGAGATGATTATTTTAATTCTGAACTTCATTCCCTTTATTGTTTTAATGACCTCTTTTTAAACAGGTTCATCAGCGATCTTACATAATCTTCATTCGTATTCATAGCTGTGTAATCGACACCACATTTTTTAAACATAACATCGAGGTTTGCAACATGTTTCATCCACCAGTCTGAATACATTTTTCGTGTTTTTGGTGAACTGCTGTCAACCATAACATAATTACCCGTTTCGGCATCTTTTAACTTTATCAGGCCAATAGGCGGAAGCTCCTTTTCGCGTTCATCGTATATTTTCAGAGCAACCACATCATGCTTGTTATTTGCAATCGAAAGCGCCATTTCGAGGTCGTTGTGGTTGTCCATAAAATCGGAAATCACAAATGCCGTGCACCTTTTTTTAATAGCGTTTGTCAGGTATCGCAGCGTTTCAGGAATATTTGTTCCCCTTTCTTTGGGTTGAAAATTGATTAGCTCGCTTATGATGCGCAAAATGTGACTGGTTCCTTTTTTTGGAGGTATGAATTTTTCGATTTTATTGGAGAAGAAAAGTACCCCGATTTTATCGTTGTTTTGCATTGCTGAAAAAGCCAGTATTGCAGCAATTTCAGTAATAATATTTTTTTTGAGTTTCTCGAAAGAACCAAATTCACGCGAACCACTTACATCGATAAGCAACATTACTGTCAACTCGCGTTCTTCCTCGTATATTTTTACGTACGGATGACTGTATCGGGCAGTAACGTTCCAGTCGATTTTACGAATGTCGTCGCCAAACTGGTACTCCCGAACTTCTGAAAAGGCCATTCCACGCCCTTTAAAAGCACTATGGTATTCTCCCGCGAATATATTCCGCGACAGTCCACGTGTTTTAATCTCAATCTTTCGTACCTTTTTTAACAGTTCACTTGTCTCCATGAGAGAGTTTAATGTTCAATGTTCAATGTTTAAAGTTGAAGAAATGCCAGTGGTCTTTAGTAACTTGCTCTTTGCTCTTTGCACTTTGCTTTATCAAAATCACTATCAATCACCCAAATTTCTTTATTCTTTCATTCTAGCATTCTCGTATTACTAAGGTACTTCCACAGTATTCAGAATATCAGTGATTATTTCTTCAGTTGTGATATTATTTGCTTCTGCCTCGTAACTTAACCCGATTCGGTGACGCATTACATCGGCGCAAACTGCGCGTACATCTTCGGGAATTACGTAACCTCTGCGCTTAATAAAAGCAAAAGCTTTTGCTGCCTGCGCAAGGCTGATTCCCGCCCTCGGAGAAGCTCCGTATGAAATCATGTCCTTGTATTTCCCAAGTTTATATTCTTCGGGTTCGCGGGTAGCAAAAACAATGTCAACAATATATTTTTGGATTTTTTCGTCCATATAAACATCTTTCACCACATCGCGTGCTTTTAAAATGTCTTCAGTTTTCAGAATGGTTGATGTTTCAGGAAAATGTTTAAGTAAATTCTGGTTGATAATCTGGCGTTCTTCATCCCTTTTCGGATAATTGATAACAACTTTCAGCATAAAACGGTCAACCTGTGCCTCGGGCAGTGGGTAAGTACCTTCCTGTTCAATTGGGTTTTGGGTTGCCATAACCAGGAATGGTTCGTCGAGTTTGAATGTATTGTCTCCAATAGTAATCTGGCGTTCCTGCATGGCTTCCAGCAAAGCAGACTGTACTTTTGCGGGTGCACGGTTTATTTCGTCGGCCAAAATAAAGTTGGCAAAAATAGGTCCTTTTTTAATGGAGAATTCTTCCTTTTTCTGACTGTAAATCATGGTACCGATTAAGTCCGCAGGAAGCAAATCGGGTGTAAACTGAATGCGTGCAAATTTAGCGCTGATGGTGTTTGCCAGCGATTTGATGGCGAGGGTTTTTGCCAGACCCGGCACACCTTCCAGCAAAATATGCCCGTTTGAAAGTAATCCAATCAAAAGGCTTTCAACCAAATGTTTTTGCCCGATAATTACTTTGTTCATTTCCAAAGTTACCATATCAACAAACGAACTCTCACGTTGAATTCTTTCGTTTAATTCTCTAATATCAACTGCCTGATTCATATATTAACTCGTTAATTATTTCGTTTTTTCGAAGGTGCGAATTTAAGTGTTTGCAAAGAATATAGAACTACAAATCTGTTAAATTATATTAAGTTGAATAGTGTGTTAACAAAAGACAATCTTTTATGTATTAAATAAGTCGTCACCCGACTTCGAAGTCGGGTGACGACTAAAATCCAAATCAATAATTTAAGCAATTTTAATTTCCCTTTCGGGTTGCGGTTTTACTTCTTCCCGCTTTGGTAAGGTAACCTGCAATATACCGTTGTTGTAGCTGGCGCCAATTTTGTCACTCAAAATTGCGTTTTCAGGTACTGTAAACGAACGCTGGAACGACTGGTAACTGAATTCTTTGCGGGTATAGTTTTCTTTCTTTTCTTCCGTGTTATTTTCCTTTTCCGAAGAAATGGTAATTACATTGTTCTTGAAGTTGATTTTGAAATCCTTTTTTTCCATACCCGGGGCCGCCAGTTCAATTACAAAATCATCAGCGGTTTCCTTAACGTTTACTGCCGGTAAAGAAGTATTTGTGCTCGAATAGTTCGAGTGTCCCCAATCCATCAATTCATTGTTCAAAAACCTGTCAAAGAATGATGGAAGATAATTTTCGTTTCTTTTTGCTAACATGACTTTTTTCCTCCTATACTTTAAATGGTTTAAAAAATAAATGAACTTTAATTCAATACTCGCTTTAAATCAAATAAAATACCAAAGGCAAAAAACTGACAAAAATTTGAAGTTAAACGTCTGGTTGTCAGTGTCAGGAAAGAATAAATGAAAAAACTTTTTGTGATTCAGTAATTTACGATTCTGACAGTTTTTCAGTTTGTTTTGAAATTTTAGGAGGAATTTAATTTAATAAATAAATGAGTTTTTCTTATTTTGATTCAATCGGCAGTTCTTCACGAATCATCGTTTCATCTTTTATCCCAATCGATATATTAATACCTGCTGCTGCTGTTAGCCGGTATGCATTTTTGTAGTTGAATGCCTGAATTATATTATCGGTTACAAAATATAAATCCGTTCCCGGAAGAAACCTGAATCTCAGCCCGATTCCCAGATTATCGTATTTATAACCAGCGGTGTAACTAATCGATGTCGAAAGTGCGCTACCAATATACCCGTTTAATGAAGCTGTTGCCGTGGCTACTGAACCTGAACTGTAAAAATTATTATTGAACAAAAGAGCATAATTCCATTTTGGCGAAAATTGCCGCATTGCTCCTGCATAAAATTTTGCCGGAATCCCGATTTTTACTTTATCTTCTTCGTTCACCAAAACCCTGTCGCTGTTGCCACTTAACTTGTATCCATAATTTTGAAATGACGAAGCGCCTAAATTCAGTAAGCTGGCTGAAAAGGTCCATTTGTCAATCTGATAAATCGCACCTAGATCTACCATTAAACTTTTATTTTGCAAAACACTGCCCATTGTAATATCATCCTGCCAGTTTTCTGGCAGTAATCCTTCATCCAAAACCAACTCTCCATTATCAACCGCATTAGGATTTATTTCTGCCGGCAAACCTACAAAAGCTTCTCCCGAATAGGTTTGCACGTATTCCTCCTCATCAGAATTCATATTCTGTTCAAAATAATCTACTTTATATGAAAGGTTAGTTGTTTTTATACCTGCTTGGTTAAAGTTTATTCGTGGAGTAATGCCAAGCGTCAGGTGCTCGTTAATAATTCGCGAGTAAGTAACTCCAAAATTCAGATAAGCATTTCCTTCCAGCGTAATATCATCAACTACAATTGGAAAATCTTCAGGATAAAGGTTGTCCAAATCGGCCAATATATAAGCAATGTCTGAAGATGCTTTATTTAATAGCAAACTGTTCATCGTAACCAGAAAAGATAAATAACTTTTTTCCTTCAGTTTAAATCCAAAAGAAGCCACATTCATACTGGCTTCTCCGGTAAAGAGGTTGTAATCTCCAATCGACTTAACAAAATCATCAGGATTGTAATTATCGTTATCAAGGTTGTTTACAAAATCATCCATTTCATTAATGTTAAAACCGCTGTTATATGCCTGTGCCGAAACCCCGCCAATACCGGGCAATCCAATAAAGAATTCCATTTTTGGCATAATTGCAGGATTGTAAGCGATGTTTTGTGGTAAACGGTCCATGAAATACATGGTGTTTTGTGCTTCAGAAATCAATGAAATCGAAATAAGTAAAATAGTTAATAAGCGTTTCATACAAATGGGTTTGTAAATTTCGGGCTGAATTTATAAAAAATATTGTTAACGTGTTGACATCGTGTCTATAAATTGAAAAAAATGAATAAGTTAAATAACTAAATATTTGATTTCAGAGGTTTTCTTCTACTTTTGAATTCGAAAAAAAATCATAAATGTGATTCGTTATTTTTTACAATTGAGTTATAAAGGAACTAACTATTTTGGCTGGCAAATACAACCAAATGCTGTTTCGGTTCAGGAGGTTATGGAGAAAACATTATCGACAGTTTTACGCGAAAATGTTTCTGTTGTTGGCGCCGGCCGCACAGATACCGGTGTTCATGCATCATTTTATATTTTGCATTTCGAAGTTATAAATGAAATAGTTGAACTTGAAAAGCTGGTTTATCACCTTAACCGGTTTTTGCCAGATGATATCGCAATTCAGAAAATAAGGAAAGTTGACAATGATTTTCATGCACGATTCAGTGCCATTTCAAGAACTTATAAATATTTTATCTCGACTGAAAAAAACCCATTTCAAACTGAAACAGCATTTCTTTATACAGGTTTTCTGGATATTGACAAAATGAATGAAGCCGCCCGGATATTATTCTATTACAATGATTTTACAAGTTTCAGCAAATTGCACACCGATGTAAAAACAAACAACTGTAAAATTTATGAAGCAGCCTGGAAACAGGAGAACGGGCAGCTTGTTTTTACCATAAAAGCCGACCGTTTTCTTCGGAATATGGTTCGCGCCATTGTTGGAACATTACTCGAAGTTGGCAAAGGGAAAATTACAACCGATGATTTCAAAAATATAATTGACAAACAGGATAGGGGAGCTGCCGGAACTTCTGTTCCACCCCAGGGTTTATTTTTGGTTGATATTCAATATAATGAGGAAAATGCATGAATGCGAAAATGTTAGAATGCATGAATGCGAGAATGCTATAGTGCTAGAATAGATAAAATGACAAATTGTAAAATTGTCAATTGTCCTACCTGTCCCAAAAGTCCAAAATACAAAACCCCAACTAAAACTTAAATTAGGCACTTTTGTTTTTCAGTTCTTGGTTTTAAAAATTACTTTTGCACCGGTTGGTTGCGAATGTTTTTCGCTTAAAGGGAATCCGGTGCAAATCCGGTACTGTGCCCGCAGCTGTAAGTCTGTAATTTGATTGTTACTCACGCCACTTTTCCCGATAAACCGGGATTGGGAAGGCAACAAATCAAAGACAAGTCAGAAGACCTGCCAGCCAAAATTTTTGATGAACAAACTTCGGGAACAAAGTTTAGTGAATCACTAAAACTGATTCTACACTTTTTCCTGGTAATTTATTTTATTGAATGAGGCTTATTTCGATTAAAAATAAAGGACTGTACAACTTGAATGTTTTCCTGAGAATGGAGAAAGTGCTTTTTACTTTTTACTTTTTACTTTTTACTTTTTCAGCTTTTTCACAGCCTGTCAACCGGGTTATTTCGCTTGCTCCGTCAATTACTGAAACACTTTATTTGGTTGGCGCTCAGAATAAACTGGTGGGCTGCACCAGTTTCTGTACACAGGCCATTGTCGATGGAAAAGAACAAATTGGCTCAACAGTAGATGTAAATATTGAAAAGATTCTGAAATTGAAACCCGATTTGGTGCTCGCCATGTTACTTACCAAACCTCAGGATATTGAAACAATGCGCAGGTTGGGAATAAAGGTTGTTTTAATTCCAACACCTAAAAATTTTACTGAAATATGCGATCAAACCATTCAGATTGCAAAACTTACAGGCAATGAAAAACAAGCCATTGACGTCGTGAGGCAAACAAAAAATGAAGTTGACAGTCTAAAACAGAAATGTATTGTTCATCCCAAAAAGTTAAAAATCTTCTTTCAACTGGGGTCGAACCCAATATTTACGGTGCTTGAGAACACTTTTATGAACGACTTTATTTTACTGTGTAACGGCGAAAATATTGCCAACGGTTTGAAAAAAGGATCAGTAACAAGAGAAAGTGTTTTAATGAAAAATCCCGATGTAATTATTGTTGCAACGATGGGTGGTTTTGGTGCTGAAGAAAAAGAAGTATGGGAAAGTTATGCAGGTTTAAATGCCGCCAAAAATCACAAAATATTTCTGATTGATTCTGAAACGGCCTGCAGTCCAACGCCTGTGAATTTTATGAAAGCATTTACCGATGTTGTAAAATTTGTAAACCAATAAATTGTCATGCAGAAGAAATATATACAATGGTTTCTATTTCTAATGGCGCTCATATTATTGTTGGTCATTTCTATTGTTATCTCACTTTCATCTGGCGAAGTAAAAATTTCGTGGCAACAACTTCCTGAAATACTGTCGAATAAGGAAAGCATGGAATATACTGTGCTTTCAAAAATCAGGATTCCACGATTGGTTTTGGCCATTTCGGTTGGAGGTGCATTGAGTTTATCGGGCGCCATTTTGCAGGGTATTTATCGTAATCCACTGGTCGAACCTTATACGCTGGGAATTTCGGGTGGTGCCGCACTTGGAATTGCAGTTGCAATTGTTTTCGGAATTCAGGCAGCAGGTTACATGGTTTTACCGGTTTTTGGTTTTAGCGGTGCAATTGCCACGCTCTTTCTGGTTTATTTTCTGAGTATGAGAAGGGGAGGACTGAGCATTAACAGCATGTTGCTGATTGGAGTAATGGTAAGTTTTGTATCCTCGTCGGCAATGATGTTTCTGATGTCGATTACCACAACCGACAATATACAAAGCATTGTTTTCTGGGTGATGGGTTCGCTCGATGAATTGAATATACTGTTGATTCGAATTGCATTTTATTCAGCTTTTTCGGGACTGGTTTTATCCTATTTTTTTGCACGGTCATTAAATGCGCTTAGATTAGGTGAAGTAAAAGCCAAACACCTCGGCATAAATACAAGTGTAACTATAAAGCTGCTGTTTCTGATTGCATCGCTTTTAACAGGGGTTGCCGTTTCTGTTGCTGGAGTGATTGGTTTTGTTGGGCTGGTAATTCCCCACATCATCAGGTTAATTATTGGCAACGATTACCGGATTATTATAGGAAGTTCGTTTCTGGGTGGTGCAATTTTCCTTATTCTTTCCGATACATTGGCGAGAACCATTATTTCGCCCAACGAATTACCAATTGGTGTAATAACCGGTTTTGTTGGCGGATTGGTTTTTATTGTGGTGCTTAGTCGTTCAAAGTCTCATTTTAAATTGAATTAGATGATACCTGAAAGCCGGAATAAATATGATACTGAACTTTATGATGTTGATGTATCGAAAGAAGATTTGGCCACGAAGACACAAAATCACAAAGTAGCACAAAAAATAAATTTAGTGAGTTTTAGTGCTTTTGAGTTTTCGTGGCAATTTTTAATTCTTTTCTCAATACTCATCCCGATAATTATCGGGACTAATATCTAAAAGTCTGAAATTGATGGACAACTTTTTCAAAATAGAAAATTTTTCGTGCGGATATCCGGCGAGGTTTGTCCTGAATAATTTGAGTTTTGAAATCGAAAAAGGACAGTTTGTTGGAATAATTGGTCCGAATGGTTCGGGCAAAACTACACTTTTCAAAGGAATTTCAGGTGAACTGCCAACCATAAACGGGAACTCAAAACTGAATGGAAATTCAATTCAGAAAATGAGTTTAAAGGAAAAAGCTCAAAATATTGCCGTAGTTACCCAAAACATCGAGGTTGGAAACATGACGGTGGAGGAATATATATTAATGGGCAGGATTCCGTACCAGCGCCAGTTTCAGTTTTTCGAAACCAGTGAAGATATTGCAATTGCCACGAAATACATGGAGTTAACAGGGGTTTCCGATTTGCGCGATAAAAACATGAACGCACTTAGTGGCGGTGAACAGCAGCTTGCCGGAATAGCACGCGCATTAACACAGGAGCCGCAATTGCTTTTGCTCGATGAACCAACATCTCACCTCGACATTACCCACCAGGTTCAGATTTTGAATTTAATCCGCCGATTAAGCGAAAACCTTGGACTGACAGTTTTAATGATTATTCACGACCTGAACCTTGCCGGTGAGTATTGCGATTCGCTTATCATGTTGCAAAAAGGAACCTTGCGGAAGATGGGAACTCCCCACGAAGTGCTGAATTACATGGATATTGAAGCCGTTTACGATACGGTTGTAATTACACGCACCAACCCCGTTTCAGGTAAACCTGTTGTTTTCCTGGTTTCTGAAAAAACGATGAAGAAGGTTTAAAAAGAAAGAGATTGATTGAGATTAAGAAAGAGATTGATTGAAATTAATGGAGATTTGTTGAAACCAATCACAACCAATCTCTACAAATCGCCAACAATCACAATCAGATACTACAAATCAGAATTACTCACCACAAATCACAATCAGTCCCCACCAATCTCTTATTCCCGTCTGTTCTTCTTTTCAACAAATCCGGAAATCTGTTAACAATAGCAACTGCATTTCAAAAATCCATTTATCTTTGCCACCGAATTTAGGTTCAAAAGTTCATTTTTCGTGAACGGGATTAAAAAGGGAATCAGGTGTAAAACCTGAGCTGTACCCGCAGCTGTAAGTCCTGGTTGCATGTAGCAACCATTTTTACTGAACTACAAAGCCACTGTCACGCCTGAAGCGGGACGGGAAGGCATCAGTAAAAGGGACAAGCCAGAAGACCTGCCATAAATTCAAATGAAATAAATTTAAGCTTCGGGATAAAAAGCTTGAGAAATATTGCCAGTATTTTTCACCGATTATCTAAAGCTCCTTTAATTTTTATCGATGAGGAGGTTTATAATTTTTTATTTATTAGTGATTATTTGTTATTCAGTTAGTGGACAAGTAGCTCATTCACTGCTCGACACGGTTTTACTCGACGAGGTGGTTACTTTTGGCGAACTTCGTAAATACCAGTCGGGTGCAAAAATTGAAAAAATACCTGCCGGTCAGGTTCAACTTTCGCAGGAAGGTGGCATTGAAAATGTGCTTCGCCGGTTTACACCCGTTTACATAAAATCTGATGCCGGCGGTCTTTCAACCATTCACTTTCGCGGTACTTCGGCCAGTCATACTTCAATAAATTTTGGTGGAATAAATCTGAATTCGTTATCGCTTGGTCAATCCAATTTATCCAGCATTCCAATGTATTTGTTCGACGGAATCAGCGTTCAATATGGCAGTTCATCAACCATTAACGGCTCGGGAGCAATTGGTGGCGCTATTTATCTGACACTTGACCATGAATGGACAGATGGCGTAAAAGTAGCTGCCAAAACTTCAACAGGTTCGTTTGGTGAATTTCTGGCAGGTACAAAGGTTTTTACCGGAAACGGAAACTGGGAATCGGTTACCCGCATGTACTGGTATCAGAAAGAAAATGATTTCCCATTCAATAATTATTACACAGGTAATGTTGAAACCCCTGGCGCAGTTCGTGATATTCAGCATGGCGCTTCAACACAAAACCATGGATTAATGCAGGAGTTGAATTACAGGTTTAGTAAAAAGCAGTTTTTTAAATCGTCGGTTTGGCTTGCAAAAAGTCAATACCAGGTTCAGCCCAATATGCAATCCAACTATCATTACACCGGAACACAGATGATAAACGATCAAAATATGCGGATTTGGGCCGACTATACAAACAATGAACATAAAATCAATTTTAAAACCGGGGCAGGATATGTGCATGACATGCAGATGTATGATAATAATGAAAATCAACAGATTGGTTCCGACAGGATACTTACTGAGGTTGAAGCGTCAACCGGTTTTTCTTCGGGTTTGGGTTTAAAAGCCGGCGCTGCCTATAAATATATTAAACCCGATGTTTATACTTACTCCGACTCAGTAATCGAACTTGAGCAGCAGGTCGATCTTTACCTTTCCTCATTTTACCAGATAACCCGGGCATTGAAAATTTCATTTAATCTGCGACAAATGTTTGTTACCAATTTCAAGGCTCCGTTTACACCTTCGTTTGGAGCTGAATACGCTATCAGAACCGGAAGTGTATCAACTTTAAAACTGACCTCTGCACTGGCAAAAAGCTACCGGATTCCAACATTTAACGATCGGTACTGGGGTACTCAGGGAAACCCGGATTTACAGCCTGAATCGGGAAAAAATGCCGAACTGGGACTTGTATTTTATACCGAAAATGGCGATTGCAAAACAACATTGGGTTTGAATGCCTTTTACATGGATGTTGAAAACTGGATTGAATGGCGGAATTTTGGCGTGTGGCAGGCTCAGAATGTATTGGAAGTGGTAAGTAAAGGAATTGAATTTCAGTCGAATACTTGCCGGCGGATTGGTGAAGTAGTTGTTGATTTTGCTTTAAATTACACCTTCAATCCCGTTAAACCAGTAAAAAATGTAGAAGAAAACGGATTATTAAACCGCCAGATGAATTATTCGCCATTACACATGGGAAACGCTTCTGTTGGATTAAAATACAAAATGTTGCGGATTTTTGCTGACGGACAATACACCGGATGGCGTTATACCGATGATTTTGGGCATACACTCCCTGCTTTTGTAGTAGCCAATTGTGGCATTGGATATCTGTTCGATCTAAAGAAGCACGATTTTGATGTTACCATCTCATCAAACAATTTTCTGAATGCTGATTATCAGAATGAAAAATATTATGCGATGCCCGGATGCTCATTCAGACTTAGTTTGAAATATGATTTAAACTCAAATTTATAACCTGTTAATAATTACAATGATGAAAAAACCTTTCTTTTTTAGTTTGATTTTGTTTGCACTTATTACATTTAATAGTTGTGATAATAACGTAATTGACGATCCGTTTCCCAGAGAACTGGTTGAAGGATGTTACATTGTAAACTACGGTAATTACGGAAGTGGGGGAGCCAGCATTTCGAAGTATGATTATCACAATGATGTGATGACCAATTTTTACGACCAAAATCAAAATGGTGGAAGGGAATTGCTTTCCAATATTCAATATGCATATCCATACAACGATAGTATTTATTTAATCGGAAATTCAAGTGACCAGCTAATTACTTTGAACCCTTTATTGAAGCAATCAAAAAATGGGGTTTCTGAACAACTAAATAATCCCAGATTTAGCGTTGCTAGTGGCGATTATCTTTACATTTCGTGTTTAGGTGCAAACCCCGACTGGTCGAAATTTCCGGGATCGTACATCGCAAAATTCAACATTAAAAATAATTCAGTGGAGAAAACAATCAGCCTTCCCGGAGGACCCGAAGGAATGGAAATTGCCAATGGAAAACTCTTTGTTGCATTGAATTATAAGGACAGTATTGGTGTAATCGATTTAAAATCGGAGGTTGTCTCCTATATTCCAACACCGGCTGTAACATCATATTTTGTGAAAGATAACAGCGAAAATCTGTATGTAACTTTGGTAAGTACCTACAACAACTTTTCAACTGAAACAGGAATTGGTTATATTAATACCAAAACTGCCAAACTTGAATCGACTTTTAAAATTGACAATGTTAGCAGCAATTACGGTTCAGTTTTACAGGCAAATGACGATTTTACAAAGATTTATGTAATAACTTCTGATTACGACGCCAACTGGAATTTAACAGGCGCAATTGCAGAATTTAATGTGGCTTCAAAAACTTTTGCCACAAACAATTTGATAAATGGAATTTCAGGAGTTTCCGGAATTGGTGTAAATCCGTATGATGATAATGTGTATGTTTTTTCTGCGCCCACTGTTACAGGCGCAGGAAAGATGGATATCTATTCATCAACGGGTAGTTTGGTGAAATCGCATTTGGTTGGAGCGTTTCCGGTTGGGGCGTTTTTTCTGGAGTAACAATTTTTTTTAACCACATAGGCACGTAGAAATCTAATGTGTTTTATGTGCCTGTATGGTTCTTCTTATCTACTTCAGGTTTTCCTTAAAAAAATCCACTGTTCTTTTCCATGCAATTTTTGCCTGTTCTTCGTTGTAGCGCTCCGGATTACTGTCGTTGTTAAAAGCATGACCGGTTCCCGGATATTTGAAAATCTGGTAGTCCTTGTTATTGGCTTTCAACGCTTCCTCAAAAGCAGGAATTCCGGCATTAATACGGTCGTCATTTTCGGCATAATGTGCAAGAATTGGCGCTTTAATTTTTGCAACATCTTCAGCTTTTGGAACACTTCCGTAGTAAGGAGCTGCGGCATCCAAATCGGGGCTGTTCACTGCAACATTGTTGGTCATTGCGCCACCCCAGCAAAAACCGGTGCAGCCCACTTTGCCGTTTGAATTCGGGTGCGTTTTCAGGTATTTCACTGCAGCAACAAAATTTTTGGTGGTTTCTTCTGGTTTTAATTGTCTAAACAATTCACCCACATTCGAAATATCTTCAGGTGTTCCGCCAACCGGCGAAAGCGCATCGGGTGCCAAAGCCAGAAATCCTTCGGCAGCCATGCGATTGGTAACATCTTTTATGTGTGGCACCAGTCCTCGGTTCTCGTGAATTACAATTACAGCCGGAAATTTCTTCCCTTTTTTGGGTCGCGCTTCAAAAGCTTTCATTTCGCCGGTGGCAGCAGGGTAGGTGATCATTTTCGAAACCACTTCGGCAAGTTTTTCATTTTTTTCGGCGGCAGTTATTTTGTTGTTTTCCAGAATTGGCATTATCGTGAGCGCTGCTGCTGTACTGCCTGTAATAATGGCCAGTTTTCTCATAAATTCACGACGGCTGGTCTTTTCGTTTTGTTGATTTTCAAACAGTTTTGTGATTTCCTTTTCCATGATTTTTTGGTTTAAAATGTTGATATCGGTTTCTTTTAATGCTGATGAAGGTACAAAAAATTGCAAAACCATGTTATGCCAAATGTGTTCGTAAAAATGAAAATTCTGTACATTTCACGCAATATCTGTAAAGGAAATTAGTTTTTCTTTACAGAATAAATATCTTTGTAAAGATTTTCATAAAATCTATACATATGATTGCAGAAACAAACTGGAAACTGGAAGAACTTCCTTTGACAATTGATATTGAATCGAAGGCAGTTTTAAAAAGTCTTCCTTCGGCACATGCTGCCCTAGCCGAATTAAAAGGAATTGCAACAACAATCTCAAACCAGAATATACTTATAAATACACTTGGTTTACAGGAAGCCAAGGACAGCTCCGAAATTGAAAATATCATAACCACACACGACGATTTATATAAATCAGAAATAAACCTTGATTATGCTAAAACGGCAGGGGCGAAAGAGGTTCAAAACTATATTTCAGCTTTAAAAAAAGGTTTTGAGCTGGTTAAAAAAAATGGATTGATTACTAACAGAATCATACTCGAAATTCAAAAAGAATTGGAAGGGAATAATGCAGGTTTTCGAAAACTTCCGGGAACTGCACTTAAAAATTCGTCAACAGGAGAAACAATTTATACGCCACCCCAGGATTTTGAGGAGATTAACAGGTTGATGTCTAATCTGGAAACATTTATAAATGACCCTTCGATATGTGATTTTGACCCTTTGGTAAAAATGGCAATTATTCATTATCAGTTTGAGAGTATTCATCCGTTTTACGATGGGAATGGAAGAACCGGAAGAATCATCAATATCTTGTATTTGATTACCGAAAACCTGCAAAATCTTCCAATTTTATATTTAAGCAAATACATTATTCAAAATAAATCTGATTATTACCGGTTACTTCAGGAAATCAGGCTGAAGGAAAATTGGGAGGAATGGCTTTTATTCATGATTAGAGGAATTGAAAAAACTTCAAGGGAAACAATTGATTTGATAATTCAAATAAGAGAGTTAATGATGGAATATAAACACCTGCTGCGTAATAATTATAAGTTTTATAGTCAGGAATTACTGAATAATCTTTTTAAACATCCTTACACTAAAATTGAATTTATTGTAAACGATTTAGGTGTTTCGAGGATTACTGCTGCGATCTACCTCAATAAACTGGCAGAAGACGGGGTATTAAAGAAAGAAAAAATAGGAACAGGAAATTACTACATCAATGAGAGACTTTTTAAATTGTTATCGGAACGGAGATAGTAACACAGGTTATCTTATAAATAACGTTTTGTATCTATAATTCTGAATGGTGAATAGAAATCATCAGTTAATAACTATTGGAGTAAAAGTTATATTAATTGTTCCGGCATAAGTTACTTCTACTTTCCAAAAATCGTCCTTTTTTATGGGTAGAATCATGGTTCCGCTGGTAACTAAATACCCAATAACAGTTGAAGGATTCTCATTATTATCTGAATAAACAATTACCTTGTGTTCTGCACCAAAACTATTGGTATCGTACTGAATGTTTAGAAAGCCATTAGTTTCTGCCTGATAAACTGTAACTGTTCCAAAGCCGGTTTGTATTTCTCCAAATTGAAATTCAGTGTCATCGTCTTTCTGACAACCTGTAGTTAAAAACAAGCTGATTAAACCAAATAAAAGCAATAATGGAGATTTGAATTTTTTCAATTTTAATAAATCTTTAAGATTAATAATGTTTGGTTAAAATCATTTTTGTTTCGGTGAATTTAACTTTAGGCAAAAATAGTAAGAAATATTTTGCGTAATTCGGGGGAAATATCATTTCATAAAAATTGATTACAAATTTTAAAAATATTCAACTTGTAGCTACTGATTTGGATGGTACGTTTCTGAAAAACGACCATTCAATCAGTCCGAAAAATCTGGAAGCATTGCATTTGCTGGGTAATAGAAACATTATACGGGTGGCAGCTACCGGCCGGAACATAAAAAAAGTACAGGATGTAATCAATTCCGATGTTCCGTTCGATTTTGTAGTTTATTCTTCGGGCGCCGGTGTTTTCGACTGGCAAAATCAGCAGCATATTTATAGTCAGAATATCACCAAACAATCGGTTCAAAAATTATTACATTTTTTAATCGGCCAAAAACTGAATTTTCATGCCTTTTTCCCGACTCCGGAAAATCACATGCATTGGTATTTCAGGGGAGAAAACACTTGCGAGGAATTTGAACGGTATTTCTCGTACAACCAGGCATTTGCTTACGAACTCGATGTTCACAACCTGCCCGAAACCGAAATGTGCCAGTTTCTTTTAATCATTCCCGAAAATGAAGAACGCTATTCAGTTTTAAAATCAGAAATAGAAAAAGTTTGCAACGAAATCAGGGTAATTCGCGCTTCATCACCCATAACTAAGGGATATATTTGGGCCGAAGTTTTTCATCATTCAGTTTCGAAAGGCAACGGAATCAGGCACATTTGCGAAATTCTCGAAATTGACAACCAACACACTCTTGGTTTAGGCAACGATTACAATGATTTCGATTTGCTTGAATTTACGGCTCACTCGTTTTTAACTGAAAATTCACCGGAAGAGATTAAACATCGTTATCCAAATTTACCCTCCAACGAAAATGATGCTTTTGCCCAGGCCATTCAACCTATTGTTGAATAAATTGTTGTAATTCATGTCCAATATCAGAGACCAATTTTTAAAAATATAACACAAACAAAAATGAAACTATTATTAAGTTCACTCCTGATGCTCGGTACAATGTTACTGACAGCTCAAACCAATTTCGATTTAAAAAGTGTGATTCCTCAGGACCCGAAAGTAAGCAAAGGTGTTTTGGATAATGGCATGACCTATTATGTTCGCGCTAACGAAAATCCCAAAAACCGGGCAGAACTTTTTCTTGTAGTTAAAGCAGGCTCAATCGACGAAGATGATGACCAGCAGGGACTTGCGCATTTTGCAGAGCACATGTCATTTAACGGTACAAAAAACTTTCCAAAGCACGAATTGATCAGTTATTTCGAATCGATTGGGATGGAATTTGGACCGGAAATAAATGCTTACACCAGCTTCGACGAAACGGTTTACATGCTGAAAGTGCCGCTCGATTCGGCGAAATTTATGGAAAAAGGGTTGCAGGTTTTATACGATTGGGCCTGCCAGAATACAGATTCTGACGAGGAAATCAATAATGAACGTGGAATTATTCATGAAGAATATCGAGGTGGAAGAGATGCAAACAACAGAATGCTACAAAAATGGCTGCCGGTTTTTCTTCATAATTCAAAATATGCTGAAAGACTACCAATCGGAAAAATGGAGATTGTTGACAACTGTCCGCCCGATGCACTTCGCCGGTTTCGCAAAGACTGGTATCGCCCCGATTTGCAGGCAGTTGTGGTTGTTGGCGATTTTAACCAGGAAGAAATGGTGAAAACAGTGAAGGAAAAGTTTTCAGCTATTCCGGCTGCAATTAACCCTCGTCCTAAAAAATATTTTGATATTCCTGACCACAAGGAAACCCTAACCAGTATTGTTACTGACAAGGAAGCTCAGTATCCGATTACTTACATGTTTTACAAGCATCCGCTCGAAAAATCGAAAACTATGGCGGATTACCGCGAATCGATTAAGGAAAGTCTATACAACGGCATGATTAATAATCGGTTGTCGGAAAAATTGCAGCAACCAGAACCTCCTTTTTTGATGGCGCAATCTGGTTATTCGGAATTATTCGGTCCAAAAAGTGTTTACCAGTCAATAGCTGTTGCTCATAATGGAAGAATTGACGAGGGAATAAAGGCCGTAATGATTGAAAACGAGCGTGTCCGCCAGTTTGGTTTTACAGAAAGTGAGCTTGAAAGGCAAAAAACAGCTGTTTTGAATAATATTGAAAAAGCATTTAATGAACGGAATAACCAAAAGTCGATAAACTACGCAGAAGAATACAAACGTAATTTTTTATTGACAGAAGAGCCATTTCCGGGAATTGAAAATGAATTTGAATATTTCAAGGCTTTTTTACCTGGAATTAAAGTTGCCGAAATTAATGAGTTGGCAGCGAAATGGGTAACCGATGAAAACCGCGTGGTGGTTGTTGCAGCTCCCGAAATTGAAGGTTCAAAAGTTCCAAACGAAGCCGAAATTTTCGCTGTTCTCGATGAGGTGAAAAATATGAAAATTGAGCCTTACCAGGATGTAGTTACCAATGTTCCGCTTATGGAATATGAGCCAGTTGGCACCAAAGTAAAGTCGGAAAAGAAACTTGAAAAAGTGGACGCAGTGGAGTGGGTGCTCGAAAACGGTGCTACAGTAGTATATAAAACAACCGATTTTAAAGACGATGAAATACTTTTCAGTGCCTGGAGTCCGGGTGGAAACTCGTTGTATGGAATGAAAGACGATGTTTCGGCTGATGTTGCAACTGATGTTTTACAATTAAGCGGAATTGCAGGGTTTGATAAAATTACACTCGATAAAATGCTGTCGGATAAAGTATTCAGTCTTTCTCCGGGAATTAGTCAGCTTCGCGAAAGTTTTAGCGGCAGTTCGTCGGTAAAAGATATGGAAACTTTATTACAAATGCTTTACCTCTATTTTACTGAACCCCGTTTCGATGCAAACAGTTACCAGTCGTTTATGACCCGCATGTCGGGAATGCTCGAAAACAAAGCTGCATCGCCCGAATCTGCCTTTCAGGACACAATGAGTGTGACTATGGCCAATTACCACGAACGTGCCCGGCCAATGACTAAAGAATTGTTGCAGGAAGCCGATTTTAAACGTATTCAGCAAATTACCAAGGAACGTTTTAAAAATGCTGCCGATTTTAAATTCTTTTTCGTAGGAAATATCAATCCAGCCGAATTTAAACCGCTGGTTGAAAAATATATTGGAGGTATTCCTTCTGTTCCTGAAAAAGAAAAATGGGTTGATTTGGGAATTGAAAAACCAAACGGAGTAATTGAAAAAGTGGTTAAAAGGGGAGAGGAAGATAAAAGTATTCAATACATCGTGTTTCATGGCGATTTTGATTACAATTCGCAAAACCAGATTCAACTGGATGCTGTTGGAAAGATTCTTTCAACCCGTTTACTTGAAGTTATCCGCGAAGATAAAAGCAGCGTTTATTCAATCGATGCAAGTCCTTCTTCAACAAAATTTCCTGATGAAGAATATACAATTACAGTAGCTTACGGAACATCTCCCCAAAAACTGGATGAATTGAAAAAAACAGTTTTCGACATTATCACACAGTATAAAAATAATGGTCCAACTGCCGAAGAAGTAGCCAAAGCCCAGGAAAAAATGGTGCGCGAGCGCGAAGTTGCCCTGCGTGAGAACGGTTTCTGGATGGGCATTTTAAGTAACACTTACTATATTAAAAACGGCGATTTTTCTGAATATGGTAATCATGATACTCTGGTTAAAAACGTTACTGTTGATTCAACTAAAAAGGCTTTTGTCGATTTGTTTGATTTCAAAAATTATATCAGCGTGGCACTTGCACCTGAAAAATAATTTCAATTAAAATACTGAAAGCCGGAGTTTATTTGAATTCCGGCTTTTTTTGTGCTAAAAAGTTTAATTTTAGCTTTTCAAAAAAATGTAAATGAAAATCTACTCGCCACTGTTTATTGCCATTCGTGTTATTGTTTATTCATTGGTTATTTATGGTGTTGCAGAAGCCATTTTTTTTGATGCAGCGCACCCACTGGAAGACGGATATTTCGGTGAAATAACTTTCACTGAAATTGGTCAGGAGGTGATTCTTTTAGTACTTTTTGGTTTTTATTTATGGCTGGGTTTAAAATGGCGTGCAATTCAACCCGTTTCAAATCTCATTTCACTGTTTTTTTTGATGTCGTTCATCCGCGAATTCAATTTTCTAGTCGGTAAATGGATTTTCCCAGTTCTTGTAGTTTTTGCATTTTTTGTTTGGTTATTCGTTCGCGACATCAAAAAGATTAAAGATTCAACCATCCAGTTTTTTAGTGTTCCTGCATCAGGATGGTTTCTCCCGGGACTTTTAATTACCTATATTTTCAGCCGTTTGTTTGGCCGCTCGAAATTCTGGCAACTTCTTTACCACGACGAAAGTTACCGGCTTGCCAAAGCCGCCACCGAAGAGGGATTGGAGTTGCTTGGCAATGCACTTATGCTGATTGGAGCAATTGAGTTTTTGATTTATTTTTTTGCTGAAAAATCAATTAAAAATGAGAAATTGTAAGTTTAAAATTTCACTGCTTCGGTCTCCGGACTCCGGACTTCCGACAATTCTTAATCTATGAAAGTCTGCGGTTTTACATTTATCCGAAATGCTGAAAAGTATGATTTTCCTATAGTTGAAGCCATCACATCGGTGTTGCCCATCTGTGATAAATTTGTTGTGGCTGTTGGAAAATCAGAGGATAATACACTTCAACTCATTCAAAATATTTCGCCTGAAAAAATTACAATAATAAATACTGTTTGGGATGAAAACCTGAAAAAGGGTGGGGCGGTTTATGCGGCAGAAACCAACAAAGCGTTTGACGCCATTCCCAGCGAATTCGACTGGTGCTTTTATATTCAGGGCGATGAAGTTTTGCATGAAAAATATCTGGAAGAAGTTCAAAAATCTATGTTGAAGAATGTTAACCGAAAAGAAGTTTACGGGTTACTTTTTGGTTTCCGTCATTTTTATGGAACTTACGATTATGTTGGTGATTGCCGGCACTGGTATCGAAAGGAAATCAGGGTGATCAGAAACGACAAATCAATTCGGTCGTACCGAGATGCGCAGGGGTTCAGAAAAAATGGTGAGAAACTTAAAGTTACAGCAGTGAATGCAGAAATTTTCCATTATGGCTGGGTGCGCCACCCCCGGTTTATGCTGGAGAAAATCGAATCGGTGAAACAGTTTTACACAGGAATTTCAGAAACAGAAGCTTTGCAAAAAGCAGGAGAACAGGAGTTTGATTACGGTGGAAAATACGATGCACTTGCCCGTTTTGAAGGGACACACCCGGAAGTAATGAAACAGAGAATCACCCGGTTAAACTGGAATGTTGAAGTTGACTTAACCAAAACAAATTTGAAGCTCAAATATCGGATTTTGTACAAAATTGAAAAGTGGTTTGGCTTGAGGTTGTTTGAATACAGAAATTACAAATTAAAGCGAAACTAAAAATGAAATGGGATGATTTTATGCACTCCATCAATGGAATTGTCATTGCCACAAAGTCACCAGGACTCTAAGAATCACAAATAAAAATTTTGGTGTAACTTTGGCTTTAGTGCCTTAATGGCAATTCTAAATTGTACAATTTAAAAATGTAATCTTTAATCTTATTGAAAATTTTGGACATGAATAATTATGAGTTTAGAGCAGAAATAACCTGGGATAAGGAATTAAAACAATAGATCGGAATAGTGCCGGAATTGCCTGGAGCTCATACACAGGCTTCTTCTCTATATGAATTAAATATTCGGCTAAAAGAAGTTGTAGAACTTTGTTTAGAAGAAATTTAATCCATAAAAATCCTTCTCACTTCCTCCAACTGCTCTGGTTTCCCAACATCCATCCACAAATCAGAATTATCGATAAATCCTTTGATTAAATGGGTTTTAGCCAGTTCAAGGTAAAAATCGGTAACAGAAAATCGGTCGGTTTCAGGCATCAGCGAAAAAATTTCGGGTTGAATGATATGAAAACCGCTATATGCCATTGCAGCAGACTTTTCAAATTTTTCGGGTACTGATACTTTTGTCTCACCTGTTTTTTTGTTTATCCAGCCTGCCAGATTCATTTCCAAGTCGAATTTGAAATATCGTTGTGTTTCGCGATTACGAACTGCAAGTGTAACCATTGCTCCCGACTTCAGATGATCGAGCAACAAAAGATTAAGATCGAGATTGCTGATGATATCAACATTATAAATTAAAACGGGCTCAGTCCCTTTAAAATAATGTGCTGCTTTTTTCAGGCCTCCGCCGGTGTCGAGCAGTTTTTCAGTTTCGTCGGAAATGTGGATTGGTATTCCAAAATCGTTTTCTTTGATAAACGAGATTACCAGCTCAGAAAAATGATGAACATTAATGACAATTTCAGTTATTCCTTCGTTTTTTAACTTTTCAATGGCGCGTTGCAGCAAAGGTTTTCCGCTCACTTCAACCAGAGCTTTTGGTTTTGCAAGGGTTTCGTTTTGAAGCCTTGTGCCAAGCCCGGCGGCAAAAATCATCGCTTTCATTTAACTGAAATTCAGTGAATTAATAAATGACAATCTTGTCATTCAACACCATCTTTTCGGTATGAATTCTTAAAAAGTACAATCCTTTTTTAAAACCACTGACATTCATTTCAGTTTTATATTGATTTGATTTTATGGATTTTACGGTTTTGCCATTTGAATCGATAAACTCAACTAAATGAACCATTTCTCCTGATTTGCTTTCCACCATAACTTTTCCATTTATTACAGGGTTAGGATAAACTGATATCATGCCTGAGTTGTCAACCTGTTCAATGCTTGTTGTTTGGCCAGTGCTAAACGGATATCCAACATCGGGCAATCCGGTAACATAAGATTTTATCCATGTCATTGCCGAACGTTCTGTACCGTTGCTGTTCAAAATACCGGTGTTGGTCGCCCAGGTAGCGCCTTCCACATATCCCCACAAAGTAATACCGGCAACAGCCGGATGATTCCAGTAAACAGGAAATGATGTTTTGTAACTGTTCATTTGATTGGTTTCCGATACAGGATTTCCCTTTAAATCGAGTTCGGTAACATAAACGGGTACCCCCGATTTTGCCATGTTGTTTAGCGCATTTTGTAAAGTATTCGCGTTAATTCCATCAACGTTAAAATAGTGGGCCTGGGTTCCGAATCCATCAATTAAACCTCTGTCGCGGAGCACTTTTACAAGGGCCAGAATTTCGTTTACGCCTGCATTGTTGGTTTCCAGTTCGAAATCGTTGATTACCAGTTTTGCATTTGGAAAATAAAAACGGGCTTTTTCAAACAGCCAGATGGCCCAGTCGTAACCTGTTACACCCGGGCCGCCCATACCTGCTCTGAAATAGGGTGATCCGGCTGCATGTTCCTGTTTGTTCCATGTATTTAAGTGCATGTTTTCGTTCAGTACATCAATCTGATCAATTAGCGGGTATCGTTTTGCAATTGCTGCCATGTATTCTTCCATCTCAGCCTTAAAATCGGTCTGATTCAGGGTTTTTATCCAGTCAGGATACTGGCTGCCCCATGCAATTGCGTGATACCGAAAACTCAGGTTATTGTTTTTTGCATGGTTGTAAATCAAATCGGCATTATTCCAGTTCATTACATCGCGGGTCCTTTCAACCGAACCCCATTTGCAGCCATTTTCGGCAGTAACACCGTTCCAGTAAGTATTAAAATCAGACCTGATGTTGCCTGCAATTATATTGGCCAGGTATTTTCCTTTGCCGGCGCTTAGACCTTTCTGTTTTACATCAGCAGTGCCAACCGTAATTAGTACTCCTGCCGAGGTGGAAATCGTGTCGCTGTTGTCGGTAGCTTTTGCGGTTATTCGGTAATTTCCAGCGGGTACCCCAGTCCACAAAAACGAGTAAGTATTTGAAGTTGCAGTGGAAGTTTCACCCAGTTTAATTTCGTCGTAAAAAAATTCAACTTTTGTAACGTTTCCTCCTGTTTGTGTTCCACCTAAGTCGGTAGCGTAAACACGAATAGTTACATCCGTTCCCTGTTTAAAATAGGCATTGCTGTGCGGCATTGTTATTACACAGGATGGCGGTGTATTTTGAGCGTTAATAATCAAAACGGGAAAGATGGTCAAAAGCAAAAGGAATGTTTTTTTTATCATTTGATTTTTTTGTTTTTATAGAAATTAGTTGATTTCAGTGTTAAATATTTTTAGAGTTGGGAATCATTTATTGTATTTGAACAGCAGCTTTGTTTTAACGTATCCGGTTTAAACTTCTTACCAGTGCCTCATCTTTTCCTATGGCACGAATAGCAAGAAAATCGAGGATTGCAGCAATAACCGGGAATATTACCGGTATTTTAAAAGCTACTTTTACATCGGTAAATCCTGCATATGTGAAATAGAAAAACATGCCAAACAAACCTACTAATAAAACAATGGTAAAAACCAATATCCTGATTTGAAGGATGCGCTTTTTATAAAGAAAAATAACAATAAAGTGAAGCAAGGTAATCAAAATGATAAAGATTAAAATGGCCAGTCCGTTAAAAACCAGGTTTTCTCCATTATAAATTCCTTTGGCAAAAAAAGTGTAAAGTTCCTCATTTACCGAGAGGTCAGCGAGTTTTAATTTTATCAGCGATGTTATTAAGATTGCTGAAATAAACACATAAACGGTTTGTATTCTTTGAATCATAGTTTTTCAATTTTGTGCAAAAATAGTGTTTTTTATGAATGAACTACAGTCAAAGTCATGGTATCACTTAAAGTGATGCTATGACTGGGTTGGATTAGGAGAGAAATATTTTGAATGGTCTTATTTGATTTTAGTCATAGCATCACAGAAAGTGATACTATGACTAATTGCTTAAACTGCAAACCATTTCAACTTCGTTTAAATTGATGTACCATAAATAGCCATCAACCTTTTCGAATCCGGTTTCTTTTAAAGTCCTGGCATAATTCAAAACCTGCCTATTGTATTTTTCCTGTTTTTTTTCGCCTGTTTTATAATCTACAACAACTGCATTATTTTCGTGGTACATCATTCTGTCCGGACGTAAAATGTTTTCGCTGGTTAAAAGGCTGCGTTCGTTTAAGATTTTGTATTTTTCACTAAACCAGTCCGAAATCAACGGATTTTCAAAACTTGATTCCAGTGTTTTCTGAATTTCAATCAGTTCATCTTCGCTTATTCTTCCATCAGCCAGCGCATTTAAACAGGCATTTTCAACATCTGCACGGGTTTTCACCGTTGATAAAATATCGTGAATAATCTTTCCCTTGTTTTTTACCGCTGTCTTTTTCTCACCTGTAATCAGAAAATCTTCTCCCGAGTTTCGCAGTTTAATCCGTTCACTAAAGTCGTTAAAACTGTAGTTTTTTATCAAAACCGATTTTGCAGATTTGTTTTCTTCATGCGATTCTGTTATCGAACCAAACTCAAAAACTGATTGATCAACATTCATGCATTTTGCAAATCCATCAATCAGAACCAGTTTTTCAAGCGCTTTTTTCAATTGAAATTCCATGGGTTTCACCGATTCTGCGGAATTTTCTTTAGGTTCCTTTGGCAGCGGACAATGAATTATCAACACCGATTTTGCCCGTGTAAATGCAACATAAACAAGATTGAAAGTATCGATAAAATTATTGGCAGTTTCTTCGGAATAATCGTTTTTGAAATAACTCTTTTTTAATGAAGAGCCGGAACGCACCGGAAGCAAAGGAAACCTGCTGAATGGTTCGGTTTGAGGTTTGCACCAAAGAATTGGAGCCATATTCCCCGATGGCCCGATTTTCCAGTTGAAAAATGGAATGAGAACTGCCTTAAATTCAAGTCCTTTTGATTTGTGAACGGTTAGTAACCTGATTGAATCGATTTCCTCGTTCACATTAACAGAGGTTTTGTAGCCGGTTTCATTCCACCAGAACAACAGGTTTGAAAGGTCGTTTGACAGGTTTGATTTTAGTTCGCCGGCTTTGTCGATTAATGTTTGAATAAAAGGTAATTCGGTTTCGATATCAAAAAGCTGAAATACAGAACTGATTTGAATAATTGCTTCATCCAGTGAGGTTAGCAACACTTTTTCCTTTATTTTCTGAATTTTTGGAACCAACTCACTTTCAAACAGACTTGCAAAATCTTCATTTGGTATTTGTTCTGATTTTTCTGAAAATCCGGATGGAAAATTAGAGTCCGCAGCTAATTTGCCCTTTTGCTGAAGTTCGGGTTTTAACCAGCTAAGCCATTGATTTAAAAGCGCTACCTTGATTATTTCGTTATCGTGATTGATAATTAAACCAATTGCATTGATGACCATTAAAACTCCCTGAGAGGCAAACAGAAAAAGCGATTCGTTTGAAAGTACCGACAAGTTGTATTTTGAGTTTTCAGGAAGTGCTGCTGCAGCTAAAAAAGCTTCGATAACTGGCGCTCCTTCGTCGTTTTTACGAATCAGAATTGCAATATCCGATGCCTTTATACCTTTGTCCTGCAGTTGTTTAATCTGTTCTATCAGCAATTGGGACGAGTTTTCAGTAAATTGTTCTTCTTCGATAAATTTCACCTTTACAAACCCTTTTTTTTCAGCATTTGAATTTCCGGGTTTTTGAGCAATGCCGGTGTAAATATTTCTGAAACGCTGAATGAGGATTTCCTCAGTGTCTTCAATGGTTTTGAAAAGGGTCTCTTCAAAAACCGATTTCAGACTTTCGAATATGCTATTGTTGAAACCGATGATATTTTTATCGCTCCGCCAGTTTTTTTCAAGCTGATGTTCTTCGATTTGATTACCTGGGAAATCGGCATTGATTTGTTCGGCCAAAATGCGGTAATCGCTGTTTCGCCAGCGGTAAACCGATTGTTTCACATCGCCAACCAGCAGATTTTTGTTTCCTTCAGCCAGAGAATTTATAATCAGCGGTTTAAAGTTGTTCCATTGCAATCCCGATGTATCCTGAAATTCATCGAGCATAAAATGGTGATAATAACTTCCCGTTTTTTCGTAAATAAACGGCGAATCGCTTTGACCAATTATTTTGCTCAATAACAAATTTGAATCAGAAAGTTGCAAAACGCCTTTTTCGTGAAGTAATGATTTGATTTCTTCTTTTAAATCGGTTAGAATTCCGAGCATCCGCAACTGTTTCAAAACGGCTTCAGTTGTGAAATATTCATTTCCTTTTTTATTATACAAATCGAGAATTTCATTTAACAGCGGTTTCAGGTTGCTTTCAACTACTTGTTTTATTAATTCAACACGTGGATTTTTTTTGTCAAGCCAGTTTTCAGTTTCTTTGGCAGCATTAAGAACAGTATCGGTAATATTGGGTTGCTGGCCATTTGCGTATTTGCCAAAATTATAAGTAAAGCTTCTGCTTTTTCCTTTGAAATCATCAGGTGCCAGATTATTTGCAAGCATTATTTCAACTCCCTTCTTACCAAGCGATTTCAGGTGATTTTCAAACTGAATTTTGATCTGGTTTAGTTCTTTCCCAAAATCCACAAGGTTTTCGCGGTTGTACACCGATTCGCTGTTATCGGGGAAAAAAAGCTGGAAATTCTCTTTAAATAACTCTTTTCCCAGCGATTTAATATCATCCTCAATTCGCTGACTGTAACTTTCTTCAATTTTTTCCCTGCTGAAATCCTTGAGCCAGTCCAGCAATTTTTTGTCTTTATCGATTTTTGCCAGTAAACGGTCGGTAGCTTCCGCCAAAATCATTTCACTGTCGAGTTCAACTCTGAAATTGGGTGAAATTCCCAGTTCGCGGTTAAATGCTTTTATGGTCCGTTGGGTAAATGAATCGATGGTGCTGATTGAAAAGCGGTTGTAATCGTGTAAAATATTTTTTAAAACCACCATAGCATTTTTGCGAATCAATTCTTCCGACAGGTGATTTTTCTTTTGAATTTCTGCAATGTATTTGCTTGGTTTGTCATGTGCCAAATCATTCAACGTTTCCAGAATTCTGGTTTTCATTTCGTTGGTGGCTTTGTTGGTAAAAGTCACAGCCAGAATATGCCTGTAATTTTGTGGATTTTTCAGTAAAAGTTTGAGGTATTCAACCACCAATTGAAAAGTTTTTCCTGAACCTGCCGAAGCTTTGTAAACGGTTAACATGCGTTAGTTTAAAGTTTAGAGTTTAATGTTTAAAGTTTTGGGTTCAGAGTTTCGGGTTTCTGGTTCAAAATAGTAAATAGTAAATTGTACATCTGAATTCATCATTCGTTAATCGTTAATCAATATTCTAAAATCCCGGATAAAATCCACCCTGATTTACATTGAAACGGGTTTCGATTTTAAAGTTTTTCGATACTTTGTACTGCAAAAAAATGGTTGATCCGTACGAATCGAACTTATTCATTCCCTGGTTCGGCAGTGGCGCCGACATCATCGAATTTGTACCGTAACTAAATCCGCCAAAAGTGAATTTGTCGCCTACATTGTACGCTGCTTCGCTTAAAACCATTCCGTTTTGATAAAAGGGTGAAAACATGGGATACATTGAGCCTGCAGAAAAACCAGAAAAGGGAATGCCACCAAATGACTGCATATTTAAATTGAGCGTGTATCGCCGCGAAAATTCATCATGAAAATTAAACCCCGGAAGTTTAATAGTTTCATCCATCAAACCACCTGGTATTTGTCCTGAAATTAACTGTCTGTATTCCAGTTGTCTTGATAGTTCTATTTGTGCCGAGTCCTGTTCAATTGGCATCAGGATTGCTCCCTGTTGGGCGATTCCTGTAACTGAAAGCAGGAGAAGTGTCAGTAAAAGAAAAAGTATGTTTTTTAAATCATTCATCCCTTCGAAACTACTTATTTCTTCAAATTTAAAATTATTTGGTTAAAGGAAGGTGTAACAACAGTAATAAACAATGAACCATCCAATATTTTGCAAAATTTATACTATTGGTCAATGCGTTCCAGTTCAACCCAAAACGGGAAGATATTTTTGTTGCCAATTGAGTAAAATGGTGTCAGGTCGCAGTTCATCCCGGGAAGTCTGACATTTTTCATTTCAATAATTTCGGTGTTGCCTATTTCAATTTTTAACTGGTTTACGATCGTCCCGGTTTCGAGATACATTTGTCCACCGGCTTCAACAGGTTTCAAAAACCTGAACCTGATATTATAAGTTCCTTTGGCAATGCTCACCAGCCATTTACCGTAAACTTCTTCCTGAGACCATATTCCCCGTTCGCCGGTTGCATCGTTTCTGTTCAGAAAAACAGGATTTTCGTTTTTATTTCCAATTACAATCCGGGGTGGATTCACCAGATTTTCCGATGTAATCAATTCTCCGTACAATCGATCGAGTTCAGTTTTTAGTTGGCGGGCAATGTCTGTTTTTTCGTTTACCAGATTTGTTTTTTCGTATGGATCGAATTGTATATCAAATAACTCAAAATCGGTTATTTCGGCATTGTAACTGGTATGTCCAACCAGTTTGTAATTCGCTTTTTGAATAGCAATATTGTTGTAAAGCTCCGGATAATGCCGGTTCCAGTAGAAAAACAGTGAACGGTCTGCCCAGTCAAATTTTTTTCCATCGAGCAACGGCACAAGGCTTTTTCCGTCAATTATCCGGTCTTCAGGCAACTGAACCTTACAAATTTCCGCGAGAGTAGGTAAAATATCGATGTGTGCCGAAGTTGTATTAATTTCTTTGTTTCCCACATATTTCGCAGGGTAGCGTAAATAAAACGGAACCCTGACACCACCACTATAGACACTCCCTTTCAAACCGCGCATTCCGGCGAGATAACGGGTTTGTTGCGGACCGTTGTCGGTCATAAAAATCACAATTGTGTTATCGGCAATTTTGAGTTCTTCCAGTTTTGCAAAAAGTTTTCCAAGGTTTTCGTCGATGCACGAAACCATAGCATACACTTTCCGGGCATCTTCCTTGTCTTTTTCGCTCATTTTTGTGAATGGCCTTTTGTCGTTTTCAAAACCTGCGGAAGGGTCGATATTTTTATAATGCCGATAGTATTTGTCGGGAACCTGAAGCGGGGTGTGCGGCGCATTAAACGAGAGATAACAAAAAAATGGTGATGTCCTGTTTCTTTCAATAAAACCGATGGCCTGTTCAGCAAAAATATCGGTACAGTATCCATCATATTTTTCCATTTTGTTGTTATGCCAAAGTATGGGGTTAAAGTAGCTGCTGTCGCCCTGAAACCAGGTGGTAAAATCGCCTACTTGTCCCATTCCTCCCGAAAGGTGAATCAGCGATTCGTCGAAACCCTGATCTGTTGGTCGCGACGGGAAATTGTCGCCGAGGTGCCATTTCCCGAAAATTCCGGTTTTGTAATCTGCTGATTTCAAAATTTCGGCAATGGTAATTTCACTTGTTGCCATTATTGCTCCGCCATTGTATGTATCATGAACTCCGGTTCGAAGCGAATAACGGCCGGTCATTAAACTCGAACGGGTAGGGGCGCAAACCGGTGAAACATAAAACTCGTTAAAACAAATGCTTTCTTTGGCAAACTTGTCGATTTGGGGCGTTTTTACATGTGGATTTCCGGTTATTCCCAAATCACCATAACCCTGATCGTCGGTGATAATAAGAATTACGTTGGGTTGTGTTTGTGTTTGTGCATAAGAAAGCATGGTGAAGAGAAGCAAACCGAAGGAAAACCAAAAGATTCGATACATACCATTTGTTTTTAGGTTGAGATTACAATTTTAAAGAAATAAACGGGTTAACCTACGCCGAAAAGGGGGAAATTCATGGATTTTCATCTGTTTGACCCCTAACCCCAAAGGGGAACATCTGAAAATCATTGAATTAGGAAGTCCCCCCTTTGGGGGATAGGGGGTCAATGAGTTTTCGGAGTGGACTCACTGTTTAAAATATCGATGATTTTGTATTAGTTGTGAGCAGTTCAAGAAACTTCATTCCCCTGCAAGAATTTCCTTTTTCATTCAGTTTTGGGCTCCAGAGTGCAATGCTGTATTTGCCGGGATGAACAGCGATTATTCCACCACCAATTCCGCTTTTTCCGGGCAGTCCCACTTTAAAGGTAAATTCACCCGATTCGTCGTAAAATCCGCATGTTTGCATAATGGCGTTTACACGCTTTGTCTGACTGGAATTCAGAACCTGGTGTTTGTCAAAAATCCGTTGACCGCCGTTAGCCAGATAGAGATAGGTTTTTGATAGTTCCTCGCAGGTCATCTCCATAGAGCATAAATGAAAGTAAAAGTCAAGCACCTCTTCAGGATTATTTTTTATGTTGCCAAACGATTTAATAAAGTTACAGAGTGCAATGTTTCTGTAACCTGTTAATTTTTCAGAAGCAGCTATTTCCTCACTATATTTTATTTCAGAATTGCCAGCGGTATCGTGTACGAATTGCAAAAAATCAGCCTTTGGATTTTTCAATTCAATTGTCAGGATATCACAAATTACAAGCGCACCGGCATTGATAAACGGATTCCGGGGAATTCCCTTATCTGTTTCGAGTTGAACAAGTGAGTTGAATGGAGTTCCTGAAGGTTCGACACCCAATCGTTCCCAAATATGTTCGCCCAGCATTTTGTAAGCCAAAGTTAGCGAAAGCACTTTTGCCACACTTTGAATTGAAAACTTTTTGTGACAGTCGCCAATACCAAATTCAAAATGGTTAGTGGTTGTTAAATACACTCCAAAATGCCTGGGATCAACATCTGCCAATTCAGGAATATAGTTGGAAACTGTGCCTCTGTTTTCTTCTGCATCAACGGTATTATATATTTCAGTAATAATTTCCAGGTAATTCATTTTAAACTGATTTGAGAAACATGTATTTAAATAGTTTCTCAAAGTTAGTTTTGCCCCGGTTTTAAAGGTTGTGATTTGTCATTTTTTTACCAAAAAATAAAAAACGCATCCCGAAAGAGATGCGTTTAAAACAGTGGTTCTTTAAAGTTAAAGTAAATTGATATTCATTAATTTTTTAACCTATACTTTGAGGATAAACTTTGCCTGAATGTCACCATTAATAATTTTATTTATAAATCAGATAACCAACTATTTTAAACCAGACTCCTGTTCGATCCTGGTTCCAACCACCAACAATATCGCCTGATCCAGAGCTGCCTTTAAATTTTCCTGTTCCGCTTTCCGGCGTTATTTCCATTCCGCCAATATAATCTCCGTTGAGAAGTGACTGTTTGACCCACCAGGTAAATTCAAAGGAATCGCCATTTGCTCCAACCATTAAACCAATACCAGTCTGATTGGTAAATGGAAGTCCGTTTTCAAGGATAAATTCAATACTTTTAAATTCATAATAACTTTTTTTAGCATTCACTCTGCCAATATGTGAGCCTGTTCCGCTAATAATCATTCTCGATAATAAATAATTATCGGGATTGTTCGGGTCCAGACCTGATATGAGTATCGGATCTGATTCCATGTCTGGAACTGCAACCAAATCGGCTTTCATTGGAATAGGTACTTTCGCTTTCTTCAATTCCAGATTGTCAGGAGTTTCAAAAAGTGTTTCGTCTTGAGCACAACCGGCAATTAAAAGAATTGCCATAACAAATAAATACATAAGAGTTTTCATAATCGTAAATTTTAAAGTCGTTTAATTGAGATAAAAAATTCTTGATTAAAATTCTGAAAACAAATGCTTTGGGAAATTGTAAAAAATTGAAATAAACTTTAAATCTTTTGTGATTTCTTGCAAAGTTTTGGAAAAACTTACAATTTTTTATTCAAGTGGTTTTGGATGAACCTGTTTTATGCAGTTAAGAACTTTTGTTACGTAAATCAGCAGTTGACAGAACCTCCTGCAATAATTATTTTTTGAAACGTTTATTAAAATATGGAGTTAAATTAGTTTTATCAACAATCTCCAGAAACCGGGGGTCATTGTGTAGTCTTTCATAATCACGGTTAAGAATATTATTATAAATATATGGCAATCGAATTTCATAATAAAAATTAAGATAACGGATTGCTGCATCGATGGAATCCATTTGTATTGCAAACCAATAATTGGGGGGATTTTTATACATCATTTTATATAAGCCGGTTAATCCCAATGATTTATAAACAGGTAAAACCTGATTCTCATACCCTTGAAAATCCTTAAATTCAGGATTAGTTGCAAAACATCTTTTCATATACTGCAATGCAGAGATAGTATCACCTGCATTCAGATAACACCAATACATATATTCCTGTTGATCAAATTGATCCCCTAATATTTCCTCAACCATTAATATTTCCTGCAGCGCTTCTTTTGGTTTATTCTCTCCATAGTATAGATAAGAACTTGTTCTTCTGAATTTCACCGAATATGGTGCAAATTCCAGTGCACGGTTAATGTATTTTCTTGAAGTTTCAAATTCGCCAATAATGTTTAAAAATCTTGAATAATAGCAAAGCGTAACCATGTTATTACTATCAATTTCCATTGCCTTTTCAAAATACTTTCTGGATTCCTCCCATTGCCAATACCCATTGGAATAAACAACACCCAAAATAGCGTATGCTTCGGGAAGATTCTCATCAATTTTCAGCGCTTTTTTTACCAGTTCAAATGCTTTGTCTATACCTTTTGTCGGAGTCATAGTATAATAACCATATATTTCGAAATATACGTCAGCAAGTCCTGTGTAAGCCAATGCAAATGTTGAATCAACCTTAATGGCCATTTCAAAATATTCTATACTTTTTTGTAAATGTTTTAAGGAATATAAGTTCCAGTAGTAGCGCCCCATTAGATAGTAATCATAAGCCTTAGTATTGTTGGTATGGACTTTTTCAATCTGCTGTTTTTCTTCGGGAGAAATTGCTGCCTGTAATTTATCGGCAACTAATTTGGCAATATCACTTTCCAAAACAAGAATATCTTCCATGGACCTGTCAATTTTTTCAGATAGAATATGCCGGTCATTTTTTGCATCAATGAGCTGAATTGTTATTCTAACTTGTCCGTTATGACGTTGAACACTGCCTTCCAAAAGGTAATTCACTTTCAGCTTTTTGCCTATTTCGGGAGCACTTTCCGTGCCTTCCCTGAATTGTTCGACCGATGTGCGGGATACAACCCTGAGTTCACTAATTTTCGTTAGCCGGTCGAGAATATCTTCCACAACTCCATCAGCAAAATACCGGTTTTCTTCATTCTCGCTCAGGTTTTTAAATGGTAAAACAGCTATGGATTTCTCAACTGAACCTGATTTAAATATCGATGATTTTTGTATGACAAAAATGTAAATTAAAACTGCAAGTAACAAAAGCGAAACAACAACTAAACTGATTTTGACTTTTTTAGATAAAAATGTGTTTTTTGAGTCAGCATTATTGTTTGAAATTTCCACAGTTTCATTTTCAGAAACAGTAATTTCAGGTTTGCTTACGGTTCTTTTTTTTATATCTCCGGGCGGATATCCAAAATGGTCGTGAAAGCATTTGTTAAAGTAGGAAGCACTATTGAATCCCACATTATACGAAACCTCTGTCGCAGAGTAGGTTCCATCAAGTAGAAATTCACGGGCTTTTTCCAGCCGTACCTCTGTTATAAACTGATTGATTGTGATTTTCTTAATGGATTTAATTCTGCTCCGTAAATAATTGTTATTTACTCCGGAGACCTTTATTAATTCAGTTACTCCAAAATTTTCGTTGCCTAGGTTGTCAAGAATAATATTGGATAAATGGTTTATAAATTCGTTATCTTCTGCCAGATACAGATTCATGGTTAACTTTTAACAGTTTCCCAATTTACAAATAAATTGCTGATATTTAATTGTATGTGGGAGAATATCGCAAAAAAATTACTGAAATTAATTTTACAAGATATGGTTTTGCCGGCTAATTAGGGATAAAGGAAAAATTACTTAGTTTTTATCATTCAAAACAAGAACAGTAATTTTGTAAACTTTTTTAATTAATCTGATTTTCGGTTGAACTCTGGTTTGTTGCCAGTTTTTGTTTGTCTTTAAAATCGAATAGACGATTTAAAAACTCAGGAACACTTTTGGCAGAAATGGTACTTGGTGAGTTTGACAGATATACAATGCCAACCTGTTCGTCTTTACACAAAGCAATTTCGGCCCGGTAACCTTTTACAAACCCACCGTGATAAGCCACTTTCCTGCCTTTGTAACCCACAATTCTCCACCCGATTCCGTATTCTTTCGAATCTACTTTGTTCCATTGCGAAAAATAGCCCCTGCTAAGATCGGTTTGAATCTGTGGAGTAAAAATTATCTCCTCAACATGACTGTTAACCGCTTTTGATGAATCGTTCAGCAAGGTCAACAAAAAGTTTTTCATATCAGAAATACTTGCATTTATTCCTGCTGCAGGAATTGTATTATAGTACCTGTCGTTCATTTTTATGCAAGTTGTTCCTGCATGGGGTAGGGCTTTGTTATTGTTGTTACTGAATGATTCAAATCCGGTTGATGCATCATTCATTCCAAACGGTACAAAAAGTTTTTCTTTTAAAACATCGCCATAATGTTTCCCTGTTTTTCCTTCAATAATAGGATCAAGCAAACTGAACATCACATTCTGATAACCATATAACTGCCCCGGATTTGAGGAGGTATTCACCATGTACAACTGATTCATTATCTGGTTCAGTGGAACTTTTTGTTCCACCAGGTCATCGTAAGCATGTGGTGCCAATCCTGTAGTGTGGCTTAGTAAATTCCGGATAGTGAGTTCTTCCGTAATTGTCTTGTTTTTCAACCTGAACTCAGGAATGTAACTGGTCACCTTATCGTCGAGACCGATAATGTTTTCATCGGCAAGTATACCTGCCAAAACACCCGAAATTGGTTTCGAAACCGATGCCAGCCTGAAAATGGTATTTTCGTTTATTGAATCTTTAGTACCTGATTTTCTTAACCCAAAACATTTTAGCAATACCACCTGATTTTTATAAGTAATTGCCACAGCGGCACCTACAGTTCCTGATGATTTTATTTCAGCAGTAATCAAACTGTCGTACTGGTTTAAAATATCTTTAATATCCAGTGGTTCAGGAATATATTCAGCTACAAGTGAATCGGGAACAGGTGCGATCTCTGGAAATGATTGAATATTTTGTTGTCCTGATACCAATAATACCAGTAAAACAGCTCCAATAAATCCAATAATTCCGGTTTTAGTCATTAAATAATTTTTTGTAAAAAAGTAAAATTTCGTATTTGGGAATTAAATTTCGCACAAAATAGAAATCTTAAAATAAAAAAAGGAAAAAATCGGGTATTATTTTTTCCTTTTTATTAAGAACGTTTTGTTGATTTTTTTATTTCAATTTTAAAAATGCTTCTTTTATTTCGTTGTAGGTTGAGTCGCTTATTTTGTACATAGGCGAGCGTAATTCATTGTTGATAATGCCCTGGAAATGCATCAGCGCCTTGATTCCTCCCGGATTTCCTTCTTTAAAAATCAGTTTAAAAAGGTCAATTAATTCGAAATGAATTTTTGTAGCTTCCGGGTAATTCCCTGCAAGTGCCAAATGCATCAGGCTGCTGACTTTCGAAGGTAATGCGTTGGCAATTACCGAAATAAGTCCTTTGCCACCAATGGTTGTTGTTGGCAAAGCAAGTACATCGTCGCCCGAAATCATGGTGAAATTTTCGGGTGTATATTTTGCGATGGTGGCAATTTGCGACATAATTCCCGAAGCTTCCTTTACTGCAACAATTTTGTCAGATGCTTCTGCCAACCGAACCACTGTTTCCGCTTCGAGATTAACTCCTGTGCGCGACGGTACATTGTATAAAATAATGGGTAGCGGGCTTTCTTTTGCGATTGCACTGTAATGTCTGAACATTCCTTCCTGCGAAGGACGGTTATAATAAGGTGTTACAATTAACAATCCGCCAATACCTTCTAAATTTGTCTTTTTTATCTGATTGATAATGGCTTGCGTGTCGTTACCTCCCATGCCAACAACAACCGGCAGTTTTCCCGAATTTGCTTTGGCACATTGAATTACGTTCGATTTTTCTTCTGAAGTAAGTGTTGACGATTCACCTGTTGTTCCCAGTGCAACCAGGTAATCCATATTGCCCTGCACCTGATTTTCGACAATAATTTCAAGTGCCTTATAATCAACCTGGTTGTTTTCTGTAAACGGAGTGATTAACGCTACTCCGGCTCCTTTAAATAGCTGACTCATTCAATTATTTTTTATTTAGTTGCGCAAGATAAAAAATTTGCTGTTTGGCAAGATACATCGCATCCCGGTTTTCATCAATATTAATATTCAGGTCGAAATAGTTTCTGTTGTCTGGAGAACTGCCCACCTTGAACTTTGCCTGCGAAAGAGCAGTAATATAATCGAGAACCAGGTTGTTTTCAAATGCAATATTAAACAGAACCTCGAACCTGATATTGGTAAATTCTTCTACTTTTTCCTTTTTTGGTAATCCCCAGAAATCGAGGTCTTTCACAGTAAGCGTGTTTGAATCCTGATGCGGATTGGTAATTGACTCGAACACACAAAACCCCCTGAAAATTACCTGTTCGCGGTTAAAGAAGCTTTTCATAAACTGAAATGCCTCTTTTTGTGTTGGTTGCCAGATAACTCCAATTGTTTTAACCTTGTTGATATCAGGGAAAACCGGACTGCGATCAATGTTTGAAATTAACCTTTCAAACTTTTTTTGTGCGAATATTTCTTTTATTTTTTTGATATTCATGCGGTCGCAAAAATAATTATTGTTTTAAGCAATTGATATATTTTGTAATCAATTTAAGGTACAATGACAGCTTGTTTAAGATTCATTTGTTCTATTCTAAATTTTTTTGCTTCAATTGGGGATGGGGCTTCAATATCGAAATTTTCCTTTTCGTAGTTTTCAATCATTAATGATAATAGTTCCAATTCCTCACCTTTCATTGAGTTAGGTTCAATTGGATTTTCGGAACTGTGAATTATATCATAAACTCTTTCACAGGCAATATCATATTCTTCTCTTGATTTAATCATTCTATTTTTCATATCGAATTTTGTTTGTTTTTTTATTCCAGCATTTTCAGAAATTCTTCTTCTAAAATAATTGGTATTCCAAATTCCATTATCTTTTCAATTTTTGAAGGACCCGGATTTCTTCCTATTATCACAAAGTCGGTTTTTCTGCTGATACAAGTATTTACATCAGCACCCAGTAATTTGATTTTATGAGCTGCTTCTGTTCGCGTAAACTGGACTAAATCACCGGTAAAAACAACCTTCTTTTGAAAAAATGGATTGTTTTGGTTCTGCACATTAAAATCGGGAATTAAATCAACTTTTTCAATTTTCTTAAAAGAATATGGATTATTGTTTTCAGCACTTAGATTCTCATAATTCTTGTATTTTAGATACAGTCGGGCACAAGCTTCAGCATCTGATAATGCATCATGGTGGTTGAAAAAATCAATATTGTGTTCTTTGCAGCAATTATCGAGACTTCCTCCAAAAATTGACATTGTGCAGGAATAAGTAAATTTTGGAACAGGAATCATGTAATAATTCAAAGAACCTTCCAATTTTGTCAAATCAAACGATGCATTATGACAAACTAAATGTTGGTCAATAATATATTTGGAAAATTCACTCCAAGCTTCATAGAATGAAGGAGCATTTTCGGTCATAAATGGTTCTATTCCATGTACTTTAATATTGTGATACGCAAATTCATTATTTGGTGGTTTTACCAGTGAAGCATATTTTTTTGTGATAATACCAGTTTTAACTACAACAATTCCAACCTGGCAAATACTGTTATGTTCAGGTGTAGCTGTTTCGAAATCTAAAGCTGTGAAATTAAGGGTATTCATTCTATATGGTTGTTTTAAATTTTTCTTCGAATTGTTCTTTAGTTAAAACTTTCACATTAAGTTTTTTTGCTTTACTGATTTTATCTGGTCCGGCTTTTTCTCCAGCTATTAAATAATTTGTGCTTCCTGTTACTCCTGATGATACTTTCCCTCCCAATTCTTCAATTCTGTTTTTTAGATTATCTCTAAGTTGAGGTGTTCCAAAGTTGCCAGTAACAACAAAAGTGAGTCCAGTCAGTATTTTTTCTTCGGTTGAAAGTTTCTCAACAATTTCAAATTTTAATCCAAAATTCTTTAACGCTTCTATCTGCTGAATATGTTTATCAACCGAAAAGTACTCTTTAATACTCATGGCAATTTTCTCTCCAACTCCTTCTACATTTTTTAAATCATCCACGCTTGCAATAATCAGATTATCAATATTTTTAAATGATTTAGCTAAAATTTTCGCAATTGTTTCCCCAACGTATCTGATGCCTAAACTAAAAAGAACTTTTTCAAATGGAATATCCTTGCTTTTTTCAATTCCTGCTAAAATATTCTCGAAAGTTTTTTGTTGAATGCTTATTTTGTTTAGATGATTCAGTTTGTCATGATCAATATTTTTCCGATTGAAGAAATCGTTTATTTTTCCAATATCAAAAATGTCGATTCCGTCGATTTTTTCCAATTCCGTTTGGTTGGCTTTTAATAAGAAATAATAGTACTTAAAATGTTCATTAATCAGTTCTGCTTTATGGGGATTTAATCCAATTATATTTATTAGTAAAGATTGAAAACTGAATGTTGTATCGTTTTCATCCAATGATTTTAAAACAGATTTTATTGAAATTTCACTTCTTATAAGGGATAGAATTTTGTCGCATTTGTCTGATTTAATACCAGTTAGTTCTGATATTTCATTTGAAGAAATAAAGGCTAATTTATGTTTAGAAACCGATTTAAATAATTTTTCGAAGTCTTTTAAAGCTACCCCTGTTTTAAAGCAGAACAGCAATCTTTCGACTGGAATTTCGGGTGAAACCTCATTTTCATCGTTATCGGTTATTTTAACTGTTTCAAGTCCTATTAATTGAGATTCATGTTCTTTTAAATGAAATATATCGGTTATGTTTTTCAAAAAACCGGAATCATAGAAAAGTTTAATAGTTTCCTTCCCAAGTCCTTCAATATCCATGGTATCCCTACTTACGAAATGCTCAATTTTTCCCTTAATCTGAGGTGGACATCCGTCTTCATTTGGACAATAAAATGCAGCCTCTCCTTCTGTTCTAATTAGAGGAGTTCTGCATTCCGGGCAGGTTAATGTAAATATTACCTTTTCTAATGAGGCATCACGTTTTGATATATCGACACCCGTTATTTTTGGAATTATTTCTCCTCCTTTTTCCACAAATACAGTATCACTGATATGCAAATCAAGATTATTGATAAAATCAGCATTATGGAGTGAGGCTCTTTCAACCTTAGTTCCTGCAATCCAAATAGGTTTCAGTTTAGCTACCGGAGTTATTGCTCCTGTTCTGCCAACCTGAAAAATTACATCCTGAAGAATAGTTGAAACATTTTCAGCCTTAAATTTATATGCAATTGCCCAGCGAGGTGACTTGGCTGTAAAACCAAGGTTCTCCTGCAGTTTTTTTGAATTTACTTTTATCACAACACCGTCGGTGGCCACGGGTAGGTTAAAACGGGCTTCGTTCCAGTATTTCAGAAATTCAAATACTTCATTCATATTTTTACAGAGTTTTGTGTCCTCCGAAACTTTAAATCCCCACTCGCCAGCTTTTTGTAAACTCTCGAAATGGCCATCTATCATCATGTTTTCGCCTGGTAAATAGTAAAAATAAGCATCAAGTTTCCGGGAAGCCACAATTTTTGAGTTTTTCATTTTCAGCGTTCCGGCGGCGGTGTTGCGCGGATTGGCAAGCAGCTGTTCTCCAGCTTTTTCCAGTTCGGTGTTCAATGAATTAAAAACAGAAAACGGCATCACAATTTCGCCCCTGATTTCAAAACTAGCAGGGTAGTCCTTATCGCGGAGTTTTAATGGTATCGACCGAATGGTGCGCACATTGGCAGTTACATCTTCACCTTTTTCACCATCGCCGCGGGTTATAGCGCGAGCTAGTTCTCCGTTTTCGTATATCAGACTAATAGACGTTCCATCAAATTTAAGTTCACACACGTATTCAAAATCAGTTTCAATGACCTTACGGATACGGTTGTCGAAATCGATCACTTCGCTTTCTGAATAGGCATTTGCCAGAGAAAGCATCGTGTATTTGTGTGGCACCTGTTCAAACACATTACTCAAGTCGCTACCAACACGTTTTGTTGGAGAGTTAGGATTATCAATATTATTATCCTTTTCCAGTTGTTCAAGTTCTTTCAGCATCATGTCAAAATCTAAGTCGCTGATAACTGGCTGATTTAAAACATAATAGTTGTAATTATGTTCGTTAATCTGATTGGTGAGTTCTTCTATTCTTAACTTTACTATCTGCTCCTCCATCTGAGATATTCATTTATTTTTCAAACAATTGTATCTATCTAGCCGTTAAAAGTACAACAGTTTTCAAACTGACGAGTTGTATAAAGTATTTAATTATTGACAATTTTAAACAACAAAACAATGGCATTTACATTAGAAATTGGTTCAAAAGCAAAAGATTTTAACCTCGCTGCAACCGACGGAAACATATATTCTCTCAATAGTTTTAAGGATTCAAAATTTCTTGTGGTGTTTTTTACCTGCAATCATTGCCCATATGTGATTGGCAGTGATGAAATTACGCGTAAAACAATAAATCGGTTTATTCCTTTTGGTGTCGAATTCGTGGGAATCAATTCGAACAGCAAAAATACTTATCCTGAAGACGATTTTCCGCACATGGTTACCCGAATGAAAGAAAACAGTTTTCCATGGAAATATTTGTACGATGAATCACAGGAAATTGCGCTGGCTTTTGGTGCACTTCGCACTCCTCATTTTTTTGTTTTCGATGAAGAACGAAAATTGGTTTACACTGGTAGAGGTGTTGACAGTCCTCGTGATACTTCGAAAATGACGGTAAATGATTTGGAGCGGGTACTGGAAGAGCTAATATCCGGTAAAGAGATTTCAATTCAGGTTACCAATCCAATTGGCTGTAATGTGAAATGGGATGGAAAGGATAAACACTGGATGCCTGCTGATGCCTGCGATTTAGTATGGTGAGGTTAGATGCTGGATTGTTAGATTCTGGATTTTTTTAAAACAATACAGATGTAGGTCATTGCTTTCAAGGTGGGAAACTCAATTAAAAATGTCACAATATCTCAAATATGGTTCCATTTTTATTAAGTTTACGTTCATATTAGTAAATCAATAAAACCTGTTAAAAATGAAAAAGATTAATACTATTCTCGTTGCGATTTTTGTATTGTTTGCTTTGAATTCAAAAGCACAGGATCCAAAAAAAGATTTTTTCGGAATGTGGACACTGGATATTGAAGGAGGTTCGGTGGGCTGGCTTCAGTTACATGATAAAGATGGTTTTCTCGATGCCGAATTATTGTGGCAGGGTGGAAGTGTTGAGCCGGTTTCGAATGTTTATTTTGTTGATAACACTACACTTGAAGTCACTCGCACTCGCGAAATAAACAGGTCTGCTGAAAGGAAACATGTTTTGACTCAGACTTATCGGTTTGAACGCAAAGGAGACAAATTAACAGGTGTATTAACTGAACCTGCCAGGGATGGAGTTGGGTTAAATGAAACAAAATTTAAAGGTTGGAAACTCCCGGATCCAGGTTCAGCTCCTGATCTTTCGAAAGTAAAATATGGCGAACCCATTCAACTTTTTAATGGAAAAGATTTAACAGGTTGGAAACTCATCAATCCAAAACAAGCGAATGGTTTTAAAGTAGTTGATGGCGTTTTGGTTAACGATCCGGTAAATCCTGAAGGTCAGCGTGTAAACTTTGGAAACTTACGTACAGAAAAGGAGTTTGAAGATTTTAAACTGACGCTGGAGGTAAATGTACCTGAACACAGTAACAGCGGAGTTTATTTGCGTGGAATGTATGAAATTCAGGTAGTCGATTCGTATGGAAAAGAACTCGATTCTCACAATATGGGAGGTTTGTATAGCAGGGTTAAGCCAACTGTTGCAGCCGAGAAAAAAGGTGGCGAATGGCAAACCATGGAAATGATTTTGTGTAACCGCCATGTAACCGTTTTACTTAACGGGGTAAAAATTATCGATAATCAACCTGTTTATGGTCCGACTGGTGGTGCAATGCAGGCTGATGTGTTTAAAGCAGGTCCCATTTATCTGCAGGGCGACCATGGCAAAGTGTCTTACAGAAATATGGTGCTTACGCCAATTATTAAATAAAAGGAGCGGCGGTTTTAATCGCAGTTTTTTACTTTGAAGAACTTCCTTATTGTTATATTGGTTTTTGCAGTTTTTACCTTTCAGTTTTCTGAAGGGTTGATTTTTCTTTCGTTTAAAATCAATCAGGATTATATTGCCAAAAATCTTTGTGTTGAAAAGGATCTTGAAGGTTCAACCTGTAAAGGATGTTGCCAGTTAAAAAAGAAACTAAACGAAAACAAGGAACGAAGGAACAGCTTCCGCCACAAAATTTAAATAAATACGATTTCAATCTTTATTCATGTATTACCAATCATTTCAGGTTTCAAAATGACGGAAGATGTTTTACATTAATAGCTTATTTGAATCATTATAATTTCAGCTTTTCCTATTCAGTATTTCACCCACCTAAAATTAAAGTGTTTATATAGCTTTTTGTAAATCAAATATTTAGTTATTAATAAACATTTTGGAATGAAAAAATATTTTTTCTTTTCCGGGATGCGTACGGATATACTCATTCTGGTCTTCACTGGTTTGACAGGGTTTTGTGCGTTTTCCCAGGAAAAAAGTTTAAAGATTATTGATGAAATGACCGGACTTCCGATTGCTGATGTGCATTTTAAATATGGAAGTAAAACCGGTTTTTCAAACGAAAAGGGCGAAATCAGTATCGAATTCAGTAATGAAATCTCCTTGTTGTTATCGCATATCCGGTATGGACAAACAGAAATTATACCGCCTGTATTAAAAGAGGCTTTTGAAGATGGTCGTCTGAAACTACAATTGAATGAAAATGTGTTAATGCCGGTAACAGTTATAAAAGTGCATCAGTCAGCAGGTGAAAAAAGCCGGATTGAAATTGATTCAAAAGACAAGCTGGAGCACGATGCCGGCCAGTTACTCGATCAAATTCCGGCAATTTCCGCTATTCGTAAAAGTGGAGCTTATGGTTTCGACCCTGTTTTACGTGGTTTTAAGTACGACCAGTTAAACCTTGTAATCGATGGTGTGCAAACTGCATCGGCAGCCTGTCCAAACCGAATGGATCCGGCATCGAGCCAGATTCCGGTAAATATGGTCTCAGAAATTGAAATTCTGAAAGGACCGCACAGTTTTCGGTATGGAAATGTTTTTGGCGGAACCATCAACTTTAAAAGTACCGAGCTTCGTTTTACAGGGGAACTGAATCCACTTGGCAGGGTTGGCACAAGTTACGAAACCAACGGGAATATTTTCAGAACCGAAGGAGTAGGGGGATTCTCTTCAAAAAGGACTGAATTTAGTGTTTTTGGCTCGTGGTCGCAGGGTAATGATTATACCGATGGCGTTGATTCTTTGGTACAAGCAGATTTTAACCGGTTAAACTGGGGAGGAAAATTCGGATTGAAACTCAGCGATAAACAAAAGTTGGGATTACTGGTTTCGAACAACAGTGCGCATGATGTTGATTTTATTACACTTCCAATGGATTTACGTGAAGATAATACCTGGCTTGTAAATGCAAATCATTCAGCAGTTTTTTACAATACAAAACTCTCTTCATTGAAAACTGCTTTTTATTATACCGAAGTAAATCATCTGATGGACAATCTGACCAAGAATTTGTCGCCACGAACGGTTGATGCCGTTTCTGATGCTTCTACATTGAATTATGGTGGTCGTTCAGAATTGCGGTTCGATTTTAAAACCGGACCCTTTTTTACAGGAATTGATTACCGATTTGAATCTGCAGATGGATTTAGAACCCGAAATATTCTAATGGGGCCAATAGCGGGCAAAACATTGATTGACAATATCTGGCAGGATGCACAGATTCAGAGGGGTGGAGTTTTTGGCGAAATGCACCTGGCAAAAGGAGGATTTGATTTTGCATTTTCAGGAAGACTTGATTTTAATAAAGCAGTTGCCAACAATCCTGAAGCAGCATTTCTGACTTTGTATCCCGATGTAACTTCTGAATATGTAAATCCATCGGTCAGTGCAGGCGGTACTAAAACATTGGGACAGAAAGTATCGTTGGGTATATGGCTTGGCTCAGCTCAAAGGAGTCCCGGAATTTCTGAGCGATACATCAATTTTTTCCCTGTGGGGATTGATCCATATGAAATGATTGGAAATCCGCAGTTGAAACCGGAAACTAACAACCAGGCTGACATTGTTTTCAAATACCAGTCGCCTGTAACTTTAGTTAATTTTAATTTTTATTCGTCATTTCTACAAAATTACATATCATCAGAAATTGACATAAATCTAAAACCAAGAATGAGCACTTCACCTGGAGTCCGACGTTACATCAATATTGACAAGGCCATGATTTTTGGATTTGAGGCAAGTTGGGAACAACAGCTTTTCAGCTTTCTGAAACACGATTTTCAACTGGTCTATACGAATGGAACCGACCAGAAATTGGATGAACCGCTACCAGAAATTCCTCCTTTCGAACTGAATTATAACCTGGAGGGGATTTTTGCCAATGGCAAAGTCTTGCCTGAAATTCAGTTTCGGCAGGCTTTTAGGCAGGACAGAATATCTGAATCGTTTGCCGAAACCAAATCTCCTGCTTTTAATGTGGTAAATCTGAAATGTTCGTGGCTGGTCACTCGGGTTATCTCATTTGGCGGAGGTATTCAAAATTTATTTGATACTGCTTATTATGAGCATTTGTCGCGTAAAACTCAAGATAAAAGACCTGTCTATTCTCCCGGTCGAAGTTTTTACGTTACCCTGACATTTAATTTTATATAACGCTATATATTTAAAACGGGAACTTCATTGTCAGAAATTGTGAAGTCCCCGTTACTTTTTTAATGTTGGCAAACTTTGTTTACTTTCGGGTTGTTTTATAATAAAATACCTGTAATATGAATTTATTTCTGAAACCTTTAATTTTTATGATTCTTATGACAAATTCAATAGTAAGTTTTGCACAGCTTTCACCTGAAATGAAAATTGAAATCAGCAAACAAGCCGGGCAGATGAAAATACTTTGTAAAGAATTACATCAGAATCCGGAGCTTTCACTTCAGGAGTTTGAGACCTCAAAAAAAATGGCTGTTGAATTGCGAAAAGCGGGTTTTGAGGTAACCGAAAATTTTGGTGGAAATAATGTAGTTGGGGTGCTAAAAAATGGCGAAGGACCGGTTATAATGCTCCGAACAGATATGGATGCTTTGCCGGTTGAAGAGAAAACAGATTTTGAATTTGCCAGTACCAAAACTGCAAAAAACAGCAATGGCGATGAAGTTCCGGTGATGCATGCCTGTGGCCACGACATTCACATGTCGGTTTGGGCGGGAACAATACACACACTTGCAGCATTAAAAAAAGACTGGAAAGGAACTTTGCTGGTGATAGCCCAGCAGGCTGAAGAAATCAGCGGAGGAGCAGGTTTGGCAATTGAAAGTGGATTATTTACCAAATTCCCAAAACCCGATTTTGCCTTGGCATTTCATATTAACCCTGAACTTGAATCTGGAAAAATCGGGTTGGTTGGAGGACCAATTTTTGCCGGAGTTAAAACTGCAACAATAAAAGTCTTTGGTAAAGGTGGTCATGGTGCATATCCTGAAAAATGCATTGACCCAATTGTAATTGCATCGCGAATTGTACTTGATTTACAAACCATTGTAAGCCGAGAAATCAGTCCACTTGAACCAGTAGTAGTTACAGTCGGTTCAATTCATGGCGGAACAAGGCCGAATATCATTCCTGATGAGGTAAATCTCGAACTTACGCTTCGTTACTATTCTGATGAAGCTATTGAAAAAGTTATTTCAGCAATTAAAAGAATCAGCAAGTCGGCTGCACAAATGGCCGGCATGCCCGATGATCAGTTACCGCTGGTTGATGTTGAAAAAGCTGATACACCTCCTGTAATCAACAACAACGAACTAAGTGTAAAAATCAGGGATTTTGCATCAAAGACAATAGGCGAAAACAATATTTTAAAAAGCTCGCCTGCTATGGTGGGAGAAGATTTTGGGAAATTTGGAAAGACACCCGAAAATATTCCGATTTGCCTTATCTGGCTTGGAAGTACAGAACCAGAATTAATGAAGAAACTCAAATCAGAAGGGAAACAGCCATTCCCATTGCATTCGCCTCTGTTGAATCCTGATTATGAAAAGACAATTGAAACAGGGATAAAAGTGATGGTTGGCAATGTTTTAGGATTAATGAGGAATTAGAAGAATTCACTGTTTTTAGGTGAATTGATTGATTTGTTTTGAATCTTTTAATTTTTCGGAAGATTTAATTCTTAAAATTAAAGAGGGTATTAATGAAAAAATTACTCCCAAAATAAATACAAGCAAAAACTGGATATTTACATTGAGATTCAATTGGTTTAGTAACAAAGCAAATGCAATTACCAATGCATTAAAAGTTACAATTATCATCGTAACTTTCAAATGACTGGGCGCCAACTCCAGTAAGCGATGATGAATATGATTGTTATCCGGAGAAAATGGGGATTTTTTATTTGAAATACGAATGGTCATTACCCGCAATGTATCTACCAACGGAACAATAATAATGGCAAACGAAACAGCCGGTGCAGCCTCTACAGCATACAGAATTGAATTGTCGATGTTGAATTCGTTAAAGTTAACAACCAGTGCTGAAATAACCAACCCGATAATTAATGAACCTGTATCGCCCATGAATAATTTATTGCGATGACCAAAAACATTGTATATAAAGAAACCGGCAAGACTGCCGACCAAAGCAAATGAAAGGATTGAAAACTGTGTATTTCCGGCAATATAAAACCAAATTCCAAAAATGGTAGCAGCAAGCATAGCCAAAGCTGAGGCTAATCCATCAATACCATCGATTAAATTAAATGCATTTATTATTACAACCATGGCAAAAATCGATAAAATCAAACTGGTTATGTAACCAATTTCGCCTGTCCCGAAGATACCATGAAGATGGGTAAACCTGACATTTCCCAATGTTATCATTATTACTGCTGCAAAAATCTGTACCATTAATTTCTTACGGGCAGATATGTCCATTAAATCGTCTTTTAACCCGATAAAGAACATTATAATAACAGATGCAATAATGTATTTTAAGGCATCAAAACTAATTCCATCAGTCGATATAATACTACTAAGGGTGAATCCAATAAAAATTGCAACTCCTCCCATAGGAGGGACAATTTTAGTGTGTATCTTTCTTTCTTCGAATGGCTCAAACAGATGCTTAGCATGAGCAACTCTTATTATTGGAGGAATAGATATCATTACCAAAATAAATCCGATAATAAATGCTCCAATTGTTAAAATAAGTTCCATATCTAAATTTTGGGTGTAAAACCTGATTTACTCTAATAAATCAACAAACTAAAATAATCACCAAAGTTCAGTAAAATAATATTAACTCCAATCAATTTGTAATTCTATAATTAAAGAAATAACATTCGTTAAGATTAAAAACATTAATTAATAGATAAGGTTTATTTTAAGTTCAATATAATTTCTTAGTCGAATAATAATGTAATTAATAAAATTGCAAATTACTTCTATAAAATAACATATTCAATTCTTTTTATAAACAAAAAAAAAATAAAAAATATGACCAGTTTATTTTATGTCCACATTTTCAACATTTTGTTTTTATTTCAGCTAATAAAATTAAACAATTTATATATAAACAATTTATAGATTCATTAAATTATTAACATGGTTTACCAGTTTTTTGTTATTGAGAAATTAAATCCCAGGTTCTTCCCGTTATAATTTCCAAAATCAGCTCCTGTTCCAAAACCCAATTCTATAGGAAATGAAGGATTGACATAACGCAATTCAAAAAGACCTGAAACCTGATTTCGACTGGAAGAATATGGTTCAGACCAGGTTCCCATTTGTTGAATATAAGTAAGCAATCCTTTCCAATTAAAATTTTCTAGAATGTTGCCTTTTGCTCCAATGTGGTGGGCAAAAAAACGGTTCGAACGGATTCCATAAGAAATACCATTGTTCAGCTTTAAAGGAAAGAAAAGCGGTAAACTCATAACCTGTTGATTATAAGTAAATCCTGAGAGATAAACACCACTATTATAATAATTATCGAATTCATTTAATTTCCATTTGCCTGAATTTTCATCCCAAGAATAAAGAGAATCAGAAATACTTTGTTGGCGAGTATTGGTAAATTCATAAATAAAATCTGTAATCAGTTTTTTGTCGTTTTTAATTTGTATGTGCAGTCCCAACAAGTTATCAGGCCAATTGTGCCAGTTCAAACCGGAATTATCTTCAAATGGATGGCTCAGATAAAATGTTGTTTTTACTTTTGAAAATTCTTTTTCTATCTGCAACTGGTAAGTTCCCAATTGATTACCTGCAATGTTTAACTGATCTGTTTCCAAAAAATCATCATCTCCTGGAAGGGCAAAAACATATCTCCAGTAATCGTCCCAGCCGTGTGGTAATTCTCCGATATTTTCATCTCGAGATGTTCCACCCCACATTACATAATGTTCAAAACCAATATTAAAATTCCACGATTCAGCCGGATGTATTTTTACATACAGCGATTTATGGTGAAGGTGTGTTCCTTCAACGTATCTTTCATCGGTCAAAAATCCCTCGTCGTATTCACCCTTAAATTTCAACCATTTTTTTGCGAATGGAAATAATTTGTAGCCTAATGTTGAGAATCGGATTGTTAGCACAGGCAGGGCATTCTGACTACGTGCCAGATTGCCATTTGTTGTTGAAAGACCAGCATATCTGGTGTCATCATAAAACAATCCTCCTTTTATTTCCCAGCCTTTTAAAGTTAATCCGGCAAAAGCCTGATTTATTTGGTAGTAACTGGTATTCCCAAATGCAGCAACCAGGTTTGTTCCCCAGGTATATCCAAATTTCGATTTCGATTTAATGTTATATGCCTGACCTATATTAAAATCAGAAATGTTTAGAAATGATCCGGATGACTTAATTTTCCCGTGTTGATTTACTGTAAACCAAAAAGGTAGAATACTGTCGGTTGCAACCAGAGTGGTGTTTGATACAGAAATGTTGATTGGATTTTGGGCCCTGGAAATTGAAAAAGTGAACAACAAAAATAATATCGTGAGATATTTAAACATATTTGATGTTTTAACATTGGATGCTCACTTTTTTGTTGAAAATGAAATCCGCTTGCATTTTATGATTTTCTGCAAAGTATCTATTCCCAATCACAAAGCTTTTCAATATATGCAGCCGAACCATCTCGTAACCAGCCATCAAGTTGAGAAACTTCTTTTAGTTGCTGACCTCTTTTTCGAATAACATGAAAATACCCTGTTTTTAATTCAGATAGAGCTGTCATATCTCCCCAGAGTTTTTCGAACTGAGTTACAGGATAAATATCTTCCTGGCCCTTTCCCCAACGTTTTTTTACCTCTTTTAAAGTTATGTAAGTTGGTATTTGCTTTGCCAAATCCATAATGCAATTCTTAACTTTTTCATGGTTAGTTAAATCTGCACGCGTACGTTTAAATGAGGCCAGAAGTGGATCTATTGATACCCAAAATGTATTCGAATTGTAATAGCTTAGTTCGAATTCTATCTGTTCATTAGGCAAAGAAAGTCCTTCTACCAATCGTGTTTTATTGTCCACATTTGCCAAACCACCGCCACGATCATCAAACCAGCGCGAAATTACTTCAACCGATAAAGCATTATTATTTGAAATGTGTTCACCCAGTAAAAGTGGATCGGCATTGGCACCCAACGTATCGATATTATGAACTAAAAGATAATTCAGATTTGGATTTGACTCAATCAACTTTTGAAGCGTGCCATTTATTAAGAGGTTTGGTACTTCGAACCAATGTCCAACAGGATGAATACATTGTTGTGGCAGATTATCAGTGTAATTTTCTCCTTCACCATTGTTTTTCGCCCATCCAATTAACGCATTGTGAAGGCTTTCGCGCATTTTTTGTGCTTGTTCATCCAGTATTTGCTGCGATAATTCCTCCCAGTAAAAACGAAGATCTCTTTCGGTTGGAAACAGCCTGAGACCAATAAACTGCCCGGGTGAAAGATATACAGATCTTTCAGCTAAATCTCCATTCAAATCAAGATATTCTTTAATTGGCTGATGTGTAAGATAGCTTGTGGTAAAAATATGGGGTATGATTGTGTTAAAATTCTTCGATGCTTTATTGTTCTTAGCCAGATGAATTTCAATGAAATTTCTGTGTTTCCCTGCAAATTTTGCAAAAGGATGCAATGATTTCACTACTCCGGCACCTTTTGTCCATCTGCTCCCAACCCCACCGGCAAGTGTAACTATGGCCAGTTCACCGTTTTGAAGAGCCTTTTTTCCTATTTCGATAAGTTGTTCTTTTTGTTTTAAACTCAATTTTTCAATTGAATCTGCTGCCGAATCAGTAATTTTTATGCCTGTTCTTAACCGATTTTGAGCCAGTCCAATATGACCATTCTTTAAAGAAGTTTTAATTGCATCGTGAAGTGAAGGATTAAAACCATGGTTTTCCAACAATTCATTTAAGTCCTGCTTCCTTTGTCCTCCTATTTTTGAATCAGGTATCATCCTGTCAAATAATCCTGAAACAAATAAATTGTATGAGCCGTCCATTTTTTGTGATTTTGCCAGAACCTGCAATTCATTTTGCCTGCAACTGGTTAATTCACTTATCTCTTTTTTTAGGATACGGGGTAACAGTAAAGTATAATATTTAATTGGAAGTAATGCTGTATCTCCTTTGGTTAGAGATGCAAAAGTTCCGTTTTCATTTATTTTGAAATCATAAACCACCGGATCCATAGCAAAAGGAACCGATGTCTCCATTTCTTTTTTTATCCGAAGCATGGTTTGCAGCAACCAATCCTGTGCCTGTTTTTTTATTTCAGGTGCAAAAATAAAACCCATTCCACCGCCCGACATTCCTCCCATCATCCAAAATCCCCAAAATTTGTTGCCAAATTCAGCTTTGGTTTTCTCAATAATTTTTTCGGTGTAAGCTGTTGTAGCCCATGGAATTATTTCCTGTATTGGTCCGTCGAAATTATTTTGTGTTAATTCACCAATCTTTTTAATATCTCCTATTTTCAATTGATCAACAATCTGGTCGAAATATGTAAGCGCATTTTGTCTGGCTTTCCATTCTTTTCCCGATCGTAACAAGTATTTTTCTGTTACCATTTCGAGAATAGGGCCTACATCCTGTGCCATTCCCCCATGAACCATCACCAGCGAATCCTGAAGCTTTTGTTTTGTTGCAACCGAAACTTCTTCTTCGGAAAGTATTGTATGGTTGGGTAATAATTTGCCATTACTGATATTATATTCAGGGTCGTTTTCCTGTGCTTTACAACCTTTAATGGTTTTTATTCCGGGCCAGACTCCGCCTGAATCCTGCCATCCACCTCCTGAACCACCTATCCATTCGCCCAGAATTGCTTTTGCGGCAACCAATCTTCTTTCTTCTTCTTCAAGAATTCCGTCAATTTTATAAGTTTGATTTGTGGCTCGCATACACAGTGAAATAAGCGATGCCAACAGGTTTGTAGATACCGCTAATCGCGAACCTTTTGGTATGTTGTTTACCTGGCTGACTACTTCAAGTCCAAGTCCGGGACCAATCAGTTTTTCAAGTAAAACGGAAACCGGTAGTTCAACTCCTTCCATTCCGGGAGGAACAATTCCAGAAGCAATCAGTGCAGCTTTAATCAATCCGAGGTAGTCTTTTGCAAAATCAAAAATCTCAGGAATATATTGAATATCTGCTGTTGCCTCCAAATCGGTACTAACCAACCTGATCACCGGTTCATCAATTACTCTTAAGTAAGTTTCAATCGGAGGAACAGGTTTACCCGACGAACCTGATATACAAAGGTCAACCGAAATATTAAGTACCTGTGCACCTTCAGGATAATCCATACCAAGGAAAAAGATATCGCTCCAGCAACTATGAGTAAGGTCCATCCTAACCGGGGTTTTTTCGTGTAAAAGAGGGAAAAGTCCTGTGGATTCATCTTTTTGGAGCAATTCTTTTCTGAATTTTAAAGGATGATCTTCGGGGTGCCCGATGCGAAACATCCAGTTGTTTCCCGGGGTTGTTCGAACACTTCTTTTTACCTGATCAGCCAGTGTTTGAAATGCAAGTTTATGGTAAGCATCAGAAAGTGCACTTGATAAACCTTCGTTTATTCCAGTTTTGTTTTGTACCTCAAGCAGTATTTTTATTGCCTCTTCAAACCTTCGGTTTAGAATGTGTTCGTATGCTTTGTATGGAGTTACTGCTTCGCTCCCGATTGGAGAACAACCGGGTATATAAAAACGATGAATCGCATACAGAAAAAACAGCGCCCGCACTTTATAATACAGGTTTTTATTGGTAATCCTGAATTTTTCCAGCTCTGAACATTCCAACAACAATTCTTCTGCTGTTTTGCCGGAGAGTACCGATTCAAGTGATTGATTCCTTATTTCAGGATTATCGGAGGAAATTATTCCGGTAAGCGTATTCATTGATTACAATTTTTATCATTCATGTCTTTTTCAACAAAAAACTGTAATAGCTCCGACAAGAGGTAATCTCTGTCTTTGCCCGAAAGTGATAGTGCCAGTTGGGCCTTAAGTAAACCGTAATCCAACCCGATATCGTATCTCGAATCAGATTTTTCCAATGCCAGGTATTTGCTTCTCTTTGATAACTGGTCAAGTGATTCACTGATTCCTAATCTCTTGTCAGGATTATCAATGGCTTCTTTATTTAACAATTCAAGTAACAATGGTGTAAAAACATGCATTCCGTAAAAACAGAGGTAATAACCGGCTCGCAAACCAGGAACCATTAAATACTGTTCGGCATAGGTGGGAGTTGGTTTTTCGTGAACCCTTGTAATTTGAAAAAGATTTGACTCACCCTGCAAACGTTCGGCTTTTACAGTTCCGTAATTTCCAATTCTGTTTTCGCGAGTCGATTGAACAGTAGATACTGAACATTTATGTTTTTCGGCCAGTTCAATCAACTGCCTGGCTACATTTTGCCCTGAACGGTTCACATATAAGTGGTCGCCGACAAGGTGCAGAAATGACTCATTATTTAGAAATTTCTCAGCGCTTAACAAAGCCTGTCCGTAACCCGGTTTTTTGTTTTGATGAATAAACCTGACTGACGAGTATGAGGAATGCTCCAAAACCTGTTTAAAACTTTTCTCATCTTCTGCTTGAATAACAATTCCAATTTCATCAATACCTGCACTTATTATTTCGTTTATGAGTATTTCAAGTACTGTTTTTTGTACTCTGTCCCTGTCTATAAGGGTTTGTAACGGAAGTTTACGCTGGTCGGGACCGGCAGCAGTAATAATGGCTTTTTTGATTTTCATAAAGTCTGTATTTATAAGGATAGATTATTTCTTAGGTAAAAATTTAACAATTCTAATTTAGTAAATTTTTGTTTTAAAATATCATATTGAAAAAACAGTAAAATGTGAAAAATTGCAATTACTAAATTTATTAAAATTTATGAAAAATAATCCTTCAATCCTTTGAATAAACGTTTTTTCCACCATTCTCGTTTTTTCAGTCTAACCAAAAGGTTTATGAGAACTGTTTTATTAAAAAAGGCTTTTAAAAATCTGTTTGTCAACAGTTCAGATGTTTTAAAGAGTTTAATATAAATATAATGAGTACGTGGATGATTTAAAAACCAATTATGATTTGTTATGAAGTTAATACTTTTTTTATCCGTTTCTTTTAAATTGGATCTTATTCCATATGATTCCGCAAAAGAGAAATAAATTTCAACTTTTTTCTTCTCATTTATCTCTTTTAATGCATCGTATTTACTAATTCTATTTATTAATAAGTGACAATCATATAAATCTCGTAAAGCAATTAACCTTAGTTTATGGCCTTTGTTAGACAATTGACTATGAATAAAATTTTGGATTAATTTGTGCTTATCTGATGGAACGTAGCAATTTGGTTTACCAGGTATTTTTTTCTTTTCATTGAAAATTGCATCAGGACCAAACCAATCTTGAAATTCAGGAATTACAGGTAATCTATGTATTTCTATATCAGCCGGTACATCCTGACGATATAATCTGGGATAGTCTTTAAGGGTTTTTATATCATCATAGATTTCAATGTCAGTTTTATAACCAAGATTAATAATAATTTCTGCTGTATTTAAAAAGTCTTTATCTTTTACAAGGAAATCGATATCTCCAATCATCCTGTCCGCTTTGTTTTCGTAAAGATTATCTAGTAAATTGGCTGTGCCTTTCATGAACACAGGTTCGATTCCTAAATTATTTAGAGAATGGCAAATTTCATCAATTTGATCTAAAATTTTTTGATTTCTTTCTATGTTAAGTATAAGGATTTCGTTTAGATGATCGGAAATTAAGGTTGGTAAATCATTTATTAATCCAATTGCTTTTAGTTTCCGAAAAATTGTAGGTAATACTAAATGATTGCTGGCTAAATGAATAAATCTCAGCAGATCATCTTCATTAGAAAGGATTTTGTTTTTAAATATGAAATCATATCCCGAAAATTCATCACTTAAAAGACATTGAAAAGCAAGTTTATAAATGTCGGAATTCTTCATTTCTAAAATTGTACTGACAATTGAAAAGCATTTACTGAGGATATCTTTAAAATAAAAGTAATTTGATTTTTGCGACTAAGAGTTGAAAGCTATATCTGTAAATTTTTGAATTATTATCTCTCTGTTAAACTGTTCTTTTAAAAGGTTATTTGCATTTTGTGTTTTTTCAAAAAAAATCTCTGGTATACTTAAAACAATATCAAGCATTGTGTTTGCTATTTCATCAATATCCTCGGGAGAGGAAATCCATCCAAGATTGTTGTTTTTTATTAATTCTGCAACTTCTCCTTTTATAACTCCTAAAATTGGTTTTTCAGCATTTAGATAAGATTGAAATTTAGCTGGGATGGTTAGATTGAAAATCGGTTTATCTTCCAATGAAATTATTAACACATCAGCCTTGTCATAAAAGAAGGGCATATCAGCCGATTTAATTCTTCCCCAGAATTTTACATTTTCAATTTTATTTATTCTGACTATTTCCTGGAGGTAATTTAAATGTGAACCATCACCAATTAAATTCAGCCAAACTTCTTTAAAAGATGAATTTTTACAGAATCTGTCAAATCCTGAAATAACATTTTCAAGATTTTGCACTTTTCCAATATTTCCGGTAAAAACAAAATTGAATTTTCCGGGATATTTTATTTTCAAATATGGTTTATCAGAATCTGCCAGTTTTTCGGTTGATGACCATTGAGGCAAGAAACTAATTTTTTTCGACGGACAATATTTATTAATGATTGGAATAAAACCTGAACATGACACAGCAATGTTGTCACAATTCGAATATGTCCATCGAACAAACTTCTCCAGAATTATTCTTGATATTCCTTTTTCGGCCAAACCATAAGCAAATACAGTGTCAGGCCAAACATCCTGAGTCCAGATGTTAGTTTCTTTTTTATACATTATTTTAATCAAAATTCCGATCGAAGAAAAAGTTAATGGTCCCGTTTGATAGATAAAAACAGAATCGAATTTGTTCCCATTTTTTATCGCCCACAAATAACCCAAAAACATATTCCACAAATAATTCAGGATTTTTACCAGTTTATTGTTTTTATAACCTGGTATGAACTGAACACGGTACACAGGTATATCATTTATAAATTTCTCTTGAAAGATTCTGTTGCGATATCCGGGATAGATTTTTCCTTCAGGATAGGATGGATTTCTGGTTAATACTGAAACTAAAAGACCCTGTTCTCTCCATGAAAAAGCAAGGTCATTTATTAGAAAATCTTCAGGAGCAAAAACTTCTGAAATTATAAGTACTTTTTTTTTACTATAATCCATCACTTGCTCCAAACAACCCTATTGATATAATCGGTATAACTCACAATAACACGTACAATTTTATCCGAAACATTTGGCATCGAATAGTCGGCAACCTGACGTAAATTCCTCTCAATTCCGCGTTTCTGATTTTCCAGTATTATTAACCCCTGCAAAATCCTTTCGGTATTTAATCCAACCATCATTACCGACGCTTCTTCCATTGCTTCGGGGCGTTCATGAGCTTCGCGAATATTTAATGCCGGAAAATTCATTATCGATGATTCTTCGGAAATGGTTCCACTGTCGGATAGCACTGCTTTTGCATTTTTTTGCAAATGGTTGTAGTCGTGGAAACCCAAGGGTTTCATTAACTGAATTAGCGGGTGAAACTCTGTCCCCTTCTGATTTATTTTATTACGAGTACGCGGATGTGTTGAAACAATTATGGGAAGCTGGTATTTCTCAGCAATCAGGTTTAATGTATACACCAGTTTATCAAAATTCACTGAATTGATGTTTTCTTCCCGATGGGCTGAAACCACAAAGTATTTTTCCTTTTCAAGCGATAATTTTTGTAATACTGTTGAAGCATCAATTTGCTTCATATTGCTACTTAGTACTTCGAACATCGGGCTGCCGCTTTTTATGACTCTGTCGGCTGGCAATCCCTCGCGCAAAAGATATTCGCGTGCAATATCGCTATAAGTCAGGTTAATATCAGAAATGTGATCAACAATTCTCCGGTTGGTTTCTTCGGGTACACGCTGATCGAAACATCTGTTACCTGCCTCCATGTGGAAAATGGGGATGTGACGTTTTTTTGCAGGAATAGCACATAAACAACTGTTTGTGTCGCCTAAAACCATGAAAGCATCGGGTTGTTCTTTTTCGAGAACCGGATCAATGTTTATAATGATTTGTCCGATTGTGGTAGTTGCGTTATTTCCCGCAGCATTCAGAAAATAATCGGGTTTTCTCAAGCCAAGGTCACTGAAGAATACTTCATTTAGCTCGTAATCATAATTCTGTCCGGTATGTACCAGAATGTGTTCGATGCTGGTAGTTTCGTCGAGTCGTTTAATTACTTCCGACAAACGAATTATCTCGGGGCGTGTGCCAACCACGGTAATTACTTTAAGTTTTTTCATGATAACAAGATTAATGACAAAAGAATAAAGATTAATGACAAAAGAAATGAATACAAGATATTTGTTGTTTTATTTTGTGCGCGTTTTTTGCATAATTGACCCAAGAATAAGTTTTAATTCTTTTGATTCGTTTAAAAGAATTTCCAATTCATTATCACTTTCCTCTGAAATGCCCGCAATTACCCGCAACCAGTAATTTGATTCACGCATTTCACGAAGTGAGATTCTAACTTTATTACTAAAATCAGGTTTTGATGAACCAGCTTGTGATTCTTCATAATTTGCTCCGCTGGATGTAGAACTTTTAATCAATTGATTTTTAATGATTTTAAATTCAATTGTATTTGGTTGTTTACGCAGATACTTTATTACGCGAATACCAAAATCAAATAATCTATTTTCTAAATCATTCATAATGAGTTGTTTTTAGTTTAATATTGTTGTCAAAGTTTTCTCTTTGAACTTTTGTCTTTGAACTTTTGTCTTTTATCCTTGACTATACTTTTTCAAAAAAAGTATCCGGATCCGCCGGATTATAATGTTCGTTTATCCAGAATATCGTGTAAAGTTCATCGTTGCCAATATTGGTTATATTGTGCGTAAACCAAATCGGCATATCAACAAACGACGGTTGACTTCCATCAAGTTCAAACGACAATATTTTTTCAGTTCCGATTTTTCTGATTTCAATCCGTGCTTTTCCTTTTATAACAGCAAATCGCTCAGCTTTGCGGGTATGAAAGTGATTTCCGCGGGTTATTCCGGGTACTGTGGTCGAAAATGAAACCTGGCCGCCGCTGTTGAGTTTTACAGTTTCGATAAACGAACCACGTTCATCAGTATTCAATTTCAGTTGAAAAGGGAAGAAGGTTTCATGATCAATATAACACAAAAAAGTGGTAAAAAGGTTTCTTTCGAACGAATCATTCAGATTGGGAATGATACCTTTTTCAAAATAATTTTGTTTGAAATCTGTAAGTTTTTCCAATAACGCTGAAACTTTTATTTGTGATGTATGCTGAACCGGCATTAAATTAATTTGTGCAATTCCGATAGGTTCATTTTGAACTGTTTCTATTTGATTTGTAATTTCGTTTACTAGTTCACTAACATAAATGAGTTTAATTTCTCCGTCGATTTCAATTTTAGGTTGTTCGTTATGAGTTAACTGGTGACAAAAAGTGGCGATTACCGAATTGTAAAACGGATTTCCAAATGGGCCAAACACATTGGGTATAACAAATCCAGTGAATTTTGCATTGTTTCGGTTTGCCCATTGTTCAAGCAATTCCCTGCCTTCTTTTTTCGATTTGCCGTACAGATTGTCTCGTTCTTCCTGTGTACTCGACGAAAACAGGATATGAGGTACACAATAGGTAGCTTCGCAGGCAGCAATCAGTTTATTTACCAATCCCAGGTTTGTTTCGTAAATAACCTGCGGATCGTTGTGCCGGTTCATAGCTGCCAGGTGTACAATAACATCGCATTGTGATACAAATTCTTCAAGAATCCGGTTATCGTAAAAAAACTCGTCCTTAAATGGTATTCTGGTGAATTTATCGGAGAATAAACCAAGCGTATTGTACAAATGTGTTCCAACAAATCCGGCCTGGCCGGTGATTCCTACTTTTAGCATATCTATTCAGAATTATAAATTAATAATGTGAAGAATGTGAGAATTGGAGAGGGGGAGATATGGAGAAAGTTTCGATTATATTGACCATTTTCCGGGGGAGTTTATCATATTTACCAACATGCCGATAACAAATTCGTATTCCTGATTATATTTTTCGCATATATCTGAGTTTATATATCCGCAATCCCTTGAATAATCAAGCCAAGTTTGAGTTTCTGCCGCTTCTCCTTCTGAATCTGATAATTTTGCTACAAATGCTTTTTCGTACCTTCTTTTTCTGAACGCTTCAGCAATATTTGATGTAACTGATCTCGAAGATCTTCTGATTTGATCGGTTAATGAATACTGTTCTTCCTTTGGAAAACTTTTTGATAATTTAAAAATATCCATTGCCAGTCTGTAGGCAAGTTTATATACTTCCAACTCTTTATGTGAATGAATTAATTTCATTTCAACTTAATTTCATTTTTTCACCTTTTCACCCATTCACCCTTTCTTATATACTTCTTTTTTCTCTCTAAATTTTAAATCCAATGTGTTCCAGTCCATCCACCAATCAGCAGGGAACCGGATTTTTTCATTTAATGAATCTTCTAAATTCATGTCAGAAAAAATCAGAATTTCAGAATCTGGTTCCAATGCTTTCAACCCATTGGCATATCCTACAGGAACAGTAACGATTTCGCTGGCAGATGCTGAAAGAATGTGGTATTCAGGTATTAAATCCCTTGAAGGATTATTAAAATCATCAATTTTAACCCATGCAACAATAAAACTACCTGAGATAGGGTAGAAGTATTTTTTTTCGAACTGATGGCCTTGCCATGCACGTACAACTTCTGTATCAGGGTGTTTGATAAGATAAAACCGTTTAACATCGCTAAAGCTGAAGTCGTTTACAAAACGCATAATTCCGCGTTGATCCGCAAAATTTCCACCCTTGATTATACTTGGTTTTTCGGGCATAATTGTTTCAAAATATTTTAAAGAGGTGAAACTGAGAAAATGTAGTTTTTCTGTTATTCTATAATTACACAGGTTTCAGTTTCAAATTCAATCAGGATATTGAGTAATTTCTTCGCCCAGAATATCTTTTCTGATCATAGGCAATTTAAGTAAAAGCTCCTGCATTCCGGCTACATCAAGACGACGTGTGTTGTGCGAATGATAATCTTCGATTTTAGAGATTTCCTCTTCTCCTTCAACAAAATATTTATCGTAATTCAGGTCGCGGCTGTCGCACGGAATACGAAAATAACCACCCATATCAATGTGTTTCGCCATTTCCTCGCGGGTTACCAGTGTTTCGTACAGTTTTTCTCCATGTCGTGTGCCAATAACACGGACATTTGTATTGGTTTTATAAAGGCCAATCAATGATTCAGCAAGCGTGGTAAGAGTTGCAGCAGGCGCTTTCTGAACAAACAGATCGCCGTTTTTACCATTTGTAAATGCAAACAGAACAAGATCCACTGCATCTTCAAGTGTCATCATAAAACGTGTCATATTTGGGTCGGTTATTGTAATGTCTTTCTCGGCTTTCATCTGATCAGTCCATAAGGGAATAACAGATCCGCGGCTTGCCATTACATTACCATAACGCGTACAACAAACAGTTGTAGCGGCATCGGGACCCAATGCACGGCCTTTTGCTATGGCTACCTTTTCCATCATGGCTTTGCTGATTCCCATTGCATTAATGGGGTATGCTGCCTTATCGGTACTGAGTACCACCATGTTTTTTACTCCATGCTGTACAGCCGAGTCCAAAACATTTTCGGTACCAAAAACATTTGTTTTTACTGCTTGAATTGGAAAAAACTCGCATGATGGCACCTGTTTTAGTGCTGCTGCATGGAAAATATAATCGACTCCTGCCATTGCACCGTCAACACTGCGTTTATCACGCACATCGCCGATGTAAAATTTTACTTTCGGGTTATTCAGCCGGTGACGCATATCATCCTGCTTTTTTTCGTCTCTCGAAAAGATACGGATTTCCCTGATATCAGTATCTAAAAACCGGTTAAGCACTGCATTGCCAAAGGAGCCGGTACCTCCTGTTATTAAAAGAATTTTGTTTTTAAACATGACAAGATTTTATTGTTGTTAATTTCTCCAAGTTATTAGTTTTATGAATCTTTATTTCTCGTAGTAAAATTGTTTGTATTTCTTTATTTTGAATATATATCTTTTGAGATTTATTACATTACATAATAAAATATTATTATCTATATCTGCTCCCATTGGGAAATACTGATCATAAGGCTTACTGGATGTTTCCTTTGATAATAATTCATAAATAACAGGTTCTTCGTTTTCAAAAACAATTCCAAAATTTCGTACCCTTTCATCATAAAGGCATCCTTCAAGATTTGATGACATAACAGACATCTCTTTTCCATCAATTAGTATTTTTTCATTGCACCAATGAGCACTGTTAATAAGGGGGAACATTGTTATAGGAGAACTAGCAACATTGTTCTCCGGTAAATCATTTTTAAATAAGCGACAAATATATTGAGCACTTGCACAATCATTATTCCAAAAAATACTTTTGGCTGTAAAGAAAAAACTTAATGTACGCCAATGTTGAGAGTAAGAACCTATTCTTATGATTGAATTACAATTGTCTTTTGAATAATAAATTGCAGAAGATCCATCATTCCCGTCGCCGGTAGCAATAAAAATAAAGTTAGTAAATGGATCTTTTACCATGGTATGAATGTGCCTTGCAAATGGATAATACCCTTTTTGACCTTCATATAAATTGTAAAATGTCTGTTTTACCTCTATTTCATTAGTCTTGCAATTGTAACATCGTATAAAATGTCTAACATAGTTTGTACCAGGGGTATAATCAGAAAAAAGCAATTCTTCCTCTCCCTTTTCGTTTGTAACAAAAACCATGGACTCTTTTATACCTCTTGAGCCTTGATATATCTTTTGCCAACTTTTACCATTGTCTTTTGATATGAATAAATCAAGGTTTATTCTAAGTGCAAGAAAATTTTTCGACCCTACTAATTCATTATAAGGAGAATTGGCAGGTATATTAGGAATACCAGATATAAGTTCCAATTTATTTGTTTCTTCGATTTTTAAATATAATATATTGTTAATAATTGTATATGTCTTATTTTCAATGACTTTTATTAGCTGAGATGTTGCCATATCAGAAGCAATTTGATTCTCTAAATAATATTTGTCTTTTATCCAGGAACGAATTTTTATTTTTAGAGGATGAAGTTTGTTACTCCCTTTTTCAGTAATCAGAATTTGATAATCTGTTTTTTTTATAGAATTTGGCGCTTGAATAAAGAGTAAAGAATTTTCAATTTGAAAAGTACTGTCATTAACAAAATAATTTGAAGTATCATTAAATTCAGATATAACTTTTTCTAGCTCAATGCTATCCTTATAATATAGGTAAATTAAATTCTGATCGGTTTCATATTCAGTAAAAAAAATATCCTGATTGACCAATTCTTCGTTGTCATTCATAATTTCTTTGTCAACACAGGAGTTTGCAATAATAAATACCAAAGTTAATAACAGAAAGTTGAACTTTATTTTATAATGGCTTACTAAATGAATTTTCATTTTATTGGACTAATGTGCTGAATATAAATGCTAAATGAAGTTTATAGTTAAAAATAATAATTTTATTATTTTGATTTAATTTATTTATCAATTTCTCACCATGATAAAACAATTGTTTAACTACAAATGAATAATAAAGTTTTATATTGTTTTTTTAATTGGCAATCAATATTTGATTTTAATATTACCTGTAATTTTATAATTAGCTAAAATCCTTATAATAATAAGCAGACTTGTTGGTACTATGCACCATCATTCGTTTTATGTTGTTTTCATATACAAAATCCCAAACGTATTGTGTACCTAAAACATTTGTGTTTACCGCTTCAATCGCAAAAAACTCACAAGAAGGAACCTGTTTTGAAGCTACAACATGAAATATAAAATCGACACCTAGCATTGCATATTCGACACTTGGTTTATTGAGAACATCTCTAATTTAAAATTTTACTTTTAGACTATTCAACAGGTAAAGCATCAACCAGCTTTTTTTCATCTCTCGAAAGAATAGGATTTTCCTGATATCGAAATATAAATGCTGTTTCAGTATGACATTACCGAAGGAGCCGTTACTTCTGTTAATTAAGAGAGTTTTGTCTTTAAATTTGATAGTTTTATTTAATTATATATGGAATTCAAGTTTTCAATAAAATAATTGCTAAGTAGAATGTTTTTATCAATATCAACAGGAAAATTTAGTAAGACTACCATGAATTTTCTTTAAAGACAAAAAGACTTTTGACAGTAGCTGCAAATTAATGTAGGTCTGGGCAGTTTTTTTTTGTTCATTTTTGCGAACTTTGAAATAAGAATTTTTGAAAATCGGTTTTTTGAAAAAAAGTTTACCAATTTCTTTATTGTTTTGAACAACCTCCCTAATGTTCTCTTTTTTCTTTCATAAGCATACCTATGTGGTTTTACATAAGCTTAAAAATTGTGGAAGTACTAAAAGCCCATTTACATTTATAATAGATGGAGGGATGGTTAAGTCCAAGATACTATTGGTGCGATTTTATTGTCAATATTTTAAATAAAATTTTCAACGTTGTTTATAGACCTCAGCTAAATACTCAAAAGTTTCCTTAGCACATTTTGACCAACTATATTGCGTAGATAATTCTTTTGCCCTTTTGGCAATATTTATTCTTAATTGAGAATCACAAATTATTGTCTCAATTGCCTCAACTGCTGAATTGTAATTTTCAGGATCAAAATAAACTCCGCCATCTTTTAAAACTTCCGGCATAGGTCCTCTGTTTGAACAAGCAATTGGTAAACCACAAGACATTCCTTCTATTAATGTATTTGGCATATTCTCACAACTAGATGCAAAAATAAAAATATCTGATTGTATTAGCAATTTTGGTAATTCACTATGAGCCAAAAATTCTTTTTGTATTACGAAATTATTATGAGGGTCCCCAAGCCTAATTTCATGTTCAAAAAGTCTTTGGGCTTTACCTTTTCCCCCTCCAACAAAAGTTATTGATATGTTATAACCTTTTTGTCTTAAGCTTGATATCGCTTTAACAACGTTCCATTGGTGTTTATAAAGATCTACATTTGAGACATAAATACATTGAATAGGCTTAAGATTATTATGTTCCCAATTACCCATATTCGATTTTACTCTGAATGCGTTACTAACTCCGTGTGGAATAATTTTAAAATTGGAAATAGTGCCGCAATGCTCTTGGATAACCCTGGATGCATATTCGGTAAGAAATATGGCTCCATCAGATTTTTTGAGAGAATAATTCTGAACATATCGTAATACGATTAATCGTAATCTTGAAAATCCAATTCCAAATCTTTCAATTTCACCTTTTTCATATGAAAGCATATCTCTACTCATGGTTACAGATGGTCTGAAACGACAAATACTACCGGCACTAGTGTTCAATAGAATGTTAATGTTATTGTTTTTTGCTTCAATGGGTAACCTAAAATATTGCCATTTCAGCTGATGAAACAGTGACTTTTCCAAATCAATTGGCGAATGTTTAATAAGCCAATTGTAATTTGGCAATAAATCTAATAAAGATTGGTAAGACCATACATGAACCTCCTTAATCATTTCCGGGAGCGCCTCTATTTCATTAAAAATTCCAACAATATGAGCTTTAGCTCCGCCAGATCTGTTTCTAGATGCATCTATTCCAACTATAATTTTCATTTGCGTGGTAATCGTTATGTATCTATTAATAAATGATTTTATTCAAGTTTGAAAAATAGGTTTTCAGTGGTTTTGAAAACAATCTGATATCAAAATTTTCACGAGAGCTCTCCTTTGCCCTTTGTTTCATTTTCTCAATTTCACTCTTCTTTAATGTTAGAATATGCAAAAAACATTTAGTCAATTCTTCTGTGGAAGTATTTTTTAATAAAAATCCATTTTCTCCATGTTTAATGTACTTTGGAATATCCGAAGTTGAATTGGTTATTACAGGAACCCCGGAAATTAGGCTTTCTACGAGTTTTGTTGGAAAACCAGCATTTGCATAACGTTTATTTTCCCTAAGCAATATAGAAAAGTGACATTGATGATAGAAACCAGGTACTTTTTCATGTGAAACACGTCCATTGCATGAAATATATGTTGGCAATTCCTTAGAATCCGAATAAAACGAACTCATAATTGTGGTTTTATTTACGCCAATTAAATCGATGCTTATTTGAATTGATTTTTCATTTATTAGTCTAAGAGCAAGGAAAACAGATTTTAACAAATCTTTTTTCCCGGGATCTCCAGCATAGATTAATTTTATTTTATTTGATGATTTAATAATGGCATTGTTCGTTGTATCATTCCATTTATCATCTTCCATATCGACAATTGGTGGTATCAAAAGGGTGTTACATCCTTTTTGTTTTAAATATGTTTCAAGGAATGAGCTGATTACAATTATATTCCGTATTACAGGATATAAAAATCTTAAACGTATGTTATTGTCAACATTAACTATACCATACTTCCCTCCAGGTAGATGGCTACCCTCATACCATTCAGTACAATCACATATATAATTAATGTTCTTTTTTCTAGCTATACTAAATAATCTGTAAATAAAATAGCTGTTAGCATTATAGACGATAATTGTATTTACATTATTCTTTTTTACATAATTTTTTATCCAGTGGATTGTTTTTCTACCTCGAAATAATGACCTGTATATTTTTTGAATTAAATACTTTGATTCTAAATCTAGTTCGGCTTGCGAATAGTAATCGAAACCGGTATTTTTATACGTTCCCTCTTCCGTCAAATCTTCAATTCTTGGTGTAGTTTCCCATCCACAAAAAATAGAATTGATGTTTTCAATTCTCAACGCCTTTGCGATACCCATAACTCTTTGTGCTGCAGCGTCTTTGTCTGGAAATCGAAAAGCTCCGGTAATTATTACTGAATGAGTATTATCAGATATGTTTGACATTAAAGATTTTTTTTAGCTCCATTGCTTTTTTATCGCCTTTAAGATGGCCTATTCCTAATGATAAAGGCTTAATCTTTTCTAAATAATCGTCAATTGATTTGACCACCCTGCAAGGATTTCCAACGGCAACACTGTTGTCGGGTATACTTTTATTAACAACAGACCCTGCGCCAATAATACATCTGTTCCCAATTTTGACTCCAGGTAAAATTATAGTACGAAAACCAATAAAAACATCATTGCCAATTTCAATTGGCGCAGTAAGTTCAAGGTCTGGAATATCCTTTCTTAAAATTAAAGTAGAACCGTCATGTGTAAGAAATTGACAATCTCCTGTAATATGAACATTATTTCCTAAAGTTATCAACCAAGGCTCTGAACCAAAGCAACCTGAACTAATACCATAAAAATACGCTTTACCCTTAAGGTTTACTCCAATTTCTTTAGCGTATTTATAGGAGTTAGTTCTACTCAATACAAATAATCGGAGTCGTTTATAATATTTTAAAATTTTTAACATGAATATTTAAAATTGATTTATTCTAATCTCTTTGGGGTTAGTTTTCCGTTTTTTAAAGTACAATAAATTACTGATTCTTTGTGGGGTAGTTCGTACGATATACTGTGTAAAAAAATAATTTAATACGTTAGTACAATACTCCGTTAAATGTTAATATAAACAATTGATTATCAATAAATTAACTTGATTTTTATTTGGCAAAACCCCTGAGAATCAGTATTTTAAGAGAATTTACCAGATCCATTTCAAGTATGATTCTCAAAGGGTATATATTTTATAAACAGCTCATATATAGCACGTTAAATAAAACAGCAAATATCAGCAAGTGGCGAAAAGATTTTATGATTGAGGTCTTTATGCTTTTCTTAAGTATCAAAGGCCGAATCAACTTTTTCCAGCTCGAAAGATATGGACAATTTTGCGAACAACGATACAGGCAACAGTTTGAAAAACCATTTGACTTTATGGAATTCAATAAACAATTAGCCATCTCAAACGGTAGCGGGCGATTTGTAATCGCTTTCGACCCCAGTTATATCAGCAAATCGGGAAATCTAACTCCCGGGGTTGGCCGATATTGGTCGGGA
>JBGSRA010000023.1:0-10344 GCA_041737765.1 Draconibacterium sp. | reverse complement strand
GGCAGGTCTCAGTTAAAAAGGGACCTGTCTGTTTTTTTTGATACAAATTATTCACATTTAAAACTTATTAAAATGAAATCAGTTTTATTTACAATTATTACAATTTTTTCAGCATTGATCATCAATGCACAGGAAACATTTTTCCCCACAAAAGAGGGAATGGTACTTACGTACAAAAGCTTCGACAAAAAAGAAAAGGTGTCGGGTGTTACGAAATACACCATCGAAAAGGTAAATATCAGTGGCAGTGACATTGATATCACCTATTTGTGCGAAGTGCTGGATAACAAGGAAAAATTGGTTTTTAAAGAAGAAATCACTGTTCATCAGAAAGGAGACGTCATGTACATCGATATGGGTAATTTCCTGAACAAAGCCGCTTTTCAACAGGAAGGTGAAATTCCAGCTGAAGTTGAAGTTAAGGGAAACAACATGGAAATACCGCTGAACCCTGTTCCCGGCCAGACTTTGCCCGATGCCAACATCGAAATGGCAATGAAAATGGGTTTTGTAAATATGAAAATGTCAGCTGATATTACCAACCGCAAAGTAGAAGGAATTGAAGATATTTCGGTTTCGGGCGGAACTTTTAAATGCTACAAATTTTCAGGCGATGTGAATACTGTTGCCATGGGTATAAAAGTTCAGGCCAAAACCATTGAATGGTTTGCCAAAGGTATAGGAACTGTAAAAACAGAAAGCTACGACAAAAAGGGAAATCTGTCAGGCCGCACTGAATTGGTGGAGGTTAAAAACTGATTTGGCATTAACATCGGTTAAAATCAGATAAATATGAAAGCAACAATCGTTTTTTCAGCTTTAATTTTTTTGATTAATCTGACTCATGCACAATCCCTCACATCCGGTTATCTGAATAAAATGCCTGCGTTGCCGAAAGAATCGTGTAATATTTCCAAAACAGATGTTGAAACTTTTCAGAAACAGGTTAGCGCGCTGGATACTGAAATAAAAAACCAAATAAGGGTTTTGCGACAACTGGAAAATGCCCAGGGCAAAAACGCTGAAAAACAAGCGAAACAAAATGCAATGCAGCAGATGGGGCAGCAATACGGGCTTTCGCAGGAAGAGCTGAATAAAATGCAGAGTGGAAAAATGTCGGATGCAGATAAAAAAGCGCTGGCTAACAAAATGATGCAACAGCAAACCAATATGTCGATGGCTGAAGTGCAAAACATTGGAAAAATGAGCGAAGCTGGCAAAAAAGCGTACATGGAAGCTTATGGCACCGAAGCAATGGCCACTGCACAAACCGACCCCAACAAACAAAAAGAAAGCGATAAGGCTAAAAATTCGTACGAACTAATGAACGAACAGAAATCGCTGACAGCTAAAATAGGCGCAATCAACCAACAAATCGTCGATTTGTATTCAGCAATTGAAAACGACCCAAAACGAATTCAAATGCTTGACAACATTGAAAAAATGCAAAGCAAATTTACATCGATGGTTGGCGCCAACGGTGGCCAGGGTGACAGTATGGATTCGCTTGCTGTTAAAATTCGAAACGAAAAAAATAAATACTGCAATTTGTTTACTCCACAGTATCGCGACGCAGTGAACCAGCATTTAAATGTTTTGAAAAATTCTTTTCCCGACCAGTTACGTTTGGGCGAAATTACTGCCGAACTGGCCAAAGCTCAGGCGGGTGTTGAAATACCTGCCGAATGTGCTGAAATTGGAGGACTTGAAGCAATCAGGGAGTACCTTGATAAACTTGAAAACGCTTACCGGTATAAATTGTATTATCCGGAATAAAGTGATATTTAATTTTTTTGAATCATTTCAACCCGTTAAATATCTGCCCATGAAATACTTTCTGTTGATATTAACGCTTTTTTTCTGGAGTGTTTCCGGTGCCCAAAATACGCAGTCGCCCGAGCAAATCAGGCAGGAAATGGCCAGAATTCGTCAAACCACCAATTGGGACGACCCCGCTGCTGCCAAAAAAGCCAACGAACAAATCAAAGAACTGGCAAAAAAATTGATGGCGGGAAACAGTGCTATGGGAGGAGGCACAGGTCAGCAGCAACAGCAAGGTGGTGACCCCGGTTCAAAAGATGGACAGAAAATGGGCGAAATAAACCAGGCAATGGCTGACCATAAAATGGATGTTTACAGCCAGATTTGGAAAGCTGCCGCCGGTGGTAAAGGTGCCGATATCTTGCTGGCCGAACCTTTGCGCGAGGAGATAAAAAAGGAGTTTCAGGAAGAAGAAGCAGGTACGGGAGGAAGTGACCTGGCAAGCGAGGAAACTACCATGTTATACCTCGATATGTCGTCGAAAACAATCAACCTGGTAATCGACCAGATGGAAAATTACAAATCCATCAAAACGCTCATCATTGCCGGCGGCAAAAATGGCGCACCCGTTAATCTCAACGATTTGTTCAGTAAGGCAAAAAAATATCCGCTCGAAGTTTTATATGTAATCAATTTCGGGCAATTCGTCAAATCAATTCCCGAGAGCATTCTGAATTTTAAAAAACTTAACGAACTGGGGCTTTTTAACAACAACATCGAAAAATTACCGGTTGCCGTCGGTTCGCTTAAATCACTTAAAAATCTTTATGTTGATGTTAATCCTATTTCGACCTTAACACCGGTTGTAAATACGCTTACCAGCCTCGATACATTGGGGGTTGCCAAAACCAACATCGGCGAAGCCGAACTGGTTAAACTAAAAAATTCGTTACCAAACTGCATAATTCTGGAACAATGAAGAATTACTTATTCATACTGATTTTTATTTCAGGAGTTTTTGCCGGAAATACAAACGCTGCCAGGGTAAAATTCTATGTAGTTACTCAATCAAAAAGCGAGCTGGTTGATGCGAAAACAATTTGTGAAGTTTTTGAAACAACACTGTTTAACGATTTAAAAGCAGCATTTCCGTGTGTTGATTATTTCAATCAGGGGGCGCTTCATGCAATACTTGACTGGGAAAGGAAGAGAGCATTGCTCGGTTCGGGTGACGACAGTGTACTCCAGGATCTGGCCGGAGCAGTTGGAAGCGACTACCTGGTTAAATTTACTTCCGATGTTATTGGCAGTCAGATGTACCTGTCGGTATTTTGCATGGATATGAGAAAAGCAGAGGTTTTAGCTAGAACCGATGCTTACGGAACAATTGGCCAGGCAGAAAGCAATGCAAAAAAAGTTTCAAAAGACCTGATTAAACAACTTAAAGAGTACGAAATCTGTCCGTATTCCGGGCCGCTTACCATTGATGTAAAAAGCGAACTCGATGATTCAAAGAATGATAATGTGAATTGCCCGTGTGGTGGCGATGTTGCAACTATTACTACAACCAGGAAAACAAATGCCACAATGAAATGGGAATTGACCAAGATTGGCAAAAACTCATGTTCAGGAACTGCAAAATACGATTTGAACGAGAAAATGACTATCGAGTCAATTTACCCCTGTATTAAATGCAAAAACGGCGACCAGGGATTTACAAAAATTACTGAAACAAACGAATCGGAAGCAAAAGTGGAAGGTCTTTCAAACGAAAGTGTTTCTGAGGGCCAACAGGTGGCTGATGCCCGGATTGCGCTTTATTTTCTCGAAGACGGAACTTATAATGTGCTGGTAAAAGCAACTTCAAAAAAGGGAGTTTTAAAGGTTACAACCGAAAAGAAATATGAAGGAGCCTGTGAAAGTGAAAGCGAACCCAAAGACACAAAAAATAAAAGCATCGACATCCCTTTTGTTGAAGTTTTTGGACCCTACAAGGGAACTGCGCAGGACAAGGTTTTACATCAGAAAGAAACAAAAGATATTTCAGTTGGAAATGAAAAAGTAACACTAACCATCGATTTTACGCTGACTCAGAAGTTTTAAACCGGAATAACAAAAACATGATAAAAATGAAAACAATACTGTTCTTCACGTTTATTCTGCTAACCCCATGCACTGAAATTCGGGCACAAAATACAAATCAGAATGTGATCCTTAATGGCCACCGGAAAGAATTCTACCCAAGTGGTAAACTGTTTAAGGAGTATAATGTTGAAAACGGAATTCCCAATGGCATTGTTAAATCGTACAGCGAAAAGGGAATTCTGATTGCAGAAGAAAATGTTGTGTACGCAGTTCCAAATGGTATTCAAAAAATATTTTACGAAAATGGTGTGGTACATTATGAGAATAATTTTGAAAATGGAAAACCTCAGGGCACTTCGAAAGAGTATTTTGAAGATGGAATACTTAAAAAGAACAGCTTTTTAACTGGTGAACCCTGGGAATATTCGGGTACCGTTGATTTATTTTATGAAAATGGTCAATCAAGGACAAAGAGCATTTATTTCATGGGGAAAATTTCGTCTCAAATTAATTTCGATAAAGAAGGACGTATTACATACGAGCAAATAGATGGACAAGTAAAATCGTATTGGTATGAAAAGGATGGTAAACGACATACATCAATAAACGGTAAACCTCAAGATTAATTTGAAAACCTAAAAACCTGAATTATGAAAAAAATTTTCTTCCTGCTGATTTGCTGTACAATTCTCATCGTATCACTTTCTGCCCAGCCTGAAAAGATTCCTTATTTGGGCGACAAACCCGGAACATTCGAAATCCTTAGCCGCACCGATTATTCGTATAAACTGAAATTTACCCCTGCCGAGATGGCCGCCAACCTGGAACGAATCAAAGAACTGGTTTCCATTGTCAGGCAGGACCCGGTACTGACCGAAGTCAAAGGATTTATGGGAAGGGCAAGGATTTATGATATTTCAGGAACTTCGAAATGTATTTATGGCGTACCTGCAAGAGTCAGTTTCGAGTTCAGCGATTATCTGTATTCCAAAGGAAAAATAACCTACAATACAGTCGAACCGCCGGAATGGACAATTTTACTCAATAAAATATCAGGTTACTGGAATGGGTTTAATACCGAAAAGTGCATGTTTACCACACCTTTCAACAAGAAAACCATTGCTCCCGGAGTTGATGTTTACGACAATTTTACCTTTGTAATTTACGACCCATCGCGACCGCCTTATTGGATACCTGTACCCGTTGAAGAAGCGTTTGCCTGTGCCAGGGAAGAAGCAAAAAAGGAGAAAAATGAAGTTGCTGCTAAATACCTGAATGAATTTCTCGAAAAAGAATGGGTTGCCATTTCGCCAGCCAATATGAAAAACCAGGCCTACTTTGGAGGCGGAATTTCACGTGTGAGCGATTCATCTGGTTTTGGAGACCAGAAAAACCTTTTCCCCCCAATTGTGAAAGTAAATCCTGATTACTGGAATAAAAACCTGCCCAAATCGGCTATCCAATTTATTGTGCTCACCATGTCGATGGATAAGAAGTACATGCAGAGTGAATATGAAAGCTGTGTAAAACACCAGTACTACGGCGAAACCTGTAATCTACGCAGATTCTTTGTTTCTTATGATGAAGAGGATATTATAAAACTTGCACAGCTAATTGGCAAATAAATCCCAAAAGGGTCATCGAACAAATGAATAATTATCCTGAATTGGCAAATACCGGAATGAAAATTTACCAGTTGTTGAAAAAATAACAGTTGATTCAATATGAACCAACTATTAAATGAAGATAAAAAACCATAGACATGACAATTAAACTAATCCTTTTGATTATAAGCTTTATTTTATCGTTTTCAGCAGCAGCCCAAAACTTCCAATATCAGCCCAACAAACCCGGAAAGTTTATTTTTGATAATCGCCTCGTCAAATGTACAGGTGTTGATGTTCCCACGTTACAAAATAAGCTCTCTTCCATTGTTGAATGGGTACGCCGGAATGATTCAATAATAGATCGTCCAAAAGGATTCGATGCATTGGTTAACCTGACAGGCTCATATTGCGATAAAATAAAACGGCAGGAAGACTTTGGAATGCGAAGTGCCATTTATTTTTCATTCAATCATTTTTACCTTGAAAACGGTGTGTCATGCCGGGCAACAGGGAATACTGCACATGGTACGGAAATCTTTGTCAACAGCCCGATTTACTATATAAGTACCCGATTCGACGAAGCCGAATTTAAAACCGACGACCCGCCACATTTGAAACAACCGTTGGAAAAAGCACGTGAAAATCTCAGAAGCTATTATACTACAGCCCCTGTCATCAAAGAATTTGCCCCGGGGGTGAGATTGTATGCATCCGACCCCGGAACATGGTTTAAAGGTTCTTTACTGATTTTCAACCCCGACAGGCCGGAAATCTGGATTCCTGTAACCGTGAAGGAGATTATGGAAGTGAAGCTGGCGTATTACAAAGTAAAACACGAGATTGACAGCATCAATTACGAAAAGATGTTTACAGACTGGGCCAAGATGAACTTTAATCCCGATCCTGACCATAAGATGCGACCGCAGTTGTATCAATTGATAAAACAGGAATATGATAACTTCTCGGATGAGGAATTGAATCTTCCAGCCTGGTCATGTTCATCTGAAGATTGTGGAATTTCGACCATAAATTGCCGTGGCGAAGGTAGAGCAGTGGTAAAGTTTAATCCGGCCTGCTGGGACCGCTCACTGCCGGTTACTGCCGTGCAATACCTGTCGTGGCAGTACCGGCCTGAAACCGAGGAAGAACTTGAAAATTTCAAACAACCTAACGGTGGACTTTCTGATTTTGTCGGATTGTTTTTTAATAGTCTTCCAGTCGAAAAAATGGGAGTTTTAATTGATAAAAAATAAATACAATGAATAACAAAACAGTCCTTCTTTTCCTGTTGCTGATACTGGCAGAATACCTGCATGCAGCAGACCCAAAGTTCTACATAATGCTTTCTGCAAACAACAAGTCAGCTGCTTCATACCTAACCTACTTTGAATCTCAGTTTTCCATTCGGCTCAAAAATAAAATTCCATGCGCCAGTTATCTAAGCCAATCAGATGTTGTTGCGATATTGGATTGGGAAAGACAAAAAGAGTTACTCGGAGTAGGAGATGTAAATCAATTATCGAATATTGCCGAGGCAATGAAATGCGACTATCTGGTTCATCTTAGAATTAGGGTTTTTGAAAACACTACAATGATCGATGCATTTATTGTCAAAAAGGGCCAGGATAAGGTTGTCAGTAGAATTGCTGAAAGCGCGCCAAATGGAGATGAGTCACTTGATGCAATCGAAAATCTCTCGAAACAACTTGTTGATGAATTGCATCAATACAATAGCCAGCTCTGCCGCGAAAAAACCTGGACAGGAACTATTAAAATTGAACAACACACTTATGAAAAATTACTGAATGCTGATGATCCCAGTAAACCTGGTGGCATCGTCAAGTCTGATCTTTCTGTCCAGTGCGAGGTAAATAATGACGTTGCTCAATGTACTGTAAACTATTCTGATCAGCTTACCGGATCAGAAGGAAACGCAACTACTGTTGCTTCATGTAACTGTCAGGCGGATGTCAGCATTTCAGTTTTCGAAGGTAAAACATCGATTAGTGTGGGAATGGTAACAGCCAATGGCACATCCAGCGGTAGTTTGGCAGGTGGCGGCGGTTTTTCATCAGAGGTAACTATGCCTTTTGGTGGCTGGAGTGTGGATGCCGCTATCGGAACCAGCACTCAGAATGATTTGTCTTCGGGGTCTGTTAAACAAGGTGATCTGACAATTACATGGAGCCTCACTAAAAAATAAATAAGAATCGGAATTGGAGAAATTCAAACCACGTAATAACAGGCTGTCGGATTTTGTGGGATTGTTTTTTAATAGTCTTCCGGTGGAAAAAATGGGATTTTTAATTGATAAAAAATAAAATAACAAGAATTCACTGTGCAGATTTAAATACATAAAAAATCAATTTATGAAATACAAAGACATTCACGTTCAATTTTTGCTGGTTTTATTGCTTTTACCTGCACCTGCAGCAATACTGGCTCATAACATTAAAACTGAAATTATTCTACCAGTTTCGGAAACAGCAGAATTTTATTCAATAACAAATCATAACCGGATTACTGCCAATTTTTGTGTAATTCCAGAGAATGTAACCTCTTTAGAACAACCTGCCACAGAAGAAGAGAAAGAGCCCATCCTGGTGGTGACTGGAAAAGATAACGGTACGGTTGATGAGTGGAGTATGTGGTTCAAAGGTAACGGTACTTCAGTTTACCGATTGTGCACACATCATGATGAACCTATATGGGGAGCCACTAAGCCATATGGACAGGAAAGTATGTCCTCAAAGGAATTGTACAGGATTCGGGGAAGCGTACTCAATCTGAAAGTGTGGGAGCAACTGCAATTTTATGTTGCAAGTCTCAGTGCCAGTGTGGTTGGCAGTGACGAAAACGCTGCAGAAACCTATACTATTGGCGATGGCCTTTTCGAGACCGTTTACAAGTACCCGGGCGGTGGTAATACCACAAGCGACAAACCTCCCCGCTCTTCTTCAGAATTGCCTCCCAGCGCTTTTGCCCATGCTGTACTTACACGCACTGCTTCCGGCGCCAGGCTGGAGATAGATGGCATCCCGTCGGCCCGATGCGGAGAGGAGTCCCTCAACATCAATTCCACCTCACCAATCATCAAAATCAATATCAGCAATGCAGAATTGGCATCATGGGACAGACTGGAAAAAACTGTTTCCAATAGTGGACCAGGCCTGGATGGAAACGGCACATATAACTACGAAGTGACAGTAACGGCAACTCTGCCCGATTTGGGTATCGAAATTATCGGTTGCACTGAGCTTGGTTTAGACGAAGAAAGTGTGGTAACAGCCAAAGCCTCAAAGGAAGGCGGAACTTACCGGTTTTGGGCCGAACCCCGTGAAATGTTTACCATCGAAACCAATGGATCATCGGCTACTTTGCGCGGTTCGTCTCCCGGGCGGGGAACATTATATGTGGAATATACCAGTGCAGATGGTAACAAAACAGAAGCCAAAAAAGAAGCATTATGTGTACAGGTAGAAACATACAATGACGGACAAATAATCCCTCAGATTCCCTTCTTCGATATTGACGGGAAAAAACTTGACGGCATTTTAAGTATTCCGGTAGAGATTAATCCAAATGATGCCGCAGATCTCCTCAGTTATATTCCGGCCGACCCCGGAGTATTAACCGCAGTTGGTCTTGGTAATGTTGTTACTTTACAGGGCATTATTCTGGGTAAAACAACAATTCAGGCAACCACCAATTGCGGTGCAACCACCGGTCCGGCGGTTGATGTTGAAGTAGTGAACTGTGACGACGAAACCATTGCCAGGCTGGAACGGATGAAGAAAGCTGCCTTGGAAATACTGGTTGACGCCACAAATGAAATGCAACGTGTTGCCGGTTCCCCGGAGTTTGAAAAGGCCCGGGATGAACTGGTGAGCTCGACAAGAGAATTACTTGCAAAAACTGCCCTTACAATTATTGCAAACGGGAAATCGCCAACTAAGGTAATTGAGGTTGCCGCGGGAATTGCCGATAAAGGTGCTGCTTTATCAGAAGTTATTGCCAGTAGCAATCCGGAAGAAATGAAAGATAACATTGGGAAAACTGCGGCAGGAGATTCCTTTGAAAAGATTGTAAAAAATCAGTTTGGTGAAGTTGTTGGCGATCTTTATGGTAAATCTTTGAGTGCCGTTTTTGCTATTGATGAAGTCCAGAAAGCAGCAAAAAAATTTGCCGACAATATGGGCGAAATACTGAAACATGATGATGCAATGGAAGGCCGGATGGAGAATTATGAACAAGCGATGAGGAATTTTGATCGTTTCTCGAAACGCCTGAATATATGTAAGGGTGACACAGAAAGGCCACAGTCTAAAGAACAACCCAAATCCGACCAGTCACCAAAACCATCCGATCCGAAAACACTGAAAGAACCAACTCCCAAACCAGAACCTGCGACAAGTGAGCAACCGAAATCAATGGAAACGAAACCATCTGAACCAACGGCCGATGACGAAGTTCTTGTTGATCCTGAACCTCCAACTATTCCGCCGAAACAGGTAGGATTGCCTTATGAACCATCAGATTGTGGGTGTGGCAAATCAAAAGATTTGACAGTAAAATCAACCGATTTCTCGACTTTGGGTACAGGATTGAAAAATCTTGGCGAATGCATTGAACAATTCAGAAGCACTTCGCTTACCGACTATCAACAGGCATTGGAAGAGTTATCGGCGCTCACCGAATCACTATCGGCCACTTTACAAACCGATGCTGCTGCTTTTCTGGTTAAGACGAAAGAATCGAAACCACAACTCGATGCGCTTGTGAAGCGTGTAAAAGCTTATGACGAGACAGGAAATGCTTTTCTCAATAAAATGGAAAAATGCCCCGAATCGGTAACTTCCGGAATGGAAATTTTTCAGTCGGTTGAAAAAAT
>JBGSRA010000009.1:0-7839 GCA_041737765.1 Draconibacterium sp. | reverse complement strand
CGAAACAAAGAAATTGATTACTCAGGTAAGTGTTGCCAAAACAAACGACGAATTGGCTGAAACAATGAAACTTGCCTTGAATGAGGTGAAGTAAAGTGGGGGAGTTGAGTAAAAAGGCGGGATGTATGTTCCGCCTTTTTTGTGCACTTTTTTCAAAAAAAATCACTTTCAGTTGTCAGGTTTTAAAATGTTTACGACTGTTCAGGCATAAAACAAAAAACGGAATTTATAAAATCTAAAATCTAAAAAATGAAACGGAAAAAAATCATCAGAATAGGAATCATAACCGCCGTTGCCGGGATAGTAATTGCAGGTTCGGTCGGCCTGTACATGTTTAACATGCCACACCGCGACATACAAAATACAAAAGCTGATTACAGGTTGAATAGTTCGGAAATTGTAGCCGAGTACCTGGCTGATGCCAATGCAGCAAATAACAAATATCTGGCAAACGATGGTGATTCGAAAGTGCTTGAAATTTCAGGCACAGTGAGCAGAATTTCGGAAGATTTCGATGGAAATAAAGTGTTGCTCCTTAAAGCCGACAGTGACAAAGCTGGAGTAAGTGCAACTTTTACACCTGAAACCAGTGTCAATGCAGCAATACTTGAAGTGGGCCAAAATGTAACTGTCAAAGGCGTTATCCGTTCGGGTGCAGCTTACGACTCAGATCTGGAACTGTATGAAAATGTAATCCTCGAAAAAAGTGACCTAGTAACAAAATAGTAACAATTAAAAGAAAAAAATCATGAAAAAATTAGTCTTATTAACAGCAGCAGTTGCCTTATTTGCAAACATTTCGGCCACAGGCCAGTCAAAATTAGTGAGTTCAAAATCACACATTAAGTTTTTCTCAACTACTCCGGCTGAAAACATTGAAGCCAACAACAGTACAGCTGTTAGTACCATCAATCCGGCAATCGGCGAAATCGTTTTTTCGGTGCCAATGCAGGGGTTTGAGTTTGAAAAAGCGATGATGCAAAAGCATTTCAATGGTGAAGATTTTCTGAATACACAGGAATTTCCAAAGGCAAAACTGACTGGAAAAATTACAAACCCTGACAAGGTGAATTTCAGTGCAGACGGAACTTACGATGCCAGTGTGGAAGGTGAACTCACCATCAAAGGTGTTACAAAACCGGTTAAAGAAAAAGGAACTATCACTGTAAAGGGGGGAAAAGTAGGTGCGAACAGCAAATTCAACATCACACTGGCCGATTACGGAGTGACTTTTGTAAAAGGAAAACCAGCTTCGAATATTGCCAAAACCGTTGAAATTACTTTACAGGCTGAATACGAAATTCAGTAAAAAAGATGTAAAATGAAAAGAGTTGCAAAAGAAAACTTAGAGCAGTTGAGTGAAATGCTTCAACGCATCAGCAATGAACAATTCACGCAAAAGTCGGAAATACTTTCAGGTTCATCGGTTGGACAGCACATCCGGCACATTCTTGAGTTTTACCTACTGCTGGTTTCAGGTTCGTTTTCAGGAACCATCAGCTACGACAAACGCCAACGCGACCAACGGATTGAGGACAGTACCGATTTCGCTCTTGAAACTATTAGCCGACTGATAAAGGGAATTGAAACCCTCGATTTAAATCAGAAAGTAAAGTTTGAAGGAGACTTTACCACCAACGGTTCACAGGATAATTTCACTGCGAGTTCGGTGGGCCGCGAACTGGTGTATTGTATTGAGCACAGCATCCATCATCAGGCCATAATAAAAGCCGGACTAATTGATTTGGGTTTGTCATCGATAACCTGCGAAAATTTTGGCGTTGCCTATTCAACCATACGTTACCGCGAAAACCTATGTGCACAGTAAGTTACATTCCATTAAAAAAAGTTGGATTTGTGCTCACATCAAACCGCGACGAAAAAGAGTACCGCAAAACGCTTTCGCCACAGATTTACAACATTGAAAACCGGAAACTGGGTTTCCCAAAAGACGAAAAAGCAGGTGGTTCGTGGATTGCTGCCAATAACTTCGGGCGTTTGTGTTGCCTGTTGAATGGCGCATTTGTAGTTCACAATAAAGAACCGCATCATACACAAAGTCGCGGAAACATTTTGGTTGAGCTTACAGCGTCTCCATTATCACCTTTTGATTTTTATGAAAGAATTAAACTTGAAAAAGTGGAGCCTTTTACCATTGTTACAGTTGAAACGATGGCTTTGGAAATCATTCATTTCAGCGAATTTATCTGGGATGGTTCCAAAAAACATTTCCATGCCCTTAATCCTGACGAGCCATTTATTTGGTCGTCGGTAACATTATATAATGACGAACACCGCCAACAGCGCCGCGAATGGTTTACCCGGTTTATTTCCGATAAAAACGGGAGTATTTCGCCCGAAAGTATCATGGATTTTCATGCAGGAAAACATACAACCGACCAATCCATAAATACCATTATGGAACGCGAAGGTGGATTAAAAACCGTAAGCATAACAAAGGTTGTACCCCAAAACGGAAAATTCAGAATGGATTATTTTGATTTACATAATCAGAAAAATACAAGTATCGAAATATGAATCTTCAAAAAAATCATACCGGTTTTGCCATTGCCATTGCCTGGCCAGAAACGTGGTGCAAACAATCGGGCGCTTGGTATGATGTGTTTATCAACCGAATTGGCATCAGCAAACACCATTATTACAAAGTAGGCCACGCCGCGCTGGTTTTGGTTAACGATAAAACCGGGCGTTGCCAATATTTCGATTTTGGCCGTTACCACACACCTTTTCAGCATGGCCGCGCCCGCAGCGAAAAAACCGACGATGGACTGAAAGTAAAAACCGTAGCAAAGATTTCAGCCGACAATAAACAGATTCTAAATTTTGAAGAAATTTTAACCGAATTGCAGCAAAACCCCGAATGCCACGGTGAAGGGAATATTCATGCATCGTATGACCGAATCAATTTTGAAAAAGCGCTGGCAAAAGCCGGGGAAATGCAACAGCGAAGCCCCATAAAATATGGGCCGTTTCGTTACGGAGGAAGCAATTGTTCAAGGTTTGTAAACACGGTAATCATGGCAGGAAAACCATCTAGGTTAGCATCTTTTAAACTGAACTTTTTAGTGCCGCTCACTCCTACTCCATTGAATAATGTACATTCGTTTCCTAATAAAACTATCCTTCCCAAACTTTTACCGTTTACCTTTACACCAAAACCCATTTCCGATAAAAGCAAACTCAAAGGTACTTTAAGCGAACCGGAACGAGTAGTTGGGATTCCACTAACAGCACAGTGGGTTGCAGGCGAAGGTGCAGGCTCGTGGTTTACAATCAGCACATTAAAAACTGTAAAATATGCTGTTACACGATTTGCCCCCGATGGGAAATTGGAGTGTGCTGGTGAATTCATCATCAGCAATAACCAGCCATTTAACATTAAAAAGCCTTACCAGTTTGGTTATTTAAGCCATTGCGGGAAAGTGACGATTATTCAAAATAATACATTAATTAAACTTATTCGAAAAAAAAAATTATCTCCTGAAACAAGTTTTTCAGATAAAAATAAAATTGCCTTTGGTATTTTAAAGTCACATATTTCTACTCCCGTTTTATATAAGATGTTCTAATATTTTGAGATATTCGAGATGAATAAATTCCTGCTTTTTACTATAGTCACATGTCATGGTTGCGAAAAAAATAAAACATAAAAGTACCCAACTCCCCTTCCCGTTTGTTAACCCAGTATTACCATTTTGTTAAAACACAAACTTCAATTTAAAACTGGTTCTTCTGCAATTCAGCCATATCAAACCTTTCAGCCATTGTTACAATTCGGTTAATCAAATGTAACATCTCCTTAAACTATTGTTAATCGCACTGCAATAAACTGACCCTTTCTTTGCCCCAAATAGTTTATTAAACACTGCAAATGTTTTTACTACACATGAAAAAATTTCTTTACAGCACAATCCTGCTGTTTTTAACATTCTACAGCTTTGCCCAAAAGGGTATTTTAAAGGGAACGATTAACGATGCAAAAACCGGTGAATCGCTCGTGGGAACTACCATTTTAATGCAGGGAACTACCACCGGCACCATCACCGATTTCGACGGAAACTATAGTCTTCCCAACATTTCACCGGGAGCGTATAATATGGTAATCTCGTTTATTTCGTACCAGTCGCAGATTATCCGTGTTGAAATTAAAGACGGTGAGGAAACGGTTTTAAACGTAAAACTCGAACCGGCAACGCTCGATGTTGGCGAGGTTCAGGTAGTGGCAAAAAAACGCGAGGACACTGAAATGTCGCTACTCTCATCCCTAAAATCCTCCGATTTGATTATGAGTGGGATCAGCGCACAACAAATCGGTAAATCGCAGGATAAAGATGCTGCCGAAGTAATGCGCCGTGTACCTGGAATTACCATTACTGACGGACGGTTTGTGATAGTTCGCGGCCTGGTTGAGCGCTACAATTCGGTGATGCTGAACAATGCCACAGCACCCAGTTTCGAAGCCGACAAACGTGCTTTTTCGTTCGATGCTATTCCCAGCGGCATGATTGAAAATATACTGATTTATAAAAGTCCGGCACCCGAGCTACCCGCCGATTTTGCCGGAGCAGCAATCGAAGTGAAAACAAAAAATGTGGCCGACCAGAACTCTTTCAGCATAACTTACGGAAATAAATACATCCAGGGTTCAACTTTTAATAACGACGTATTAACTCACCCGGGAGGTAAAACCGACTGGCTTGGTTACGACAACGGCTCGCGTGCAATCCCTGACGGGGTGCCCGGTGCAAAGGAATTTGCCAATTTATATGTGTGGCCCAATGCAAACGAATACCTGCAAAAAACCGACGAAATCAACCGTATTTCTCTGCTTTTCCCAAACAACTGGGAATATTCCACAAAATCTCCTTTTCTGGATCAGAACCTTTCAGCTACTTTCCTCCACCGTTTTGTACTCGGAAAAATTTCAATCGGAAACATTACTTCGGTTAATTATAGTACCACCAATACTTTCACCGAAAATCACCGCGCTGAATACTCTGGTTACGACGAAACAACCGGTGAAATGGTTTATAACTTCGATTTCACCGATCAGCAGGCTAAGTCGGACAATAAATTCGGTGTGATTTTTAACTGGAACTTTATCTACGGTAAAAATCAGAAGCTCGAATTCCGCAATTTTTTTAACCAGATTGGAACAAAAACAACATCATTGCGCGATGGTGTAAACTACTACAATGTTGAAACTTTGCGCATGGCCGATTTGCGTTACGATAGCCGCACGGTTTATTCGAGTCAGTTGGCCGGCGAACAGAATTTTAACCAGGGGCGCACAAAATTGAACTGGTTGATGGGCTACGGACTAACCAAAAAAAATCAGCCCGATAACCGCAGACTTACCTATGTTCAGGTAAACGACGAAGGAAGCGAGCGCAACAACGAATATTACCTGAGAATACAGAATGTGGCCAATCCGTATCTTGCCGGAAGACTCTGGATTGACATGAAAGAGGATATTCTTGACGGCAAGCTCGATTTTTCGCACGATTTTAAACTTTTTGGTTCAACAACCGACTGGAAGGTAAAAGCCGGTGGTTTTTATGAACAGAAAATCCGCGAGCTCGATTCAAGATTGATTGGTGTTGTAGCCACTAAAAATCCACCTGACATCTTTTTTCAACCTGTAACCGATATTTTCAGCGATGAGAATTTTTATTTCGACCGAACCACACCATACACACAACATGGGCTTTCGTACCGCGATAACACCCGCGCCAAAGACAGTTACGATGCTATTGACAATCTGCAGGCTGGTTATGTTGGGCTGAACATTCCGTTCACACAAAAAATTAATCTTTACGGAGGTGTTCGCGTTGAACATTGGAACCGCGAAATCGACAATTTTTATGAGATTGTTGAAGGAGGCGAAAGCCAGGCAATCGTTCGCGATACCACCGATATCTTTTTATCAGCCAACCTTTCGTACAATATCAACGAAAAGAACCTTTTGCGAATGTCATACGGTAAAACCACCAACCGACCTGAATTCAGGGAAATGGCGCCATTCGACTACCAGGATTTTGAGCTTTTTGCCATCGTTTACGGTAACCCCGATTTGAAAGCTGCCTACATCCAGAATTTCGACATTCGTTACGAATTTTATCCGCGCCCGGGTGAAATGATTACACTGGCCGGGTTTTACAAGGATTTCACCAATCCGATTGAAACATTCCTGAAACCCTCTGGAACAACCTTCGATTACTTTCCTGAAAACACCGAAGAAGCTTATAGTGCCGGGGTTGAACTCGATATCCGCAAACGTTTTGATATGCTTGCCGATGCCGGAAGTTTTGGCCGTTTCTTCAAAGATTTCACAGTGGTTTTTAACACTTCACTGATTAAAAGCGAAATCAACACCTCGTTGCAGGAATATACACGCGACACTGTTCGCGTAATGTCTGGCCAATCGCCATTCATCGTAAACCTTGGTTTATTTTACAACAATGCCGAAAAAGGCTGGGATGTAAACCTGAACTACAATATTGTGGGCAAACGCATTGCTTATGTTGGAACGCCCACAAATCCTCACACCTGGGAATTACCGCGCAACGCAATCGACCTAACCGTTCAAAAGCGGTTTGGCGAACATTTCATTCTGAAAGCCGGAGTAAACGACATTCTGAATCAACCGGTGAAGTTTGCGCAATATCACGGGGTAAACGAAGACATTGAAGTATATACACGAAAATATGTCCCTAACCGGCAGTTTTCGGCAAGCATTACATGGATTTTATAAAACACCATAACAACGTTAAACAGATTTTTTAAATCATTTTAAAAACAATAAGTATGAAAAAATCTTTACTCTTCATCTTTGCGCTGACCTTAATGGCAGCAAGTGCAATGAGTCAATCGATTGACAACAACTTCTTTCAGAAAGTAAGCTATGTAGGCGCTTTTGATGGAATTAACGACTGGACAGCCGGATGGACCCAATGGGATCCGGTAAATGCCAATTATCCTGAACCAGCCTCTACAAAAGGTAACGGTCAGTTTTCACGTTCCGAAGGTTTACACATCACCGCCAACGAAACATGGAGCGGTGTGATTAAACTCGACGGATGGGTTTATGTTGATGCAGGTGCAACACTTACCATCGAAGCCGGAACAATCATCCGTGCCACAAACAAAAGTGTGGTCTCAATTGAAAAAGGTGGTAAAATAATGGCTGTTGGTACAAGTGCAAATCCTATCGTTTTCACTTCTTCACAGGGTGCCGGTTTCCGTGCAAACAGCGACTGGGGCGGACTGGTAATCAATGGTAACGGTATCAACAACCTTGCAGGTGGTTCGGGTACTGCCGAAGGTGGAATTGGTTCGCCATACGGTGGCGCTGACAACACCGACAATTCCGGAGTTCTCGCTTATGTGCGTATCGAGTTCCCCGGTTACGAAGTAGCTACAGGTAGCGAAGTAAACGGACTTACACTTAATTCAGTTGGAAGCAAAACAACCATCGACCACGTTCAGGTTTCGTACTCGGGCGACGACGGTTTTGAATTCTTTGGTGGCAGCGTGAATGCTAAACACCTGATTTCGTACAAAACAGAAGACGACGATTTTGATACTGACAATGGTTACAACGGAATGGTGCAGTTTACTGTTATTCTCCGCGACCCAACCATCGTGGATACCGACACTGCCAACGGTTTTGAATCGGATAACGACAAAGACGGCAGCGAAGCTTCACCAAAAACAATGGCTATCTTCAGCAATATGAGTGGTTTTGGCGCTGCAAAAGATTTGGCAACTTACAATGCACTTCCGCAGAACCACAAGGAAGGTGCAACCATGCGCATT
>JBGSRA010000156.1:0-105100 GCA_041737765.1 Draconibacterium sp. | reverse complement strand
GGTACACATTGTCATTCCGGCTGTTGCCAGATAGCGGGGCTGAATCCGGTCAGAAAGTCTCCCGGTAACCGGCGAAAAAAGCGCCATCACAATGGGTTGCGCCACCAGAATTGAACCGGCATCACGTGGCGATAAACCTTTTACTTTCTGTAAGTACAAACTCAGCAAAAAGATGATGGAAAAGGTTGCGCTATAGTTGATGAGTGCTGCGAGATTCGAAAACGCAAACAAACGATTGTGTGTAAAAAGCCTGGTTTCGAGAACGGGACTTTCTGATTTGTTTTCGAGCATCCAGAAAACCATTAGGCAAAACGCTCCAGCTGCCATCAACGTCCAGCCAAATAAAGCCGGAATACGGGCCGAACCATAACTTAAAGCAACCAGTCCAAGCATGTAAAAAAAGGTTCCTTTCAAGTCCAGTTTTTTACCGGTCACTTTTGTTGTTTCGTCTTTGTCAAGATAAATAAATGCGACGAGAGTGATAATCAATCCAAATGCAGAAGAAACAAAGAAGATAGACCTCCAACCCAGGTACTGTGTAAGAAATCCACCGAAAAAAGGGCCAAATGCCAGTCCAAGGTACACTCCCATCACCGAAATTCCCAAAACCCTTCCGCGGTATTGCGGCAAAAACGCCGAAACCAGGATTGCAGCACCGGTTGTACTGCTGAATGCCGCCCCAATTCCCTGTAAAAATCGAAGTACAATTAACCAGTATCCCGAAACTGCAAAGCCGCTTAGTAACGACGAAATTGTAAAAATTACCATTCCTGTTTTAAAGATCCGACGGATTCCTGTCAGGTCGGCCCAACGGCCAACTGGCAGCAAAAACATGGCTGTTGATAACAAAAATGCAGTTACGACCCAACTTAAAGTTACCGCATCGAGGCCAAAATCCTTTTCAATGGCTGGCAAAGCTATGTTTACCGACGAAATCAGAAATGTGCCAAAGAATGAGCTTGCAGCCACAATTGCCAAAATCGATATTTGCTTTTTTGTCCAGTTCATCTTAAAAAAATTGTCTGTTCATTCAACTGCTAAACTTATCCAAAACAAATCAAATAATACACGTTTTCTTAACCCATTTCTCAGTAATATCTACTGCTTTGAAACTGGATTTTCCCCCATTTCAAACAGCAGTGTTCCTCCATGCATAATTTCGTTATGACTTAACCACCACCGGTTAAACGGCTGTCCGTTGAGCCATACTTTTTGCACGTATTTGTTCTCAGGAGAATAATTTTTTGTTTCGATTTTCAGCTCATTTTCTCCCAGTTTCAAGGTTGCTTTTTCGAATAACGGTGCACCAATCTGATACACATCCGAACCTGCCACCGGGTATAATCCCAGCGAACTGAAAATATACCAGGCCGACAAAGTTCCTGCATCATCATCGCCATCGAGGCCATCATAACCGGCACCGTATTTATTTTCCAGAATCCAGCGCACCCATTTCTGAGTCAGGTCGGGCCGACCGGCAAAATTAAAAAGATACGCTGCATGAATATCAGGCTCATTGCCATGCCAGTAATACGAACCCGGATTCCAGGTACCTCTTTCAGGATCTGCTTTTTCAAAAAACTGGTTGAGCTCATTTACGAAATAAGTTGTATCCTTAAAAAGCGAAAACAGTCCTGGACCATCGAAAAACACAGCCCAGCGCCATTGCAGTGCGCAGCCTTCGACGTAGTCGTCGGTATATTCCTCATCAAAATCGAAATAGGTGAGCAGCAGCGGATCAAATTTCTCCACAAAACTGCCATCCGCATTTCGTGGATGAAAATACTGCGTATCCGGATTCCAGACATTGCGGTAATATTGTGCCCTTTTCGAAAATACGGCTGAGTCTTCCTTATTTCCCAATACAGTGGCAAGTTTGGCAATGGCATCGTCGGCATAAGCATATTCCAGTGTTTTGCTGACAGCCGCATCCATGCTGTCGGCCGGACAATAGCCATATTTCATATACTGCGGGGTTCCCGGTCTTGGCCTGAATCCCTTTTCGGGCTGGTTTATTCCCAGTGCCGCATTTTTCATTGCTGTGTAAGCAGTTTGCACATCGAAATCGCGAATGCCCTTCAGGTAAGTTTCAGCAATCACAATATCGGCTGAAGCACCCAGCATTGACCCTGTATAACCGGATCCCGACGGCCAGCGGGGAAGTACCCCGCCCTGCTCTGCCATTTTTACCAGCGACACAACCATATCGCGCTGATCGTTCGGTGCAAGCAGACAAAAAAGCGGGTGAACAGAGCGGAAAGTATCCCACAGCGACAGGTCCGTAAAATACCTGAATCCTTCAGTTTTGTGTACCTTTTTGTCAAAACCGGTGTAATCGCCGTTTACATCGTTAAAAACCGTGGGCATCTGAAACGAATGATAAAGTGCAGTATAGAATATTTTGTGCTGATCGTCGGTTGCACCATCAATTTTAACCAAAGACAATTTTTCTTCCCACGCCTGTTTTGCGCGTTCAGCAATTTCAACAAACGAAACATTTCCTGTTTCAGCCTCCAGGTTTTCTCGCGCATTTTCGATACTTACATACGAAATGGCCAACCGAAGTTCGATAACTTCTTGTGCTGAAGTTTTGGCAAAACTGAAGTCAGCGCCTAAAGTATCAGCACTTAATGATAATTTATCCTGAAAAACTTCCTTTTCGTTCCAGATGGTAAATGATGAAAACGGTTTACTGAAACGTGCTGCAAAATAGACTTTCAACCCTCCGTAACGCGATGCAAAATTTCCAAAGGTTTTTATGGCCCCTGAAATTTCACCTTCCTTTGAAACATGAATTTCGCCCTCGGTAGTTTTTCCTTTTCCCAGGGAACTCGAAACATCAATCAGAATATGAGGTGTTTCCTCTTTTGTAAATGTGTACCGGTGAACTCCAGCCCTTTCTGTGGCTGTCAATTCAGCCAAAATTCCGGGTTTTGCGAATTTTACAGCGTAATAACCGGGAAAAGCAATTTCATTTTTATGCGAAAACCGGTGATATTTCCCGTCGAGATATTTTTCACAGCTCTGTTCTCCGGTTGTGGGATACACCCTGAAATGGCCACCTTCGTAAGCACCGGTGCCGATTAACCGGGTATGACTGAATCCCATAATATAGTTGTCGGCATAATAATAACCCGCGTTGCTGACCGTACTTTCGTCGAAAAAATCCTTTCCCAGGAAAAACCTTGTATCTGGACTGAGCCGAACCATTCCAAATGGCATGGTTGGTCCGGGAATATCATCACCGGAAGTATAGGATGGAAAACCACCGATGCCAATAAACGGATGGACCCACTTTCCGAACTCACCTGGTTTTACAGGTACTTCCAGCTTTCCGGTTTCTGTACGAACGGTTGACTGGTAGCGGATGTAAATGGCAAAAATGGTGGCCAGTGAGATTAAAATCAATGACAAAAATGCTAACAGCAGGTATTTCAGTACACGAATCATTCTTTACTCAATTCATTGTTTTATAACTGTTTTCAATTATTCTTTTTTAATCTGAAATAAGCCGTCAAACCGGAGACAACCAGCAAAGCAGACCCTGCCATTAACAAAAGCCGGTAGTATTCAGGATAGATTTCGGTAAATCCTTCCAAATTCTGATTTCTGGAAACATAAACCAAACCGAGACCAAGCAGAAAAAATGCGCCGACAATTCCTGCCAGCGTGAAAATCTTCCGACAGGAAAATTTCTGTGCAACTGCCAGGTTTCTGTTGATTTTAAAGCGGATAAATGCAAAAAGGAAAATCCATCCAATCCAGGAAGTTACCTGCAAAAAGTTGAGTGTTCTGAAGTAATTGAAAATAGTGATTATCGGACTGAAAATAAGTTTTTCCCTGTCGTAGTAAGGTCTGTCGCTGAGTAAAAGTACTTTCAGTTTTTCCTGCTGACGTAATTTTATAATGTTCAGAATTGCCAGTTTTTTGGCCCTGTAATCCATATTTTTCCAACCCGGAATTTCAAAGGCATTCCACAAAGTACAAGCACTACCGTACCCATGAAAATCGAGGCCTCCGTTCATAATTAAGCCGTTGGTTTCGCAAAAGGTTTTGATGCGCTGGTAAACTTCGCGGTTGTAACGTTTGTCTTCGGCTGTGTTTTCTAGTTCGTAACCGTCGGCGCCCAAATCGCGGTAATATTCCAGCGATTTATGTTCGCCATCGAACCAATGGTTGACAATGATTGCAGCACCGTCAGCCCGGGCTTTGGCCACCACTGCCGAGTCGGACAAACCTTTCGTACTGAAATCAGTCTTCAACCCCAGCAAACTCAGGTGATTACTTCCTGAAAATTCTTCACCACAAAAAACCACAGGTTCGCCTGGAAGATTCTGTTTCAGACGCGTGTTTACAAACTCCAGCGTGCGGTTGTGGTTGTTATGTTCGGTAATAAAAAAAGCATCAAAACCATTCCGTTGGTGCCATTTCAGCAATCCTTCCTGCGAAATCAGTCCGTCGTGACTGAACTCTGTATGAGCGTGTGTGGTAACCAAAACCATGTCGGGCGTGTTGTTCACAATCCTGTCGTTGGGTAGTGGAATAAAAATAATAAGTACAAAAACCGTAAACCACAAACCAAGCAAAATCGGGAGGTTAACAAGCTGACCCAACAAAAAGTTTCTTCGCATTTTATCTTTCAACAGAAAACCTTTTATTAGGGTGAAAACCACAAAAAGTGCAACCAGCCAGTACAACAAAATTGTAAATTCCTTCACTGCATAAAATGCCCGGTTGAAATACAACAAAATTCCCAAAACAGGTTCAAAAAACGTTCGCCATGCATTGGACTGAACTCCGAAACCGGGCTCCGGCTGCAGAGTCAGAGCATTTTCAATGTGTACAGGGTAGTGAAAACCAATAGCAACAATTGCCACCAAACCCGACAGAACTACAGGAAATATCCAGATTTTCTTTTTCATCTTCAATGTTTTTTACTTCGGAATATAGTGATAAGATTCGCCCCACGTTGTGACCACCACCGGGTATTTTGATTTTTTCAATTCAGCATAATTCAAACCCAGGTATTCATCGTCGCCCCAATACGGCAGCCTGTCCCAAACGGTGTGCCCCATTTCAATTTCGTGACCGGGCAGTACCAGTTTCGGGTTGAAACCTTTCACCATCCGCATGATGTCGGTGGTCCAGGCATTGGTCATCAACACATCCACTTTTTGGGTGTCTTTAATTTTATCAATCCACTCCCAGTCGTCCATAAAATCGCCCTCGTTAATCTGGTCGCCGTTGTGTGCCAGCCAGATTCCTTCGGGAGTTTTCACAACATACACATTGCAGTCGATGGATTTCATCTGGTGTCCGGGGTAAACAATCATTTCCAACATATTCTTTTTCAGTTTCAGCGGTTGAATTTTACCTGCAACTCTTTCGGAGTGAGAGATTTTTTCTGAAATGGAATCATTTTTCCAAACCTGGTCCGGAGCCAAAACTGGCAAATTCAAATCAAGAAACTTTGACGCCATCACCTTATCGGCATGGTCGGGATGGCGGTGTGTAATCAACAAAGCATCGCATTGTTTTGCCAGACGTTCAACCTGTTCAGGAGACATGGCAAAATCGGGCGAGCCGGAAGTGATTCCGGTAACCAAATCAAAAGCCAGGGTAACTGATTTTGTACGGGCAATAAAACCCATATCGTAAATTTTCCAGATTCGGACTCCTTTTTCAACTTTGGCGGTTTCAAGTTCGTGAATCACTTTGTCCACCTGTGCCCGGAAATATTGCTGAACCGGTTTCCTGTAAACTGCAAAATGCTCGTGAAAAACAGCATCGAGCAGTAGTTTGGCCATGCCGCGTTCCCGAGCTTCAGGAAATATTGTGGGTGGATATTGATTCAGTAAAAAAGAAACGGTGTCGAGAAAAACCTTTGCCTGCCGGTCGAGGTAGTCGTTGTCTTTCTGGCTGATTTGCGGATCGGGTTTGCCACCACCTTCTTTTTTGTCGTAAATCTGGGCCGAAATAGTAGTTGAATATGTACAAACTAAAATGACTAAAGCAAAAAACAAAAACGCTGAAAGGCTTGTATTTTTATATTTCATTGCAACCTGATTAACAAGAATCTAATTTTACTCAATAAAACAAAGTAACACTTTGACAACCTGATAAACTTCTGTTTTTTTATTCAGAATTGGTTCTATTTTAACATTACCTGAACCGTTTTAGCAAAATATTTTCAGAGTTTGATGAAAATCTGTTTCCTGTATAAAAAGTAGCCGGCCGTATAACAAACCATTAATGAAAAAACGGCCCAAATGATAGAGGCTGATTTAATGTAAATATCCATGTTTTGCATCGTTGTCATGGCAAAATCGTGTACCCCGGTTTTCAGAAACAGGGTTTCAAACACATCGGCCAGTATGTAAATGGCAATGGCATTGCTGCCAAAAATTATCCACGGTTTTGTTCCGGTTTTTATTCCTTTTATTTCAACTAACCAATAAATTAAAGCGAAAACAAGATATGCCCAGCCCGAAGTGACCAGCATAAACGAACTTGTCCATATTTTTTTAATGATTGGGAAAAAAATGCCAAATCCATAACCGGCAACGGCAAGCAAAATTCCGGTAACAAGCAAGCTTTTAAATATCAGGCCCTTATCTTTCTTCTGTTGCAATAATTTCCCTGCCAGCAATCCCGAAATTCCGGTGACGATTGCCGGAAAAGTACTCAGAATTCCTTCGCTATCATATCCTTTTTTGTTGATCAGGTAAGAAGGAAAAACGGCACTGTCCAACCAGTTGGCAAGATTTTTCCCGGGTTCCAAATCACCGGGTCCGAAGCCCGGAACCGGAATGTACATTAAAGCCAGCCAGTAAGCAACAAGAATTCCGACACCCACGAAAAATTGGGTGCACCAACCGGTATATAAAAAAAGAAATGCACAGGCCAGAAAAACCAATGAAATTCGCTGTAAAACTCCCGGCAGTTCGAAACGGCTGAAATCCAATGTTGGTAAAAGTCTCAGTGCAAGCCCAACTCCAAAAATCTTAACTGCCCGCCACAACGATTTTTTGATTACCTGATTTCGGGGAATGCCTTTTTGCAGTTGTTTCGAAAACGAAAGGGTAATTGAAATTCCGACAATAAAAATGAAAAACGGAAAAATGAAATCGGTAGGAGTAGTTCCAATCCATTCAGCATGTTCGAGCGGGGCATAAACTGCGTTCCATGAACCGGGAAAATTCACCAGAATCATGGCTGCAATGGTTATTCCCCTGAAAACATCGATAGAAATCAAACGGTCGGATTGTGGCATTCTGTAGTTTTTAAGACTGCCAAAATTGCTTTAAATATTTGCCCGTTTTACGATGTATTTTGATTGATCTATCAATGATTTTGGCAGAAAACAATTCAGTTTTATAAACCTGGATGGGAAATTTCGAGTGCAATCATTTGGAGCTGTTGTAATCTTACAATTAGAATAAAAATAAATTAAAAACACGGTATATTTAAATGAATTACCAGCTAAATTTGTATTGTTAAATAATGGAATGAATCTATTTCTTCAATGAAAAAATTCAAATTGGTTATCATTCTTTTTCTCCCTTTGTTCATACAACAGATACAAGGTGAACCAAAAAGTCTGGAAGGTAATTTTTCTGAGCAAAAAATTGCAGCTGATGAATTAAGTTTTGAAACTACCGGTGATTACAAATATCTGATGGGAATGTTACCCTCAGCTCAGGTGTTTTTCAATATTGTTCCTGAAATTTCGGGTGCACTTTCCCCTCATCCAAAAACAAAAGATTCTGATAGTGATTTGTTCACATCGAAAATAAAAATAATTTTCAACCTTTCAATTCATCAGTTTTCATCTTTTAGCAGGTATTGCTCAACTTTCATTCAAATATATCTGAGGATTGCCTGCTTCAGATTATAGCCACTTTTACTTCAGAAAAATACAAAATATTTTACTTTTTGCATTTACCATTTAATGTAAGTGCTTCATTTATTGCTGCTTATTCAATAAAATACATTGGATAGTGCAGATAAAAACAAACTTAAAAACTCAAATAATTAAAAGAAAAATCAAATGAAAAATCAAAATAAAAATGCCTTGCTTAAGGTGATAAAATTCTTAGGGTTAATCCTCATAGTATGCTGTATTTTCGTTATTTCAGGATGTGGAACCGGTCAGCAAAAAAGCGATGATAAAAATGCCGGAGAGTCGAAATCCGAAATCGCTGCCCAACTTCTGAAGGAACACAATGATTTGCTTACCAAAGCCAATCAGGAGATTCACAACATTAATCTAAAGCTCACTGAGCTGAATGATAAAATTCATGCCTATAATGATAAGGGTGGTAAACTGTCTGAAGCACAGAAAACAGAGATTGATGAGATTGAAAAAATACGTGGCTCAATAAATCCACGAATTCATGAAATTAATAATGTTTCGCAGGAGCAATGGGAAAATTTTAAAAAAACATTTGAAAAGGACATCGAAGAAGTTAAATCCAGAATTGATGTACTTGTAAATGAATTAAAAGTGAAGTAAGACAAAGGAAAACACCCAAACGAACCAAAAAATGGGGAAAGAAAAGAACGGCATTGCTTTTTTTCTTTTCCCTTTTTTCGTTTCCAACTTCTGAAGATGTACAAAATTGTAAATCAATTATTCATGTATTTTGATTAAAATTCAGGTAGCAATTTATGGCTGAAATCATTTTCTTTATCTGTCAATTATTCTGTAAAATCAATATTTTTCAACCATGCTGAAAATGATAAATCATTCTGAACTATTAAAATTAAAACGCTGGAACACACCAACCATTTATAACGGCTGGGAGCAAATTACAAAATCGGATGCCGGCAAAGACGGTTTTAACCTTGAAGAAACCACCGATTTTATGCCACAAATGGGGCCGATGGTGGGATATGCAGTAACTGTGGTTATTGAACCCGGCAACCCGGTACACATGCAAAAACCAAATGTTTGGGAAGAATACCGCGAATATATTGCATCGGTTCCGGGGCCAAAAATAGTGGTGGTTCAGGATTTGGACAAGCCCGCAACTTACGGTTCGTTCTGGGGCGAAGTAAACAGCAATGTGCACCGGGCGCTGGGTTGTGTTGGCACCATCACCGACGGAGCCATCCGCGACCTGGATGAAATGAACAATGCAGGTTTCAAAGCGCTTGCCCGACGGTTGTCGGTTGGTCATGCATACAGTACACCTGTAAAGTGGAATTGCGAAGTTGAAGTATTTGGGCGAAAAATTCAGCCCGGACAATTGATTCATGCCGACAAACACGGATTTCTTGTTATTCCTGAAGAAGATATTGAAAACCTGCTGGATGCTGCCATTTTTATGGATAACAACGAATGTAATACCATTATTGCAGCTGCCAGAAGTGCTTCAGGAAAAAGTACGGAACAGATTTTAAAATCGTTAAACGATGCTTCGGCTGAATTTGGAAAAGCCGTAAAAGATAAGTTTAGAAATAGGGGGGAATGGAAGTGAATGTTTAATTGGGCTGAAAAAACTTTTTGTAACTTCGTGTCCTTGTGCCTTTGTGGTAAAAAAAAAATTGCCACTAAGTCTCTAAGGCACAAAGTTTCACGAAAATGGGATTTCAGTCAGTTTAGAATATCAATCGCCGATTTACTGAAATAATCTGTGAATCTGTGGCGTAAAAATCGAAAAATGAAAATCGAAAAAAGTCTTTCAAAAGAGTTACAAATCAGCGTGGCATGGACTACCGTGCTTACCATACTTTTTATATTTTTTAACCGGTCGGCAGAAAATTTTCCGTCAGCTTTGGTGGCGCTGCCGTTTTTTGTGGTGCTGTATTTTCTTCTTTTTTCAATCGGTAAGGAAAAAACAATCGATCAACTCAGAAAATGGATAAATGGCGATGTCAAAAAAGTGGTGATTTTCCCGGCGGCTCTCATTTTCATTTATTTCGGATACGTTTTTATTCTCAAACAGAATCCTTTTCAGGGAGCGGTTTCCATGGTTCCATACCTTATATTTTTTCCGGTGCTGGTTTTTGCTGCCTACCGTTCAGATGTCAATAAAATCGACTGGCTCGATTTTACCACATTCATTCTTTTTTTGATTCCAATTACTTTAATTGATTCCAATCCCGCCGGAAAACTTCCCGAAACCGGGCATGAATTTGATTCGGTTTACCGGATTGTGATGATGCTGGTAGCTATTTACGCTTTTGCAACAGTCAAGGGACTTGATGATGTTGGTTTTTTCCCTGAATTCAAACTGAAAAGCATGTTCTCAGCAATTTGGGTCTGGCTGGTTTTTTATGGTTTTGTTTTTATCGTGGGTTATTCAGTCGATTTTATTCAGTTTAAAGGACATGAAGCATTTAATAATGAATTGCTTATCAAAATAGCACTGACGCTTATCACCACCTTTTTGCACACTGCGCTTTTCGAAGAACTTTTTTTCAGGGGACTGCTGCAAAATCTGCTTTCCAAAAGAATAAACCAGTCAAAATCGTGGATAACTTTCTGGAAATGGGGGTTGGCAATTCTGATTCCTTTGGCTTTACTGGTTGGATACACGTTAAAAGGCGGAATGCAATGGTTTCCGGCGCTTGTAACCCTGCTGATGTTTCTGGCGGCTTTTTATATCGAACGCTCGGGAGTATTTACAAAAGGCGTTTATACTGCACTCGCGATTACCGGGGTGATTTTCGGGTTGGTGCATTATCATTCAGGGTCGATTGTTTATATTGGTTTTGCCTGTATTGCAGGATGGGCGTACGGTTATACCTGGATTAAAACCCGCAATGTTTTTTACGCCGCCCTTGTTCATACTTTGGTAAATAGCTCGGCACTGATTTTCGGATTGGAACTGATGAAATAAATAGATTTACCATTTACGGATGTACGATTTACGATTTTCAGAAAAATCACAGAAAATGAGCTATTTAAAGACATATTGATAATAAGTTTACTTTACTATAAAACAACTGTTATGAATCTGAAACTAAACAAACTTTTTTCTTCCATTGTGGAAAATGATGAAAAAATCAACTCTTTTTCTCCTGAAATATTCCGTGGTTATTCGAGGCGCAGGTTTATGCAAACAGCCGGATTGGGTGCGCTTGCCCTTGGTTATTCGTGTGGCAGCAAGGACAAAACTGTAATTCAGGGTTTTGAAACAACACCTGAAATACAGGACCTTTCAAAAAACTGGGTGCCTGTTTCTGACCGTAAAATCAGGATGGGAATTGTTGGTTACGGTTATTGCAAATTCGGTGCTGCCTTTGGTTTTCAGAATCATCCGAATGTTGAAATTGTAGCGGTCAGCGACCTGATTCCGGAGCGGTGTGAAGCCCTGGCAAAAGATTGTAAATGCCAAAAAACCTATCCTTCGCTTGAAGAAATGGTAAAAGATGACACCATTGAAGCTGTATTTGTAGCCACCGATGCACCCAATCATGCCAAACATGCCATCGAGGTTTTAAAACATGGGAAACATGTGGCATCGGCTGTTCCGGCAGTTTTTGGGTCACTGGAAGATGCCGATTTGCTTTTTGAGACCGTAAAAACTACCGGATTAAAATACATGATGTTCGAAACCTCTGCTTTTCACGACAAACTTTTTGCCATGCGGCAGATTTATAATGCCGGTGATTTTGGAAAACTGGTTTATTCTGAAGGAGAATATTACCATTACATGGAGAAAGCACTGCCTTCGTACCTCGACTGGCGTGTTGGCCTGCCGCCGCAATGGTACCCAACCCACTCAAATGCATACGATATTTGTGTCAATGGCGGGAGTTTTACCGAAGTTTCCTGTTTTGGAATGCCCAGCATTATTGGTCATTTACAACCCGAAAACAACCGTTACAAAAATCCATTCGGTACCGAAATTGCCCTTTTCAGAACCAGCGAAGGTGGAATGTCGCGCATGGCTGTGAGTTGGGATACACCAGGTGACGGAGGTGAACGGGGCCGGGTACGGGGACAAAAAGGTTCATATTACGAACATTTCGAAGCACTTGCAAAAACGCTTCCCGATTTAACAAAACCTCCACTTCCACCTGGTGTTGAGGCAGGAGGCCACGGTGGTTCTCACGGTTATCTGATGAACGAATTTGTGACTGCAGTTTTACAGGATCGAAAACCTCTGGTAGATATTGCAATGGCGCTAAATCTTACTGTTTCGGGTATCGTGGCTCACGAGTCGGCACTTAAAAACGGTGAACTTTTAAAAATTCCTCAGTACAGGTTTTAAGAAATAGAGCACTTCTTATTTTGATTCGGATTTTGTTTTTGATGATTTTTAATGTTCATGCCTCTTGCCCCTTTGTGCAAACCTTCTGAATGGAGTTCCAGCCTGCCTGCTTCGGGTTTGACTGGTCTGGTGAAAATTATTTCGGAGTAAAAGGTTTCAGTGGAATTTTAACTTAAAGGATTTTCCTCTGAAATACGGATTAACGGGGCCTGTAAAATTCATATATAATACACATAATCAAACATTTATATATTATTTCAAACATGACTATCTATTTTAGATAATCTAAAACAGATAGTCATACCCAGAACCAGTAACAACAATTAGTAACCACCAATCTCAATCAATCACCTTTATTCTCAAATCTTCCATCAAGCATCAAGCATCCTTTCATCAAGTATCCGGATTTCAAACAAATTTCGGTATTATTGCATATTCAAACTATATTCAAAATTCAACCAAAATGAAACCAAAATTTACTGCGTTTTTGATAGTTTCCATTGTGTTTTCGCTAATTGCAAGTGCTCAGAACAATCCTGAAAAGTTCTTCCCTGCCAAAGAGCTTACTTCTGTGGGCGTGTATTATTATCCCGAACACTGGGACGAATCGCAATGGGATCGCGATTTTCAGAACATGGCAAAAATGGGTTTCGAATTTACCCACTTTGCCGAGTTTGCCTGGGCACAACTGGAGCCCGAAGAAGGCAAATATGATTTCGCATGGCTCGACCGCTCACTGGCACTGGCTGCCAAATACAAACTGAAAGTAATTTTGTGTACCTCTACCGCCACACCACCGGTTTGGCTTGTCCGAAAACACCCCGATATACTTGCAACCGATGAAGACGGAACACAGATGGACCACGGTGGCCGGCAACATGCTTCTTTTTCGAGCAATTACTACCGCAGTTATTCAATGAAAATGATTGAAGAACTTGGTAAACGTTACGGAAAGGACAACCGCGTAATTGGCTGGCAACTCGACAATGAACCACGCCGTTTTCTCGATTTTGGCGATGATGCTGTGCAACGTTTCCGCGACTGGCTGAAAGAAAAATACATAAACATCGATGCACTAAATAAAGCCTGGGGAAACAACTTCTGGAGCGGAACTTATACTGATTTTAATGAAATAAATATCCCGCTGCATAAGCAATGGGGCATGAATCTGTACCAGCGCCTCGACCATTATCGTTTTGCCGACAGCGAAACTGCCACTTTCCTTGATGAACAGGCAAAAGTTTTGCGTAAATACACTTCCCCAAACCAGTACATCACTTCGAATTACATTCCGATGTATGACGTTGGTTATGTTGGTCAAAGCAAAGAACTTGATTTTGTGGCTTACACGCGTTATATGGTTTATGGCGGCGACCGAGGAATCGGGCCAAATGGTTACAGGGTGGGCGAATATTCGCGAATTGCCATGGCCAACGATTTTTTCAGACCGATGAAAGGAATTTATGGCGTGATGGAACTACAGCCCGGCCAGGTAAACTGGGGAAGCATCAATCCGCAGCCACTGCCCGGTGCCATCAGATTGTACCTGTGGCATGTTTTTGCAGGTGGCAGCAAATTTACCTGTACTTACCGATACCGTGCACCGCTGTATGGTTACGAAGCTTATCATTACGGTATTGTGGGAACCGACGGCGTTACACCTACCCCGGGCGGACTGGAATTTAAAAAGTTTATGGAAGAAGTCAACCTGCTCCGGAAAAATTACGATACAAAAGCCGCACTTCCCGAATCGTACCTGAAGCGCAAAACCGGAATACTTTTTAATTCGGATAATGTACAGCAAATTAATCTGAACAAACAGACTACTGAATGGAATACCGAAGGCCACTTCCTGAAATATTACAAGGCTGCAAAGTCTTTTGGAGCGCCGGTTGATTTTGTACGCGACACCTTCGATTTTGATGAATACCCCGTTTTAATTGTTCCGGCTTACCAGATGATTGACCAGCCGATGATCGACAAAATGACAAAATATGCTGAAAACGGAGGAAATCTTGTGTTAAGCTGCCGAACAGGTTTACAGGATAAAAGAGGTCATTTGTGGGAAGCAAAATTTTACGAACCCATGTGGAAACTGCTGGGAACTGAAATCGAATCGTATGATTTACTGATGCCACATTCGGCAGATAACATCAAATTCGAAAACAGGGAATATGCATGGACCAGCTGGGGCGACCTGCTGAAACCATTTGCCGGAACCGAAACCTGGGCCACTTACCAGGGCGATTTTTATGCAGGTACTCCGGCTGTTGTTTCACGCAAACTGGGCAAAGGAACGGTAACTTACATTGGGGTTGATTCAAAAAACGGTGAGCTGGAAAAACAGGTTTTAACGAAACTATACAAACAACAGGGCATCGGAATTGAAAATTATCCTGAAGGAATTCTGGTGGAATACCGCGACGGCTTTGGTATTGCCATGAATTATTCAGATAAGGTATTTGAAATGAATCTTCCGGCAGGAAGCGAAATTCTGATTGGTTCAAAATCATTAAAAACGGCCGAAGTGTTGGTTTGGAAGGTGAAATAATTTGTAAAAAACAAAGGTCATTTTAAAATAGGCATCTACCACCCCGGCTTCGTCCGGAATAATTTCATCAAAAGTAAAAAATAGCAATCGGACTGCAGCCACCCCGCCTCTCCGGGCGGGGAAATTTCTGCAGTTCTTATTTTATTTGTATTTCAAAACTTTGTGACAGCATGAGTTTCTCCTCCTAGCCAGGAGGAGTGGGTTCCGGTGAGGTACGAATCGGAAGTCGAGGTGGTTGATTGTAATATTTAAAATCTAAAACCATCACCCCGGCTTTGTCCGGGATGATTTCATTGAAAGTAAGATAGCAAACAGACTGCAGCCACCCCGCCTCTCCAGGCGGGGAAATTTCTGCAGTTCTTATTTTATTTGTATTTCAAAACTTTGTGTCAGCACGAGTTTCTCCTCCTTGACTACCGACCGGGAAATTTCTTCGTTAACTTTCTAAAAAGTTTGGGGTCAGATAAACCTGAACCTTTCCGTGCAAGGCTTGTTAAATACTTTGAAACAATCAATTAAACAGCTATCATGAAAGAAATTAAAAAAGAGGACATTAGCCAGGAGGTTTTCGATTTGTACGATTACTATGTACATGGTAAAATCGACCGTCGTGGGTTTATGAACAGGTTATCAGTTTATGCGGTAGGTGGACTGACGGTAAGCGCTTTGATGTCGTACCTGATGCCAAATTACGCACAGGCACAACAGGTTAAACCCGATGACAACCGTATAAAAGCGGAATATGTTGAATACGATTCACCAAAAGGTGGCGGTAAAATTCGTGGATTGCTGGCCAGACCTGCCGGTAACAATAAAAAACTGCCCGGCGTAATCGTGGTACATGAAAACAGGGGATTAAATCCATATATCGAAGATGTTGCAAGAAGACTGGCTGTTGATGGTTTTATTGCTTTTGCACCCGATGCTTTGACTCCACTTGGCGGTTATCCGGGCACTGATGATGCCGGCAGGGAAATGCAAAGTAAACGTAACCGGGATGAAATGCTCGAAGATTTTATAACTGCCTATGAATTTCTGAAAATTAATAAGGAATGCAGTGGTAATGTGGGAGTAGTCGGATTTTGCTTTGGTGGCTGGATTTCGAATATGATGGCGGTAAGAATTCCGGATTTGAAAGCTGCCGTTCCATTTTACGGTGGCCAGCCAACTGCTGAAGAAACTGCAAAAAAAAAAGCTCCTTTGCTTTTGCAGTATGCAGAATTGGATACCCGAGTGAATGAAGGTTTGCCAAATTATGAAGTTGCTTTAAAAGCAAATAAAATAGAATACACAGTGCACATTTACCCCGGAGTAAACCATGGTTTTCATAACGATACCACGCCTCGGTACGATGAAGCAGCAGCAAAACTTGCGTGGCAACGTACAATTGAGTTTTTCAAAAGCAAATTACTGTAAATTGTTATGCGCTAAGCGGTTTTGAACCGCTAAGCGCATAATGCTATTTACTCAAATCGCGGTAATACAAATCTTTGGCTTCGATTACCATTCCGGGGTTGTGGCACTGAATGGCGAAATACCCCTTTTTGTATTCGTCATCATCATAGGTCATCACCGGTTTTTCATTTATCCAGAATTCGATATGATTTCCAACCATTTTCACACGGTAATCGAACCACTCTCCGTTTTTTGTTGGATTTGCAGAAGCTTTTCCGGTTGGTGTACCCGGTTTCCAAAGCCAGCCGGTGTGCGCATCCTGACTGTTACAAATCTGCGCTTCATATCCCCGCGGATAACTTTCGGGATTATCAGCGGGTGGATTTGCCCTGAAATAAAGCCCGCTGTTGGCATCCTTACCTGTACTGGTAATGCGGAATTTTCCTTTTACTTCAAGATCAGTCAGTTCGGGTGCTGCATAAATATGCCCGTTCTCGCCTTCACCGACCAGAACGCCATCTTTTACTACCCATTTCGCCTTTCCGCGAACGGTCCAGCCATCCAGATTCTTTCCGTTAAATAACGATTTCCATTCGGGTTCGCCTTTGAAAGCTCCCAACAAAAGTGTAACAACAATTACAGTTACAAGTACGATTGATTTTTTCATACAATTTGATTTTATATTGATTGAATCGATTGAAATTTACGAACTATAATGAATGAAACCAAAATAGCTGAAACAGCAAAAAAGATATCGACTACAAACTTGCCGAAAATGATTTGAGAGAAGGAAAGTTCTGCAATAGTTAGTTTTTCAGGATTTATACCCATTCTTGAAAATGAAATAATAATACAAGACCAAATCAACAGAAGAAACATGTTTCGAACTACATTTTCACAGCGTCTGAAGTATGTAACAAGTATCGTAACAACAGTAGTTGCAAGAAAAACAAATAGAAAATAGATTGTAAAAGGAGAAAAAGTATCTGCTTCAGGAAAGAAATCGAGAAACAAATCGATAGCAGTATGACAAAATGTGAGGGTAATTCCGATTTGCCAGGCTAATTTCGGAAACCGGACTATCCAGAGTACAAACAGGAAACCGTAAAAAGCATAATTTACAAGTATTCTTGCAACATCGCGTAAAAAACCGACCACAAAACCATCGTTGTTGTTGGCAGAATCAACAAATGGTTCCAATGTTTTTGGAATTAACCAGAAAGTAACAAGTCCGGCAACAAGAATTAATCCCAGTTCAATATAAACGGAAATAAACGGGATTTCAGGAAGTTGCCTTTCATTTGTTAATCCTGATTTCAGTTCTTTCCGGCTCAGCCATGCACTAACACCCAAAAATGCCCCAAGTAAAAAACCAAAGGTAAATTCCATGGCTTTCCACCAGCTTTTAAAAATTACATCGGGTAAATTGCTTCCCAAAACCATCCACAAACCTCCAAGTCCAAAACCAAGTCCGCCGCCAACCATTCCAAGTAGGGCAAATCGTAAAATAATTTTGAAATCAGCTTTGCTAATTTTGAATTTCAGATAAATTAGAAGAGCAATTGCGCCAAACAAGAGTGCTGCCCATGACTCCGGGCGAGGATTTGAGGGGTCGGAGAAATAAATGATCATTGGGTCGTTTATCAGTTTAAAACCCAGAAACATTCCAACCATCATTAGTAAAAAGGCAACAATGAGTGTTTTTTTTGGAATCCGGTTAAAAAAGAAACCCATTGCCAGAACAGCACCGCCAAGCAAACCCCAAACAGACCCTTTAACAGTTGTTCCTGTAGTTCCCCATAAAACGGTTTCGGGATTCCTGAGAAAACCAAGTGTTTGTCCATAAGTCATTTCACCACCTAATCCAATTCCCACAACACCAAATACAGTAAGCACTGCAATGACATTTACCGGTAATTCAAGCAACATGCCCAGACTGATGGCAACCATTGCCCCCGGAATCATTGCTCCAAACGGACCTCCACCAATATGTCCCCGTAATCCCCAGCCCAGCATCATTGCAAGTGCCGGAAACAAAATAAACCAATTTACATCGTAATCTTTTGGTTGACTCATAATTATAAGTTTACCACTTCACCCGTTTCGGAGGATTTATATGCCGCATCCACAATTTCGAGAATTATCATTCCTTCAGTAAGACCGGGAACCGGTTGTTTGCGGGTTCTGACTGAGTCGATGAAATGTTCCATCTGGCGGGTGTACATCGGTTGTTCGCAATGTTCGGTTCGAACCGGTAATTTGGCCTCGAATTTACCGGGAACACCACCCATTTTCATTTTCAGGAAAGTAGGGAAAACGCTGGCATAGCCTTCGGTTCCGTAAAGTCCGGTACCTGCTTCGGGACCGTCCATGTGTGGTTGCCACCAACCACTTTCTATAATTGTTTCGGTGCCGTTATCCCAGGAAATCATCACAATTCCTGAGTCATCAACATCGTAACCGCCATAATAAGTGCCAATTTTTGCATACACTTTCACAGGTTTCGGGTCGCCCAACAGGAAGCGCGCTGTATCGATGGCATGAACTCCCATGTCGGCCAGAGCGCCGCCGCCAGCCAGTTCTTTTTGCGAAAACCATCCGGCAGGTCCCCAGTTTTCGTGGATTCCGTAGCCTTTGGTTTTTACGATTTTTCCGAGTTTACCTTCGTCAACCTGGTTTTTTATATAGTTTACATCGGTATCGAAACGCCACATGTGACCTACCATCACCACGCGGTTGTTGGCTTCGGCTGCGGCCTTTACCGTCAAACCTTCCTCCGCGCTCATGGCCATTGGTTTTTCAAGAAAAACGTCTTTGCCGTTTTTCAAGAATTCGATGGCAAAAGGCGCGTGAAATTTATTGGGGGTAGCAATCACCACGGCGTCGATATCGGTTCTTTCTGCCAGCGAAAGTGCATCCTCGGTGACAGTTGTAATGCCGTATTTTGCAGCAAAATCCTGCGCTGCCTGTAACGGAACTGCAGCCACAGCAACTATTTCAACTCCCGGAATCGATTGTAATCCGCGCGCATGGTAATTGGCAATGTATCCTGCGCCAATCAGCGCAACTTTTATTTGTTTCATATACTTTTAAATTAGATTTGAATTGATGCTGGATTCTGGATATTTCTTGTAACCAGCAACCAGTATCCAGTATCTCTTCTTTACATCAGTTCCTCTGCGTTATCATAAATCTTCTGAATGGCAGCAGCAATCAATTCCACATCGGCTTTGGTTCCCATCAAAACTTTGTGGTGAACACAAACCGATTCTTCGAAATGAATTCGGTCGCACACCGGCAAATCAAAACGTTTAGGGTTGATGGCTGCCCAATATTCGTCGTTTAATTTATGACGACAAGGTTTAGTATGCGGTACATACAACGAACATTTATTCAGTGGCTCGTAACTTGCTGAAACAGAGATTCCGATTTCAGCAGTTAAAGCTTCGCGGAATTTAGCGACCGGCAAACCCTTGAAATCATCTTTAAAATAACGGAAAGCAAAATTGAAATAGGCTTCTTTGGTTTCCCTTTCGTCGCGTTTCATTGGTTTAACACCCGGAATTTTTGCAATCAGCGAATTGAGATAAATACCGTTTGCATCCCTGTTTGCATTTTGTTCCGGCATTCTTTTTAATCCTTCAACCAAAATTGCAGCCTGAAATTCTGTGATTCTGAAATTACCTGATTGGTAAAAATTACCCTGGTCGGAGTACAATCCGGCACCTTTATCAACTTCAACGCTCAATCCTTCGGGACGGCGGCCACAGTTGCGCAAAGCATCCAGTTTTTCTGCCAGTTCGAAATTGTTGGTGGTAACAACTCCGCCTTCACCAGCAGTTAAATGTTTCGATAACTGAAAACTGAAACTGCCAATGTCGCCGATACTGCCGGCTTTTTTACCGTTCCATTCGCCACCATGTTTGTGGGCACAGTCTTCAATTACAAACAGATTGTGTTTTTTGGCAATGCTCATGATTTCGTCCATGTTGCAGAAACTGCCATACAAATGCACTGGAACGATGGCTTTTGTGCGCGGTGTAATTGCTGCTTCAATGGCTTTTGGATCGATACACCAGGTATCTTCGCAAACATCAACAAGAATTGGTGTTGCATTTACATCGAGGATTGTAGCTGCTGTTGCCTGCCAGGTAAGTCCGGGAAGAATCACTTCGTCGCCAACACCCACGCCACAGGCTTCGAGCGCCATTTGCAAGGTTACTGTTCCATTGGCTGCCGAAATCGCATATTTTACACCGGTATATTCCGCAAAGTTTTTGTTGAACTCCATTTCCTTTGGTCCGTTGTACGACCAAACACCACTGTTTAAAACTTCAAGCAGTGCTTTTTCTTCTTTTTCGTCCCAAACCGGCCATTTTGGCCATGGATTTACTTTTGCATCGCGCAGGGGGGCTCCGCCATTAATTGCTAATTTGTTCATGATATTTTTTCGTTTATAATTGATTGAAAATATTAATGTTCTTTCGGTTTTACAGTTGTTGTTTTTTACTCACCCTGATTGCATCTGCGATACAATCGTCCCTCTCTACGCGTAGAGAGGGAGAAGAGGGTGAGTCAATTATTGTAATCTATAGTTTCAAAGTCGTTTTTCATGTCCTGTCAGCTTTAAAACTTATGGTTTTGTTCTTAATAAGTGGTTTTGCCCAGAAAGTTATACTCAGTAAATAACTGAGCGTAAGAAATACAAACGCCATCCCGACTCTCAATCCGAATTTTTCGCCAATAACGCCAACAATCAGTGGAACAATTGCCCCACCAATAATTCCGGAGCACAAAATTCCTGAGAAAGCGCCGTGGTTGTTGGGCAGCGAATTCAATGCAAGCGAAAACACCACTGACCACATGACTGAAGCAAAAAAGCCAACCATGATAAATGCGTAGTAAGCAACCTGGCCATTGCCGGTGAACAGCGCAGTTGCCAGCGAAATCATGGCAGCCAGAACGAAAATCCTCAGTACAAGTTTACTGTCCATCAGTTTCAATAAACCCAGCCCAAGAATACATCCCACAGTGAGTAAGCCCCAGAACCAGGAAATCGCTTTTGCACCTTCCACTTCGGGATTCATCCCGTGATAATCCTGCAAAAACTTGGAAATCCAGCTTGCAACGCCCTGTTCGGTTCCCACGTAGGCAAAAATTCCGAAGAAAAAGAGGATAACTGTTTTGTTTTTCAGCAGCTCTTTTACAGTTGAAAAACTGCCCACTTTTTCTTCTTCGTTCAATTCAACTTTCGGAAACTTTGAAATCAGAACAATGATGACCATCGCAGCAGCAATCACCGCAAAAATCCAGTAAATCGAAACCCATTTCAGGTTTTCTGGAACCAGTCCGTCAAGCGTTGAAAGGAGAAATCCGGAAGTATTTCCGGCTGAAAGATTGGTGACGAGGTAAGAATACATCAGCGGACTGAGAAACGAAGCGCCACCGAAAAACAACTGTGCCAGCACCGAAGTAAAGGCAAAATGTTCTTCGCCACCCGAAACACGCAATAACGGGTTGATTGCCACCTGCAAAACTGCCATTCCCATCCCAATTAAAAACAAAGAAATAAGGTAAATGCCAAAACTAGAATTGAGTGAAAAAAGAAGTGCACCTGTAGTTGCCAGCAGAAATGCCGCCGTAATCACTTTCTTTTCCTTGTATCTTTCTGTCAGAATTCCGGCCGGAACCGACATCACTCCATAGGCGATAAAAAACGAGAAATTCAGCAATCCCGCCATTCCTTTACTCACACTAAAACCCTTGATTACTTCGGGTACCAGCGGACCAATAATATTAGTCAGAAAAGAAATAACGAAGAAGATAAAAAAGATGAGAACTACGATAAAATAATTTCTTTTCATTATGATTAGTTAATGGTTGTTTTTTCAACATTCCAGCCACGAACTTCAAGAACGGGTTTTTCGCCTTTCATATCGGTCAGGAAGAATTTTGCTTCATAAGTTTTTTCTTCACCGGGCAGCAGCGAAACATAGTTATCGTTCCAGTAAATTGGCAAAACAGTTTGCTGGGTCTGCGGGTCGATAACATCCATGAAGTTAAAGAAAGCAACAGTTTCTGTCGGGTTTTTCACTTTCAGTATTACTATGCCAAACTGGTCGTCCTTGCCATATTGATAATTGTATTCAAGTTTGATTTTAGGCAATTTATCAAGCGATTTGTAATCGGCAAACGATTTGGTAGGTGTATAATATGGCCACGGTAATTTTTTGGAGCCTTCGTAATCGAGCACATCTTTTTTAGTCGAAAGCCAGTAGAAATTGTTGTCCACTTCCTGTCCGGCTTCGTTCATAATCCTTAAATCGAGGAAATAAACTGCAGTGAGGTTTTTAATTTCCGGCATCTTATAAATGAATTTCGAAATGTTCGATGGAATTTCGCCTTTCCATTCATCTGCAAAAATCTCCTTTGAGTTAATATCGAAAACCCTGATTTTAATGGTCAGGTTTTTGGCGTCGTTGAGGTCCTCGTTGGCAAGGTAAATATCATCGAAACCGTAACGATAGATGGCATGAAGCGGGGCACATGCTTTTTTCACACCATAAAACGAACCGTTGGGTTGCAGGTAAGTGTCGTACAACTGCCAGATGAGTTTTGGCCACGCCGAGTTGAGCTGCCACTGCACAAGTCCGGTGCTTTTTGGTTTGTGGGCCATAAATGCTTCAAACTGCGGGCGCATAATTTCGTAGTTGTTTACCTGTGCTTTGTACGAAAACTCCTCAACATTTGACGATTTTCCATAACGTTCATTGATTGCAGTAATATCGCGGTCGAGCGAGGTAAATTCGTTGCGTCCGGTGTGATATTCCCAGTAAGTTTTGTCGATGGGCCATAGCGCTTCTTCGGGCATCATTTTTTTCAGCGACGCCAACGGAGCGATGGTGGCACCCGGGCAGGTTTCAGTATTAAAACCGTAAGCGCCACCCAGCAAAGTGTCGGTAAACCAGTAATGAGGAGGTGTCCAGGCATACGGGCCCAACATTTTCATTCCGGTTGGTCCGCTGATTTCGCTCACCAATGGTACTTCGGCCACCACATTATTATTTTCGGTTCCGGCGCCACCAGCCGAAGTGGAATAGGACCGCGACGGGTCGTATTTATTAAACAGGGCCACATATTTTCTTTCGAGGTCGGGGTGCGGAAGTTTGTCGCTGCCCAGCATCCAGATGTAAATACTCGGGTGGTTTCTGAGCCACAACATCTGGTCTTTCCACATGGCAGCCAACAGGTCGATATCTTCGGTGGTAACAGCGCCACCGTATTTTTCATGACATTCTTTCAACAGATATTCTTCCCATTCCCAGATACAATTCCAGCCAACCATCACCAAAATTCCGTATTCATCGCAGAGGTTGTACAGATCTTCGTCTTTTCCCCAGAATCCCTCGACACGAATGCTGTTTAATCCCATGTGACGGATGTAACGCATTTGTGCTTCCACCGATTTGCGGGTGTCGCGCAGAAAAATATCGTCGGCCCAGCCACCACCTTTTGGCATCACAAACTTGCCATTAATGGTGAATGCGCGATTTTTATCTTCATTCAGTTTACTGGTAATTTCGCGGATACCGTATTTCTTTTCTACCGAATCGTAAATTTTACTTCCAACTGTAAATTCAGTTTTCAGGTTGTAAAGTTTCGGGTTGCCCATTCCGTTGGGCCACCACAATTCAACGTTTTTTACCGAAAGCTGGCTGAAATCCTGTGGACTGAGTCTGATTGAAAGTGTGTCGTTTGCTTCAACAGTTACTTTTTTCTCCAGTGTACCCACTTCGAAATCGAAGCTGAAAATACCTTCAACCGGTGTGTCGGTGCTGTTTACAATTTCGGCCTGAACAAACAAATCGGCAGCACTATTCGAAACCGTATCGACTTTGGCGTAAATAAACGGACTTCTGATTTTTACGCCTTCGTTGATTTCGAGAAAAACTTCGCGGAAAATTCCCATACTGCGGTCGGTGGGCAGCGGATTCCAGTCGCAGAACCCCAGCAGATATTCGCCGTTGGCATATTGTGTAACTTTCAGTGCCAGTGTGTTTTGGCCTTCCTGAATAAATGGATTGATGTTGAACGAAAACATCCGGTATGTTCCGGCAATCTCGTCACTTCCGGCCACTTTTTTTCCGTTTACCCACAGGTCGGCTCGGTTGCTGATTCCATTCAGCCTGAGTGACACATTCTTTTTTAAATCATCGGCTGAAATCTGAAAAGTACTTCTGTACCACCACGGTTTCTGAAACTGCGTGGGGTCCATGTTTTTCATGTTCACGCCAAAAGTAGGGTCTTCAATTACCTTGAAATCGGTAAGCGCACCCAGTACAGTTCCGGGAACAACACCTTCGTACCAGCCCGAAACATCAAATCCGTTTTGCGAAACTGATGCCTCATCAATACCGGTAAATTTTTCACTCGACTGTATTTTCCAGTTGGAGTTTATCGAAATCACTTTCGATTCAAGCGTGGGCTCCTGATTTGTGCACGATGCCAGCAGAAACAGCGCTGAAAACAACAGCCAGATACCCTTTAATAAATATTTTTTCAGTGTCATATAAGTTGTTGTAAATGATTAATTATTAACAATTTTGCATAAAGATACATGGTAACAAAGAAATATGTGCAGACGTATAAAAACTTCGGTTATTTTAATCAGTTTGCATTATCTTTTAACCATTCAACTAGTTTTTAAAATTTATTTTTGCATTTCAGGTTAAGATTTGTAAAGTCGGACACCAAAATTAATGAACTAACAACTTTAGTTATGAATACGAGATTTTCCACCTTGCTTTTTGCCATTTTAATGTTGGGTTTTTGTGTTTCAGGCACTGCCCAAACAGTGAAACAACCAGCCGATTTTGTAAACCCTTTTTTGGGAACCGATTTTTTTGGGCACACTTTTCCGGGGCCTTGTCTTCCGTATGGATTGGTTCATTTAGGACCCGACACAGGAACCGAAGGCTGGACTTATTGCGCCGGTTATGTGTATGGCGACAATTCCATTATCGGGTTTAGTCATACCCACTGGAGCGGTGTGGGAATGGTGAATGGTGGCGAAGTGATGCTGATGCCCACTGTCAACAATAAATTACAGGTGATTCCCGGAACAGCAAAAAATCCGGAGGAGGGTTACAGGTCGCGTTTCAGTCACGAAGAGGAAACTGCTTCTCCGGGGTACTATTCAGTTAATCTAACCGACTATAATATTAAGGTAGAACTGACCGCCACCAAACGTGCTGGATTTCACCGCTACACATTTCCTAAAACCGATAATGCCCGGATAATTCTTGATCTTGGTCACCAGATTGGAACCATGAAATCGGAAGAACTTTCGGAATTTAAAATCATCAATAACAACCGGATTGAAGGAGCAAAAAGTGCCGGCCTCGGAAAAGTTTATTTTGTGGCTGAGTTCAGCAAACCGTTCAGATATTATGGAACTTTCGATACTGAATATGTTACACCTGAGTCGGGTGGCAGCATCTGGCCCTATAAAAGTGGCGAAAACGGCAATAAAATAGGAGCCTTTGTTACCTACAAAACTGAAGAAAATGAGGCGGTTTTGGTGAAAGTAGGAATTTCGTACACAAGCGTGGAAGGTGCCCGCAAAAACCTGGAAGCCGAAATACCCGACTGGGATTTTGACCGTGTAAAAAACGAAGCACGCGAAACCTGGAACAAGGAACTTTCAAAAATTCAGATTGAGGGCACCACCAACGACCAGAAGGAAATCTTCTACACAGCTTTGTATCACTCGTTTCTGGCGCAGTATATTTCAAGCGATGTGGATGGTAAATACATTGATTCTGACAAAAAAATACATGTTGCCAAAGATTTCGATTTTTACGGTTCGTTTTCGTGCTGGGATACTTACCGCTCACAGCACCCGCTGCTGACATTGACTGCCCCGGAACATGTGAACGATTTTATTAAATCAATTGCTGCCAAAACCGAACATTATGGCTGGCTTCCGGCGCAACATTTTCTGAATGTTTTTGGCGAATCGATGGTTGGCGACCACCTGATTCCGGTAATTGTGGATGCTTATATGAAAGGATTCCGCGATTTTGATGTGAAGTTTTTGTATAAAGAAATGAAACGGAAAGCGCTCGAAACACCCACAGAACCACGACTGGCACACGCTGGCCGTTCAGGACTGGAATTCTACAAAACTCTGGGTTACACACCGGTTGACAAAGTTACCGAGTCGGTTCCCAACACACTCGAGCTAGCCTATGACGACTGGTGTATTGCACAATTAGCCAAAGCGTTAGGCGAAAAATCAGACTACGAATTGTTTATGAAACGGGCCGGAAATTATGCAAATTTGTGGGATGCCGAAACCCAATTTATGCGACCGAAAAAAGCCGACGGAACTTTTCTGGAAGCCTTAAACGGCCGCGAACAGGAAATCGTAACCGAAGGAAATCATCATTATTACAAATATTTCGACCCGCTGCTGGTGGGCCGCCGACCCAACCGTCATTACACCGAATCGAATGCCTGGCAGTACATCTGGTCGGTGCAGCACGATGCACAGGGACTGATTAACCTGTTTGGAAACAATGATACTTTTGTGGCCAAACTCGATACTTTTTTCGAAATGGATGTGAACATTACACCGCCAAAATATGTAGGAGTTGTAGGAACTATCGGACAATATGTTCAGGGAAACCAACCGTCGCACCATGTAGTTTATTTGTATAATTATGGAGGTCAGCCATGGAAAACCCAGCAACGTGCACGCCAGGTTTGCGAAGAATTGTACCGCAGTGGACCCGGTGGATTGTGTGGAAACGAGGACATGGGTTCGCTCTCGTCGTGGTATGTTTTGAGCGCCTTGGGAATTTACCCGGTTACTCCCGGATTGCCGGTTTATGCAATCGGTAGCCCTGTTTTGGGTGAAGCAAAACTCTCACTGGCAGGTGGAAAATATTTTGCAATCAAAGCAATAAACAATTCAAAAGAGAATAAATACATACAATCGGCCACCTTAAATGGACAGCCTTTTGACAGAACATGGATTACACACGAAGAAATTACAAAAGGTGGTGAACTTGTTTTTAAAATGGGGCCGCAACCCAATAAAAAATGGGGAGTTGGGAAAAACGCTGTTCCACCTTCGATGACTTTGGTGAAATAAAGGGGTGTCGCGTCCTGGAATGTCGCCAGCATCCGCTATTAAATCGGCTGTTGCCTGTCGTTGTGACCAGTTTTAAAAAGTAGTTAAATTCAATTATTATGGAATTTTGAATTTTATCATAGTTTAATCAAAACAGTTTAAACTGAAATTTTAATCTTTACAACTATTGAAATTAGTTTATCAATATAAGTGTTAATTAAAACATTTAACAAGAATCATAAAGAATATCTTTTCCAATATTATTTATTACTTTAGTCCAATCGTTTAACTCACTTTGAATTAATGAAATATTATATTTCAAACTGAGAATTAATAAAAACCAAAAGAGTATTAAAATACATTTCATTAACTTAAATTCAAATGATTATGAACAAATCAGATTTAATTGGTGCAATTGCCAGCAGTGCTGGACTAACAAAGGTACAGGCGGAAAAAGCCGTAAATGCTTATCATGAAACTGTAAAAAATTCGATCCAAAACGGGGTGAGTGTAAGTGTAGTTGGATTTGGTACTTTTTCAGTAGGTGAAAGAAAAGAAAGAACCGGTCGCAACCCAAAAACTGGTGCGGCATTAACAATTAAAGCAGCTAAACTGCCAAAGTTTAAACCTGGGAAAGCTTTGAGAGACTCAGTTAACTAATAACTGTTTATCTGTATTTAGATTCGTATTACATTATTTCAATCGGGGTAAAAAAAATATTTTTTTACCCCGATTGTTTTTTATGGTTTTTACCTGATTCAGTAAGATTCGTAATTGTGAGTATTGTTCAATTAATTTGAATCATCAGTACCTGCAATTTCTCTCAATAATCTTATATTTCCAAAAAGGAATTTGTTTAAATAAATAAACTAAAATTCACTTTGAAATAACTTCGCACACGAAACAAAATAGATAAGGAATTTAGCATAGTTCATATTTTAATTTCGTACCTTGCTGCATGTTAGACCTTTATCATGAAAAACATCTTAATCAAAATTGGAATCCCATTCTTAATAGTCCTGATACTTGTTACTGTATTATTTTCTTGCGAGCTCCCGGCTACAGGTTTTGATGATGTCGAAGAAGCCATATACTATACCAAAACCCAGCCAACACCTGCATCGCAACCTGATTCCACCGTTAAAGTAATGACATGGAATATTCGTTTTGGAATAGGGAGAGGCGAATGGTTTGGCGATGCCTGTGGTACAAAGGCGATTTATGCAGAAGAGGAAGTTTTGGCAAATCTGGAATTAATTGTTAAACGGATCAACCAGGTGAAACCCGATATTCTGCTTTTACAGGAGGTAGATATCAACTCAAAAAGATCGGGATATATTGATCAACTAAAATGGATCATGGACCGCACTGATTTTAGTTATGCCGCTTATGGTTTACAATGGCAGGCACAATTTATTCCCAGCGATGGTTTGGGAAGGCTGCATGAAGCAAATGCCATTTTATCGCGATGGCCAATCGGATTTTCTGAACGCATTCAACTTTCCCTGCGGGGTGATCAGGATAAACTGACTCGATATTTCTACGAACGTTGCTGCATGGTTAAAGCTAAGATCGAAATACCGGGAGTTTCAGAATTTTACGCAGTGAATATACACGCTTCGGCATTTGCAACCGACGATACAAAATACCAGCATTTTATAGCTTTTAAAGAGGAACTTGACAATATTGCAGATGCTGGGGGATGGTTTGTTGCCGGTGGTGATTTGAATACATTGCCTCCAGGTTCTGATTCAACAGATTTTTGTTATGAAGATATATGCCCCGGCGAGTCGTTTCATCAACCGGGTGATGATCCCCAGCATAAAGAAGGAAGTAATTATGCTCCTGAAGAAAAGTGGCTGAACCCTTTTTATGACAAGTACAAATGTGCCGTTCCTCTTGATGAATATTTAAACAATCAGCCTGCTTATTTTACACATACCACAGAACCTGAACTTACTTTTAACCGAACTCTCGACTACATGTTCACCAACAGCAACTGGCAACCCGGGTCAACTGTAACACATCAGGATTTTTCTTACGAATCGGACCATGCTCCTGTGAGCAGTAAAGTCATCTTATTCAGGAAGTAAAATCAAATATAAAATAACACATTAATTCGATGAGTCTGAAGTACATTCTGTTTTTTGTAACTATTTCCTGTTTTAAATATTGTTTAGCACAGGAATCAACATTACTCAATACATGGAGTTACAACACTGCCCGGCTTATGCCAGTCGGTAAATGGGAAAGTGGCCTCATTCAGCCATTCCGTTATGGAATCAGCGAAAAAATTGAGGTAAGGGGAAATGTGCTAATTATGCCATTGATACCTAATGCCGGAGTATTTATTTCGCAAGGGGAAAGAAAGGGGATTACTTTTGCATCAGAACACAATCTCAGCCTACCTACTCCTTTCCTAGATTTTTTCAGCCGCGAAGGCACCGGCGGATTGATATCCCCAGAATACGATTTTTCATTTATACTTTCGGTTTACAATGCATTTTTTGCTACGAAACAAATTACACCAAAAGCCATTGTTACTGCTAAAATCGGATATGCCTTTACCATACGAAAAGAAAAACCTGATCCCATCTCTACAATGGACCTGCCAGTTTTTTATCCTCGCATGGCTCATTACTACGAAGGAACTACAATACGTCCAGGAGTTGACGTTAAAGGAAACCTTGGCAATAAATGGTTTTATGAAGAGGGAGTGCAGGCGTTTTTCATTACCCGTCCCGAAAATAACTTCTTCTTCGAAAATACCGGTACACTAATGTGGGCAGTTGGTGGTTCATGGAGAATCAGGGGAGGTTATATTCTCACCTATGGCAAATATCCTTACGAAACTCCCAAATGGCAGTTTTGGCCTACCTTTGATATAATATTTGGAATCAGGTAAAGTGAAAATACTTTGCGCTTATCTGGAAGATTTTTCAGATTAAAAAGAATCAAAGATATTTGCTCTACTCGAAATGACAACTAACAACTTCGGTCTCCGGACTTCTGTCTTCCGACTTTCCTACAATTTCAGCTTCACCGGTTTACTTGGTGTACTTTCGTTGTTTAGTCTATCCAAAACAGAAATACGGATCTCGTACTTTTTCTTTTTATCGTTGACTGGTGCAAACTTCAAATCTTCAGTTTTAACAACACCCCAAAAACAGTTGGGATTGTCTATGTTAAATTCAGTTCCGGCTTCGTTTCCGTAAACCACAAAAAGGTTTGGTCTGTCCATCACCCTATCGGCTTTTTCTGTTTTCCATTTTACCTTTTTCCCAAATTTACTGATCCTTTTCACCGGTTGTGGAGCATTACTGTCCATCCATGGCATTGGCGGAATAATGGCAGGTTTGCGGTAAAGTTTAGTGGTGAGGCTATCCTGTAAACCCATCAAATCGCGGTTAAAATGTTTGGCACTGTAAAAGGCTGAACCATCCAGTTCGGGAATACTTCGCACCATTCTGATTTGTGCCGGCATTTCACCGGGTTTGGTCCAGGCTGCTGTTTCCGATTTTGCATCGATTTTATAAGTTGCGTGTCCAATATACATTCCCCGGTTATAAGAATGGTTTTTCCACCAGTTAGCCAGCATATTAAAGTCGGCCTGCGGATGACCAATCTGCCAGTAAATCTGTGGCAACAGATAATCTATCCAATTATTTCTTTGCCATTTTATTACGTCGGCATATAAATGATCATAATTTGTTGCAGCAGCCTTGGTATTGGAACCCATTGGATCTTCAGTTTTGTTACGCCAAACACCAAACGGACTGATTCCAAATTTCACCCACGGTTTGATAGCTTTTATGGTGTCGTTCAACATTTTAATAATCATATCCACGTTCTCGCGCCGCCAGTCGGCTTTGTCCTCCTTGCGAAAACCACGGTTGTATTTTGCAAACGAAACTGTATCAGGATAAGCTTCAGCAAGCGGGTACGGATAAAAATAATCGTCGAAATGGATAGCATCAACATCATATCTGGTAACTATGTCCTTTACAACACTGGCAACAAATTCGCCGGTTTGCGGCAGACCTGGATCAAAATAAAGTAAATTGCCATATTTTAAAATCCATTCGGGGTGTTGAAAAGCAACATGATTACCGGCCAGTGGCTCCTTTATATTTTGCGATACCCTGAACGGATTTAACCATGCATGTAATTCCATTCCACGTTTATGGCATTCTTCGATCCAGAATTGCAGCGGGTCGTAAAACGGATCGGGTGCTTTTCCCGGAGTACCGGTTAAATAACGCGACCATGGTTCCAGGTTTGAAGGATAATATGCGTCGGATGCCGGACGTACCTGAAAAATTATAGCATTCATTCCCAGTTTTTGGCAGGTACTTAAAATACTGATAGCTTCCTGCTGTTGCTTTTCGGTTGTAAGACCTGGTGACGATGGCCAGTCGATATTATTTACAGTAGCCACCCAAACTGCCCGAAATTCGTATTTTGGCTGTGCTGTTAAACAAAGGTTAACCAGCATAAAAGCAGCCACCAAAAGCGTTTTCCCGATCTTCATATTTTTGAATTTAATTTCGGCAAAAGTAAATAACTGAAGCAGGAAAATTTCTGGTTCCTTTTTCACACAAAGGCTATTTATTAACAGAATGTTCTTCGTAAATATTCATTAATAAATAATTCTTGATATTATCAACTGCATTTCAGTATCTGTAAAAAGGTATTGGATAAAACCGTGGAGATTAACATTTAATTTAAACTTTATTCAAAACTGATTAACATTATTAAAAAATAATATATTTGCAGCAGAAAATTCTTTGAAACATACAAGGTATTGCACATCAAAATGCAACATCATTTGAAATAATATTTAAGACAAATCATTGGACTTACCGTTCTGGTAAGTTTTTGGTTTATTAGGTTTAGTTGGTTTAGGTTAAAAAGGCTGTCAGTAGGGCAGCCTTTTGTTTTTACAGTTACTGACAAAAAAAATCCGCCCTGTAAACAGGCCGGATTTTTCATTTATTCAAATAATTTTTAAAAAAATCATGGCAAATTTAAACTTCATCCGGTACAAAATATGGTTTACGATAATTTCTGGTTAGCATCATATCTGCCTCCGGATCGTTGGCAAATTTCTCGTACGAACCCACAAATGCCAATTCGCGTTTTAACCGGTACGAAATATTTGCAAGTGCCGGTAATGCCGCAGAGTAAAATCCCTCGTTGATATCGCAATGTAAATCGTAATCGCTCCCCGAACGAATGGCGTCAATAAAATTGGCGTAATGTTCGGTTCCGCCCGGTGCAGCTCTGAAAGTCGGGTCTTTGGGAGTTTCCGATGATTCTTTCTCGGAACGTGCAAACGGAATATTTTCGCGTTGCCTGAAGGCCTGCCACGAACTTCCGTTGATTTCCATGTAACCTTCAGTTCCATAAAACATATTTCCAATTTTTATATCGAGCCCCGATTCTCCATTGGTATATCGTCCGCGGGTTTCAAATTCGAGCACTTTTCCATCGGCATAATTAAATATCGATGTTTGAGTATTTGGCGTTTCCTGTGAACATTCTTTTGGATTAATTCCGAAAAGTCCCCCCGAGGAATATACCGAAACCGGATGTTCATTTTTATTTAAACCCCAGCGGGCAATATCGAACTGGTGAGGTCCCTGGTTGGCAGTGTCGCCGCCACCTGTTGCCCAATGCCAGTGCCAGTTGTAATGACCGCGTTTTTCGTTGTACGGCTGCCAGGTGGCAGGGCCGAGCCACATATCGTAATGAAGAGTTTCGGGTGGCAGACTGTCAGGCGAAATGCCAAACGAATCGCGGGGTTTGTAACAAAGTCCACGAGCCATATAAACCTCGCCAATTCCCCCGAAATGCAGAAATTCAATGGCTTCCCGTACGTTGGCTATCGAACGGTTTTGTGTTCCAACCTGAACCCTGACATTGTATTTCCGGGCGGCTTCAACCATTTTCCTGCCTTCGAAGATGTTGTGTGTTGCAGGTTTTTCTACATAAACATGTTTTCCGGCCTGACATGCCCATATTGTAGCCAATGCGTGCCAGTGGTTTGGCGTTGCAATCGACACCGCATGTATTTCCTTATCTTCGAACACCTTACGCATGTCCCACTCTGTTTTAGGCGCTGTTCCCATCGCTTCCTGAACTTTTTTTACTCTTTCAGGATAAAGTTCTTCATCCACATCGCAAATGGTTTTCAGAAATACGTTACGGTTATCTTTTAAAGCACACCACGAACCAATGTGTCCGTTTCCCTGTCCGCGAATGCCAATCACAGCAACATTAATACGCTCGTTTGCACCAACAACTGCTGCATACGATTTTGCGCTGAAACCCATTCCACCGATTGCAATTCCGGCTGTGCCAATCAACCCTTTCTTAATAAAATCTCTTCTTTCAGTCATTTTTTCTTTTGATATTATGGTTTAGTTTTTTGGCATCCAATTTACCAATTCAAATTGAAAATGAGCAAAATTTGAACTTGTTTTTTGTAATTTCGCCCCCCGGGTAAAAAAATATAAAATGATTAAAAAAATTCTTTCTTTTATACTGACACCTGTTTATCTGCTGGTTTTCGGTTTGTTGCTGATTGTTTTTCATCCTGTACAGGTTTTTACCAGATGGATTTGGGGCTACCCGGTTCGCAAAAAGGTTGTCGATATTTTGAATTTTGGATTGCTGTACAGCCTTTGGATTTTAGGGACGAAAATTACTTTTCGCGGGATTGAAAAAATACCTGTGAACCGTCCACTTATTATTGTTGCCAACCATCAGAGTTTACTCGATATTGTTGCGATAGTTGTTGGATTCAGAAAAAATCATCCCAAATTTATTTCGAAAATTGAATTGGGAAAAGGAATTCCGAGCGTTTCGTATAATCTGCGCCACGGTGGTTCGGTTTTAATTGACCGCAAAAAAGGGGCACAGTCGGTGAAGGATATTATGATGCTCGGTAAACATATTGAGGCTACCAATTATTCGGCCTGCATTTTCCCGGAAGGAACACGCACCAAAAACGGACTGGTAAAAACTTTCCAGCCTGCGGGAATTGCTTCGCTTATGAGAACCGCACCGTCAGCTGTAATTATTCCTTTAGCAATCGACGGATTTGAAATTATGAAAAACGGTTACTTCCCAATTTCCTTTGGCTGTCATTTCAAACTGACTGCACTTGATCCAATCGAACCAAAAGGGATAGATCCTGCTGAATTGACACAAAATATTGAAAATTTGATTAAGAGGGAGTTGGGGCAGATTTAAGGCTTCCGGAATTTCATGTTTTTCAGAACTTCTTCGATTTTGTCGGCAATAGATTCGGGTGTGCAGTCTTTTTTAAATTCAATTCTGCTGAATTCAGCCTCCACCATCGCTATTTTTGCATTTAATAAATCAAATTTGTTTTGTAAAAGAGTGGCATTTTCGGTTAGCCAGTATTCCCCTTCGTCGAAAACATCGAGGTTTGAAATGTATTTTTGTTGTATGTATTTCAGAAGTTTAATAATTACAATGTGAATTACAAACGGTGCAAAATGGGTTTTAATGTGGTTCAAATAAGTAATCTCGTCATCATTGGAGAATTGTTTGAACATTAAAGAATTGCGTAAAAATCCGTTTCTATCAAACATCAATTGTAATATTTCGGCATTGGGATGCTGACTAATAAACAAACCCTTTACAGGAATTTTGTCCTTCCAATTAAAATCGAAACTGTCAAAATTCCATTCCATCGATTTTGCAATATCTTCCATCTCCTCGCAAAACGAATCGATATCATCAGTCGAGTTTAGTTTTCCTTTGTAATGAATTGTGACTCCCATTTTTGTTTTTGGGTTGAAGATAATGAAGATTGTGGACCAGAGAAAGTCCGTATCTCACAAAAAAATCCGGCCTCTTTTCGGGAAACCAGATTTTCTTATTGGGTGCGGAAGTTTTTAACTTTCTTGTTTATTCATTTAACCACCTCGTCGCATATTTTTTGTTACGAAACCATTTTATATGATTGTTGAACTTTTCATATTTTCTAATCACGCAACTTCGTAGCTGATTCCATTAGGCTGGCTTGTTTTTTTCGAAGCTTCCAATACTTCAATTCCAACAATTTCCCCGTTCTCTCCGTAATCGAGTATTAATCCCGGTTTATCTTCTTCGCTTTCAACCACCTTTTTTTCAGAAAACTGAATATAGATTATGTCGCTTTCCTTATCGTATTTAATAACCATATTTTTCAAATTTTGAAGTTTTGTAAGCCGTAACAATCAATGGCGGAATTTTATCATTATTTACAAATACCCTGTAAAGATATGTTTTAGAATTAAATTCAACAATTTTTGAGTAAACCACAACCGAATCATTTTGCAATGAAACTGAGTCGGGAGAACCAACAACTTTCAAAACAATTTCATTTGATATGTTGCGGTTCTTCATCCGTTGTAAAGCGTGGCTTGAAAACTGAAATTTCATTCTATATTCCCCTCGCATTTCTATCCAGTTGTTCTGCTTCTGTAAAATCGTTTTCAGAAACATGGCCTTTCAACGGAACAATACGCTCGTGAATGGCATCGATAATCCACTGCGGTTGCGGGAAGAAAGCATCTTCGAGTTCGTAAGCAGGTGTAATCCAGTTGCGCGAACCTACAACAACCGGCGGTGCATCCAAATAATCGAAGGCCAGTTCGGTAATATTCGAGGCCAAATCGCGAAGGAATGAACCTCGACCAGAGGCATCTCCTGAAATCACTATCCGTCCGGTTTTTTTGATGGATTCAATTACCAAATCGTAATTAAATGGAACCAGGGAACGGGCGTCAATCACTTCAGCCGAGAAGTTGTATTTTTCTTCCAGTATTTTTGCAGCATCCAAGGCACGATAAAGCGTTGCACCAACAGTGAGAATGGTAACATCGGTTCCCTCTTTTTTGATATCGGGTTCACCAATCGGAATTTCGTAATAATCCTTTGGAACTCCGCCTTTATGGAACATTTCGCCAATATCGTAAACGCGCTGACTTTCGAAGAAAATTACCGGGTCGGTTCCCTGAAGTGCGCTGTTCATCAAACCTTTGGCATCGTATGGAGTTACCGGGAAAACAACTTTTAAGCCGGGAATATGGGTAGCCAGCGCTGTCCAGTCCTGTGAGTGTTGAGCACCATATTTCGAACCTACCGAAACACGGATCACAACTGGCATTTTCAGTACATTTCCGCTCATGGCCTGCCATTTCGGAAGCTGGTTAAAGACTTCATCACCTGCACGTCCCAGAAAATCGCAATACATAATTTCGGGAACTACACGACCGCCACACATGGCATAGCCAATGGCGGTACCAACAATTGAAGCTTCCGAAATGGGCGAGTTGAAAAGCCGGTGATACGGTAAAGCTTCTGTTAATCCACGATAAACGGCAAAAGCACCACCCCAGTCGCGGTTTTCTTCACCATAAGCAATCAGTGAAGGATCTTTGTAAAAGCGGTCAACAATAGCTTCGAAAATTCCGTCACGCAGCGCGTATTGTTTTATTTTGGAGAAAGGTTTGCCAGTTTCGTCGAATGCAAATCGCTCTTTGGTTTCGAGCTGTTTTACCCGTGGATTTTCTTCCATCGGATGATTAACTTCCACAGGACGGTCTTCCATTTTATCCACACTTTGATTGCTGAACATCATTTCACCAATCAGATTTGGGTACTTTTTCATGTTCATGTGTGGAGAAACCTCATCGTCGATTGCCAGTTTCAAAGTTGAAGTAATCAAATCAACAATACCCGTTTTTATCTTTTCGAGGTCATCTTTTTTAGCAATTCCTGCCCTTACCAGTTCGCTGCCAAACCAAACAATCGAATCCTGTTTTTCCCAGGCTTCCACTTCTTCCTTGCTGCGATACGAAGATGCATCGGAAGGTGAGTGACCACTGTAACGATAAGTTAAAACATCGAGCAGAACTGGTCCGCGTTTATCTTCGATGATTTTCTTTTTCCTTCGATATGCATCAATTACAGCAAGTGGATTGTAACCGTCAACCCGTTCAGCATGCATTTGATCGGCATTTAATCCGGCGCCGATGCGGGCAGCAATTTCGTAACCCATGGTTTCTCCACAGGTTTGTCCGCCCATTCCATACTGGTTATTCATAATATTCACGATAAGCGGCAATCCGCCTTTCATGTCGCCCTCCCACAATTCGGTAAACTGGTCCATCGTTGCGAAAGCAAGTCCTTCCCAAACCGGGCCGCAAGCCATGGAAGCATCACCAATATTGGCAACTACAATTCCTTCTTTACGGTTTACTTTCTTATAAAGGGCAGCACCCACTGAAATGTCGCCGGAGCCACCAACAATTGCATTATTAGGGTAAACGCCAAACGGGGTGAAAAACGCGTGCATTGAGCCACCCAACCCTTTGTTGAAGCCGGTTTCGCGGGCAAATATTTCGGCTAAAGTTCCGTATAACAGAAATTTAACTGCAAGTTCCTTAACCGTTCCTTTGTGGCCGGCTTTTACCGGAGCCAAAGTTTTCCCATCGAAATGGGTTTCCATAATTTTTTCAAGTTCTGAATCGCTTAATTTATCGATGGCTGACAACCCTTTTGCCAGAATTTCACCATGGCTGCGGTGCGAACCAAAAATAAAATCCTCAACATCGAGTGTGTAAGCCATGCCAACCGCAGCCGCTTCCTGACCAATGGAAAGGTGTGCGGGGCCGGGATGATCGTATTTTATTTCGTTGTATTCCCCACGGATTTTAATCAGGTTCAACATGGTTTCAAACTCGCGGATTACCACCATATCATGAAAAATCCGGATGAAATCTTCTTTCGAAAAATTCTCCTTTTCCTCCTCTATGGTCTTATTATATTGATTTACTGGAATCGGTTTAAACTCTAATTGTCTGGGTTTCCTGACTTCCTCAGGATTTATAAATTGATTTTTAGGCATTTCGTATGAGTTTAATGTTTAAAATTTAATGTTTAATGTGCGCTGTTTAAAACAACACTTTTTTATTATTTGAATTTATCACCTTTAATATCACTTGATTTTAAATGATTTATTAATCCAGCGACTAACTTGCTGACATCTTCAGCCAGATTGTAAGCTTTTTGAAATTCTTCTTCAGAAATATATGAATTATCTAAAGCTCTATAAAGCTGAGAGCGTGTTTCTCCTGCTGAGCCTTTAGAAATATACAGGAATTGAATAAACTCTTTGTTTCCTCCTCTCTCAAACCCTTCTGCAATATTATCCATCGCAGAACCCGATGAACTTTTAATTTGCGAAACAAGTTTAAAATCTTTTGCGAAAAGTTCTTTTAATGTAAAACCGTTAAGAATCTTACAGAGTTCTCTTGCTTTTTGCCAAGCTAAAATATCCTCGAAACGATTAAATGTGGACATACTTTCAACCTTAAACATTCAACTTTAAACTGAAAGATTCTCTATTTGGTTCCTGATTTCAGCGAGGAATAGTGTTGCTTCACCACCATCAAGTGCCTGGTGATTGTAAGTCAGCGACAAACCAATCATCGGCACAAAACCATATACTCCTTCTTCGATTTCCTTTGGACGGGGAATGATTGCACAAACACCTAAAATGGCAGTTTGCGGCAAATTGATAACCGGTGTAAACATTTCGACACCGTAATTTCCAAGGTTCGAAACCGTGAAAGTTGCAGCTGCAGGATTTAATAAATCGGGGTTGATATTTCCATTTCGGGCTTGTGTGGCCAACAGTTGTAACTGCGCTGAAAGTCCTCCGATTGAAAGGTCGTCAGCATTTTTCAGCGCAGGAACCATTAACCCACGATCAGTGTCAACAGCCAAACCGAGATGAACTTTTTTGAACCATTTCATTTTGTCGCCGTGGTAATGTGTATTTACCTGCGGGAATTTTTCGAGTGCACGGATTACTGCAAAACAAACCAAATCGTTGATGGTAATATTCTGTTTGATTTTTCCCTCAGTAAATTCGGCCTTGAATTTTTTCCGCAACCGCTGTAACTGCCTTGCATCGGCACTCATATGGTGTGTTAATTGCGCTGAATTTTGCAACGATTGATGCATGGCATTGGCAATCAGTTTCCGGATATTTGGAATTGTCCTGACTTCGAAATCGCTGCCAGATTCAATTACCAATGCAGGCACTGGCTGAACTTTTGGTTTTACAACTGTTTCAGTTGCCCTCATTTCTTTTTCCGGAGTATCAGATTTTGATGCCAGTTCAATATCACGCGCAATAATTCGCCCGTGCGGACCAGTTCCTTTTATCGAATTAATTTCCACACCTAATTTTTCGGCCATGTTTTTAGCCAGCGGCGAAATACGAATATGACTTTGGTAAATATCATCTTCAACATCGAATTCAACAACTTTTGGTGAATCATCAGGTGTAATTGTTTCCGGTAAAACTGCTACTTGCTCCGCATCTGGTGTCAACTCATCGAATGATTCTCCTTTTTGTCCGATTACCGCTACATTTACCAGAACAGGTACTTCATCGCCTTCGTTATAAAATGTTGCCAGTAAAATACCATCGGCTTTTGCCTCTTCTTCAAACGACGCCTTATCGGTTTCGTATGAAAAAAGTATATCGCCGACATTTACTTCTTCGCCAACCGTTTTATACCATTGCCCCAAAATACAGGTTTCAACCGACTGACCCTGACGAGGCATTAAAACAGCTATTGCCATAGTTTATAGGATTTTATAATTTTAATTTTACATGTCAATACAAATATTTTTAATTTCAAAAATTGTAAATACCTGTATATTAATTTTTTATAATTCGTTTTAATTAGACGGCGTAAAATTATATTTTTTAACTTGTATTTACAAGTTGTGTATTACTTTTTATTTTTTTCTTAACTTTAGCACCCAAATGGAACAAATTCCACAATACCGAAAACTATACGAACTGCTGCGAAAGCACATTCTGGCAGGCGTTTACGAAGAGGGAACTTTACTTCCTTCTGAAAACGAATTATGCAGCACTTACAGTATGACGCGCCCAACAGTACGTCACGCCCTCGATTCGCTGGTTAAGGAAGGAATGATTTTAAAACAGCAGGGAAAAGGTAGCATTGTGCGTAAACCCCCTCAAAACATTGGTATTTTGTCGATTGCAGGCACAGCTTCGGCAATTGGGGTTCGGTATTTACAAACAGATATTTTACAAAAACCCGAAATTCGTTCGTGGCCCGAAAACTTTGCTTTTGAATTGACCGGCTTGGAAAGGGAGGTAGGTTGTATTTACATGGAAAGGTTGCGTTATGTTGAAGGTGTACCCGTTTTTTACGATATAAATCATTTGCCTAATCTTTATCTGCCAAGAATTACGGGTCGTTCGTTCGATAATAAATCGCTATTTGAAATGCTTCGTAAACATTACCAGATTGAAATTCTGGGTGGCGAACAAAAACTTAAAGCGATAAATCCTGATTCGAAAATCACTCAGTTATTACAATTGTCAAACGATCAGCCAGTATTGCACATCGAACGAAAACTAACCACCAACAAACCCGGTTTTAATATTTACTCCACTATTTATTTTAATTCTGAAAAACACTCAATTTTCGGGAGTTTTTAATACTTCCTGTTTTCAATGCTGCAATAATTTTGTAATAAATTCAATTTCACTTTTTAATAATCCTAATTTTACCCCGAATTTTAATAATTGCTGAATGACATTTATCGATGAAAGTGCAGTACCAGTAAATGTGAATGGTGAACCTGCAACTTTTGTAAATGAAAAATACGGTACTCACGATCGAAACACATTCGATATCTGGCTTGCAAAATCTGATAAACCGACATCTCTTGTTATTTACATTCATGGCGGAGGATTTGTTGGAGGAGACAAATCGAAATATTATCTCTCGCACGACTGGCCCCGGTTTCTTGAAAATGGTGTATCGATAGCCACAATTAATTACAGGTTTATGAATGAAGCACCATATGGAATTCTTTCTTGTATGAACGATGCCAAACGTTGTCTTCAGTATATTCGTTTTCATGCCAAAAAATACAATATCGATAAATCAAGAATCGCATGCACCGGTGGTTCGGCTGGAGCAGGAACCGCTCTTTGGCTGGCTTTTTCAGATGAAATGGCGGATGTGAATAGCACAGATCCGGTTCTTCGCGAATCAAGTCGTTTAACTTGTGCAGGAGCTTTTGCCACACAGGCAACATATGACATTTTCCAATGGGATAAAATTCTTGGAATGCCCCTGTCTCAATCTCCGGAGCAACTTTTGGCAATAGCCCGGGCATTTGGTTTTAAATCGGCAGAAAACCTTGATTTAATAAACGAAAGCAAAATCAGAAATGATTTGGATTTTCTTTCAAAAATGAATAAAAATTCACCCCCGGTTTTCATCCACAACAGGCACAAAGCCGGGATGCCTGAAACACCCGACGATGTGAATCACCATCCATTACATGCTAAAAAACTCAAGGAAAGGGCAGAACAGGTTGGATTGGAAGCAATTGTTTATGCTCCTGAAATCGGAATAATTGATTCATCGGGAAAAGATTTGGTTGATTTTTTTCTGGAAAAACTTACGAATTAAAAACGGTGCAAACTGGTATGATTTTTGGCATTTCATGGTAGAAAATTCCTTAAAAAATTTGCCATGAAAACAATTACATTGCTTGCATCTATTTTAGCATCGGTTTTAATTTTACAATCATGCAGTTCAACCCGAATGCCCGTATCTTCGCACATCCCCGAAAATAATCAAAACTATGTGGTCGATTTTCTCTTCGAGCACGATGGATGCCGGGTATACCGTTTTTACGACCGTGGGAATTATGTTTATTTCACCAATTGTTTTAGCGACATTAACTCAGTGGTTAACGATTCAACTGTAATTAGAACCATCACAAAAGTTGTAAAATAAACTCAGATAAATAAAATCAGTTACTTCTTTGCTGAAATTCAAGTGAATTTACTTCATGAATTAAATATTTAATACAAAAATTTTCATATTTGCAACCGAAAAAATAGAACAGTACAGATTATGAAAGTTTTAAAATTTGGGGGAACATCAGTTGGTTCGCCCGAAAATATGCGGGCAGTAATTGATATCATTTCCGACGGAGAGCAAAAACTGGTGGTTTTATCGGCCATGTCGGGCACCACAAATGCACTTGTTGAAATTTCAAATTATCTTCATAAAAAGAATAAAGACACTGCCCTTATATTGATTGGTAACCTTGAAGCCAAATATAAAAAGGTAGTTGACGAATTATATAAAACAGACGGGAGTAGGAAAAAGGGGCTTCAGATTGTAAAAGCAAGTTTCGATACCATGCGTTCTTTTACTTCAGGTAATTTTAGCGAAGTGGGCGAAAACACAATTGTTGCACAGGGTGAACTGATTTCCACTCAGCTTTTTACTGTTTTGATGACAGATTTGGGATACAATGCAAAATTGCTCCCGGCGCTCGAATTTATGAGAATCGATGAGGAAAAAGCTGCCGATCTGCCTTACATCAGAAAACATATTCAGCCGGTAATTGAAAAAGCCGGAACTGCTGATTTTTATATCACACAGGGATTTATCTGTTTAAATGCCAATGGCGATATCGATAACCTGCAACGCGGCGGAAGTGATTACACAGCATCACTGATTGGGGCTGCCATCGATTCTGAAGAGATCCAGATTTGGACTGACATTGACGGCTTCCACAATAACGACCCTCGTTTTGTATCGAACACTCGCAAAATCGATCAGCTTTCGTTTCTTGAAGCGGCCGAGCTCGCGTATTTCGGGGCAAAAATCCTGCACCCGCAAACTGTACTTCCGGCAAGAGTACAAAATATTCCAGTTCGTTTGAAAAATACCATGAACCCGGCAGACAGCGGGACATTGATTACTGCGGAAAGCGATGGTAAGGGAATTAAGGCGGTTGCTGCAAAAGACGGAATTACTGCCATTAAAATTCGCTCGGGCCGAATGCTGATGGCCTACGGTTTTCTGAAAAATGTATTCGCGGTTTTCGAAAAATATAAAACTCCTATTGATATGATTACTACCTCGGAAGTAGCAATTTCACTCACCATAGATAACACAAAATACCTGAACGAAATTCTTGCAGAAATTGAGGTTTTTGGTGATGTTGAAGTAGATTCTGATATGTCGATTGTATGTATTGTTGGCGATATCATTAGCGAAGAAAAAGGTTTTGCTTCAAAAGTTTTTAATGCGCTCGATGGAATTCCAATCCGCATGATTTCTTACGGAGGAAGCAGGTATAATATTTCGGTGCTTGTTCCAACTGTACATAAAAAAATAACTTTGCAGGCAATTAGCGACAAAGTGTTAAACGGATAATTCGCCTTTACGATATTATTTTAAAAGCCCGGTCCTCTTGCAAGAGTCGGGCTTTTTTGTTGTGCATTTCAAATGCCGAAAAATCAGTAAATGAAATACAAAAAATGAAGTTACAATACTTTTTTCAGAAATGGGTGATATTCACCTCTCAAACCGACTTGTTTTGAATTACGTATAAAATCAGTCAATTCTATACTTTCCCGTGCATCATCAATTCCAAAACCATTTCCGGAAAGAATCTGGCGGTAAGTTTCGGTATGTAAATCGGTAAATCCTTCGCTGAATTCTACTTCCTCACCATTAACTGTAATTGAGCGAAAAGTTCTTTTCCCTTTTCCCACAGCTTCTTTCGGAAGGTCATCGGCATCGACACTTAAAAACCAGCGAACCCGCGCTTTTTCCAATTGTAGAAAACCGGCAGCTTTGTCCGGATTATAAACATGTACAATATTTTCTTTCACATTACCAAAAATCCATGTAATCATATCAAAAAAATGGATTCCAATGTTTGTGGCTACTCCACCCGACTTTTCTATGTCTCCCTTCCAGCTTTTCAGGTACCAGCTGCCCCGGGTGGTGATGTAACTCAAGTCAACATCGAACATTTTTACCGGGCTTTCGTCAATTTTTTTCTTTAAATCGAGAATGGTTTTATGGTAACGAAGTTGTAAAACTGTAAATACCTTTTTCCCGGTTTCTGCTTCTATATCCTTGATAATGTGCATATCCCGCGGATAAATAACCAACGGCTTTTCGCAGATGGCATCGGCTCCATTACGAAGTGCAAACCTTATGTGCGACGGGTGCATGTAATTTGGGGTACATATACTCACCATATCGATTGGCTTTCCATTGCGGCGCAGGTCGTCCATGTATTTGTCGAGGTTTTCGATTTCGAGGAAAAACTGGGCATCAGGAAAATAACTGTCGATACGGCCCATCACATCGAACCTGTCGGTTGCACAAACCAGATCATTTCCGGTTTCTTTAATCGCTTTCATGTGCCTGTCAGCAATATACCCTGCTGCGCCAATTAATGCAAATCGTTTCATTTTGTTTAGATATGAGATTTTAGTATTGAGTAATTAGTATCAAGATTAAGAGTATCAAGTATCAAGACGTTTATTCCGCCATTTTTAAGAAACTATCGGCTAAGATATATTTTTCTCCGGTTTCGGGACAAATTAAATCACTGCCCAAAATTGCGCCTGATTTGCTGACCCACCCTTTTTGGCGTGCCGGAACGCCAACCATTAATGCGAAAGGTTTTACGTCTTTAGTTATAACTGCTCCGGCGCCAATAAAACAGTATTCGCCCAAAGTAACACCACAAACAATAGTTGCGTTGGCACCAATGGAAGTGCCTCGTTTTACCATCGTGGTTTTAAATTCATTTTTGCGTTCAACTCCACTGCGCGGATTGATTACATTGGTAAAAACCATTGATGGGCCCAGAAAAACATCATCTTCGCAAATCACACCTTCGTAAAGCGAAACATTGTTTTGCACCTTGATATTATTACCCATTTTTACCTTGTTCCCCACAAAAACATTCTGCCCCAGCACACAGTTTTCGCCAATTTCAGCGGTTCCCATAACATGAGTAAAATGCCAGATTTTTGTTCCGCCGCCAATTTTTGCGCCGGCATCGACAATGGCTGATTCGTGTATTAAAGTTTTATTCATTTTTAAGTTCGTTTATTGACCAGTAACCTCCTTTATCGGCTCCAATCCTTTTCAAAAATCCTTTATCTTTTAGCCTTTTAATATAAATGCGCACATTTTTGGGGCTAATCCCAATAATTTCACCTAACCTGCTTTGGGTAATTTTGTGATTTTGTTTTATTTCCTTTAAAATCTCTATTTCACGTTCAGATAGAAATTCTTCTAGGTCGTTTTCTAGGTCGTTTTCTATTTTAGAAACCTTATCTTTAAATAATATCACCCTAAAACCTTGTGCCCATTCCTCAAAAAGGGGTTTTTTTACACCATATTCGACACAAATTTTCTGGATTCTCATAATTCCTGAACCATAACGTTCGATAAGCCCAACTTCCATAAAAGCCCTTGCAATTAGTTTATTACGTGTTTTAGAAGAATAATTGCCCGACAATAAATCGTTGATAGTAATTCCACCATAAAGTTTTCCGGGATTGTAAAATTCAATGCGGTCATCAAAAATTTTTACAATGCTGGCCGAACTATCCCGATAGTCACGATGAACAACCATATTTATTACAACTTCCCTGACAGCTTCAACAGGATAGTCAAATCGCTCTGTTCTTTCAGGATTTCCCGTAATAATATATTCAACCATCAAATGCTTTTTAATAAAAGCCATTATTCCCTCAACTTCCCCAAACAAATCGGAATTCAATGAAAGCGAATCAATTATAGTTGTTGGGCTTTTAAACCTGCCTATCTGTACATCGCTTATTAGACAATAGTCTTTTACAAACAAAAGATATGCTCCTAAAGTCAACTTACCATCACGCAGCATTTCAAGTTTCATTAAACTTTCAACAGGCAATAGTCCAAGCTTATTATGCAAGCCCGATTTGTTCAAAAAAATGTTGACTTTTTCAAAAGAGATGTCATTTATTGAATGGTAAGGATCTGGAAAATAATCCCAACTACTGTTTAACGTTTTAAGATGCTCATTGGCAATTTCATCAATGCCCATCAAATGGTTGGATTTGGAAATTCTTCTGTAATATTTCCCTTTAAAAGAAACTGGTTTTATGGGGTATTCAATAACCGAAATCGCTGCAACGGTTTTTTCTTCGATGGTAAGCAAAGTGGCATCTGCAACTATAGAAGGTGTGGTTTTATTTTTAATTTCGTTTATCCAATTTGCTAATGTCTCTTTCCCTGTTTGAATGCCTTTTACTGTTGTATTGTCGTCGATCCCAATTAATACAACACCTCCCTTGAAATTTGAGAATGCTACAAGAGTTTCAATAACAGTGTCGTTAAACGAAGTCTTAAACTCCACTTTTTCAATTTCTCCGCTATTAATTGTACTTTTTAACTCTTGCAAATCCATAATATTCCAACATTTTTAAAGCTCAACATTTTAGTCAGACAAAGCTACAAATAAAACTTCCTTACCGTTTTTACAATATATTCCAGTTGATCCTCTTTCAACTCGGTGTGCATTGGCAGTGATAAAACAGTTTCAGCCAGTTTCTCACTGTTTGGGAAATCGCCTTTTTTATACCCTAAATACTGGTAAGCCTCCTGTAAATGTATTGCTCCCGGATAATAAACCATCGATGGAATTCCCTTTTCAGCCAGGTATTTTTGAAGTTCGTTTCTCTTTTCTGTTCTGATTGTATATTGATGAAATGTATGAGTGCTATATCCCGCCCTTGCCGGAATCTGTATTCCTTCAATTTCGTTTAAATGCTCGTCATAAAATGCCGCTGCGTTTTGTCGGGCTTGAATATGTCTATCGAAATATTTTAGTTTTACCTCCAGAATTGCTGCCTGAATGCTGTCGAGACGTGAGTTGACACCAATCCTTTCGTACTGGTATTTTGCCTTCATACCGTGGTTTGCTATGGATCGAATTATATTGGCAAGTTTTTCGTCACCGGCATAAATGGCGCCGGCATCGCCAAAAGCTCCCAGATTTTTAGAAGGAAAAAACGAATTGCAACCAATATGACCAATTGTGCCTGCATGTTTTTTTGTTCCATCTTTAAAAATAAATTCAGTACCCAGCGCCTGGCAGGCATCCTCAACCAGGTACAAACTGTATTTTTCTGTCAGATTTTGTATGGTTTCCAAATCGGCACACTGACCAAAAAGGTGAACCGGAAGAATGGCTTTGGTTTTATTCGTTATTGCTTCCTCAATTTTTGAAGAATCTATGTTGTATTTATTGGGGCAAACATCAACAAAAACCGGTTTTAAACCCAAAAGTGCAAGTACTTCTACTGTTGCAATAAATGTAAACGGTGTGGTAATTACCTCATCACCAGGCTGCAAACCCAGTGCTATGAAAGCAATCTGAAGCGCATCGGTACCGTTTGCGCAGCCGATAACATTGGTATTTAAATACAATGAAAGTTTCTTTTCAAAATCGATGGCTTTGCCACTTTTTATGAACAGGGTCGATTTAATTACTTCCTGCATGGCCGAGTCAATTTCTTCTTTCATCGTGAGGTACTGGCCATAAATATCTGACATGTGAATGGTTTGCATCATCTTTTAAATTTCTTTGATTTTTTTTCTAGATTTCTTTCAGATACAACGCAATTTTTTCGGCTGCATTGCCATCACCGTATGGTTTCACATCGAATTTTGCAGTCGATTTCGATACTTTTTCCACTGTTTTAATTATTTTTTCGGTATCGGCACCTACCATAAAATTGTAGTTCAAATCAACCAGTTCGGTCCATTCGGTTTCGTCGCGTGCAACAAGACAATGTTTACCAAAAAAGAAGGCTTCTTTCTGAACGCCACCACTGTCGGTTATTACCATTTTGCAATGTTTAAATAATTCAATCATATCAAAATAACCAACCGGATCGATGGGTTCGAAATTTAGTTTGATGTTGTTACTTTCCAGAATTTTCCTGGTACGGGGATGCACTGGTAAAACAATCTGATATTCGTCTGCAAGTGAATTCAGTGCTGAAATTATTGAATTCAACCGGTTCAAATCGTCAGTATTTTCCTGCCTGTGCAGCGTTGTTAGTATGAATGGTTTTTTATTCAATTCTGAATCCTGAATAATTGTTGACTTCTCACCCGAAATCCGGCTGTAATAAAGCGCCACATCATACATAATATCTCCCGAATTGATGATGTTGATTCCGAAATTGTCAAATCCCTCAGCTTTCAGATTGTTAATGGCTACTTCGGTCGGACAAAATAAGTATGCTGAAAGCCTGTCGGTTACAATCCGGTTAACTTCTTCGGGCATTTTCATGTTAAAACTTCGTAAACCGGCTTCAACATGCACTACCGGAATATGCAGTTTACTGGCAGCCAGCGCACCTGCCAGGGTTGAATTTGTATCGCCGAAAACCACAACTGCCGACGGTTTTTCAATCATCAGAACTTTTTCAATTTCTTCGAGCATGCGGCCGGTCATTGCACCATGCGACAATGAATTGATTCCAAGATTGTATTTTGGCTCAGGAATATCCATTTGTCTGAAGAAAATTTCTGCCATATTTTCGTCGAAATGCTGCCCTGTGTGTACCAGGATTTCTTCGATTGCTTTTTCCTTTAAAACACGGCTTAATGCGGCAGCTTTTACAAATTGAGGGCGGGCCCCAACTACAGTCAGAATTTTTGGCATACTTAATTTTATTAATTTTGCGTAAGTTCAAAAATACTATTTTTGAATGGGAAAAATGAGATGAAAAAAAAGATACTCTTTATATATACCAATTACTCAACATTTGTCAGTACCGACTTTGATATTCTTGCAACAGAAAATGCAGTTACCCGATACCGGTTTAAGCCAGTAAAAGGATTGTTAAAAACTGCTGTTCAATTTCTAAAGCAATTGATTTATCTCGTTTTTAACGTCTGGAAATTCGATATTGTTTTTATCTGGTTTGCCGATTATCATTCGTTTCTGCCAGTACTTTTTGCAAAAATAACCGGCAAAAAATCGTTTGTGGTAGTTGGCGGATATGATGTTGCCAACATTCCTGAATACAAATATGGATCGCTTTCGAGTCCGCTAAGAAAAACGCTGACCATTTTTACCTTTAAATATGCAACTGCTTGTCTGGCAGTGGTTGACGAGTTGGAAAAGAAAATAAAACTGGTCTGTCAGGAAGCAAAAGCAAAAACGATATACACAGGATATAAATTTAAGACTGAAAGGGAACAGCCTGTTTTTGATCAGGAAAGAGAAAAAATTATACTGACAGTAAGTGTAACCGAAAACCGGCAAAGAGTTTTTGTCAAGGGACTGGACAGGTTCAGGGAACTGGCTGAAAACATGCCTTATTACAGGTTTATCATTGTTGGAGTAAATGAAAATGCCCGGCACCTTTTTGAACCTGTTCCGGAAAATCTGATTTTGTTACCCGCACAAAAACAGAGCGAATTAACTGATTACTATTTAAAAGCCTCATTTTATGCCCAGTTTTCGAGAAGCGAAGGTTTGCCAAATGCACTATGCGAAGGAATGCTTTACGGATGTATTCCGCTTGGGACCAATGTTGGAGGAATACCTGCTGCCATTGGAAACCTGGGATTGTTAATGGATGAATGGGATGTACAAAGTGTAGCGGATTATGTCAAAACCAATCATAATAAAGCCAACAGGGAAGCTTTCAGTTTGAGAATAAAAGATAAATTCGACCTCGATTTCAGGAAAGAAAAACTTTTAAATGTAATTTCTTAATATCGTTAATTAGATTTGAATTTGCTAAACATAAACGGGATGACAATTATTTACCGAATCATTTACTCACCATTCATTAATTATTTTCTGCGGAATATCAACCGGCTTTTAAGAAACCTTTTCCCGGCAATTAAAATTCCTCCATCGGGCATTATAAAAATAAAACTCAGCGAAGGAGAATCTATTAAACTCAAAACCAATCAAACCGATTTTGTGGCTTTCTGGGTGTACTGGAAAGGTCTTTACACGTATGAATACACCTCGATTTTTGAGAAGATGACAAAAAACCTAAAGGGTTTTGTCGATATCGGTTCAAACGGTGGTTTGTATTCGCTGATCGCGGCAAAAAAGTCAGAAAATATCAAGATTCTTGCCTTCGACCCTTCGAATGCGGCAAATTATTTTGTGAATGAAAACATCAGGCTGAACAAATTCTCTGATAAAATCAAGTTTTTCAAAATTGCAATGTCCGACAAAACCGAAACTCTCGATTTTTTTGAAGTAAAAAACCGCAAATATCCTTACCTGAAATATAACCTGGGTGGTTCGAGCAGCCTGATTAACCATCCCAAACTGTTTAATAAGATTTCGGTGCAGGCTTATTCTTTCGACAACTTTCTGGCAGAAAATCCAAAACATAATTTTGAAATCGATTTTATAAAAATTGATGCAGAAGGTGCCGAACCCAATATTATCAGGGGAATGAAAGCGACCATTGAAAAATATAAGCCGATAATTGTTTGTGAAATTCTGCTCGACAATGTTGGCGATGAAATTGAGAAACTTTTCTCAGACCTTGGCTACCGTTTTTTCCTGAACAGGGGAAAAGATTTAATACCTGTTAAACAGATTCTGAAAAATGAATCGGATGACGAAATCTACAATTACTTTTTGGTTCACCCGTCGAAATTGCCAATTGTTGAAGAGTTTATCAAGAAATAGCCGTCAAGTAAAAACCAAAATTATTTTACCGGTTTTAGCACAAACTTCAGTTCGTAGCAGTGGAAAATATTGGTAAAATACTCTTCGTAAACAGCCTGAAAATACTTGCTCGAATTAAATATTCTGTTCAGAATATGCTTTTTAAACAGATTGGTAATGAAAAAACTTGGCGATTTCAGAATCAGTTTTCTTTCAACCACCTGGAAATCAATCGATGTATTATATCGTGGGACTTTGCGCCGGTAACCTGTATCGAGCGAACTGAAATAATCGAAACTATACAAACCAAAAAATCTTTTATGGGTGTAATCAGAATAAAAATACGGGTTTGAAAAATGGGGAACAAAAACTGTCAGTGTGCCGCCGGGTTTTAATGTTCGGTGAATTTCAGCTAAAATCAGTTCAAGATTTTGAACATGTTCAAGAAAGTGAGAAGTGTAAAACTCATCAACCGAATTGTCGGGAATAAAGTCAAATCCCTTTTCAAGGTCAACCACAAAATCGACTCCCGGCAAGGGGAGAATATCCATTCCCTTAAATCCAGCCTTTTTATTTGGCCCGCAACCTAAATCAATTTTTAAAGTTTCCATTTGTTTTTCTTTTTCCATAAACCTGAATCAATTTAACACAGACTTCGACTTCGCTCAGTCTGAATGTCGCCCTGAACGAAGTCGAAGAGTGAATTTCTGTTATTCCTGAATATTTTCTTAACTAAAGAACATCGTATTTTTATTTTAAACTCCCTTTCCCAAACCATTTGGCCAGCATTTCAACATCAAGATGTAAAAAACTGAAAATCAATCCCGTAAAAGCGCGTAATTTCCAGGTAAGCTCTTTAAAACCATAGTTTCGCAAAGCCTGAATATAATCTTTTCTGGCGCCTGAAAAATCACGTCGAATGAGTTTAAAACGCCCGCTTCGGGCATAGGTAATTATTTTCCGCTTTTTATAATTATCCCAGATAAAGTCTTCGCCAAAATTCAGTATTTTCTTTTGCTCTGCTGATAGTGAATTGTAGAAATCAACAATTATTTTATTTCCACCTTCGAGAATGCCCAAATTCAATGTTTTTGTGGTTTGATTCGGGAAAATACGCCAGGTACCCAAAACCTGCCCGAAATAATAAAATTTTCCCAGTTTGCTTAAAGCCAGCATTGTATTTAAATCGACTGAAGGAAATGGCAAAAACTGTATAAATCCACCGATTTGTGTTAAAGCATCCTTCCGGATAATAAAAGTCAGCGGTGGAAAAAAGTTGTCGAATACCGAATTAAAGATATTTACCGTGGGTTCGTTTGTAAAATACTGCAAATGTCTTTCTTCCTGAACAGGATGAACCTGGTACACCTCTTTTTGAAATCCAACGCGCGATACCGCTCTTCCCCAACCCATTATTATTGAGTTGTCATTTTTCATCACTTCAACCTGAATTTCAAGTTTTTGTGGCTCCCAGTAATCATCTCCTTCCAGAATAGCAATGAATTCCCCTTTTGAAAGGTTGAGTGCTTTATTGTACGTTTCTGCCAGTTTAAAAATTCCCTTGTTTTCCTGATGAATTATTTGAATTCTGGAATCACCTTCTGCAGCTTTCTGCGCAACTTCGAGCGTTTTATCTGAACTTCCATCGTTAATAATTATCATTTCCCACTCTGAAAAGGTCTGTGCCTTAACCGATTCAATGCACTCCCCAATGTATTTTTCATGGTTGTAAGTCGGGGTAATAATCGAAACAAGTGGATTTTTTTGAATCATCTTTCTGCTCAAATATTATCAGATTACTTTTTCAAATATTTTCTTTATCTCTTTTATTTCCTCAAGTTTCATAACCGAGGCAACAATGATATAAAATACGGCACCGCCAATGCTGGTTACAATTAATGAAACGACCGGATTACTGATAAAAAATGCAATCGATATTGCAAACAGGTACATAAAAACAGAAATTGCAAAATATACAAAAACATCTTTTACCTGTTGCAAAAGCGAATATCCGATAGATTTCCAGATATACCAGGAATCCAGCAGGTGAGTTATAACTACGGTTACCATCTGCCCCAAAATAATGGCAGTAATTCCCCATCGCCATGTAATAAAAATATTAATTATCATGATGGTTTTCGAAACGAATTCGAGGTTTAAAATCCATTTCGATTTACCTTTTGTTTTTAGTATTTCGCCAAATACCACATGGAAAGAATAAAACAACCCAATTAAGCAGAGTAGTTTAAAATAGATGGAAGCAGATAACCATTTATCGGTTAAAAGTACAACGATAAGATTATCGGCAACGGCAATGAGTCCAATCAGAATTGGGAAATTGAAAAAAGCCATTGTACGAAGTGTTTTGCCAACAGCGTTTTTCAACCTCTCATTCTCGTCCTGTATTGTAGCAAAAACCGGGAAAGCCACCCGTTGAAAAACGCTACCAATGGTTTTTACCGGAAACTCCTGTAACTGGGCTGCCCTTGTATATAAACCCAATACGTCAACCGGAAAAAGTTTACCGATTACATTGTAATAGAAATACTGAAAGATGGTGTAAATCAGGCCCGCTCCGGTAAGTTTCAAGCCATAGTTAAACAATTCTTTCAGCGAAAGCCAGCTAAATTCGAATACCGGACGCCATTTATTTAAAAGCCACAATAAAACAGATGTAATAAGGCTTTTTATAAGAATCTGCCAGACCAACGCCCACACTCCAAATCCACGCATTGCCATAAAAAGCGCTGTAAATCCGCCAACCAGACTACTTGCAATATTTATATATGCCAGCAACCTGAAATCGACTTTTTTTTGCAGAACTGTCTGCTGAATTAACCCAAAGGATAACAATATGAAATTCAGGCAAATTACACGAATTAAATCTGTAAGTTTCGGTTCATTGTAAAATCCTGAAATGAGCGGTGCAAACAAATAAAAAACAAAATACAGAATTAAACTAACTGTTATATTGAAATAAAACACTGTGGAGTAATCGGCAGGTGTAGGGCTCTTTTTCCAGATAAGAGCAGAACCAAAACCGCTATCGGCAAGGGTCTGGCCAACTGCCATAAATATCAGCACCATTCCAAGCAAACCGTAATCTGATGGACTTAAAATACGGGTAACCAAAATGCCAAAGACAAACTGAATTCCTTGTCCTCCAAACCTTTCTATCGCACTCCAGAAAAGTCCTTTGGCTGCAACTCCTTTCAAATTAGCCGATTCAATCATTCTCAGGCAACAGTTTAAACATTTTCTTTATCGAATACATTTGGTTGTTTTTATGTAATTTTTATCGAAAAGCGCTTGAAATAACTATTTTTGTTCGATTCAATAAAAAAGCAAATACAAAATAAACCAATTAATTATGGCAAAGATATCCGGCTATCGTAATATTTTAATCAATGTTGGAATAATCGTGTTTTTTATTTTTTTGGCTTACGCTTATCTTTTCCCATTGCTCGAAGGAAAAGAACTAAAAATGGGTGATCTTGATCATCATCTCGGGATGTCGAAAGAACTTGTTGACTACCGGAATGAAACCGGTAAAGAAGCAGTTTGGACCAACAGTATGTTTGGCGGAATGCCTGGGTACATGATTTCTGTAAACTATCCGAATAACGTTGTTAACTTTTTTGCCGGATTGCCACGAGCATGGTTTTCAATAGCATCGTTTATCATTCTTTATTTTATTGGCTTTTATGTGTTGTTAACCAGTCTGAAAGTTAACCGTTGGTTAAGTGTTGCCGGGGCAATTGCATTTGGGTTATCGTCATATTTCATTATTATTATTGGAGCTGGACACGCTTCGAAAGCCAATGCACTGGCTTTTTTACCCATTGTAATTGCAGGAGTTTTAATGGTTTTCAGAGGGAAACAGGTTCCTGGGGCCATTTTATTTACTGTAGGGCTTTCGCTTGAATTGCTTGCCGGCCACCCTCAAATTACGTACTACGGATTGCTTCTACTTGCCATTTACGGCATTATTGAACTGATTTATGCTATTAAAGATAAGGCGCTCGCCCTATTTCCAAAATCGGTACTGTTTTTACTCGCCGGAGTTGTGGTAGCTGTGGGAATGAACTTTTCTAGGTTGTACACCACGTATGAATATACAAAAGATACCATTCGCGGACCTTCGGAATTAACTTCAAACAACGCGAACAAAACATCGGGGCTCGATAAGGATTACGTGGTACAGTGGAGTTACGGAATTGGTGAAACAATGACGTTGCTTATCCCAAATTTTAAAGGTGGAAGCAGTCTCACAAATCCCGGGGAAAACTCTGAAAGTTACAAAACAATGCAGCAGAAAGGGGTACAAAACTTAAAACAGAATATTCAAGGGGTGAGCATGTATCATGGCAAACAACCTTTCACTCAAGGACCGGTTTATATTGGTGCTATCGTGGTATTCTTGTTTATTCTGGGCTTGTTTGTTGTTAAAGGGGTGTATAAATGGTGGCTTGCCGGAGCTACCGTAGTTTCAATCGTTTTATCATGGGGTGGAAATGTTATGGGATTAACCAGTTTTCTGCTCGATTATTTACCCATGTACAATAAGTTCCGTGCACCTTCAATGACTCTTGTAATAGCACAGATTGCAATGCCTCTTTTAGGGTTTATTGCTTTAAATGACATACTTTCAGGAAAAGTGGAGAAAAAAGTATGGCAGAACGGATTAAAATATGCAGCAGGAATTACAGGCGGTATTGCTTTACTTTTCGCCCTTTTGCCCGGTGTTGCCGGTGATTTTTCAAATGCTGCCGACACGCAAAGATTTCCTGAATGGCTGATTGACAGTGTTATTTCCGACAGAAAATCACTTTTAAGAGCCGATGCTTTCCGTTCGGTTGCTTTCATTGCGCTGGCTGCAGGTGCTTTATATGCATGGAGTATAAAGAAATTAAATACAACAGCTTTTGTTGCTGTTTTGGGAGTTTTAATACTTGTAGATTTATGGGCAGTTGATAAACGATACCTGAATAACGATAATTTTGTTTCGAAACGCGAAGCAACCAATCCATTTCCCGAAATGCCTGTTGACAAAGCAATTCTTCAGGATAAGGATTTATATTACCGGGTATTGCCTTTGCAGGGCGATCCTTTTCAGGATGCCAGAACTTCATATTATCATAAAAACATTGGTGGTTACAATGCAGCAAAATTGCGCCGCTTCCAGGAAGTGATTGAAAATCATCTTATGCCTGAGATGCAGGAAATGGTACAAGGTTTAAACAAACAAATTCGTCCCGATTCAGTATTTGCCGAACTTGGTGTAATCAACATGCTCAATACACGCTATTTTATTTACGACTTGAACAATCCACCACTTCAAAATCAGCATGCAATGGGAAATGCATGGTTTGTTAACGATTATAAAACTGTTGCCAATGCCGATGAAGAAATTGCAACGTTGAAAAATATAGATCCAAAAAACGAAGTAACTATCGACAAACGTTTCTCAGATTTTGTAGGAAATAAAAAATTCCAAAAAGATGAGATGAGTGGAATTACTCTAACTGAATACAAACCAAATTACCTGAAATACACTGCAAAATCGGGCACAGAACAAATTGCAGTATTCTCTGAAATTTATTATGCAAAAGGATGGGATGCTTTTATCGATGGAAAAGAAGTTCCCCATTTCAGGGTGAATTATATTTTGCGTGGCATGGTATTGCCTGCCGGTGATCATACTGTCGAATTTAAATTTCACCCAAAATCGTATTACACCGGTAATACTGTTTCGCTGGCGAGTTCAATACTTTTAGTTTTAGCAGTTTTTGGCTACGCATTTAGCGAATACAGAAAAAAGCCAAAAAACAAAACTGTTTCAGTTTAAATTTTATTGATGGACGGCAGATTACCAGACTCCTTTTTTCGGCGTGACGTGTTGGAGGTCGCTCCCGAAATGCTGGGGAAAATTATTGTCAGAAAGTTTGCGGATAATCACATCGAGAAATTTGTAATTACCGAAGTTGAAGCATACAGTGGAAACGGCGATTTGGCCTGTCATGCCAGTAAAGGAAAAACACAGCGTACCGAAGTTATGTTTCGTGAAGGCGGACTGATTTATGTTTACCTGATTTACGGAATGTACTGGATGCTGAATATTGTTACCGGGAAAGAAAACGATGCTGCTGCAGTTTTGATTCGTGGAATTGAAGGAATATTGGGGCCCGGACGTGTTGGTAAAGCACTTCAACTCGATAAATCATTTTATGGAGAAAGTTTGTTTACATCAGAAAGAATCTGGATTGAAAATACTGAAAATGTTAAAAATTATATCACTTCGCCACGAATTGGAATTAATTATGCCGGCGAACCATGGATTAGCAAACCATGGCGTTTTTTGATGAAAACATGACTTTTTTGGATCTGAATCCAAAATAAGCATAACTATTTTGGATTTGAATCCAAAAAGGTCTATTTTTGACGTTGAAATGATCAAAAGAGAATTATTAAACATACTTCAAAATCGTCTTTTTAAACAAAAAGCAATAATAATAACTGGCCCACGTCAGTCAGGAAAAACTACATTAATCAGGCTTCTTTTAAATCAACTCAATCAACCTTTTGTTTGGTTTAATGCCGACGAACCAAATGTGCCGGGACTTTTCAGTTCCATAGCTTCGTATGAATTAAAAAATCTGATTGGGAAAAATAAAATCATGGTAATAGATGAGGCTCAACGAATAAAAGGAATTGGGCTGACTTTAAAATTGATGGTTGACACTATTCCAGATGTTCAGGTTATAGCAACCGGCTCTTCTTCCTTTGACCTGCTCGATGAAATAAATGAACCGCTAACCGGAAGAAAATTCGAATACCAGCTTTATCCATTATCTTTTGGTGAGTTAACAAAAGAAAATGGACTATTAGAAGAAAAACGATTAATGAATCACCGATTGGTTTTCGGTTCATACCCTGATGTTGTAAATAATCCGGATGATGCTGCAGAAACCTTAAATTGGTTAGCTGACAGTTATCTTTATAAGGATTTGTTTCGAATTGAAAGTATTAAAAAACCGGATCTTATAATTAAACTTCTTCAATTACTTTCATATCAGGTTGGAAATGAGGTTTCGTACAATGAATTGGCACTAAACCTATCGTCAGATCCCAAAACAATTGAGAAATATATTGGATTACTTGAAAAAACATTTGTCATTTTCCGGCTACAGGCATTAAGTCGTAACCTTCGGAATGAAATAAAAAAATCGAGGAAAGTATATTTTTATGATAATGGAATTCGCAATGCTATTATCAACAATTTTAATCCCATCCATACACGTCAAGACGTTGGAGTTCTTTGGGAAAACTACCTGATCAGCGAACGTATTAAACTTGCCGCATATCAAAGAATTCATTCAAATCGGTTCTTTTGGCGAACGAAACTTCAGCAGGAAATTGATTATATTGAAGAGCGGGCGGGTAAAATGTGGGCTTTTGAATTCAAATATAATCCTTCAAAAAAGGCATTTCTTTCAAAAACATTTGCTTCTGCATATCCCGAACATTCTTACGAAATTATAAACTCAGAAAATTATCAGGAATTTTTATTACAGGAGTAAAATTTTTATTTCCCAATGATAAACCTGTCATAAACCCAAAGTAAAACAACAGCCGATAACGCAACTCCCGAATAAACAAACCAGATTGATGACGGGTGATATTCAGCCCAAAGAAAATTGGTGAGTTCAACATTGGTTAATTCCAGTTTAATTGCAGCCTGGTTAAAAAATTCATTCTTTGAAAAAGTTTCTGAAATTTCAGGAAGGCTGATTCCCCGTTTTGTTACTTCCTGCTGAAGCAGAAAAATTTTATCGGAAGTGCGCTCATAAATATCTCCCGAAAGCCAGCCTGCAAGAGCATGGCCGCCGGCATAAGGCAGAAATGAGGTTCCCATGTACAACGCTTTCTTGTCGGCAGGAGCAATTCGTCCCACATATTCGGTAAATTTCGGTGAACTTGCCATTTCGCCAATACCGAAAACAAAAATCCCCATCAAAACCATCCACCCGTTTTGCGATGAAAACATTAAACTTATACCTCCCATAAGTATTAAAATACCACCCATCATCGCTGCCAACGGCCTGAAACGCATCACAAGAGTCGATATTACAATCTGAAAAACAATAATAAAAAATGCATCCATACTTGTAAATGTAACCGTAGGAATTGTTCCTTCGGGTGTTCCGATGGATTCTGCCAACCAGGGCCAAACGCTTTTAATGCCACGGTAAAGAGTTCCGGTGTCAACCCACTGTTCAATAAATACCGGAAACGAATAATACAATTGGTTGAATGCTGCCCAGAAAAGACACATTATCAGCAGAAACATCACGTACTTCCAGTTTTTTAAGGTAATCCAGATATTGATAAAAGCCTGACGAATATTTCTACCGAGCGAAACTTTGTCCTTCGAAATTTCGGGTTCGCGAAAGAAAAGAAAAGTAATCAGGTAATTAAATCCAATCGTTATCATCGACATATAAAAAACATAATCCCATGATTTTTGCATAAAAATACCGGCAATAAATGGCCCGATAAAACCACCGATATTTACCATCATGTAAAAAATACCAAACCCGATTGACGAAGTTTCGTCGGTGGTATTTCTCGAAATCATAGCCGAAATGATGGGTTTGAAAAAAGCTCCCCCGACGCAGGTCCATACAAAAGCAAAAAACATCAGCCCAAAACTGTCGAAGGTTTTTATCATATAAAAGCCTGAAATATAAAGCGCGAAGGCAAGATAAAGTATGCGTTTGTACCCCACTTTGTCGGCTATTGCACCGGTAATTACAGGCAGAAAATAAAGCAGCATCGAGCCGGTTCCCATGATAATGCTTTTTTGAGCCTGCGACAAACCCAAAGCTCCGGTGTCTTTTGAGTTGACAAGGTACAGCGCGAAAGCCATGTAAAAACCATACCACGCCCAGCGTTCAAACAGTTCAATTACATTCGATGCCCAAAATGTGGTGTTGTATTTTTTTACTACCGAAATAAATCCCATTACCGTTTTTTTTGCAGGATGTAAAAATTAAGAACCCATTTGTTTTTCAAGACCTTTGATTAATGCATCCAGTTTATTGTTGAGTTCTTTGTTGAGATCGTCCTGTTTATAACGGCTGGTAACAATTACCAGGTTATTAATAAGCGACATTTCGCGGTTTTGATCCTCTTCGATTGCAGCAACAAATCTGTCGGGTAAACTGGTAAAATAATCGAGCATTTCGAAACTGTTTTGTGCCAGTGTACGCACCAGTTTGTTAGCTTTTTCAATTTCACCCGACTTATAATACAACTCTACTGCCGGAAATGAATCATATGTCAAAGGAATTTTTTCGTTGGGGAAAGTCTCAAACATTCGGTCCAATACTTCGTTTGCCCGTTTATTGTCTCCCTTTTCGATTAAAGCCTGTGCCAAACGCGAAAACATATAACGTGCCTGAATGATATTAATCGCCTTTTCGTTGTATTCATCCAAATAAATATCCGGATTATTTACATTCCCCCAAACAAATTTTTTCATTATGTTATTATACAAAATCTCAGCATCAATCCGGCCCCTGTTCATTCCCCCACCTTTGGTTTCGATTGGTACAAAACGGTAGGCAAGCCCTTCAAACTGCAAATAATCGAGGAAGAAAATACTGTTGGCATACAACAGACTGTGATCGATGTAAATAGGGCGTTCCCAGTTGTTGGCAGCCATAATATTCAAAATGGCCATTTCACTTTTTGTGATGTAACTTTTTGTTATCCTGAATTTTACCGAATCAACAATTAAAGCTGCATCTTCGGGTTTTACAGTGCCCGATTTCAAAACTTTATCTTTGTCAACCGTAATATGAAAACTGCGTGACGGTAAAAAGTCCATCATCTCGCCGCTTACTACCTGAACTTTTGTACGTGCATCGTCGCTACCCAGAAAATTCATGGCTTCGCTCAGTTCAATCGAACTTTTAATTCTTTCCTGAAATAAAACCGCGTCCATTCTCCCCATATAATATTGTTCTTTTTCGAACGAAAACGGCATTGGCGCTGCTTTGTTTGAAGCCAAACGGTGTTGTGAAATGTACCAGTCCATTCCGAGATAACTCAGATTGATAATTTTTATGTCGGGCCGTACCCCTTCTACTTCCTGAACATACCAAAGCGGGAAAGTATCGTTGTCGCCGTACGTAATAAGAATGGCGTTTGGAGCACACGATTCGAGGTAGTTTTTAGCGTAATCGCGTGTCATATATCTTCCCGAACGATCATGATCATCGAAGTTTTGTGATGCCAGTATTCCGGGAACCAGAACCAGCGATGCAACTGTTACAACAATTGCTCCGGGAGTTCCTTTCAGTACTTTTTGAACCATGGAATACAACGCCGGAACAGCCAGACCAATCCAAATTGTAAAGGCATAGAAAGAACCCGTGTATGCATAATCACGTTCACGTGGCTGGTATGGATACTGATTCAAATAAACCACAATTGCCAGTCCCGTAAAAACAAAAAGCAACATGGTAACCGCAAAATCTTCCTTCCCTTTTTTACCCCGGTTGTATTGATAAAACATTCCAATCAAACCAAAAAGCAACGGCAAAAAGTAATAGGTATTTCTGCTCGGATCATTCTTCATGTGGGCCGGCATCTTGTCGCGTGAGCCTACTTTTGCATCATCCAGTACATCAATTCCGCTTATCCAGTTTCCATTGTTGAAACTGCCATGTCCCTGAACATCGTTTTGCCGTCCAACAAAATTCCACATAAAATAACGCATATACATGTGTCCGACCTGATAAGTGAAAAAGAACCTCAGGTTTTCTCCAAAGGTTGGTTTTACAAGGGTTTTCGTTTCTCCGCCATCGCGAATCCGAACCGGATTTCCCTTAATATTTCCCCATTCCTTGTATGCCTGTACATGGTTGGCATCGTTACTGTACATTCTTGGGAAAAAAGTTTCAAGTTTCGATTCGTATTCCGTTCCGCCTGATAACTGGCCTGTTACTTTATATTTTCCATCAACCTTGTTATACTGATCTTTTTCGTCGATATTGGCTATTGCAGGTGCATTAAAATATGGTCCGTAAAACAAAGGCCTGTCACCATATTGTTCACGGTTTAGATACCGCAAAAGTGCAAACGCGTTATCGGGGTCGTTCTGGTTCATCGGTGGATTTGCGGATGCCCGTATAATTATGGTTGCAAATGATGCATACCCTATTAAAATAACAATAACCATGGTAACCGCTGTGTTCCAGAGAACCATGTTTCTTTTCATTGTGAAAATTACCGCCCAAACCGAAGCTGCGATAATCAGTACTATCAGGAAAAGCACTCCCGAATTAAAAGGAAGTCCAAAACCATTGACAAACATTTTATCAAAAATAAATGCCAGTCGCGGCACACCTGGAATAATTACATATTGAATAGATGCCAGAATACCAATTGAAATTGCCAATGCTACGGTGACTCCTTTCCACGAAAATGAATATTTTTTGAAATAATAAACCAGTCCGATTGCCGGAACAGCCAGTAAGTTAAGCAGGTGTACTCCTGTTGATAATCCCATCAAATAAGCAATCAGAATTAACCATCGGTTTGCGTTTGGCTCGTTGGCAACATTTTCCCATTTTAAAATGGCCCAAAAAACCGCTGCCGTAAAAAATGAAGAAAGCGCATAAACTTCTCCTTCAACCGCCGAAAACCAGAAAGAATCGGTAAAAGTGAATGCCAGGGCGCCTACCAAACCACTGCCCCAAACCGCAATTTGTTCGCCGTTATTTAACTTTTCAGAGGTAAACAATTTCCTGGCCAGATGCACAATGCTCCAGTACAACAACATTACGGTAGCCGCACTGGCAATGGCTGACATGGCATTTACCAAGAATGCAGCCCGCGAAGGATCACCTGTAAAAATTGTAAACACACGCCCAATTATCATGTGAAATGGCGCTCCGGGAGGATGACCTACTTCAAGTTTAAATGCACTGGTGATAAACTCGCTGCAATCCCACCAGCTTGCGGTTGGTTCGAGCGTTACGAAGTAAGTTATAGCTGCAATCAGAAACACGGCCCAGCCCAGAATATTATTGATTAGCGTTGTTTTTTGCATGATTGATTTTTTTGAACGATTGCAAATATAAGGTTTTAAAAAGATTTGATATTCACCTGTTTTGAATTCTGTATTTTAAATGACAGCAGATAAAATGAAAAAAAAATGCAGGAACATAGCAAAAAGAAAAAAATTTATATTTTTGCACCGTCTTTAACGAAAAGGCACAAAAGGACTGACCTGTGGTGTAATTGGCAACACGTCTGATTTTGGTTCAGAAGAGTCCTAGTTCGAGCCTAGGCAGGTCAACCAATCAAAAGGGAATTCGATGTAAAATTCGGGTTCCCTTTTCTATTTCATTTAATGTAAGATTTACTATTTTGCCAATTGCTTTACCTTCTCCCAAACTCCATCGTCAACTGGTATTCCCAGTTCCAGGTTTTCAACCCGCTTTTTTAACGACTGCTCTCCCGGATAATAAATTTCACTGTTTTCCTTTGCCGGAACTGATGATTTCAGCTGCTGAACAGTTCCTTCCAAAACATTGTCAATAAATTCCTGAGTGTTTATTTTTAACGGATCGATGGCAATAAAAACCTGGTTGCAGCTTCCGCAACTTCCTTTGCCAACCTTGTCTATTCCGGCTGTTGACAAACCATTTGAAAGCAAAGCTGAAATGATGTCAAGAAGAACTGCAAAACCGGATCCTTTCCAGTAACCCATGGGTAAAATTCTCCATGTTTCCTCAATCGGGCCGGGAATATCGGTGAGGTTTCCTTCCTTGTCAAAACCACCCGGATACGGAAGTCGTTCGCCTTTTAATCTGGTAACCTGCAGTTTACCATACGAGTATTGCGACATGGCCATGTCGAGAACAACGTGTCCTGTTTTACGCGGAACAGCCATAATAAAAGGATTATTACCAATTCCAATGGTTTTTGCACCCCACGCCGGCATACACGATTCTGTGTTGGTCCAGCAAATGGCAATATAACCTTTATCGGCAGCCTGCCAGCCGTAGGCTCCTCCTCGCATCCAGTGTGTTGTATTGTGTAAACTTACCAGCCCCAACCCAAATTTTTCTGCAATTTCAGTTGCTCTGTTCATGGCAAAACGGGCATTTAAAATTCCCGGTCCCAAATTGCCGTTGAATATTTCCAGGGAACCAAGATTTTTGTCGAGAGTTGGTACCGCATTTACATCAACCCAACCCTTGTGAATGTAATCGACAAACCGTTCAACCCGGTTTAGTCCGTGCGAATAAACTCCGTCACAACTCGATTCGGTATGAATTTGAGCACAAACATCAGCCTTTTCTTCAGCCATTCCAGCATTTATAAAAGCCCTTTTAACTGTGGCTTTCATTTCTTCAAAATTTATTCTTGTCATGGTTTCTTCCTTTTGATTTGCTCTAAAAATAGAAAATATAAAAACATTACATTCAAAACAAAATCGAATAAGCAATAAAAAACGAAAGGGAATTCAGCCTTAAACCGAATTCCCTTTCAGGATAAAAATTTCAATAGTTATACTAAAATTTTGGTAGTAATATTAACAATGCTGGTCTCGATTGCTTCAAATGGTTTTCCCATTCCCTGATTGTCATCTTCAACAAACAAATATTTCATGCCTGCAGTTTCACGGGCAGCATAAATACGTTTAAAATCAATTAGTCCAGCTCCTACCGATGTAATATCATCCTTAATAACATCATAGAAAGGAGCACTTTGCTGCGACATATCTTTAAAATGAAATAACTGGAAACGTCCGGGGTATTTATTAAACATTTCAACCGGATCCTGACCGGCTTTGGTTGCCCAATACATGTCTAATTCCATTGTTATCAAACTGGCATCCATTTCGGGCATAAAAATGTCGTAATACGGAACAATACCATCGAGGTTTGCAAATTCGAAATTGTGGTTGTGGTAACCAAACTGAATTCCAACTTCCTTCATCACTTTTCCTACTTCATTCCAATCGGCAATCATTTTTTTGTACGATTCGATATTACGATTTACCTCTTCCACCCAAGGTTGTACACAATATTTTACTCCCATTGCAGCATGGTCGTCTGCCATTTTCTTTGCACTGTCCAAAGTAATACCTGCTGCCTCAACACTGGTATGACTGCTGATAATATCCATTCCCAGGTCGTTTACAATCTTTTTAAATTCAGCCGGAGCAAAACCGTAAAATTTACCATTGGAATAATCGGCAAGTTCCACGTTTTTATATCCTAATTCTGAAACTTTCTTTAACGAACCCAGAGCATCAGCTGTCATTGCATCGCGAATAGTATAAAGTTGAAGTCCAACTCCAAAACTTTTTCTATCGGGTGTGGTTGCTACCGGTTTTGCACCCGGTTTACAGGCTGCAGTACCTAAAACCATTACTCCAAGCGCACCTGCTGCCGAAATCTTAAGAAAATCTCTTCTTTTTTGATCAGTTCTCATAGTTATAATTTTATTGAGTTAATTTTAATATCATCGAATTTTGATTTTTTCAGGGATAAAAATAATGCAATCCTGTTATAGTATGCACTTAAATCGGGAATTTTTATATTTTTGCGGAAAATTTATTGTTCTGTGGTGTAATTGGCAACACGTCTGACTCTGAATCAGAAGAGTCCAGGTTCGACCCCTGGCAGGACAACTAAAAATCAATCACTTACAATTTATTTTGTGAGTGATTTTTTTTGCAGGATTTTGTAAAGTTTTGACGGTCGTAAAAAATCACGACTTTGGGTAAGTAAACTTTCGGTATTATTTTCTGAAATATTAATAAAAGAGTAAAAACCAATAATTTATTTATTGCATTTTAAACAAAAATAATTTATCTTTGTTAAGATTAAATAAAAGAGTAGAATGTCTTATATTAATGATTGGTTTTATAAAGGGGTTTGTAAATCATCAATCTATCCAAAAGCGTCCTTAAATTCTACTCTTTTCTTCTTTTTATAGCAATTCATTTTTATAAAAAATTGTTGGTTTAGCTAAAATACTAGCTAAAAAGCTCCACTACAAATTCAATTGATTAATCACACCCTAAAAAGTTATTAACAATAATCCACGTTAAAAATCATTTGAAAAAATATGAATCGAATCTTTAAATTATCGATGAATGCGAAAAATACATTAATTAATCATCCAATTTCAAATTGATAATTTACTGTTTTATTAACATTTAGTGAGTTATTTTTGTAACTAATGATTAAAAATTTTTAAAAACTATGGTACAGAAATCAGGTTTTTATCATAACTTGTGTGAGTAAATATTGGTAATTGCCAATTACATCTTATTCAAAAAAGAGTAGAATATCTTAATTCACAACAGGTTGGTTTTATAAAGGGGTTTGTAGAATCATCAATCACATAACAAAGCGTCCAATTAATTCTACTCTTTTTTTCTTTTTAATTATCTCAATAAAATTTGGTATTTCATCTGTAGTAAATTTCGTTTAATCGATTTGTGTAATTCCATATTTCCACTTCTCTGGTTTTTGTTTGTGGTTCTCTGCAAATTGCTGCATTAATTCCATGAATTTATTCCTGAATCTTTCCAGGTTCCCTTCTGTTTTTTCCCGGATTTTTGGTCAAATCGTCACCCAAATCATCACGGGCCTCCGTGGCAATTTTTTCCAGTTTCTTTAAGATTTCTGGATGTGCTTCTATCACGTTATAACGTTCACCCGGGTCGCGTCGCAAGTCATATAAACCTGCCGCTACTTCCGAATTTTCATTTACTTCTCCCGGAAGTCCATCTTTTCCCGGTTCAAATCCCCCGTAAGTTCTTCCCTTGTGCGGAAAAACAAGTTTCCATTGCCCATCCTGAACAGCTTCCAGATTGTTGTTGCGATAATAATAGTAAAACGATTTTCGAGGTGGTTCCGGTTTTTCGCCTTTCAAAAGTGGTAAAATATTCACTCCATCAATTTTTTTCGCTGGCAGCGGCACCCCGGCAATATTGGCGATTGTGGGTAATATATCCATTCCTGCCACCAGATTATTATTTACTGTTCCGGGAGAAATAACTCCTTTCCACATCATCAGGCATGGTACGCGCTGTCCACCTTCGAAAGTAGTACCTTTTCCTTCGCGCAATCCACCCGAACTGCCTGCATGATTTCCATAATTTATCCACGGACCATTATCAGAAGTAAAAATCACCAGTGTATTTTCTTCCAGTTTCAATTCTTTCAACGTTTGCATTATTTGTCCTACACTCCAGTCGATTTCCATCATCACATCGCCATATAATCCCTGTTGCGATTTACCTTTGAATTTATCAGAAACAAAAAGCGGAACGTGCGCCATCGGATGCGCCAGATAAACAAAGAATGGTTTTGCTTTATTATTACGAATAAACTGAACGGTTCTTTCGGTAAAAACTGTTGTAAACTGAGACTGATCCGGATTTGTTTCAACCACTTCATTTCCTTCAATCAAAGGAAGCGGTGGGTAATAATTTTTACTGGTCGGATGATTAGGCCACATGTCGTTTGAATACGGAATACCAAAATACTCGTCGAACCCATTATTTAACGGAAGAAATTGTTTATGGTGACCCAAATGCCATTTTCCGAAAGCCGCCGTTGCATAGCCATTTTTCTTCAAAACTTCAGCAATGGTTTCTTCTTCGGTATTAATTCCGGTTTTTGCGGTATGGTCAAGTGCCCCCCGAAATCCAACTCGGTTTGGATAACAACCCGTTAACAGCCCGGCGCGTGAAGCGCTACAAACTGCCTGCGGCGAATAATAACGCGAAAAGAACATTCCGCTGGCAGCCATTTTATCGATATTCGGCGTTGAATAACCAATGGCGCCTGTGAGTGCGATATCGCCATAACCCACATCATCGAGATAAATTATTATGAAATTGGTTGGTTTTTCAGCAGTAGAAATAAAACAGGAATAACATAAAATTAAAAATAAAAGCAAATATGATTTCATTGACTTGTTTCTTAAACTGAATACAATATGATAATTGAGGTTAAAACTACATTATAAATGATAAATAATGACGGGAAAACCCAATATTTAAAAAAGAAAAAGGGTAGCAGACAGCTACCCCCAATACGCATAATTTTATGTAGATAAAAAATAAGGGTAGCCAATATTAGTAATAGTAGTTTTACGAAATACACACCCCTGCCGGAACTTATTAACAAAAACCAGTGAATAAGTTGAAACTATATCAAAATCAGAATGTTAACAGTGTCAATTTACTGAAAACTCAATTTTCCACAACCCTCTGAAATCATTTAGTTTGTAACCTGTCGCCAAATCAGCCGGATACAGATTTTTCAGTTTTTCCGAGGTAGCAGAATCGATATCGGAACCCAAATCGCCATGGCATTTTAAACATGCCGGAAGTGCAGTTTTTATAGGTTTGTAGTAAATCAGTTTTTTATTTCCCTGAATGATAGTGTCGTTTAAAATTCCTGTTTCAAAAATTGACCAGAGAATTTGATCCGAATTGGTTTTTAATCCATTTTCCAGATTACGGTTTTTTGCCGAAATACGGGAAATAACGCAATTATTGGCGCTGTTTAAACTGTCAACTATTATTGATGCCTTCAAGTTGCAAAACTCAACTGCATATACCGAACCTCCTGTTTGCATTGCCTGACCAACATTTGCAAGCAATACCGACTGAGCCAGGGTTGCAGTTTCGTTCCCTTTTTTCAGAATTTCAGAATAGGTTGCATTGTCGATTTTTGATTTGCAGGATAGCAACAGAATAGCAGAAACTGCAATTAAAAAATAATTTTGCTTCATATTAAACTGGTTTAAATTTGATAATCAATTAATTACTTTTAAAAAAATCAAGGCTCCACTCATCCATCCACTCCAAAAATGGAATTCCATTTTCTTTAAACTGAATGGGAAGCCAGATGTAACGGCCATCGATGGCATTGTCGGGAGTCCAGCGGTCGGCCATAAAAACGAAAGCGTCTTTTTTCCCTTCAACTGGTAAAATGTAGGTACTTTGCGAGTGAAAAGTAAGTTCTTTATCGTCGCCAATACACGGATTTTCAATGTATTCCCAATTGCCCATTACCGAATCGGCAACCAGTAATCGTGCTGCGTTTGGAGCCCATCCTGTACACCCCGAAGTAATCATATAATATTTACCATTCCGCTTAAACAAGGATGGAGCTTCATTGTGGCCGGTTGGAAGTACACGAATATATTTTCCTGTAAAATCAAGAAAATCATCTGTCAATTCGGAAATATGTAATGTGAGGTTTTCCTCCGATGCATGAATGTGATAAGCTTTTCCATCTTCATCAACATATAAAGTCATATCACGTGCCATTTGTCCTTTTTCAAAATCGCGATGAACAAACATTCCCTCTTTAACCGCTTTCAACCATTCATCGGTCCAATCTTTGAGATTTTGGGGAAAGGTTGTGCTCTTTAAACCATCGGGGTAACCAACCGGCCACTGACCGGCATTTGGATTTAATGCCTTTAAAAATGTGTAGGGTCCTTCGGGATTATCAGCTACAGCAACTCCAGTTTGAGCCGCACTGTAACCTTTCCCTTTTAATTCGAGATGAAACCAAAGAACAAACTTTTTAGTTTTTTTGTTGTAAATTACTTTTGGACGTTCAATTACACAACCCACCGTAATTGGACTTTCAAGGTCATCACTCACTTTCATGGCAATGCCTTCATCTTTCCAGTCGGTCAGGTTTTTTGATGAATAACAATGTACACCAACCAATGCCTGGTTGCCCCTTTTCCCCTCAACTTTGTGCTCACCAAACCAGTAGTATTTTCCATCGTGAAAAAGCATTCCGCCACCATGTGCGTTGATATGAACACCTTTGTTGTCGGGCCAGATTTCGCCGGGTTTAATGGTTTTGTTATCCTTACTGAACGAGGGCAGCATAAAAATTATGGCGACAAAAAATAACAGGTTGGTTTTCATCCTTTTTGATTCTTTAATTTAGTTTATTCAATTTACCTTTTTTATCAGTTAAATGCTAAAGCGAGATTTTGTATTCTTTATTTGAATCCCAAAGCTAAAGCACTGGGTTAAACTCTACAAATATTCACTTTTCAATACTTTAAACCCGAAACATTAAACATTAAACTCCTACTCCTTCCATGGCCATTTTACACAATCTTTTATTTCGGGGAAAAGCACAAAATCGGCTTTCCCTTTCATGGCAAGGGTTTTTACGTTGAATCCTTTCAACAGTTCGAGTGCTGCATTCATCGTTTTGCCCGACACCGAAACATCGTCAACCAGTAAAATTCTTTTGCCTTCAAGATTCCAAAGGGGTTGATGTAATATTTTTGGTGCTTCATAACGCGGGTTATTATTCTCGTCGCGATAATTCAGTGTCATCACTTCCAGGTCGGCATTTAAATAAAAGGCCACAAAAGTTGCCGGTGGTATCCCACCAGAACCTATACCGATTACCAAATCGATTTCAGGAAAATCGATCTGTTTTAACCGCTCTGAAATTTGTTTAAACGAAAGTGGAACCATGTGATAAATATTAAAATTTAAAAATATGAAACATTACAAGAATAAGAGAAATCAATAAAATGTACAATTTAAGTTATGAAATACTTTCATTTTCGGTATTCTCATAAACCGGAATTTCAATATAAAAGGTAGTTCCTTTTTCCGATTCGGTTTCGAACCAGATTTTACCCGAAAAGTTTTCGACTATATTTTTAACGATTGCAAGCCCGAGTCCCATTCCGCTGGTTTTTGTTGTAAAACTTGGGCTGAATAGTTTTTCGCGCAATTCAACCGGAATTCCCGAACCATCGTCTGAAACTGCAATTACTGCCATGTGTTCGCGCCGGTTGAGAGAAACACAGATATTTCCGGTTTTATCGTCAGGAATCGATTGAATCGCATTTTTTATCAGATTGATTACTGCCCGCGAAAGCTGCTCACGATCGGCATTTACACTGATTGATTCGAATCCTGTGCAATCGAATTTAATAGTAGCCCTGTCATCGGTTTCAAACAAACTTATCAGTTTCTTTAGTTGTCCGGCCAATTCAAAAACCTGGTTTCGTGCGTTGGGTATCTGTGCAAAATTGGAGAATTCGGTAGCAATATTCGACAGGTTGTCAATCTGTTCAATTAAAGTTGCGGTTACGCGTTCAATGTATTCATTATACTCTTTTCCTTTCCCCCGTGCACGCTGCAAATGCTGAATATTTAATTTCATCGGGGTCAACGGATTCTTTATTTCGTGTGCAACTTGTTTTGCCATTTCGCGCCAGGCTGATTCGCGCTCAGAGCGGGCTAAAAGATCGGCGCTAACAGCCAGTTCATCTACTTTTTTATTGTATTCCCTTACCAGGCTGCCAATTTCGTCGTTACGCCTGTAATAAATAGGTTCGTTATGTTTGCCAAGTTCCATTTTTTGCAGATTTTCCTGTATCACAACCAGTGGTCGGGTAATTTGATTGGCAATAAAAACCGCTATTACGATACTTGCAAGCAGCAGCAAAACGTACAAATTAATAAACGCCACAATAAAAGTTGAGATTTCCTGGCTGTATTTGTCTTGTGTAATAAAATACGGAAGGTTGATTGCCCCCAGTATCTTCCCCCTGTTATTTATTATAGGTTTATAAACCGACAAATATGATAATTCGCCTATCTTTTCCGGCTGAAAATAGCTTTCGTACTGGTAATTTTGAAAGATTTCGTAGTAAGCCAGTGAATTAATTCGTGATGAAACCAATCCGCGCTGAAAAATTTCGACTCTCGATGATGCGAGTAAATTACCATCAATACCATAAATATTAATATCGGTTCGAAAAATATTTGAAAGTTTTCCGAGTTCAAATTGCAGCCATTCAACCAGTTCGGCGGTTATTTCATTTTTGTCTTCGAGCCGCATATCAATTTCTTCTGATATCGATTTCATTTTTTCATTTAAATCGTCGCGGTGTTTCGACTTATAATTGTCGATATTATAAAATAATGTTGCCAGTGCCACCAGTAATAACGAAACAAAAACGATGGAAATAATTGCAACCTGTATTTTAAATTTCAAATCGATCCTTATTTTTCGAGATCCAATTCTTCGGTTTCCAATCAATAATAAAATCAGTACCATCAGAAAATAAAACACAAACAGGTACGGAAATGATATCAGATAATCGACAAATGAAAACAGTTTTCGCGACACAATTACATAATTATTTTCGCGGGTATGATAAATAAGATGCTCGTAAGTATCCAGCTTTCTCGAAGTAAATTCCTCTTCACCGGGTTGATACGAATCGATATAAATATTGTAATTGAAATCGCCAAATCTGTCGGTTAATTCGCCGCCATAATATTTTGCATAACTGAATTTGCGGTAGTTTTCGGAGCGGGTAATTGATTTGTCGATTAAAAGCTCGGGAAATCCAATACCTTCAAACAACAAATCTGAGTCTAAATCAACGTAAATAGTAACACTTTCGTGTTTACCAGGCATCGCGAAATGCAGTTTTCCGGTGTACGAAATGCGGCCATTCATGTTATCCATGAAATAAAAGTTCGACCCTGAAATCTGAACTCCCATATCCTTAATCATTCCATCCATAAACGACATGCATGGTACAATCCGGTTTTCGGGTTCAATCATCAAGCTATCCATGCTTCGGCAAACATAAATTTTAAAGAGATATTTTCTGAAATAACTACTAAAATACACCCTTTCAATGTACTCACGGGGATCTTCGTTTTGAACCAGCAAACTTACTATTGCAGGATCGTTTTTTATTTGATTTTCGATTCTTACCAAAAACTCCTGAGCCGCCGGATCTCTTTCTGCAACGAGTGTTACCGCAAATAACTTTTGATTATCTTTTTCTTTCTGATTGATAATGTGATAAAAAATAACAAGTGAATACACCGATGCCAGCGAAACAAAAATGATAAGATAACTTAACGAGAATTTTTTGAAATATTTTTTACAAAAAATAGAAGCAATAAAAGTACTGCTAATAAAGAACACAAGCACAAAATATGTTATCCGCTGAATTATAAGAAATTGCAGCAAGCCTACAAAAAGCACTATCGCACTTAAAAGGCCAAATAACTGCGGTAAAGTAAAATCTTTACAAACCTTTTCGATATTTTTAACAGCAAAATACATTATTGCAAATAAAAGCAGGCCCACTGAAAAGATACCCAGGATACTTTGTGGAGTTATGCCAATAATTTTATTCAGCGAAAAAGAAATGGTTGAATTATAAATGAGTATTTCGATAAAATAATTGGCGAAAAGGAACAGTACAGCGGCAAACAATAATAACACAGTGCCGGTAATTCTTCTTTCTGTTTTTATTTCTGAATTCAGGCTTTTATTATTCAATCCTTCAGTAAAATTAAACAGCCAAAAAGCGAAAAAAAGAACCATTAAAAAGTAATCGCCCAACGAAGACAGCCAACTATTGATGGCAAAAACTTCGGGACTAAAAAATGGCAAATGCAGCAGTAATCCGGGAATTTTAAAAATAAGGTGAAGCCAGAAAACAACAAAAAGTGCTGCTCCCAAGGTAAAAAGCCGAAAAATAAAATCAGCTTCTGATTCTAAAAATTCTTTTTTGAAATAGAACAACAAAATAATTAATCCGATGAAATATATAAGTCCTGGCAGGTAAAGTTGATTTTCGGTACATAAAAACTGGCCGACCGCTTTAACCGAAAACATGAAGTTACCATTCTTGTCGTTTACCTTAAATGCACCTTCATACTTTGAATCGAACAATTGAAATGCATCGGGCAGTTTGTACGATTTAAAAAATGAGTTCTGTAAATACTTATTTTGGTGTTCGTAATTGTATTTTATTAAATGCAAACCAATTACCTCGTATTGGTTTAATATTTTCTGGCGTACCAAATAATAACCGTTGGGCAACTGAACCAATCCTTCTGTTTTTCTGAATTCGCGAGCTGAATTATAAAATGAAACCGCTCTGTCAGACCAGTAAACCAGTTTGCCCGACTGATAAACCAAATATGCTACTCCGGTTTCGTCAATTAAGGTTGTGTAATTCTTTAGTGCTTCAAAATAACTTCCATCGAAATCATTGTCAGAAATAACTGCTGATATTTCATTAATTTGCTTGTTTAAAATGTTTTCCTGAATTAATACCTCTTCACGAAAATCGCTGATTAAATGATTCTCGGGATGCTTCTTTAACAACCCGTTTTCAATTATTGCCGCGGCTGTAAAAAAACAGATGGCAAAAATGAGGTAACTGTATTTATTTAGTTTCAGCAGCATATTTTAATCGTGATGATAAGGTTCGTTTTTTAAAATGGTAAACGCCCTGTAAATCTGCTCAACACACATCAATCGTACCATTTGATGCGAAAAAGTTAATGGCGACAAAGAAATTTTCGAATTTGCATTTTCGTAAACCTTTTGCGAAAATCCGTAAGGCCCGCCAATTACAAGCACCATCTCTTTTAAACCACTTGCCATTTTCTTTTCCAGAAATCCTGCGAATTCTCTCGAAGTAAACATTTTTCCTTTTTCATCGAATAAATGCAACTCTTTTCCCGGCAAATTTTTGGCAATAATTAGATCGCCTTCCATATTTTTCTGTTGATCTGAAATCAGATTCTTACTTTTCCTGATGTCGGGAATTACTTCAATTTCAAAATTAATATAATGGTTTATTCGTTTCACATATTCACCAATTCCTTCGGTTAAATAAGCTGTATCAGTTTTCCCAATTACCAATAAAGTAATCTTCATGCCGGATTTTGAATTTTAATTTTATAAATTTACGCTAAAATTAGGCGTATAATTGAGTTTTGCATAATTTTTGACGTATTATTGGTCACTTTTTGAAACAGAAATAAAAAATGTCAGCAATAAATAAAATTTTAATCCTACTGTTCTTCATATCAGGCTTTTCAATTATCTCAAACCAGGCTCTGGCGCAGGTTCCTGATGAGATAATTCAAAGTTTAAAGTCGGGCAATTCAAAAACCCTTTCCGAGTATTTCAATCAAAATGTTGAACTTGTAGTTTTGGAAAACGATAATGTTTACAGCAAAGCACAGGCACAACAAATTGTAAATAAATTCTTCAGTAGCAATATACCCGAAAGTTTCAATATAATACATAATGGTGGTAAAGAAGGAGCACAATATGTAATTGGTAATTTAACCACAAATACCGGGAGTTTCAGGGTTTATTTCCTGTTGAAAAAAAATAACGGAAAAGATTATATTCATCAGTTGAGAATTGAAAAACAATAATTCCGATGCTAAAGGTGGACACTTACCTAAACCATCTGATAAAAATTGGAGAGAAAATTGCCGAACGGGCAAAAAAAATTAAACTTCCATTTTTCGAAGGAGTTCCATTGTATGATGTGGCTCTTTTTTTCTATCACAGCATTGTTAAAGGTTCTATAACTACGCGTGCATCGGCAATTGCATTTTCATTTTTTATTGCATTTTTCCCTTTTATAATCTTCCTTTTTACGCTCATTCCATTTATTCCAATCGATAATTTTCAAAACGAATTATTAACACTTATTCAGGATATGGTTCCTCCGGTTACATTTAAAGCAATCGAAAATACCGTTATTGTAATAATCACTCAACCCAGGGGAGATTTGCTTTCGTTTGGTTTTTTTGCTGCACTGATATTTTCAACCAATGGCCTGGCATCAATGATAAGTGCTTTTGATGCTACAATTCATACCATTCACCGCAGAACCTGGATTAGCCAGCGAATTACTGCAATCTATCTTTTAATCATTCTTTCGTTAATGTTAACCATTGTAATTGCACTTATAACCAGTGGGGAAATTTTTATTCAGTACCTGCAGGAAAACCAAATACTGCAGGATCGCTTTACAATTTTCCTGCTTACTTTCGGGAAATGGGTTATTATTCTGGCCTTGCTATTCTTTACTTTTTCGTTTTTGTATTATATGGCACCGGCAAAAAAAACCAAATGGCGTTTTATCTCAGCCGGTGGAACTCTTTCAACCGTTTTGAGTGTGTTAACTATTATTGGATTTAGTTATTACATCAATAAATTCAACCAGTATAACGAATTGTATGGTACAATCGGAACGTTGCTGATAATTTTGCTTTTGATGTATGTTATGTCGCTTATTCTTTTAATCGGATTTGAACTCAATGCCAGTATTCACCAGGCAAAAAAGCGAAAAGGGCGAATAGTTTAAATTGGATGATTCAGTTTTGATTACACTTTCGTTTTATTTCTTTCCCTGCCTGAAAAGCAGTTCCTTTTCATCTTTTGAAAGACTGTCGTACCCCGCTTTTCCAATTTTTTCAAGAATACGGTTTACCTCTTCCTGTTCCCTGTTTTTTATCCGGTTATACTCGTAATCGTCTTTTGGCGCCTGTTTAAAGGTAACTTTCAAATTATTTTTTGGTTTGAAAATACCTGCAATAGCAGCGGCAATTTTATTCAGTATTTTAATAAAACCTGCTCCCATATCTTTTCCTCTTCTGAGTTGAAAAATATAAAACCAACCCCAGGCTGCACCCCCCAAATGAGCAATGTTACCACCCGGATTGGTAGCCGAAATTCCCACTACCGATAACAATACATAAAACAACGCAATATATTTTAATTGAAAAGTACCGATAAACGATAAGTGAATTTCGTTGTTTGGATCGTAAAATGCAATGGCAACCAAAATGGCAAAAACCGATGCCGAAGCCCCAAGTAACAAGCCATTTACCGAGTCGAAAACAGGAAAAATGTTATACGAAATCACATAAAAAACAGCTCCCGACAGTCCACCCAATAAATAAACGCTCAACAATTTGTTGCCCTCCAGCCGGTATAAAAATAACTTACCAAACCAGTACAGACCCAGAATATTAAATAACAAATGAATAAACCCGGTATGCAAAAACATATAAGTTACAGGAGTCCATGGCCTTGCAATAATGTCACTAAAATTGGATGGAACTGAAAGCCAATCGGCCAGATTATTTGAATGTCCGGCTAAAAACAATGCAACACCAATGATACTTACAACCAGAAAAACCCCAATATTAACGTAGATTAGTCGTGTTAATACAGAACCTTCTTTAAAAGTGTGTTTTATATCGGAAAAAAGATCCATTTTCTTTAAATCACAAAAAACAAATTACAAATCTCAAAATCCAAATTCTGCTTTCAATAAAATTTTTTTGAATTTTTGTTCCAGTACCTAATCATAAAAAATCCAAACAACATACCTCCGAGATGAGCAAAATGGGCAACATTGCTTCCTGGTTGTGCAAATCCGAGGTACAATTCAATAGCACCGTAACCCATTACAAAATACTTTGCTTTAATTGGAATTGGTGGGAACAACAACATTAACTGTGTATTCGGGAACAACATCCCAAACCCGAGTAATATTCCAAATACCGCACCCGATGCACCAACTGTTGGGGTATTTAGTATTACATTTAATTTGCCTAACAAAGGTTCGGTAAAGTTTTTTCCTTCTGACCATATTCCGTAACCAACTTCATTGACATATGCAATTTGCTCAGTAGTTAATTGTGAAGATACCTGGTAGTATTCGAAAAAATTAACAGCTGTATGCAAAGCAGCAGCACCAACGCCGGTTACCAGGTAAAAAGTTAAAAACCGTTTTGGTCCCCAAACACTTTCAAGTACCCGCCCAAACATATAAAGCGCAAACATATTAAAGAAGATATGCGTAATTCCGCCATGCATAAACATGTGAGTAAAAATCTGGTGTAACCTGAATTTATCGGACAACGGAAAATGTAACCCCAGATAAGTATATAAATTAGTTCCCATCCGTTCAAATACCATTGTGGCCAGAAAAAATAGCACATTAATGATTATCAGATTTTTAACAACGACCGGGATTGTATTAAAAGAAGGCCTGTAATTCATGTTTTAAAATTTTAGTGTTCAATATTACAATTCCTGAACCAGATTTTAACGGGCTCAATATAACGACATAATGTCATTTGTTAAAACTTTTTTCGATGTCGGGGGTAGGAATTATGGTTAAAACTTTTTTACCGTCGGGCGAGAAATTTGGTGTTGAACAGGCAAAAAGATTATCAATCAAATGATCTATCTCCTCCTGTTTCAGGTCGGTTCCGTAATCAAGCGATGAAGCTTTTGCAAGCGAAATGGCAATTTGTTCTTTTGCTTTTGAACGGGCGTCAACCGGCGAGTTTTTATATTCTTCGAGCAATTTTTCCACAATCAGTTCGGGTGACGAAACATCCAAAACTCCCGGTGTACCGCTAATAATAAAAGTGTTCTTCCCAAATTCGCGAATATCGAATCCCAACGATAATAATTCGGGTAAAATACCAAGCAGTATCCCTGAATCAGCCGGATTTAGTTCGATGGTTTGTGGAAATAATAATTGCTGGCTGGCAACTGAATCAGATTTCAGCACTTCCATAAATTTCTCGAAAAGAATACGTTCGTGAGCCCTTTTCTGGTCGATTACCATTAAACCCGATTTAACAGGAGTAAGAATGTATTTTTGTTTTAACTGCAACGTTTTTTTACCTGAAAACTGTCCAAGTGGCTGGAATAACACATCCTCTTCACTTTTTGATTCAATTTCGCCAACCGGTTTCAATTTTAATTGTGTTCCACTATATAAATCTTCCCACCTATCCAGATTTTTTTTCTCTGGCTGACTTCTCCCAATATTTCCCATTGAATGAGATCTGGCAGAGTCGAACGGATTATAATCAGGATTAATCTGAATTTCGGGAAAAGGAATCTGATCAGATGATTTTAATGGTACAGGAATATCGATACTTCCACTCTGATCGAAATCGATTGACGGCACAACATTGTGTTTTCCAAGCGATTCGCGCACTGCAGCATGAATTATCTGCCAGATATCACGCTCATTTTCGAATTTAATTTCGGTTTTTGTAGGGTGTACATTTATATCGATATTGGCCGGATCGGTATCAAGAAACAGGAAATAGGACGGAAATGCATCGGGTTGCAACAATTGCTGGTACGCCTGCATAACCGCTTTATGAAAATATGGGTGACGAATAAATCTTCCGTTTACAAAAAAGAATTGCTCACCAATGGTTTTTCGTGCAAATTTTGGCTGGCCGATAAAACCGTAAATTTTTACCAGGCTGGTTTCTTCGTTTACCTGCACCAGGCTCTGGTTTATCGCTTTCCCAAAAAGGTCAACAATGCGTTTGCGGTGGTTGGTTTTGGGCAATTCGTAAATGGGAGAGTTATTATGAAACAACGAGATTTTAATCTCTGGATTTGGAATTGCAATCCGCTGGATTTCCCAGATAATATGTTTGATTTCGGTGGTATTTCCTTTTAAAAATTTTCGTCGGGCCGGCACATTGTAAAACAGGTTTTTAATCATAAAACCTGTGCCGTTGCTGCAGGCTGTAGCTTCCTGTGCTTTTACCTCAGAACCGATAATATGAATAAATGTTCCTACCTCGTCTTCCACTTTTTTTGTGCGCAATTCAACATCGGCAATAGCGGCAATCGATGCCAGCGCCTCGCCCCTGAAACCCATGGTACGAATGCAAAAAAGGTCGTTTGCCGAAGTTATTTTCGAAGTTGCATGACGTTCAAATGCCATTCGCGCGTCGGTGGGCGACATTCCACAACCATTATCGTTGATTTGAATGAGCGTTCTGCCAGCATCTTTTACATGAATGGTTATTTCAGTAGCTCCTGCATCCAGCGCATTTTCAACCAGCTCTTTAACAACCGAGGCCGGGCGCTGAATAACTTCACCTGCTGCAATCTGGTTGGCTACCGAATCGGGTAATAACTGAATTATATCACTCACTATAATAGAATAATAGATTAGAGTATTAGTCCCGATAGCTATCGGGATGAGTATTGAGATTAAAATAAAAAATCAGAATAAAATACCAGGTAAAAAATCAACGCCAATACAATTATCATAATAATTAACCTGGAATTTTGCGACCGTCGCAATTCGTCTGCCGTTTTGGACTGGTTCCTACCCTGATTTCTGAACGATCCCCTTATTCTGTCTCGATAAGATTTACTATCATATGTTTTCTCTGTCGCAATTCCCAATTCTTCCTTGATTCTTTGTTCTCTTTGTTCAAATTCCTCTTTTTCAGGATCGTAAAATCTCGGCCTGAAACTAAATTGTTTTGGTTTCGGTGTATGAAAAAAGTTTCCCATAATTCTTATAATTATCTTTTTACAAAGATAGGGTTAATTCGCAAAAATTATTCGGGAAATAAAATTTCGTATAACTCAAACATTTCAAATACCTTTATTTTAGAACAACCCTTTTTTAATTCAGAGCTCAAAAAGTTAATTAAATAAAAATCGTATATCTCTTGTTAAACAAGGAGCACAGCCTTTTTCTATAATTTCCTTTATCCATTTATAGAATATTTTAAACAATGATTATAAAGATATATATACCTTTTATTTGTTTTATGTTAATTATTGTTATAACTTACATTAGTTAATTAATCATGCACTCAAAATGATTATAAATCTTAAAAACAATAATTATGAAATCTACAGTTTTACTTTTCTTTTTTGCTTTTATGAGTGTTGCAGTTTTTGCACAAAATGGTATTAGTTTTCAGGGTATTGCCCGCGATCCGCAGGGAAATGCCATAACCGGTCAAACCATCAAGGTAAAATTTACCATTGGCAGTTTTCAGGAAGAGCAGGATATTGCAACCGATAATTTTGGTGTTTTTAGCGCTACCATTGGTTCTGTAAATACGGTTGGGTTCAACAATCTGGTTTTTGCCAATATCTCGGCTAATCTGAAAGTTGAAGTGGATGGCACAGCCATTTACGACGATAAATTCAACATGGTTCCTTACGCAAAAGCTGCCGAAAACGGAGTTCCTGCAGGAGCAATCATGCCTTTTGCCGGAAGTGTTACTTCCGGGGGAGATTTGCAGGAACCGATTCCGGGATGGTTGGTTTGTAATGGCGCTACAATCCCAACCGATTCAAAATACGACAAATTAAAGCTGGTTTTGGGAACTGTATGGGGAACTAACTTGTTGCCCGATTTAAGAGGAACTTTTCTTCGGGGTGTTAATAATGGCAGAACAGATACATACGCCGATCCTACCCAAAACAGAGTTGTAGGGAGTATGCAGGAAGATGGAATTAAGTCACACACCAGCACAGGAACTACCACTTCTAATGGAGAACATAACCATTCATTTATCCTACCAAAACACCACAGAAGTTTTGTAGGGGAAAGCAGTGCGGGTAAACCATATCGGGAAGGAGGCGAAGAGAGCTCTGTTTTTAGTATGGGCGGTGGAAATCACAGTCATAATGTTTCAGTTAATTATACTGGACTAACAGAAACCCGACCCAAGAATGTGGCAATTGTTTATATTATTAAATATTAATAATAGCCCGATAAAGTTATGAAAAGGTTACTATTGATTATTTTATTAATGGGCTTGTTTTACATTTCCGGGGCACAGGTTAAGTCGCCTGTAATGACCGGAATCGTTACGGGCCAGAAAGTTCTTTCCGACAGGAATGTTTCTTTCAATGTAGGTTCACCTATCCCATACCTCTATCAAGGCGGGACTACTACAAAACTTCAGGTTGGTTTTCCATACAATGCATTGTATATGGATAGAACTTTCCCCGGAGAATTGTTCGTTTCAAAAGGTTATTTTCCCGACCAGGTTCAATTGCGATGGGAAGTTTCAAACAATTCGTCGCTCATTAAACATTTCGAAATTTTTAGAAAAAAAATCGGTGAAAAAGATTCGGTTTGGTTGGATAATGTAGTTGCAACCGGCAGAAAATGGGAGGATTTTTATGCAGAAGCCAACGAAATATTCAAATATACAGTTATTGCTATTGGAATTCCGGGTGAACAACGTCAGGGTCACACAAAAGTGGAAGGAATCGGGTTCAGAACTCCTCTTGCAACTGTAACCGGCCGGGTGAGTTTCACAGGTGGCAGCGGCGTTGAAAATGTTGTTATTACAGCTTCCACCGACGATAAAGTACCTTCAAAAAGCTTAAGCTTGTCGGGTTCTTCGTACATAGAAATTCCGCAAAGAACAAATACCGATTTTTCGGGTGGTTTCACCTTCCAGGCTTATCTGAAATTTTCATCAACTGCTGATGCTGGTATTTTCACTAAAGAAAAGAATTTTGAACTATATTACTCCAGACAGAAATTCGTTTTTAAAGTCGGTGGCCAATCCGCAGAATTGCCTATTGTAGTTCCCACTGACAAGTTCATTCATATTTCTGCGGTTTATGACGGTGATTCTGCATATCTGTATATTCCTACCAAAGTATTAAATGCTCAGAATCAATTAATTGATACGTTATTGTGGGTTCATGCAGCTATAACGAATCAGATTAAACCAATCGACAACAGCTTATTTCTAGGCAAAATTGGTACATCTTATTTTAATGGAAATATAGATGAAGTAAGGATATGGAAAAGAGCACTTACCAAAGAAGAAATACTGCGTGATTTTAAGAGATATCTAATTGGCAAAGAAGATAATATTTATGCTTATCTTAGAATGAATGAAGGCCAGGGAAAGTATGTTTACGATATTGCAAAAAATGGGTCGTATTTTAATGAAAACCATGGTCAGGTTAAAGAGTCCGGTGTTTCTTGGTCTGCTGCTGTACCAGCGGTTGATCAATTGGGAAACACAGGTATTACAGATAAAGAGGGAAATTACATTATTCCGGGGATTCCGTTTTTAACCGATGGATCGGCGTATAAGTTTACGCCAATGCTGGCTCCGCATGAATTCAACCCGGGCTATAAAATACTTTTTTTAAGCGAAAATTCAGTGGTTCACAACAACATCGATTTTACCGATATTTCATCATTCAATGTTAATGGTTCTGTTGTTTACCGCAACACAACCTTGGGTGTAAAGGGAGTTCAGATTTTACTTGACGGGAAACCTATTTACGGAGCTGATGCAAGAGAAGAGGTTACAAATGAACAGGGACTGTTCGAAATTCAGGTTCCCATCGGGGCACATTTTATCAGCCTCCGTAAAGACGGGCACGTTTTCGATGGTGGCGGAAGATGGCCTTTTGATGAAGCCCATCCCGACTCAGTTATCAGGCATAATTTCAACCAGAATTTAACTTTTGGTAAACCTTTTATCGATACTACTTTGATTACTGTTGTAGGGCGTGTAATTGGCGGAACAGGAAGTAATGATATTGCTTTTGGTTTTGGCCAGTCGGTAAACAACCTGGGAAAAGCAACCATAACACTCGACCATAGCAGTATAAATCCGGAATTGACTTTTGATAATCTTGGTGCTGCAATCGGAAGAGATACCGTAGCATATACTATTGTAAACAAAATTGAAGCGCCAAATACCCGGACAACCAAAAAGCTGGAATATTACATGAACAGAACCCAGATTGAAACACAAATACTTACATCTTCAGCATCGGGTGAGTTTGTTGCAAAACTGATTCCTGAGAAATTTTCGATTGTAAGTATTGACGTTGACAATGATGCCGCTAATGATGTAGAAAACTTCTTCGGAAACCGGGTGATTGACTTATCCAACAATCCTCCGTTAAAAAAGGAATACCTGGTTGAAAAAAACAACAGGAAGCTCGATTCGCTGGAATATCATGTAAAGCTGAACTACATTTATCAGACAGAACCCGAAATAAGTGTAACAAACACTGACGACACAAAGATATTTTACGGCGAAAAAGAGATCAACTTCACCAATCCGGTTGACGGGGTTAGAACTGTTATTCAGGTTGAAGATCATTTTAAATATCCGGTTTTTCAGATGGCGAATGAATATTCACCAAAAATTTCGGTATTCGAATCGTATAAGAATTTTGATAATAATTCAGAAACGCGGCAACCTGTAAAGGAAGCGGAAATAAAAATTATTAATGATCTTGCCCTTACTGAGAATGTAAAAGTTTTACAGCTCAATCCCGACAGTAAAGGCGAAATAGTGCATAAATTCAGGGTTGGTGTCCCGAATATCGCAAAAAGTGAAAATGATGGGACTTCGTTTACTAAAACCATGCAAATTAATGTTACTGTAGATGGTAATACATTCGTATGGAAACCGGGAGGCGAATTTTACAGAGCATACATCATAGGGCAACGCCCAAAAGGGAATAATTTTTTTACAAAGGGGCCACAAATTCCTGAAATTGTGCTACATGATCCACCCGGATCCAAATCCTTTGCTTACATTGAAAAGGGGTCAAGTTATTCGGTGAGTTCGAAATATACTACCGATTTCGACAATGGTTCGGGGGTCGAAGTCGAAATATTACTTGGCGTTGAAATGGCTCTTGGTGGTGGTTTGGCTGGACCAGTAATAAAAACCGACAACAAAAATTCGGGTAAAACCGGTATTAATTATTCAACATCAGTAAATGAAAGTGGAGAATATGTGAAAACTTATGAGTTTTCAGAACGCATTGAAACCAGCTCTGATCCCGGGGTGGTTGGTTCTATGGGTGATATTTATATTGGTAAAAGTTACAACTATTTTTATGGTGAAACCGACCACTTAAAAATTATACCCTATAATTTGGCATCAACGAACGGATTAATTGCCCTTGGAAATTCTGAATTAAAAAATGCCCAGTACACCATTGGAATTGTTGATGGATTTATTATGAATCCAGATAACTCTGATACTTATTTCAAATACACTCAGGCTCATATCTTAAATAAATTACTCCCTGAAATTGAAAGTCGAAGGAATAATTTGTTTCTGACTGCAAAAAGGTCGGATGGTACATTGAAATACAAATCTGAAATTGCCGAATCTGACATGAGGTACGGAATTGCTCATAAATATAAAGTTGTTGCCAATACAGCAGATACCACGATTTATGGATATTATAAAATGACCAAAACTGACAGTATTCTCACTTATTCTTTCAGGCCAGAAAAGATAACTGTAGAGGATATTAATAAGATAAGAAATGGTAAGATTTACGAAAATGATTCGATTCGTTATTACAATTCACAAATAAATATTTGGTTTGACGCGCTTCGTGCGAATGAAGCGGAAAAAGCACTGGCCATTAAGAAAAATAAGGTGGAACAAAATATTTCTTTTGATGGTGCAGTAGGTTCAATTAGCCGAAAAGAATTAGAAACAATTACTTATAACAAGGAAGAATCCCGTACAAAAAACATGAATTTTACAGCACAAGGTTCTTTAGGATTCAAATTTAACGGAGTTGGGGTAATTTCTACGGGTATGCTGAATATTTCGCATTCAATGGGAGTTTCCAGCGGCGAAAATTTTTCGCAAACTATGGAATATGGCTACACACTTGATGACGGCAATGTAGGTGACTATTACAGTATTAATGTTTACCGCCGCGATAAGAATGGAATTTACAATGCCAAAGAACTTGAAGAAACCAAAATGTCAATGCCTGGTAGTTTTGAATGGGGAATTCTTGGTGGTGCAGTTGGAGGAAGTGCTGCAGTTGGAGGAGTTCTTGTGTCAATTCTGGCAGGTGCATTTGCATCATCATCAGCACTGGGAGCTGTTGGAGGTGGAGCAATTATTGGAGCCTCGGCTGCAATGGGAGTTGCCGCCGGACTATCATACATCCCTTATGTAAGTTTCGTGGATACGGTCAAGGAAATAGGTGATTCCTTTAAACCAGGGGATATACGGGTTTCCAGTTTTGATATATCCAGCCCTATATTTTCAACGCTTGGCGGTCAGACTATGTGCCCTTTTGAAGGACAGGAAAAAACGTTTTTTTATACGGAAAATGGAAACAGAGTAGTTTTGCATAAAGCAACACTTCAGCGGGAGAAACCGCAAATAACGGCTGAACCTGTGGAGATTTTCAATGTCCCATCAACCGAAGCTGCCCTGTTTAATGTAAAACTTACCAACAATACCGAAAGTGGTGATGACCAATGGTATGTATTAAGAGTGAATGAACGGACGAACCAAAAAGGGGCGCGGGTATTAATTGACGGTGATTTGTCACAAAAACTAATTTTAGTACCTGCCAATACTACTATTACAAAGTTGGTGACTGTTCAACCAAATAACCCATCTGTTATGGATTATGAGAATATTGGTTTAATCCTGCATTCTGTATGTCAGTTTGATCCTACCGACTTTATTGCAGAGATTTCCGATACAGTATCCATTTCAGCTCATTTTCAACCCGCATGTACCAATGTGGAAATACTTGAACCATTAAACAACTGGGTAGTTAACGTGCGCGATAACGATACCATGACTGTGCGAATCGGCAGTTATAATCTTGCCCACCAATCATTCCAGAGTTTAAGGTTCGAATACAAATCATCTTCAGGAAATATATGGGTTCCGGTTAAGTATTTCGTAAATGATCCTTTGCTGAGAAACAAAGATGGAATACCTGATACTTTACTTATAAACGATCAGCCATTTGTTACTTTCGACTGGAGTATGATAAACCTTTCCGACAGGTCTTATGATATCAGGGTGGTTTCGACATGTAGCGATTATTCCGAAAACGAATCAGTAATATTAACCGGCATACTTGACGGGCAGCGTCCACAGGTTTTTGGTACACCGCAACCGGCTGATGGAATACTGAATGTGGACGAAAACATCAGTATTCAGTTTAACGAACCCATTGAAAGCGGATTGCTCAACCAGTTTAATTTCGATTTAAAAGGAACATTAAATTACTACAAGTTAAAACATGACGCTTACCTGAAGTTCAACGGGACTGATGATTACAGTGTAATTCCTGAAGGGATATCATTGGATGACAAATCGTTTACCATCGAATTCTGGATACGTCCTGAAATTTACGGAGATGCAATAATTTTGTCGCAGGGAAACAATCCGGCAACAAGCATAGAAATAGGATTAAGAAACGGGCAAAAGACCTGGTTTAAAATTGGGAATGTTGAATTCGAGGCCGCTTTTCAGTTCACTCCCACAGTTCCGGCTGAAGCATGGCAACACATGGCGTATGTTTTTGATTATGAAACCGGCGACGTTTTTATTTATCAGAATGATAAAATAATTCTTGAAGTTCGCGGTTCAAGTGTTGCAATTAATAACGCAGGTAAAATTTATATTGGCAAATCATTGGAATCGGGCAGCGGTTATTTTGCCGGAAGTATGCATGAATTGCGAATCTGGTCGAAGTTTCTTTCACTCGGAGATGTTTATGCAAGCCAATACACCGCACTTTCGGGCAATGAAGTTGGTTTGTACGGTTACTGGCCCATGGACGAGGCTTTTGGCGAACTTGCCATCGATAAGGCAGCCAACCGGCACATGCAGATTTATGCACTGTGGGAAGCATATCCGGGAGGTTTGGCCTGGGATTTTTCGGGTGGAAACTGTCTCGAATTTTCAACGGGTTATTTTGCCATCATCCCCGAAATGGATTACACGGTTGAATTTTGGTTCAGGGATAACAATTTAACGGATACAGTTTCACTGTTTTCAAACCAAAAAGGCGACGGAACAGAAGGAAATAACCTGCTGGAAAAGGCTTTAAATATTTATGCCACACCCGATGGTAAAATCTGGGTGACCAGCAAAGGCAATACATTTGAAGCTGTAACTACCAATTATTTCGATAATTCGTGGCATCATTTTGCACTTGTGGTCCGCAGGCGGGGTAATATAACCGCATTTATCGATGGCCAGCCGCAAAATGAAAAACCAAATACGATTGTGGGTGGAATTGCCGGGGGTAAAATGGCTCTTGGGGCGCGCAAATGGAGTAACATCAGCGGGTCGGGTGAAGACTGGTTTTATTCAGGAAAACTGGATGAGTTCAGGTTGTGGAACCTTGCCAAATCTTCAGCTCAAATTCGTTTGGATATGAATTCGAAATTAGCCGGAAATGAAGTTGGTTTAATGGTTTATTTCCCCTTCGAAGGATATTACGAAGACAATCTTGGCGTAATGCAGCAAAAGGAAACACTGGAGAATTTTGATGACGACACAAATGCAACCAGTGCCGCAGCTTGTGTTGGCAATGCATTTACCACCGATGCGCCAAACATGAAAGATGTAAGACCGGTGCAAAGTATTGCTTACGATTTTGTGGCGTCAACCGATCAGATTCTTATCAATCCCAAAGCTTACCTCTTTCCTCAACTGGAAAAAAACATCATGGAAATCACGGTTGAAGGTGTTGAGGACAAATATGGCAACCGCATGGCTTCACCCGTAACCTGGACAGCTTATGTAAGCCGCAACCAGGTGCGCTGGGAAGATGAACGCCGTACATTTGCAAAAGAGATTTATCAATCCCTTGAATTTGTGTCAACAATTAAGAATACCGGCGGTCAGCAAATCGGATTTACCATCACAAATCTTCCTCCGTGGCTTACAGCAACTCCGTCATCGGGTGTAATCAATCCCGAGTCAACCAGGGAGATTATATTTACAATTAATCCGGCGCTCAACATCGGAGAATATAACCAGGATATCATTCTTCGCACAGAAAATGGTTTTGATGAAAAGCTGCCTTTAACGGTAAGGGTATATAAAAAGCCGCCAAACTGGAATGTTGATCCTTCAAAATTTGAGGCGACCATGAATATTGTGGGTGTTGTAAAAATAGAAGGAATATTATCGACCGATATTTTCGATATGGTGGCTGTGTTTAAAAAGGGAACAGATTCAATCCGGGGTGTTAACAATGTTCGTTACATATCCGATTTTGATGCGTACCTGGTATTTTTAAATGTGTACGGAAATGGTATTGGTGAAGAACTTGAATTCAGGTTATGGGATGCAAGCGCCGGTCATATCATTGATGATATAACTCCTTACAATACGGTTTTTAGACCCAATGCGGTAATGGGCACAACTTTGGACCCGGTTGTGTTTGAAGCGATGAATAAATTCAGGCAATACATTCCTCTGGCAAAAGGATGGAACTGGGTATCGTTTAATAAACTGGCATCGAACCAGAACAACCTCGATTCATTTTTTGGAGCGCTCAAACCTCAGCAAAACGACCAGATAAAATCGCATGGAGTTGGGTTTAATAATTATGACCTGACTAACGGTTGGAATATCGGAGGTATTGATTCCATTGATAACCGGCGGATGTATCAGATTAAAATCAGCAATGTGGATACTATTGTTTACAGTGGTGAAAAGTTAGTTCCCGAAAACAATCCGGTAACATTAACCGCAGGCTGGAATCATATTGGTTATTTGCCTGATTTGTCAATGGATATTAACGATGCGCTGAGGTTGTACGCTGCAACTAATTCGGAAATCATTAAAAGTCAGTTTGCCTTTTCGATGTTTGATGAACGAGTTGGCTGGGTTGGAACCCTTGATTTCATGCAGCCCGGACTGGGTTATATGTTAAAAGTAAATAAAGCCGCTACGCTTACTTATCCCACCGGGACTATTTTCAAGGATGCAAAGGTGCCTTACTACTCATCGCCACCTTTGGGTTGGGGCAGCGATCTTTCAGAATATGAAGGAAATATATCTGTAATTGCGCGTCTCGACGTATCGGGCGTACCGGAAATAACCGTAAATGGCTCAATGGTTTTGGGAAGTTTTATCAGTGATGAGTGTCACGGATTCAGTTCACCAATTAACAACAGCGGCCTCGATTACACACCATTCTTCTTGAACGTGAGCAACAGCGAAAACGGACAGAAAGTCGGCTTCAGTTTATATGATGGCGTTACTGGCAATACCTATTCCATTGCTGAAACGGTTGTGTTTACAAAAGATGCCGTAATTGGCAATACAAAGGCCCCTTTTGTTTTAACACTGAAATCATTGACAACCGGTGGCGGTGGGTTTGAAAACGAAGTATTTATCAACTGTTACCCTAATCCGTTTAACAAACAGGTTAATGTTGAGTTTTCGGGTACAGGTGAGTCCGTAACAATTGATGTTCTAAATGCCAATGGATCGCTGATTAAATCGATATACAATGGATATTCAGCCAACGGGACGAACAAAGTAATCTGGGATGGCAATAATCAATCGGGCACAGGCGTATCTTCAGGAATGTATTACATCCGCTTTATTTCGGGCGACAATGTAGAAACTGTTAAAATCTCAAAAAACAAGTAACAATGAAAGCACAAAAATTATATACATCATTTCTAATAGTAGTTTTTACCTGTTTTGGAATTGCTGTTGTTGCCCAACCGGCCTGGAATGTAAACGCGAACCTCTATGATTATTCAATGTCGGTAACCGGAAAAGTTTCTATCGATGGTGCAACTTCGGTTGATGTAAATGACATGGTGGCAGCTTTTATTGGTGGCGAATGTCGGGGGGTAATCAATGTTAAATATCAAAGTACCTTAACAGATTACTTTGTTTTTTTATTGATCTACAGCAATAATCCAACCGGTTCGGTAAGTTTTAAAATTTACGATGCCAGCGAAAATAAGGAGATCGAAGTTGGCTCATCTGTAAGTTTTACAGTAAATGGTATTGTTGGTTCTATCAGCAATCCTTATGAATTTTCGGGAGTGACAAAAACTTTCGAGGCAAATATTTTATCGTTTAGTATTCCTGACCAGGAAGGTGGCACTGGTATAGCAACCGGCAACATATACTTAACGCAAGCGACAACGGGTGATTTAAGTAATGTTTACCCTTCGTTTACCCTTTCGGAGGGGGCGCGGGCTTATGTAAATGATATATTGCAGATAAGTGGAAATTCAGGCCAGGATTTCCGGAATGCTGTTCAGTACAAAATAGTTCCGCAGGTTGGCGACCCAAATTATTATTGGGTTTCAATATCGAAGGCGGTGGATACTTCAACAAAAATATCGATTTCAAACACAACAGTCGTCGAGAATAAAGATTCAGTACAGGTCGGTGTTTTATCGGTGGAATCGAATGTTTTGGGGAGTAGTTACGCCTTTAGTCTGGCCTATTTGGCAGGAGCTGATAATGAAATGTTTTATGTTATCGGTGATAAATTATTTGTAAAAGAAGCAGTTGATTTTGAGCTAAATCCGAAGTATAAGGTAAATGTAAAAGTTGCCAATAGCGGAGGTATTTCAACACAAAGAACATTTGATATTGATGTATTAAACCAGAATGACGCTCCCAGCGGGCTCACGGTTTCAAGCAATAAAATCAGCGAAAATACGGCAATTAATAAGCTGGTTGCCCGTTTAAGTGCTGCTGACGAAGATGCCGGCGATGCTCATGTTTATAGTTTAAAATCGGGAAACGGGCTTAACGATGAAGGAAATGCCTATTTCGCAATACAAGGTGATTCACTTATTTTAATAGAAAATATAAGCAAACTGGGGAAAGTGAATTTCAAAATACTTGTTGCAGTTACCGACAGCAGTGGAGCAAGCTTTGAAAAAGAATGGAGTTTTCAGGTGGTTGATATTAATAATCCACCTCTAATTACAACAACGCCGGTTGCCTTTGCAGTTCAAAATCAAGTGTATGTTTACCAGGTAAATGTGCAGGATAAAGAGGGAGATAAAGTTACTGTTAGCTTTGTGGATTTGCCCAACTGGCTCACTTACAATGAGAACACAAAATTACTGTCGGGCGTTCCTGTCAACGATAATGTGGGTGATATCCAGTTTAAAATTAAGGTAAGCGACGGAACAAAGGAAATAGTTCAAACCGTTGTAATTTCGGTGTTGAATGTAAACGATCCGCCTGAGATAAAGCAAATTCCGGGAACACAGTATTTTTATACAAGCACAGAAAACAAAATAATACTTCCTGAAAATATGATATCTGACCCTGACAAGGGCGATAAACTCACATTTCTACTTTCGACAGAAAATAATTCGGCTCTGCCGGTATGGATGGTTTTCGATCCTGTTACCATGTCAATTTCAGGCACACCCCCAATGGGCGAAAAAAGTATTTACAATTTGAAACTCACGGCAACAGATGGCGCAGGATTAAAGGAATATTTGATTATTAAACTTGAAGTTTCGATTTCAACAGCAATCGATGACCAAAACAAGAATGACCCTTTCAGGATTTATCCAAATCCTGCAGCCGATATTATTAATATTAATATTCCGGAAAGTTTAAAAACTACAAATCTGAAATTACAGGTCACAGATATGAAAGGGAAGATTTTAAAAAATATTGAAAAGATGGAAGAATCTTCACAAAGTCTATTCGTTGGTGATTTGCCTGCGGGATTATATTTCGTTATTTTACAAAGTGACAAATCTTTATTTACAGAGAAGATTGTTAAAAAGTAATTCGACGTCATTCAACAGAAAATAACCTGTTAAGGAAAATTCAAATCAGGATTAAAGCATTATAATACATGCATTTACTCAAAGAGGTGGGCAAAATAAATGTCCACCTCTTTTGTATTTATAAATCAACTTTGTTTCTTAAAAATTTAATAATTTATAGGAGAGCCTCATCAATAGCTTATTCTTAAAAACTAATAACAACCGATAAAACTAATACGATTTGCTCAAAATCTCATAAAGTTGTTCATTATTCAGTTCTATTGGATTTCCTTTCATACTGCTCGAATTTTTTGCTTTTTCAATCAATTCAGGAAATATCCCGGGACTAATATTAAAATCGGAAAGCGAAGGAATTTGCAGTTTTTTTACCAGTTTTTTTACCCAAACTACCCCGTCTTCGGCAACTGCTGAGCTGTCTCCGGTCAGAATCCGGGCAACTTCATCGAATTTCAAAAGCTGGTTTTGACAATTGTCTTTTTTCACTGCTTCAATATTTATTTCCATCACTGCCGGAAGTAAACAGGCGCAAACTGCCCCGTGTGGTATCGCTGACATTCCACCAAGTGGTCCGGCAAAACCATGCACTGCACCCAGTTTTACGTTTGCCAGCGCCATTCCGCCCAGCATACTTGCCATGGCCATATTTTCGCGGGCTTCCAGATTATTCCCATCGGTAAAAGCATTCAAAAGCGAATCTGAAATTCGCTTCATTCCTTCTCTGCAAAGTGCATCGATAAAAGGATTCGCATTTTTTGAAACAAAAGTTTCGAGCAGGTGTGTTAGTGCATCAACACCAGTACTTGCAGTAATTTCGGGAGGCACTGAAATTGTTAAAACTGGATCGATTACTGCCAGTTTAGGATACATATAATCACTGCGAAGGCTGACTTTTACATTGTGTTCCATAGATTTTATCACCGAATTTTTGGTGACTTCGGCTCCTGTGCCCGATGTGGTTGGAATTGCAATACAGGGCAACGGAGATTCCTCCAGCTTTTTTCCTTTCCCGATAACTTCAAGATAATCGGTTAATTCGCCCTTGTTTGGAACCAGTGCTGCAATTGCTTTTGCACTGTCGATGGTACTACCTCCACCAATACCGACAACAAGATTACAACCGTTTATCCGGGCCAGTTCTGTACCTTTTTCAATAACAGAAGTTGTTGGTTCTGAATAAATACTGAAAATTTCGGATTGAATATTGATTGTTGTCAGCCATTTGGACAGCTGATTTGCCAAATTTGTGTTTTTACCAGTAACAATAAAAACTTTACTTCCCAATTCTTTTATTAAACCGGGAACTTTTTCAAAAGAACCATTTTCGAAAATAATGCGGGTTGATGTAGCAAATTCAAAATTTAATCCCATCCTTCGTCTTCAGGAAAGACATTGTAATATTTTATACTGGTACGCGGTACTTCCATCATGTTCGCTACGGCATCGCGCCAGCGGACATAATGATCGGTCAGTTTATGTTTTGCCGGGTCTTCGTAAGTTCGGTAAACTTCAATTAAAACAAATTTTGTTGGGTCGTCATGTTGTTGAACTATGTCAAAACGTACAATTCCGGGTTCAAGAATGCTCTCTTTGGCATTTTCAACAGTTACCGTCTTAAATTCCTCAACATTTTCCTGCTTAACATGAACAAAAACATGAACGATATACATAATGCTGCTTTTTTAATTTTCGAGGCAATATTACTAAATAAAATTTTGTGTTCATTCCAACCTATTTAAAATATATTCGTCCTACTATTAAAACTTAAAATTTGGAAATAATTTTTGGCATAAACGAATCAGATCAGGTCAGTCTTTGTAAAAAAGGTGATGCAAAAGCGCAATATCATTTGTACAAAAACTATTCGAAAGCAATGTATAATGTTGCTGTTCGGATGACTGGCAAAAAAGAAACTGCTGAAGATATTTTGCAGGATTCGTTTACGAGGGCTTTTTTGGAAATACACAAATTAAACGACGAGAATGCATTCGGGGGCTGGCTGAAAAGAATAGTTATAAACCGCTGTATCGATGAAGTAAGAAAAAGGAAATATCATTTCACCGATTTTGAAATCATTTCGGAGAAACATGCAGAAATTGCTGAAGAAGTGGATGAAAAAACCGACCCCGAAATGGTTCACCAACTGATAAAAAAACTGCCCGACGGAGCCCGTGAAATCCTTGTCCTTCATGCACTCGAAGGATTGAAACATGCTGAAATTGCGGAGAAACTGCAAATATCTGAATCTACATCCAAAACACAGTTTTTCAGGGCAAAACAAATTCTGGAATCAAAGATAAATGAATTAAAAAACGAAGATGGAACTGGAAAAATATCTGAAAGAAAACAAGTTAAGGCTTGATGCTGACCAACCCGATGATGAGTTGCTCTGGAAAGGAATCAGTCCGCAACTCAGAAAAAATAATCCGGAAAGAGGAAACTGGTTTTGGAAAATTGCAGCGGTTTTTCTTTTCGGGGTTTTAATAACCTATGTTACGGTAAAAGAAACTGCCAAAGAAAAAGTGGTAATTATTTCGCTGGCCGATGTTTCAAAAGAGCTTGGAGAAAAAGAAGCTGCATTGAAACTGGTTGCCGATAAAAAATGGGCCGAAATCGGGACTCTTTCTGTTGAAAACAAAACACAGTTTCAGTTTTTACTTGATGAATTAACCGAGCTGGATAAAGTGTACAGTGAATACGAAAAAGATTTAAATGAAATTGGTGGAAATGAACAGATAATAAACGCTTTACTCGATTATTACGAAAAGAAAATCAGAATATTAAACAGACTTTCATTAGAAATTCAAAAACAAAAGAGCCATGAAGACAAAGTTACAATTTAAGCATTTTGCCATTGCAATTTTAGTTGTTTTTGCAGTTGGAACAGCCGCTGCACAAAACCTCGAAAGAACAAAAACAGTAAATAAAACAACAAAAGTTCCCGGAGATGTCACCCTGCAAATGAACAATTATTCGGGCAACCTGGAGATTGTTACCTCTGCTGAAAACACGGTTTCCATAAAAACCACGGTTGAAATCAGTGGAAATTCGGCAGCAGATGTGGATAAAGTAATTGCTGCAGTCGAGAATTTCACTTTCAAACTGAGTGGAAACACCATGGAAATCGACACCCGGTTTTACAAAAGCATGAACACCATCAATAACCACTCGACCATGACGTTGGAAAACGGCGACAAGGTAAAAATCAAAGATTTCAAAATCAGGCACGAAATGCACATTCCAAAGTCAGCCAGCATCAAATTAAACAACAAATACAGCGATATCGAAATCGGGCCGGTGGATGGAAATGCCGGGTTTGTTTTGTACAACAGCAAACTAAATGCTGTCGATTTTTCAGGAAAATTAAACATCGATGCAAAATACTCGAAAATAAAACTGGTGAATGTTTTGCAGGATGCCAACCTGGTTTTTTACGATACCGATGCCCAAATTGAATCGTGCAAAAACCTCACTGTAAACAGCAAGTATTCGAAATTTGACATCAGGAAAACAGAAGTGGTGACAATTGAATCGTACGACGATAATTTTAATGTCAGTACGATGAGCAGCCTGAAGTTTACCTCGAAATATTCCGATTTTGTTTCGCAGGCAAATCTCAAAGATCTCAAACTCGATTTGTATGATTGCAACATCACGGTTAATTCGGCTGAACGTGCCTTTTTTAACGGGAAATATTGCGATTTAACCCTTGGGAATATCGGGGAGTTTAAAACCGACGATTCTTATGACAACGATATTCACCTTGGAAATACAAAAAAGGTTGAAATTGCCAAAAGCAAATACAGCTTATTTGAAATTGCCTCTGTTACAAATATTAAATTGATTGATGTTTACGATGACATTATAAAAATTGGAAAGCTGAATCCCGATTTTTCGGAACTTTCGATGAATGGCAAGTACGGAAAACTTGAAGTTGAAGCAGGTTCAACCCCGTTTAAAGTTCAGTTTAAAATAAAATACCCGAAAGTTGATATTCCCGAATCGGTGAAAATCACCAAAAAAATCAGTGAAAACAGCGATCTGGAATTGGTTGGCGGCGAATCAGGAGGAACATTTAAAGTAGAAGGCTACGATATGAAAGTGGTGATAAACGATTAAAACATGTAAGTTTTAAAAAGCAGAAAACCTGTCTGTACAACCAGACAGGTTTTCATAAATAATAATGCTGTGTTTAAATTCTTCCGTCTTCTGACTTCGGTTTTTCTTTACTTCTGCCTGAAATATACCTGAATCGGCACACCGGTAAAGTTGAATTTTTCGCGAATCTGGTTTTCGAGGTAACGTTTGTACGGATCCTTTATGTATTGCGGCAGATTGGCAAAAAAAGCAAACGATGGGGTTGGCGATGGCAACTGGGTTACATATTTTATTTTAATGAATTTCCCTTTTACTGAAGGCGGTGCAAATTTTTCTGTTACTTCTTCAAGCAATTCGTTTAACTCAGAGGTTTTTATTTTCTGCTCGCGCCTTTTATACACGTCGATGGCGGTTTCCAGCGCTTTGTGCACCCGTTGTTTTGTAAGCGCCGAAATAAATAAAATGGGCACATCGGTAAAAGGCGCTATTTTTTCGAGTATTTCTTCTGTAATTCTTTTGGTTGAATGGGTATCTTTTTCAATCAAATCCCATTTGTTAACCAGAATTACCACTCCCTTTTTGTTTCGAAGAATGAGGTTAAAAATATTTACATCCTGCGCTTCAACACCGCGTGTGGCGTCGATGATTAAAAGACACACATCGGAACTTTCGATGGTCCGCACCGAGCGGAGAACCGAGTAAAACTCGAGATCTTCGTGTACTTTGGTTTTTTTACGCAACCCGGCGGTATCGATAATCATAAAATCGTAACCAAACTTGTTGTACCGGGTGTGTATCGAGTCGCGGGTTGTACCAGCCACTTCGGTAACAATATTCCGTTCGATACCAAGCAGTGCATTGATAAACGAAGATTTTCCAACGTTTGGGCGGCCCACCACCGACAAATGCGGCAATTCCGATTCCTCGTCAATGGCTTCTGTTTTTGGCAGATTTTCAACAACCACGTCGAGCAAATCGCCTGTTCCGCTGCCGGTCATCGACGAAATACAGTAAATTTCGCCCAGTCCAAGACTGTAAAACTCCTGTGCATCCACAATCCTCGCGTTGTTATCTACTTTATTAACCGCAACAACCACCGGTTTTTTACCTTTTCGCAAAATGGCAGCCATTGCATCGTCGAGGTCGGTTATTCCCGATTCAACATCGACCATGAAAATAATTACATCGGCCTCATCAATCGCCAGATGAACCTGTTTATTGATTTCTGCTTCAAAAATATCGTCAGAATTTACCACGTAACCACCAGTGTCGATCACCGAAAACTCAACACCGTTCCACTCTCCTTTTCCGTAATTACGATCGCGGGTAACTCCCGCCAGTTCATCTACTATCGCTTTCCGTTGTTCAACAATCCGGTTAAATAAAGTCGATTTGCCAACATTTGGCCTTCCTACAATTGCTGCTATTTTGCTGCTCATAATTTTCTTTTTTTCAAAACATTCACGCATTCATGCATTATCGCATTCATGCATTTAAATGGCATCGTACCCAAAATTTTTCAGTTGCTTGTCTTTTTCTCGCCAGTCTTTGGCCACTTTTACATACAACTCCATAAAAATTTTCTTGTTGAAAAATTCCTCGGCATCTTTCCGTGCTTCGGTTCCAACCTGTTTAATCGCCTGCCCTTTGTGACCGATTATTATTCCCTTTTGACTGTCGCGTTCAACATGAATCACACAACGAACATTGATGATTTTTTCGGTTTCCTTAAATTCTTCAACCTCCACTTCCACCGAATATGGAATTTCCTTCTGATAATTCAACAGAATTTTTTCGCGGATGATCTCCTGTAAAAAGAAACGTTCGTTGCGGTCGGTGAGCTCGTCTTTGCCAAAATACGGCGGAGCTTCGGGAAGTAATTCAAGTATCCGATCGAAAATGGGTTCGATATTGAATTTTTCCTGTGCCGAAATGAGATAGACAGTAGCTCCCGGAAAAGTTTCACTCCAATGCTTGTATAATTTCATTACGGCATCCTGATTCGAAAGATCGATTTTATTGATAAGAACGATAACCGGAACATTCGATTTGCGCACTTTCTCAATGTACTCCGGATTTTTGCCGGTAGTTTCAATTACATCGGTCACAAATAAAATCACATCAGCATCAATCAGCGCCGAATCAACGAATTTCATCATTGTTTCCTGCAATTTGTAATTCGGTTTCAAAATTCCCGGTGTATCGGAATATACAATCTGAAAATCTTCGCCACTCACAATTCCTTTGATGCGGTGCCGTGTAGTTTGCATTTTTTGTGTAATAATCGATATTTTTTCGCCTACCAACGCGTTCATTATTGTCGATTTACCCACATTTGGATTCCCGATAATATTTACAAAACCTGATTTATGTGCCATACTTTTTTTACAATTCCTTAAAAATCAGCGCAAAGATAACTGATTTGATTTAGGATTGATAATAAATTTTTCCTGATTCAAAAAATGGGGAGATAAATTAATGATTCTGTTGGATGTATTTCATCACTTCAATGAAGGATGCAGAGTAAAAATCCTTTTCATTTGTTTTAATAAATTCCAGAAGTTTGCGGTGTTCTGCCGCACCTACATTTAAATAACCGCCACCCACACTGTGAAACATAAAAACAGCAATTGTACCTTTTTCCCTGGCCATATTAACGTATGCAATCAGTTCTTCCGCAGTTGGACTGTTCACTCCCCAGCTTGGTGTTTTAAAAACCGTGTATCCTTCCATGGTTTCAGGAACCGGGCCATCGCAACGGGCAGCGGTAAACATCTTTTTTATATCACCGGTGAAATCAATTCCTCCGGCCATATAATCAGAACAGGTATATCCAAAAGTGCGTTCCGTTTTCCCATCGATTGCCTTTAGTAAAGTGTTTGCAGTTCGTAATTCATTTATAATCTGTTCGCGGGTGTATTTGGTTAAATCGTATTCGGGTTTAACCCAGTCTCCGCGTTTACCATCGCACGGATGAAAAAGGGTGTGATTGCCCAATTCGTGGCCGTTTTCTGCTATTTTGCGCCACTCTTCCAGCCTGTTATACAAACTGGGAGAATTTCCGGTACAATAAAAAGTACCTTTAAAACCAAATTCGTCGAGTTGGGGAACAGCAATATCGAGGTGGCAATCCAAACCATCGTCGTAAGTAAAAACAACCGCTGCCTTTTTACCATCTGGCCATTTAAACTGAGCATTTCCATGAAACGAAACAGCCATAAAAACGATTAAAACAAGAAATATAAAACCTTTCATATTTAGGTTATTCAAGTTCCGCAAGCAGTTCACCGCTTAGTGTACCCGAAGCAATTTCGCGAACTTCGCCGGTCATTTTAATGTTCCAGGCTTCATCGATTTCGATTTGCAGTGTACCACCGGGCATTTTAACATCCAGTTTTCGTTCTGTCAAACCTTTTTTTACCATTACCGAAGCCACCGCACACGACGAACTGCCCGAAGCCAGTGTCCAGCCAGCGCCACGTTCCCAGATTAAAACTTCTACTTCGGTTGGCGAAATCACTTTGGCAAACTGCACATTGATGCGGTTTGGAAACATCGGGTGATTTTCAATGTATGTACCAAACTGCTTAATTTCTTTTTCATCGAGTTCCTCTTTTAAAATCACGCAGTGCGGATTTCCAACCGAAACACAGTTGATAATATAATCTTTGTATTCGAGATTTAGTACTTCATCGATACACTCGTTTTTTGCACATTTTACAGGTATTTCAGCCGAAATGAAATTGGCTTTTCCCATGTCAACTTTCACGGTTTTTGCCTTCTTTTTTACTTCTTCCGTAATTTCGGCCCGAACCACTCCTCCCGGAGTTTCGATGGTAAATATTTTCTCTTTCGAAAATTTACTGTCGTACAAATACTTGGCAAAAATGCGTAATCCGTTACCGCTTTTTTCGGCTTCCGAGCCATCAGGATTTAAAATCCGCAATCCAAAATTGGCTTTGTAACTGGGCACTTTCAACAAAATTCCATCCGACCCGATACCGTAATGTACATCGCAAATCTTTTGAATGGCTTTTGGAGTTAATTCGAAACTGATTTCATACTGGTTTAAAACGATGTAGTCGTTACCCAAACCATGTGATTTTACAAAGAAATTCTGCATGACGAATAAGTTTAAGGGTGCAAATGTATTAAACTACGATGAAATTTATCCCGCCTTGTAACTCAAATCTTTTTCTCAGATATTTATTTTTAAATTTGCAGTGTTATGTACACACAAAAACAAATATTAGATTTCATCTCAGTGAATAAAACCCTGCTGAATCAGCAGTTTCATGTTTCAAAAATTGGCTTGTTCGGCTCTTATGCCCGAAATGAACAAACAATTAGTTCTGACATAGATTTAATTGTTGACTTTGAGGAAAATACCGAGGATTTATTTGATATTAAAATTGGAATATCCCGTTTTTTCAAAGAAAACTTAAACCTTGAGGTGGACATTTGCAGGGAGAAATACATTAAACCCAGATATAAAAACCGAATAATTAAGGAAGCCATTTATGTTGATTAAAGATCAGGATTCCCTTTTAAATATGGTCGATGCCGCAGAAAAAATTGAACAATACTGTTCAGGGATTAACAATGCTGACGAACTTTTTAAGGATTCCAAAACTTTTGATGCAATTTTAATGAACTTCATAGTTATCGGTGAAATGGCAACTAAACTTTCAGAAGATTTCAGAAATACAAATTCAGAAATTGAATGGTGGAAAATTAAAAGTTTAAGAAATATTGTTGCACACGATTATTTTGGAGTTGATGCTGAAGAAATCTGGCAAATCATTCATAATAAAATCCCCACTCTAAAATCATTTATTCAGAAAAAATTAAAATAAAACACAATGGCATTTATTAACGAAAACTACCTCAAGCTTCAGGCAGGTTATTTATTCCCGGAAATCGGGCGGCGTGTAAACGAATTTATTGCAGCAAATCCCGATAAAAAAGTAATAAAAATGGGTATCGGCGATGTTACCCAACCACTGGTTCCGAGTGTTGTTAAAGCCTTTCACGAAGGTGTTGAAGAAATGGCAACAGGCAATACTTTTAAAGGTTACGGCCCGGAACAGGGATACGGTTTTTTACGCGATGCCATTGCAAAAAACTCATATCACGACCGTGGAGTTGATATTTCGGCTGATGATATTTTTATTTCTGATGGCTCGAAATGCGACACCGGTAACATTCAGGAAATTTTTGGCCACGATAACAAAATTGCCATTTGCGACCCCGTTTATCCGGTTTATGCCGATACTACTGTAATGGCGGGTAAAACAGGTGTTTGTCAGGCAAATGGTTATTATGACGGTATAATTTACATGCCCTGCACCGCCGAAAACCATTTTATTCCTGAACTTCCAACAGAAACACCCGATCTTATTTTCCTTTGTTTTCCAAATAATCCAACCGGTACTGTGGCCACAAAAGAAGAATTAAAAAAATGGGTGGATTATGCCATCAAAAACAAAGCAATCATTTTGTATGATGCCGCTTACGAAGCATTTATTACCGACGAAAACATTCCACATTCAATATTCGAAATTGAGGGAGCAAAAACTGTTGCGCTCGAATTTCGCAGTTTTTCGAAAACGGCAGGATTTACCGGTACCCGCTGTGCTTTTACTGTAATTCCAAAAGAATTAATGGCTTACGATAAGGCAGGAAATGCACACCAGGTTAAAAAATTGTGGAACCGCCGTCATACCACTAAATTCAATGGCGTTTCATACCCAGTACAAAAAGCGGCGGCAGCTATTTTTTCCGAAGAAGGTAAAAAGGAAGTTACTGAAGTAATTGCCTATTACATGGAAAATGCCAGGATCATGAAAGCGAGTCTGGCAGCAGTCGGATATGAAGTTTTTGGAGGAGTAAATGCACCTTACATTTGGGTGAAAACCAAAAATGGCATGAAATCGTGGGAATTTTTCGATAAACTTTTAAACGAAGCCAATGTTGTTGGAACTCCCGGATCGGGTTTTGGTCCTGCCGGTGAAGGCTATTTTCGTTTTTCGGCTTTTGCCGACAGGGAAAATGTTCTGGAAGCGATGGAGAGAATTAAAAAATTATAAAAAGCCCCTCCCGACATTCTGCCAGCTGGCGGAGAGGAGACAGAAAAAATTCCTGTTTGAGTGAGTTATCAAACAGGAATTTTTATTTTGCCTCTACCAATGTTCTTCCTGAAAATCAGAAAGCTGCCAGCAATAAATCAATTTCTTTTGCAGGAATGTTGAATAAATTTCCAATATCGCGGTTGGTAAGGATTCCGTGATAAATGTACACACCTTTTCTGAATCCTTTCGAGGTTTTAATATAGTTGTTAACCCCTCCGTCATCGCTAATCGAAAGTAAAACCGGTATCAAAATATTACTCATCGAAATGGAAGCTGTGCGGGCTACCAAAGCAGGCAAATTGGGCACACAATAATGCACAACTCCATGTTTTATAAAGGCCGGATTATTAAAATCGGTACATTCCGAAGTTTCGAAACAGCCGCCCTGGCTCACATTCAAATCGATAATTACTGAGCCTTCTTTCATTTGCTTCACCAGTTCTTCAGAGACCTTAAATTTAAGTGCGCTATTAAAAGGCATTGCACCGATAACCACATCAGCAGAAACCAGCGCTTTTTGCAGAACTTTCGGATAAAATACCGAGGTAAAAATTCTTCGGCCCAATTTTTCTTCGAGCTTGCTTAATTCGTAAACCGATGTATCAAAAACCTTTACAAAAATTCCAAGTCCTACGGCTGCACGTGCTGCATATTCGGCAGCTGTGCTTGTACCGATAATTACCAGTTCGGCAGGAGTTACACCAGTTACTTCTCCAAAAAGCACCCCTTTTCCATTGCGCGATTTACTTAAATACTCACTCGCTACTGTAATAGAAGTTACCCCTGCAATCTGACTCATCTGGTGTACAAATGGCATAAAACCATCTTCATTTTCGAGATATTCAAACGCAATTGCGGTTACCTTTTTTTGCATCAGTTTCTGAATAGATTCCCTGCAATGGGCATGAGGCTGCATGCTCGAAATAATTACCTGGTTTCCTCTTAACAAATCAATCTCTTCGTTACTAATCGGAGAAATGCGTAGAATAATATCACACTGAAAGATTTCCTCTTTGGTTTCAACAATTTGGGCTCCAACTTCACGGTATGCATTGTCGAAATAGCTGGCCGATTTCCCAGCATTGGTTTCAATTAAAATTTCGTGACCGTATGAAACCAGCAAATCAACAGCCTGCGGAGTAAGCGGTACACGGTATTCAACTTTGGAAAAATCAGAAGGGATGCCAATTTTTATTTTCTGACCTCTTTTTTTAATTTCCAGCATCTCTTCCTGCGGCATCAGCATGGTTTTCGAAATCAGACTACTTTCTTTTGATTTTTCCTTTGATGTCATTTTTAATACAGATTAATTTCTGATTTTATATCGTTTTAAAAGGTCAACAAGTTACATTCAAAAATTGGTTTTTTCAAAAAACGCCATATTTCATGTATTTTTACATCAACCAACTGTTTCAAATCGCTTTCCTCAACAATTTCAAACTACTTCGGCCGAAATAGTCCGGGTTCCATCTTCGTTTACTTCAATTTTAACTTTAACTATTTTTTCAGGAAGCAGCGGCTCAATCATTTCTGGCCATTCGATTAAACAGTAATTTCCGCTGAATAAATAATCTTCGTAACCCAAATCAAAAGCTTCTTCAATTTTATTGATGCGATAAAAATCGAAATGAAAAATTGGTTTTTGTGTACCGGTCTTGTATTCGTTGATTAATGCAAAAGTAGGACTGGTTACATTGTCGTCAGACCCAAGCATTTTACATACCGATTGAATAAACGTAGTTTTACCTGCTCCCATTTTACCGTAAAATGCAAAAATTCGTTGATCGGGAAATTGTGATATTAAATTTTTGGCAACTGTTTTAAGTGCTTTTAAATGATCGGCCTTCTCAGAAAACATAGTTCTTTAATTTATGCAATAATACAAAATGCTATACATTTTTTTTGGGGTGAACATGAGAAATAATATCAAATAATTGTGAAATGGCTGATTTTTATGGCTGTTTCTTTCGGTAAAAAGTATTATTTTTGACCAAAACTTAAAAAATCTTAGATATGAAGATTCCAGCAGAATTAAAATATACACAGGACCACGAGTGGGTGCGTGTAGAAGGTGATGTAGCCATTATTGGAGTAACCGATTTTGCTCAGGGCGAATTGGGAGATGTGGTTTTTGTTGAAATTGAAACCGAAGGCGAACACCTTGGGAAAGGCGATACCTTTGGAACGGTTGAAGCGGTAAAAACGGTTTCTGATTTGTTTATGCCGGTTGGCGGACAGGTTACTGAAGTGAATGCAGCGCTTGCCGACGAACCTGAACTGGTTAACAAAGATCCGTACAATGGCGGCTGGATGATCAAAGCGATTATGGCTGATCCTTCAGAACTTGACCAACTTCTTTCTGCTGATGATTATAAGAAAATGATTGAAGCTTAATTGTTTCAATTTTAAAATATGATAGTAGCACAGTATTTTACTGTGCTATTTTTTTGTGAATTCGGCTATAAATATACCCGTAACTTATTGACTGACAATAGCTACCTGGACCACCCCCCAGCTAAAGCCGGACCCCTTCTATGTTGTAATCCAAATTTTCGGAGCATTATTTTTTGACTATTTTTTATTTCATTTTGCAATTAATTTATCATCAACAAATTAACTTTGTTTTTTGTAAAGAGGAAGAGGACACAGGCTCTGCTGGGGAGCA
>JBGSRA010000153.1:0-24862 GCA_041737765.1 Draconibacterium sp. | reverse complement strand
TGCTCCCCAGCAGAGCCTGTGTCCTCTTCCTCTTTACAAAAAACAAAGTTAATTTGTTGATGATAAATTAATTGCAAAATGAAATAAAAAATAGTCAAAAAATAATGCTCCGAAAATTTGGATTACAACATAGAAGGGGTCGGTTGAAGTCCAGCAGTAAACTCATCAAGTATATCAAAATATTAGGACGAAACCGGGGGTGGTTTATTAATGCAGATAAAAAGTAAAGTTGTCAACCACCTCCCCCCGACTTCGTACCTCAGCCGGTGTACTCCCTGCTTACTGGCAGGCAGGCTCCTTTTCCGGAGGAGAAACTGTTATAAACCTGTTTGGTATTCAAAATAAAATATGTTCTACCAAAATTTCCCCGCCTTCTTCTTTCAAGCCCACCTGAATGACATAGTCGGGCAGGGTGGGGTGGCTGAGTCCGGACATGAGTTTTTATATGAAATATTAATTTTACGGGACGAAGTCGGGGTGGTTTTTTAATTAAATCTGCGAACCTGTGGTAATGATTTATACAAATCCCCCACCGGTTAAAAACCGGCACCCCCTTTAAAAAGGGGGACTCGTTGGAAGTCGCAGCGTAGCAGATTAAAATCGTGGAATATGGAGCTTCATTTTTTAAATCCCCCACCGGTTAAAAACCAGTACCCCCTTTCAAAAGGGGGACTCGCCAGAAGTTACTTTGAAGTTTTATAAAATCGGGTAAGCCGGGATTGGGTTTTAAACCCTCTCAAACATTAATCAGGTTGTTTCTGATGGCGAATTTCAGCAGGTCGATGCTGGTTTTGAAATTCAGCTTTTGCATAATGTGGTTTTTGTGCGACTCGATGGTTCGTGTGCTTACAAACAGTTTGTCGGCCATTTCCTTGTTAGTCAGTCCATCGCCCCAGTACCTGATGATTTCGACTTCGCGTTTGCTGAGGTTTCCGGGAAATAAGGTTTTTTCCGGTTCATCGCTTTCCAGCGACCTGATGTATTTATTCAGCAAGATATTTGAAATTGATTTGTTATAATAATCATACCCGCCACGCAGCGAATAAATGGCCATCAGAATTTCGCTACCGGAGTCCTGTTTGGTAAGGTAGCCTTTTGCCCCGGCTTTTATTGATTCGTAAATCACACTTTCCTGCATTTCCATCGAAATCACCAGCACTTTGAAGCGCGGCATTTCGTTGCTGATTTTTTTTATCAGTTCAATCTCCTCGATGTGTGCCTTGTAAATGTTAATGATCAACACATTCATGGTAACCGTTCGCGTGGCTTTCAGAAAGTCGGTAACAGATGTAAACTGCCCGGTGATGGTAATTTCGTCTTTCCCCGAAAGCAGTGCTGCCAGGCTTTCGAGCATCAAAGGGTTATGTGTGTCAATTATTCCTACCGAAATCATTAATCGTGATTTTCAAGAATTATTGCCTTTCGTTTACGGCCATCCATTAAAACGATAACCGGTTTTGGAAAGCGGATGTGTTTAAAATATTTTGTGTGGTGAACCATCAGTTTTCCGTTTAGTTTCTCCCAGCGCAGATAGTTCGACTGGTGGCCGTGCTGCACAGAAAAATAGCCAATATTCATCGATGTTACGTTATGGAAAAAGTGCGAACCCAGCGAGGCATCGAGCGGGAAATCGGGCAGGCCCATCTCTACAATGATTTTGGCATTGCAGATTTGCGGCCATGTAACCGGAATGCCCACGCTTTTGTCCTGCGTACCCCAGCGGCCGGGCCCGATAAGAATGTACTGCCGGTTTTGCTTTAACATCATGTTGTTTAAAAACTCGATTTCCTGCGCCATTTCGAGGGTGCGGAGTTTATTAAACTGTTCGGTATCGGCAAAAATAATATCGGTTATGTAGTCGATTTTGCCGTTGCCCATGCTGGCTTCGCTGTACAGAATAACTTTTTCGTTATCCACGCGGGCCGGGTCGATATCGAAACCGAGCTGGTTGCCCACCAGCGGCTTTATCTGCAACAGGTAAAACGATGCTTTCCCGTTTTCGTCGAGGTTCAAATCTACGGCAAACTCAATTTCAACCGGAGTACCCAGCGCTTCTTTTACCGTTTTCAGAATCACTTCGATGGTTTTGCTCAGCGGAATATATTCGTAATTCAGTATGTTGGCAAAGTTCATTACCCGCGGCCCAATCGCGATTATTCCCGGCATCAGGCAATCGTTGTTGGGATTGTACACCGAAACACAATGGCGAATGGTATCGTGTTTTTCGGCTTCAGAAATATCGAGTGAAACCAGTGCTGCCTTGTCGCCGTGTTTCATATAATCGATGTGCTGGATATTCATATCGACAGCAAAAAACTTTACCTGCGTGGTTCGCAGCAAATCCTTCAGCGAAATAACATCGGTTTGCGGATATTTTGGCGAAAAACGGAAAGAACGGCCTCCTTCAACCACATAAGTGCCCAAACCCATGGCAATTACCGCAAAACCATCGTCGGGGGTCATGTGTGCCACGGGGTAAAAATTGTAGCTTTGCGCCGTGCCGCTGATGTGTGGATAATAATACCTGTCGTGTTGGTCGCCAACCAGTTCCTGCAGTACCACCGCCATTTTTTCCTCTTCAATGCGATGATGAACCGCCTTGTAATAGGTTCGTGCCTGATTTGAAAATACCGAAGCAAAAACCAGTTTTATGGCGGTAACCAGCGATTCGAGCCTTTCCTCATCGTTGTGCTGGTTGTTGGGAATAATGTAAGTATCGAAAATTCCGGCAAAAGGATGCGACAACGAATCTTCGAAAAGACTTGAAGACCTCACTGCTATTGGTTTCCTGATTTGTGCTATAAAAATTTTTAGCCGTTTGATGAGTTTGTGGCTCAGGGTACCCTCTATAAAATGTGCCTTTGTTTTTTCAAAGTCTTTTTCCTTGTAAATTTTATCGAACAGGTCGTTGCGGTTCATAAAAGTTACAAACTCATCGGTGCCGATAATGGCAGTAATTGGTGTACAGATATTTATTTCTTTGGTGAATGCCGAAAAATCGAGGTTGTAAATGAGTGTGTTGATAAAGGCAAGTCCGCGGCCTTTTCCACCCAGCGAACCACTGGCCAGTGTTACGATGTTCTTTTCGGTAAAAGCAAACGACTCGTCGAAACTGAGCACCTTCCCGCGTTTTTTATCTTCGCGTGCCTTGTCGATGGTTTTCAGGAGCAGTTTTCTCACCTCTTCCTGATCTTCGTTTTCCATCGTTTTTATGGGATTGAGAATCTTGGCAAGGTGAATTTCGCCACGCGCCATGAGCCAGAACGAAAAATGGTTTTTGCGTCCGTGGTACAGCAGCGATTCGCCAGGAACTGTAAGCAGAAGAGTTTCGAACTCGCGCAGGTTGTGGGCTACAGCAATTCGTTCGTTGGTTTCGTCGCGGAAAACAAAATCACCAAACCCGATATTGTCAATAATAAAACCCATCAGTTCGTTCGAAAGGTTTTCAGAATTTTTGTCAAGAAAACCAACTCCCAGATTTTTAGCTTTTGCTGCATTTTTTTTGTCGGATGACTGCAGCAATGCCGGTAATTCGCTGTCCTGCGATTTTACATATTTCAGAAAAGCCAGTCCTGCCGTTTTATTGATTTCCCCGTTTTTTTCGAATTCAACATCAGAAATCACGCACTGCATAAAATTTCGGTACTTGTTGTAAATGTAAACTGCCTCTTCGTAATTGGTGGCGAGCAGTATTTTTGGCCGCGAGCGCATTTTCGATATTTTGTCGAGCTCGTTTTTTTCTGAGGCAATAATTTTCTGGATGTGCCCGAAAACGATGGAGTATAAAACGGAGAGGTATTTTGAATAATATTGTGGCGAATCTTCGATTAAAAGAATAACCCTGACCAACCCGACAGCGGTATCGTTTTCAACATTTACACGGTCTTCGATGGATTTTACGATGGCAAAAAATATCTGCGAATCGCCATGCCAGATAAACAGATTATCGACAAATTTTGAGGTGGCAACCAGTGTCTCAAAATATTTTACATTTCCTTTTTTGTTGAGCAAAAGAAAGATTTTTAAGTCGGGTCGAAGTTCCTTTATTCGTTTTGCCAGTTCTATAGGAGCTTTTTCGTCTTCGCCAACTGTTAGAATGGCAAAATCGAATTTGGCCGATTCAGCAAGGTACAGTGCCTGTTCTTCTGAGGTAACTGCCGTTATTCGAGGCAGCGAAAACAGGCTGTACTGGTAGATTTCGCCCATAAACTGCTCGAAAAAAGCATCTTCGTTTTCAAGAATAAAAGCATCGTAAAAAGTGGCGACAAACAATATCTCTTTCACTTTGTACTTCATCATGTCGAGATAAATGTACTTGTCGATGGTTTGCTGATTGAAATACTGCTGGAGCGGCTTGCTTTTTTTAATCAGCGAATCACGGAATTCGATGTTTTTACTTTCGGCTATTTTTGCGATTTCACGTTTGGTCAATGCATCGCGCCCAATAAAATTGTTGAGGTACCCGGCAATTAACTGGGCAATGTTCATTATCAGGTTGCGCTCTTCCTTCATAAACGGGCCTTCCCAGAGTTTTGGAAACTCTTCGAGATAAAATATTTCGACCCACCCTTTTTTATTGTCGATGGTTACAAACGATTCCATCTGTCGCCAGATGGTTTCCTGGAACGGCCGGCTGACTGCCACAATATCTTCGTATGTAATGCGCGCCACGGTTTGTTCCGGATATTGCCACGATGACGGCAAAATATCGCAGATTTCATGCAGCGTTTCTTCAATGGTTTTTCCGGCAGAGATTATTGCCGTGGTTTTGTTAATGGCATCGAGTTCCTTTAACCTTTCAGAATTGTCGGTTACCAGCCGGGTGAGCAGTTTTTTAGCTGCAATTCCTGAAATTATATCGGCCAGATTATTTATCAGGTTTCGCTCTTCCTTCAAAAAAGGTCCTTCGTCGAGAATCGGGAAATCTTTCAGATAATACACTTCGATGGTTCCCTTTTTGCCCATTTGTGTTTCAAACGACTGCCGCAAAATCCAGCGTGTTTTGTAGAAAAATTTCGATGTATAAACCTGGTTGTCGTAAATGATGCGTGCTGCCGTGTATTCAGGATATTGCCACGCCCCGGGAAGCGTGTTGCATATTTCCTGCAGTGCATCTTCCAGGTTGTTTTCGGTTTTCAGGATGTTCGAAATCTGGTTGATTCCACGCAATTCTTTCAGCCTTTCGCTGTTGTCGGTCATCAGTTTACGAAGCAAATCCTTTGTAAGCGAACCCGAAATTAAGTTGGCAAAATTATCGATGAGATTTCGCTCTTCCTTCATAAAAGGGCCTTCATCGATTTCAGGAAATTCGCGCAGGTAAAACACCTCAATTGAGCCCTGTTTATTCCCCGGAATCTCAAAAAACTGGCTTTGTTTCCAGGGTGTTTCGCTAAAATTTTTGCTGACAAAAGTATTGTTGTCGAAAGTGATGCGCACACAGGTATGTTCGGGATACTGATATGCCTGCGGAATAAGACTGCAAATTTCCTGCAGCGACTCGTCAAGCGGTTTGTTCTGGTTTAGCAGGGCAACAGTTTTATTTATCCCCTGCAATTCCTTTAACCGCTCGGTATGCTGAAAGAGAAGATCTGTCAAATCATTATTGGTTTCCCTGGTTTTCTTCATGTCTGCTGCTGTCCTGTAAATTTAAAACAGAAAAGTATAAAGAAAACCCCGCAATAACAAATGAAGGAATTTTGGTTAGCCTGTTATTGTTTAAATGTTTATTGGATACTTTGCCAGAATTAAGTTTACAAACTGAAAGTCCAGATTATTTCAGCCCTTCGCAATCCCGATTTTTATCGGGAGACACGTTGGGTTACTATGAAGTATTTTATTTTCGCCCTAAAAGGGCAGGTTTTAAACAAGTTGACCTGCCCTTTCACGACGTATTTTTTCAGGTACATTTAAGATTGTGTAATAAAGATTTTTTCAATTGTTACGAAGATAATTTCAAAAGATTTCAGCTCTCTCCAGGACTAGTAAATGGAGGGGCTTTTTTTCCAATATAAACCGAACCATCTGTCTTTTATTTTTCTATATTTAACATCATAATTTTAAAAAAACCAAATCTGATTTTCAAGAAAACCAAACCTTTGCTTCAATGAAAACATTCTGCCGCTCAACCATTTTTTTAAGTTTTTTTCTTCTCAATATAAATTCGCTTTTTGCCCAAAACACCTTTATACCCGATGACAACTTTGAACAGGCACTTATTGATTTGGGATACGATTCAGGAATGTTAAACGATTCTGTTCCAACGTTGAATATAAAACCTGTAACATCATTAAATGTAAACGGGAAAAACATTGGCGATTTAACAGGGATTAAGGATTTTACTGCGTTGACAACTCTAAATTGCAGCAATAATAAACTCACTGTATTAAATACAAGTTACAATTTATCATTACTTGAATTGTTATGTTTCAATAATCAAATCAGTACCATTGATTTAAGCACCAATACAAACTTAACCAGACTGGTGTGTTATAATAATAATCTCACAGAAATTGATTTGAGTGCAGCCCCTGCCCTAATAACGCTTAACTGTTCAAACAATCAACTCTCAAGTCTCGATTTAAGTAAAAATATTTCTTTGAAATATGTAAACTGCAGTAATAACCAACTTCACTCTTTAAATCTGAAAAATGGGAACAACAATAATATGACCGGAGGAAATTACTGGGAAACTAATATCGATTCAAGAAAAAATCCTGACCTTTTCTGTATCCTGGTAGATAATAAAGAAAATTCAGATACCTACAATACCTGGTTGAAAGATACATGGTCAGAATACAATGAAGATTGTTCATCCTTCGAAGTTGTTATGGTATATGTTCCTGACGACAATTTTGAACAGGCACTCATTAATTTGGGGTATGATTCCGGCCCATTAAATGATTCGGTACCAACCATTGCCGTTAAGAACTTAAAAATGTTAAATGTTTCTTATAAAAACATTACAGATTTAACCGGAATTGAAGATTTTGTTGCGTTGGAACAGTTGTATTGTTATAATAATCAAATTTCTGTAATAAACTTAACGACAGTTGTAAACCTTAAAGTATTACAAATTCAAAATAACAAATTATCTGATCTTGATTTGAGTTTAAACCCTTTTTTGAACAGTTTTGATGCCAGCAATAACCAACTTACCAGATTAAACCTGCAAAATGGCAACAACACCAACATGAGCGTTAATGTACAATATAACCCTGACTTGCTTTGTATTCAGGTTGATGATGAAGTTGCTACATATACATACTCAAATTGGTACAGAGATTATTTATCCGGATATTCTGAAGATTGCTCAAACTACAAGATGGAAATGATTTATGTGCCTGATGATAATTTTGAACAAGCACTGATCAATAGGAGTTTAGATTTTGGTGAACTTAATGATTCTGTTCCTTTGCATGTATTAACTTATTTAAAAGAACTTGATATTCGATATTGTAATATTTCGAACTTATCGGGTATTGAAAAATGCAAATCACTAATTAGTCTTAAATGTTGGGGAAATAACATTGACAGTCTGGATTTAAGTGCCAATTCAAAACTAAAGGAGTTGTATTGCTACAATAACAATATTTCGAAACTCGTTTTGGGCTTAAACAATAATTTAACTCAAATAACTTGTTCCAATAATAAAATTACTGAGTTAGATCTTACAAGGACTCCCTCTCTTATAACACTTAATATTGAAATGAATAAAATTATTGAGCTCGATTTAAGTCAAAATATTGCTTTAACCAGTTTAAAAGCAAACTATAATCAGCTTTCAGGGCTGAACTTAAAAAATGGCAATAATCATAATTTGAGTCTCGAAGTGACATATAATCCGAATCTATTTTGTATAGAGGTTGATGATCCACAATCAGCAATACAAAATTCAAACTGGTATAAAAATGGATATGCAATTTATTCTGAAGATTGTACATCTTACAAACCAGAAATGACTTATGTTCCAGATAATAATTTCGAACAAGAACTTATTAATCAATTACTGGATTTTGGGCCACTTAATGATTCCGTCCCCACTGCAGGAATCAGTTCAATAAGCAATTTAACTATTGATTCTGAAGAAATTTTTGACCTCACAGGAATTGAACATTTTAGTTCATTGGAGTTTTTAAATTGCAACAGTAATCCAATATCTTCAATTGACGTAAGTTCAAACATAAAATTAAAATATTTAGAGTGCCAAAATTGTCAAATTAAGTCACTAAATGTTGACAAAAATTTACTCTTAGAAACTTTAATATGTTCTCAAAATAAAATAGCCTCCTTAGATTTGACTTCAAATTCTTTACTACGATTTTTATGGTGTAATAATAATTATTTGCAAAATTTAGATTTATCTTCAAATATGTTATTGACCGGTATTCATTGTCACCTTAATGTATTAACAAATATAAATTTACAAAATGGCAACAACCATAAAATAACGTATTTTAAGGCTGATGGAAATTTGCCTGTTTGCATTTTAGTAGATGACATAGACGAAGCCAATAGTTACCCAGATTGGCAGATTGACTCTTGGTCAAATTATTCATTAGACTGTTCAAGTCATCATTTAGATATGGTATATATTCCTGATGATAATTTTGAAAAATACCTGATTGAAGAAAAAGCAGATTTTGGTGAACCAAATGATTCAGTACCGTTAGCAAAAATCTTAAATATTTCAAATGTGAATGTAAATAACAGAAATATTACTGATTTAACAGGAATAGAAGAATTTATCAATATTGACGCGCTTTCTTGCAGTAACAATCAAATTAAAAATCTTGATTTAAGTTCAAATCCGTTGTTAAGAAACTTTAGTTGTGATAACAACCAACTTGAATCATTAATAATAAATAATAATCCAGAATTAACATTTTTTTATTGCAATAATAATCAACTTACGAACCTTGACATTAGCTCTAACAAAAAGTTGTATAATTTGAACTGCAGTAATAATAAATTATCAAAAATAGATGTTTCTGGAAAATCCAATCTGACTTTTTTTTATTGTTCTAATAATAATTTACTAAATCTTATTTTAAACGATTATAACGGAATTATTGTTGACGCCACAAATAATCCAAACCTTTTCTGTATAGAATATAAAAATCCAACACAAGCAGGGAATAACTCTAAATGGAAAAAAGATAATCAAGCAAGTTATTCCGAAAATTGCACATACGATTTGAGAAAAACCTACATTCCCGATGACAATTTTGAACAGGCTTTAATTGATTTGGGGTACGATTCGGGTGAATTGGACGATTCGGTTTTAACAGCGAATATTAAAAGTGTAATTAATCTTAACATTGCCAATAAAAATATATCCGACCTGACAGGTATTGAATATTTTGAAAGTTTAACAAGCCTCATATGTTCTTTAAACCAATTGTCTAAACTCAACTTAAATAAAAATAAAGAATTAGACTATTTGGAATGTGGTAGCAATAACCTTGACAGTCTGAACGTGGATTCGCTAAACCTGACACACCTAAGTTGCAGTTATAATAATCTCTCACAGCTGGAAATTAAAAACAGCACCGACCTGATTTATCTTTATTGCCCTTTCAATTCGCTGAAAACTATTGATCTATCAAATAACAAGTTATTAAAAGAATTAACTATTAGCTCCAATAAATTAATTGAACTTGACTTGAGTTTACACACTGATTTATCAAAAGTATTTTTATTCGAAAATGAACTCACAATGCTCAACCTTCAGAATGGGAGTAATCAAAGTATTTCATTTTTGGATGTATCCAATAATCCAAATCTATCGTGTATTCAGATAGATAATGTTCAGGAAGCAAATAGTTTTGTAGACTGGTACAAAGATAGTTGGGCTAATTACTCAGAAGATTGTTCAACCCAGGATATCAGAAAGACGTATATCCCCGATGATAATTTTGAACAGGCTTTAATTGATTTGGGATATGATTCGGGCGAATTGGATGATTCTATATCAACTGCGATAATAACAAATATTACTTACCTTAATGTACAAGGCAAAGATATTATGAGTTTGCAAGGTATTGAAGATATGGAAAACCTTACCTATTTAAATTGTACCGATAATCTGTTAACCACATTGGATTTAAGTAATAATTCAAAACTAAATTCTCTATACTGCGTCAGTAATCATTTATACTCTCTTAACCTGCAAAACGGTAATAATAGAAGAATGACAGGGGATTACGGACATGAAATTAACATTGGTTTTAATCCGGATTTGACCTGTATTCAAGTTGATGATGCATTCGAAGCTGAAACTTATTCAAGATGGTTCAGAAGTTCACAAATGTATTTTTCAGAAAATTGTGAGTCTGTAAATGATCGAATTCCTGTTTCGGAATATGAAGCACTGAATGCTCTGTATAATTCATTGGATGGTGAAAACTGGTCTTATAATTATAATTGGTTAGATACAATAAACCATGTTGTTGATGACTGGTATGGAATTACAGTAGAGAACGGCCATGTAACCCAAATATACCTTGATCACACAAATACTTTAGGATTCATTCCAAAAGAATTAGGAAATCTGACTGAATTACGAAAGTTGCATTTACGTTATTGTGGCCTCTCTGGTGGAATACCTGTTGAATTAAGTAATTTAAAAAAATTAGAGTATTTAAATCTATCGGATGGTCAATTAGGACCTCAGTTTATCGATGGAGTTCCAAATCAGGTTAGATGTATTCCTGATGAATTGGAAAATTTAGACTCATTGACTTATTTCAACATTGACTTTAACAAATTTATGTTTAATGATATTGAAGCTGTTTATTCCTGGAAGAATTTTAACAATTTTCAATTTATTTATCGGGCTCAATATACATCAACCATGGATTATAATGAAGTTTGGGTCGAACGGGGCAAAGACATTGTAATTTCCTTATATGACTATATTGCAGGTCCTTCAGACCAGTATCAATGGGTAAAAGACAATGTTTGGATATCCGGAGCTAATAGTCGTACACTGGAACTGAAGAATGTTCAACTTTCTGATGAAGGTTCCTATTACTGCAGAATCACAAATTCCGTTGCTCAGGAAGCAACAATAAGCTCTTCGAATACAGACCTAAAAGTGAAGGGGTTACTTGTTGCAGGAGTTCCACAGTTAGAATATAATAGCCTGGTAGATTTATACTTCTCCACTCAGGGCGAAAATTGGACAACTAATACAAATTGGTTAGACGCCACCCGTTCGGTTGACACCTGGTTTGGAATAACAGTTGAAGATGGTCATGTTACACAAATTCAGTTAAATAACAATAATTTACAAAATTCAGCATTTGAAAAAATGATTTATTTGCCAAAACTCAAATGGCTTGATTTGGGTAATAATAAATTAACCGGATTCAATTTCCACGGAACCGATTCATTAGTGAGCCTGGATTCTTTTATGATATATAATAATCAACTCATTTTTGAGGATTTGATTCCTGCTTTTTCAACTTTGAATTATCCAAATTTTTCGAAGCAATTCAATTATTCTCCTCAGGCTAAAATAGGTACAACAGAGAATATTATTAAAATGACAGATGAAAATTTTTCTGTTGAAATTGCAGAACAATTTTTATCTCCAAACGACCAATTTCAATGGTATAAAGAATACTCGCCGCTTGAGGGAGAGACCAATTCAGGTATTGATTTTTTTCCAGTTTCAACATCTGATACGGGGTCCTATTATCTTCAGATAACAAATCCATACGTACCCAATCTCACACTTTACAGTGAGTTAATCCATATCGAGGTTACCAATAGCTTGGTTGACTCATTACTTCTTTTTGATTTAACAGAGAAATATCCACAATTAAAGACAATTTGGGATAACAACGATCCATTTTCAACATGGCCCGGCGTTACTTTTGAAAACGGGAAAGTTTCCACGCTCAATCTTTCAGGATTACAACTGGAAGGTGATTTCTCATCTTTTTTTACCGATTTCGATTCGTTAAAATGGCTTGATATGTCAAACAATAAACTCTCCGGAGAATTTCCAAAAATTGGAGTGATAAATAATTCAACCATAAAATCGAATGGGATTAATAATCAGCATCTTAAATTTTTAGACATTTCAAATAATAACTTTGTTTTTGCAGAATTGGAACCCGCATTTGACTTTTTCCAAACAATTGATACATTTATTTACGCGCCACAATCAATGGTTGGATTACCTTTTGACACGACCATCTACAAAAACCAACCTTTAACTTTCAAAATTGCAAATTATACACCGGGAAGTTTCGATAGTTACTCCTGGTCGAAAGACGGGACTGAAATTACTGACGCCAATGAATTTACATTTGCCATAAAAAATGCAGCTCCCGGCGATAGCGGTTATTACACCTGCGCAATCACCAATTTACTATTCCCCGAACTTACAATACTTTCTGATACCAGCAGGCTTAACGTTTTGATTCCGGTTGGAATTGACGATTTCAACAAAACACATTTCAACATTTACCCCAATCCGGCCGAAAAACAAATTTTCGTGGAAATCGGAAATAAGACGGTCAATCTGAAGATTTTTGATATTGTTGGAAAATTGTTTCTCGAAAAAGAAAGTTTTATATCGGGATGGATTAATATCGAACCATTTACAAGTGGAATTTATTTCGTTAGAATAACCAGTCAAAATTCAGAAACGATAACTAAAAAAGTGATTTTCAAATAGCAGAATTCACATTTCAGACAGAGTGCAAACTTTTAACCACTCGGTATGCTGGAAGATAATGTCCGTCAAATCATTTTTGGTTTCCCTGGTTTGTTTCATGTCTGCTGCTGTCCTGTAAATTTAAAACAGAAAAGTATAAAGAAAACCCCGCAATAACAAATGAGGGATTTTTTGTGAACCAGTTATTTGATTAATCCATTTATCAGCATTTTTTCAGTACCCATGAGGATGGAAGGATTCGAATCCGGGGTCATCCATTTTAATAACCATTCCATATCTTTCTGCCTGATAATTACACAACCTGCGCCGGCATTTGGGTTTTCACCCAGACTAAGGTGAAGAAAAATGGCGCTTCCCATTCCTTTTACCACAGGATAAAAGTTATATTCAATTACCATACAGTAATAGTATTCATTGCTTGTAAGCTTCATATTCTCCCATGACTTTGCCGAAGTTGCCCCCCTCACCAACCGGTTGTAATCGGGTGATTCGGGATCGTCAATCCATTTGTCTGCGGAAGTGGTTTGAATAAAAGGCATTTTGGTAGAAACAGAATTATCGTAACAAAAAAGCTTACCCAGACGAAATAAACCGGAAGGCGATTTCAAATCACCTTCCCGTTTTTCTCCCGGATCAGCAAAACCTTTACGTCCAATTCCTGCTTTTACCGGAGATGCAACCATGTTCCAAGTACTATTTACTTTCTCCAGTGCAACCAGAATAGCTGAACTATCCTTTGGCAAATGGTTAAAAACAACGATTAACTGCCGGATACTGTCAGGCAAATTTGAATTGTTGTTGATTGCCTGTAACACTTTACAAGCGTGTTTGTCAGATATTTGTGCAACTGATGTACTGCCGGCATTGCAAAAAAAACCCGATGAAATCAACAAGATAAACCAGAAAATCCTCATGTGTTCCAATTCAATTAATATGATTATCAGTTCAAAGATATTCTCTTTGCACGGTTTTAAAAAAAGACTGAGATTGTTTTGAGTTTTACTCCATGGGAAGTTTTCATCTATAATGTTTTCCAACCAAAATCTTTATAATAGAGCATTTAAAAACCACTCATTTTTTTGATAAATTGCACTCGCCAACTTTACCGAAAATGAAAATCAGAAAAAAAATGTTTCACAGCAAAATCTTCTATCTGTTCCTGTCCTTCGGATGTTGTATTTTTCTTGCGTTGTCTTTTATTGCTAAGGGTTCTGATAGTCCGCAGTGGGGAGAAAAACATTCGAGAAACATGATTTCGAACGAAACAGGATTGCCGGAATCTTTTGATCCTGAAACGGGCAAAAACGTAAAATGGTCAGTATCGATCGGAAGCGATGCTTATGCAACACCTGTAATTGCCAACGGTAAAGTTTTGGTTGGTGCCAATAATGCCGATGAGCGCGACCCCCGGCATGTCGGAGACCGCGGTATTTTATTGTGTTTAAACGAATCGGATGGCAGTTTGTGCTGGCAACTGGTTGTTCCGCGCCTTGAAGGCGACCGCCACAACGACTGGCCGATGGTTGGAATTTGCTCTCCGCCTACTGTTGAAGGCAACCGGGTTTACATACTTACTAACCGCTCGGAAGTTCTGTGCCTCGACCTCAACGGACAAACTGATGGCAACGACGGAGATTTTCAGGGAGAAAACTGGTACATGGCGCCTACAGGAGAATTTCCATACGAAGTAACACTCAAAGATGCTGATATAATATGGATGTATGATCTCCGTTTGCAACTGGGGGTAAGTCCGCACGATTCACCGCATGCTTCAATTTTACTCGATGGCGATTTCCTTTATCTGAACACCTGCAGCGGAGTGGATTACCGTCACCTGGAAACCACCGGATTAAATGCACCGGCTATCATTGCGATCGACAAGAAAACGGGCAGGCTGGTTGCCAAAGATGCTGAGCATTTTGGCCCCCGAATTTTTCATTCATCGTGGTCATCACCATCGTTGGGAGAAGTAAACGGACAGAAACTGCTCTTTTTCGCTGGTCCTGATGGAATATTATATGCTTTCGAAGCCCTTACCAAGGCAGATCCGTTTGGAGAAGTTCAGTCGTTAAAAAAAGTATGGCAATTCGATTGCGACCCGTCAGCACCCAAAGAAAATATTCATAGCTACCTGAGAAATCAAAAGGTAAGTCCAAGTAATTTTCTGGGAATGCCGGTATTTTACAAAAACCGCATTTATGTAACTGTTGGTGGCGATATCTGGTGGGGAAAAAGAGAGGCATGGGTAAAATGTGTTGACGCAACTAAAGCCGGCGATATTACTGCAACCGGCGAAATATGGTCGTACCCGCTTGAAGAGCACTCGGCGTCAACTCCCGCCATTTCAAAAGGACTTTTATATGTTACCGACTGTGGAAAAAACCTGAATTGCAACGATGCGGAAACCGGAAAAACGATTTGGAAACATAAACTTGAACAGGATTCGTGGAGTTCGGCTTTGGTTGCCGATGGAAAAATTTACGTGGGCTCGCGGGGCAGCGATTTTTGGATTTTGAAAGAAGGCAGTGAATTAATTATTTTGGATTCGGTAATACTAGACAGCGCAATACATTCCACACCAGTTGCTGCAAATGGTGTACTTTATGTTGCCACCATGTCAAAACTTTATGCTATAAAACAACGTTAATTCACCATTTCAATTTCGTGAAATGCAAACTGCTCCGGACATTTCCCGGTTACTCCTTCATAAAATGCATTTATTTGTTTTATCACGCCATTGAAATCCGAAGTATCATAAATTACTCCTTTTACACCCATCTCCTTTTTCCTATAATCGAGGTAACCAACAACAATCGGAACTTTTGCCTTAACCGCCATATAATAGAATCCCTTGTTCCATTTCGTTACCCGCTTTATCCAACCCTCGGGAGAAACCACAATGTGCAGTTCTTCAGCATCATTCAGTAAATCAACCACCTGGAAAATGGCATTTTTATTTTTTACACCCCGAACAGCTATTGAACCAAATTTTTTCATCACTAAATTCATGGGAAAAAAGAACAGCTCTTTTTTCGACAGGAAAAGAAATTTTACGCCCAGTTCGGTAAATCCAAGTTTCCCGTAAATTGCATCGATGTGTGCTGTGTGAGGAGCAAATATGGTAACCGATTTTTTGATGTCTGGGAATTCTCCCGAAATTTTCCATCCCAATTGATTAAGAATCTTCCCAGAAAGTGTTTTCATACCAGTAATTTTTATGGTAATTTATTTTTAATACACTCCGGATTTCCGCCCTGACAATGAATAATCCGATGTACTTCTTTATTTTAAATCAGTGACATACAGATATAAAAGTAGTTCTAATTATTGCATTTAACTGAGTTTGGTTTTATTATTTCTGAATGTATAACCGGTTTCTGAAAATATTTTTTTATTACCTCCTAAAAATGATGAACACTTTTTCAGTTTCCTGAATACTATTCCCCAAAAAAATTGGGTTGATTTTGGGCAACTCCTCAAAAAAGGATAACTTTCAGCCTTCTTGAAAACATAATTTTACCAAATCAAAACAATAATATTATGACATACATTGCAGACGAAAACCGCTACGATACCATGAAATACAATCGTTGCGGGAAATGGGGATTAAAACTTCCGGCAGTATCGCTCGGATTGTGGCACAACTTCGGAGGGATTGATGTTTTTGAAAACGGAAGAGAAATGTTACATCGTGCCTTTGATTTGGGAATTACCCATTTCGATTTGGCCAACAATTACGGCCCACCTCCCGGCTCGGCTGAAGAAAACTTTGGTAAAATTCTGAAACAGGATTTTCAGGCACACCGCGACGAACTGATAATTTCGACAAAAGCCGGCTACTTGATGTGGCCCGGACCATACGGCGAATGGGGCAGCCGCAAATATGTGCTTTCGAGCCTCGACCAGAGTTTAAAAAGAATGGGACTGGAGTATGTCGATATTTTTTACTCGCACCGTCCCGACCCCGACACACCCATTGAAGAAACCATGATGGCACTTGACCAGGCTGTTCGTTCAGGGAAAGCGCTTTACGCAGCCATATCAAACTACCCAGCCGACATGACCCGTGAAGCAGCCCGCATTCTGAAAGAACTGGGAACTCCGTGTTTGATTCATCAGCCAAAATACTCGATGTTTGTTCGGTGGATTGAAGACGAATTACTGGATGTTCTGGAAGAGGAAGGTATCGGTTGTATCCCGTTTTCACCGCTGGCACAGGGACTTTTAACCGATCGATATCTGAAAGGGATTCCGGAAGGCAGTCGCGCCACCCGCGAAGTTTTTCTGAAAAAAGAACATGTTGATACGGCTCACGATAAAATTGTCAAACTGAATGAAATTGCACTGCAACGTGGTCAGTCGCTGGCACAAATGGCACTTGCCTGGGTACTGAGAGACAAACGTATAACCTCGGTATTGATTGGCGCCAGTTCGGTAAAACAAATCGATGATAACGTGGAAACTCTGAGAAACTTAAGTTTTGAGGATGAAGAACTTTCACAGATTGAAAAAATTCTGAAAATCTGATATCAGCATAAATACCTGAATCAGTTGAATTTAACATCATATAAATCGCTTCAGCAATTCTAAATAAGCTTTTACCGCTTGTTTTTTATAAATCAGTTTCTATATTTGGCAAAAATAAAGACAAAAACATGCTTAATTCTTTCAGAAATAATAATCAGATGACATGCACAATGATGTGTATGTGTACTATTGTTATTTTGCGGAAGAGGTAAGATATAATATTACTTTGGCTGAAAAGGCTCTTCCGATATGGGAGAGCCTTTTTTTATGGATTTTTTTAACCGATTTTATAACTCAAAAAAAAAGAATTATGAGTAATGTATTAAATGAAGTTGTTGCTGCCAACCAGAATTATGCAGCAGGGTTTGGAGAGAAAAGTAACCTGCCAATGCCCCCGGGACGTAAATTTACCATTTTAACCTGTATGGATGCCCGGTTGGATCCGGCAAAATATGCCGGACTCTCAGAAGGTGATGCACACGTTATCCGCAATGCAGGAGGCAGAGCCAGTGATGATGCAATCCGGTCGCTGGTAATTAGTCATAAACTGTTGGGTACTAACGAGTGGTTTGTTATTCATCATACCGATTGCGGAATGGAAACCTTTACCAACGAAATCATTTTGGGATTGTTGAAGGAGAACCTCGAATCTGCAACCATTGATGAGAATGGATGGCGTAACCTTAAAACGGGAGGAGGTTCTAACGAAGGACAATACATTAACTGGCTAACCATAAAAAATCTGGAAGTCAGTGTTTTGAATGATGTTAAACGGATCAGAAACCATCCGCTTGTTTCCAAAACAATTTCAGTTTATGGTTTTATTTACGATGTAAAAAGCGGAAAAATTACAGAAGTTCCGGGAGCTAAAGAAGCAGGAAAAGCAATTGCATAACATAAAAATCAAATAAAATAATTTAAAATGTCAGATTTATTATTTTCATTATCAGGACAAAATGTGAACCCCACAAAATTTGTTGCAAAAACACGACAGTTTACACTAACCATTGATGAACCTGAAGGTTTGGGAGGAACCGATCAGGGTGCAAATCCGGTTGAATTTTTACTGGCGGCGTATGCAGGCTGTTTAAATGTTATGGGCCATATTGTGGCTGCTGAACTGGGATTTAAACTTAATAATATAAGGATTGAACTCGAAGGAGATCTGAATCCGGCCAAAGTATTTGGAAATCCTACAAACGACAGGGCCGGGTATAAAGAAATCAGGGTAAATATATTTCCCGATGCAGAAACCGATGAGGCAAATCTGGCAAAATGGCTCGAAATAATTGAAAGCCGGTGCCCGGTGAACGACAACCTGATTAATCCGACTCCGGTAAAAATCAGCTTGAAAAAACATGTAGAAATAGCTGCTTAATAAAATTGGGTTGTCTGAAAAATTGATATCCCGGCTAAAATATCAGGTTGAGTGTAGCCGAAATTTCTCAATTTAAGTGATAGATTGAATTACTTGTATTTTGAAGTTTTTAAATTAATTCCGGATTTTCAAGATGACCAGGAGATAATTTTTAATAATAGACTACACTCAACCTTGATTTTATTTTTGAAAAGAAAACATGAATTTCTGTTTAACAGAATAGAATTTCCGTTATCCCTCTTTTAACAGTTGATTTTTAATAACTTTTGTGAAAAATATTTACTTAAAATTTTATAATATTAAAAAATATTGTTACTTCGAAACTGCAAAAAATATTAAAAAAATTACCTGGATAAATTTTAAATCATTACCAATTGAAATTAGTATTTTCTTAACATATATTAAATTCAGTACTGTAATTTTTGATGAAAATGAACAAAAACAGACTATTTTCATTAACCGAACAAACAGAACATAAACCTAACAATAAACAACAAGTAAAAATTGAGTTGTTGACTTGTCGGGCTGGTGGTCATAACTGTAAAGAACACTTATCCGTAATTAATAAATGCTATTCAGAAGCTAATAATTATCACTTCGAAAGAGATTATCTAAATTCCATTGAATCATTAAAAAGTGCCTTTTTTAAAACTACTGAACTAAATCAGGAATCATGTGTTAGATGCGCAGGTTTATTTCGTTTAACAATAACTCAATCTCTTGAAAATATTAACAACGAACTACAAAATCTGACGACCGGTTTATTCGGAAAAAAAAGATACAAAACTAGTTATATTGCTTCTTGTAATGTATTGAATGAAATAAAAAAAGGATGAATAAATCAGCCTGAATTAGTGAATGTAGATTACATCGCCGATTCGAACTGTTTAAGAAATCTCACATCGTTTTCGAAGAAATGACGGATATCCTTTATTCCGTAGCGCAACATCGTAATTCTTTCTATTCCCATACCAAAAGCAAAACCTGTGTATTTTTTGCTATCGATATTGCATGCTTCAAGTACGTTTGGATCAACCATTCCGCAACCCAGAATTTCGAGCCAACCACTGTATTTACAAACATTGCATCCTTTTCCTCCGCAAATTGAACAGCTTACATCCATTTCGGCACTGGGTTCGGTAAACGGGAAATAGGAAGGACGCAACCTGATTTGAGTTCCTTCACCAAAAAGTTCTTTTGCAAATTGCAGTAAAGTTTGTTTCAGGTCGGCAAACGACACATTTTCATCTACATACAAACCTTCAATCTGATGAAAAATACAATGCGACCTGGCAGAAATGGCTTCATTACGAAAAACCCGTCCCGGAAAAATCATTCTGATAGGTGGTTGAGTACGTTCCATTACACGAATTTGTACACTCGAAGTGTGGGTTCGCAACAAAACATCGGGATTTTTTTCAATGAAAAAAGTGTCCTGCATATCGCGGGCCGGGTGTTCCGGCGGAAAATTCAATGCAGAAAAAACGTGCCAGTCGTCCTCAATTTCAGGACCTTCGGCAACAGTAAAACCAAGTCTTCCAAAAATTCCGATGATTTCGTTTTTTACAAGAGATAACGGGTGCCTTGTTCCCAGTTTTACAGATTCGCCTGGCATAGTCAGATCCAATCCCGAATCACCATTAAAAGCTGCTTCAAACGATTCTTTTAAAGTGTTTATCTTTTCAACCGCAAAGTTTTTCAACGTGTTAATTGCTTGTCCAACTTCCTTTTTCTGCTCGGGCGAAACAGTTTTAAAGTCTTCGAAAAGCTGACTGATACTCCCCTTTTTACTAACGTATTTTAACCGAAGCTCTTCAACTTCCACTTTTCCCGAAACAACTATTTTTTCAATTTCTTCCTGTAAAGCCTTGATTTTGTCTAACATGATAAACTTTCTTGAATTGAACCGCAAAGATAATTATTCTGCTGAAAAAGGGATGTGGTTATGGATTATAGTAATATTTAAAAGCTTTCCTTAATTGGCTTTTGCAATTTTAATGTCATGCTCCACCCATTCCGTAATTTTATTCCAATCGACAATTCCGACACGGTTGGTCCAAATTGGATTAATGTTTTGCTGAAGAGCTATTTCGGTGTATTCTTTCCACGATTCAAGCGCAAGTGTTAACTCTTCAATCGATTTGTCCCGGTAACTATTGTCTTTTGTTTCGCGATACAAAGCAAGTTGTGTAGATCCTGCAATTTTATGAGCATAGTATTTACCGAGCAGAGCCATCGTTTTAATATCGTGTAGTGTAAATTCAAGTTCTTTGTTTGTTGTGGATTCCAGCGATTCGAGAATTGAAAGCGCTTTGTCCGAGTGCCAGTGCAGTTTCACTGCAACTTCAACCGGTGTCAAAAACTCAGTTGTTTCTCCTTCAACAACCATTTTTACAAAATCGGGGATGGATTGAAATCCTGATTCCGGATGAGGTGGCAGATTAATAAACCGGTTAACATCATGAAATCCGGTTTCGTTTTGTGCAAATTCCTTCCGGCTTTTACACGCTTCAATGTACCACTGAAAATCGAGTGCTCCCCAATGAAATCCGGTAGTGACGGGATAAATCATCGATGCTTCCTGCCATGCTTCATACAGTTTTTCAGCTTCAACTTCCGGATATTTATGTTGAAGTATTTGTATAAATCTTTCGTTTGTTAAATTCGGATCAAATCCCAACCTGCCCCACATCATCCAGTGATACCAGTGTTTTACAATTTCGATTTGCCGCGGTGTTTCCGGTTGTTTCGAAGTAAATTCCCGACCCCAAATCCACTGGTCGGAACCGTAATAAAAACCCTTTGTAACTTCGGTTGGAATGTTTTGAATAAATGCCCTCACAAAATCGGGAGCGCCCCAGCGGAAGTAATAATTATCGTCGTTTCGAAGTGTCCAAAGTGTTTTAATATTACCAATATCTTTTACAAAGTTCTCATGAAATGGTTGTTCCACCGCACTCATAACATGTGCCTGTGCATATTTAAAACTAAATTTGAACTCAATGTTTTTGTGCCCGATAATCGGTTTGAATTTTTCTGCAATATCACGTGCACCAGCCATGTGCTGACGGTGGATAAAAACAAATTTCCGGTCGGGCATTTCTTCCGCTGCATCCAAAACTCCCTGTGCATAGGTTTCGTAAGCCCAGTCTTCTTTTTCCTGAAAACTGGCTTGTTTCATATTTTCTCCGGTTGTGAGGCCAATTCCAGCTAAATCCGGATAAGTTAAAAACATCTGTTTGACACTTTTTCTGAAATAATCGCGTGTTATTAGGTTGTCTATTTTATCAGTAATTCCGTATTTTCCATCGGTGCCGTTTACAAAAATATTCCAGGTAACCACGTAAAAATCAATGTTTCGTCCTTTGGCGTAGCGCATCACCTTTTGCCAGAACTCAATTTTTTCATCTATCGAAATCTGTTTTACAATTTCAGGGTTCTCCAAAATTTCGGGAGCATCGAACCCAGTGGCTTCCAAATCGTAATTTTCGTTCCATTTTACGGTTGAGCGCTGAACATCGTCAAGTGCTACATCTTCGTATCCGGGAACTTTAACCATCGACGGAAACGGGTGCAAACTCCACAACGAAATAAGGTTAAACCGGTATCGTGCCAGATTGTCGATATACTCCTTCCAGAAATCGAAATTCCACATTTCAGGAATGTTATTCTGAGCCACATCTGAAACATCGGTATAACTTGGCGTGCGGACATCAAGCGGAATATTGAATTTTGTTCCGCGCCTTTCCATATAAGGATTTTGTGTTGTTTCCCAGACACCTTCAAAACCAAACAGTTTGATTTGTTCTGCAAGTTCGAGCCCTCCATACATCAAACCCGCATCATCAAAACCTGTTACTCTGATTTTTTTTGACTTTTTTGTAATACTATATCCTTCAGATTTAATTTCAGCGTTTTTCTTTTCGAATGAAAAAACGATATCCGCTTTATTGCTTTTGGTAATATCAACTTCAATTCCCTTTTCTGCAAAAGCTGCCCTAATTTCATCAATGGCAAATTGAATTTTAGGATTATCGATATCAGCAGAAATTGAAATCTGTTCGTTTTGAGTTGAACAGCCAATTGAAAAATACAGACAACAAAGAAGTAAATACACCTTGGTTTTGAAGTGATTCATGATTGTTTATGGTTTAAGTTGATATTGATTATTTCTAATTACTGAACTTAGTCAGGCCCCTAAATCCCAACGCCTGAAATACAATCCCTGTCTTACAATTGGCAAAGTTTTAATTTCAAGTTCCTCCATTTGCGACTGGCTTAACGGTGTAAATTCGGATGCAATTTTCACATTTTCCTCAATTTGCGCAATGCTGTCAACTCCAATTATCGAAGTGCTGACCGGTAAACTCATATTGTAAGTTAGCGCTTCTTTTATTGAAATTGTACCCGATTTTGGAGTGCGTAAACGGGCATCGGTTTGTTCTTCGAGTGGCGGCGGGGTCCAACACGACAGCATTCGTCCGCGTGTTGCAATTTTCATGCTGATAATGGCGATTCCCTGTCGCTGAGCTTCTGGAAGCAAATAATTTTTAAAACTCAGGTAATGCACATCGGCAGCATTTACAGCCAGTAAAATCGAATCGAACGGATAACGTTTAATGGCTTCGAGCAAAACCAACGGTTCAAAATGACCGGTAATTCCAATATTTCGTACCATTCCTTCTGCTTTGGCTTTTTCCATCGCCTTAATAGCGCCGTCAGAAGCAAATATTTTATCTAAATCATCTTTTCGCTGCACGTTGTGCAACTGCCAGGTATCGATATGGTCGGTTTGAAGGTTTTTTAAACTCTCTTCCAACAAACGCATCGAACCGTCATAAGTGCGATCGTGAGTTTTGGTTGAAAGCCAAACTTCGTTACGTCGTGTTTTCATAACGCGACCTATATTCAATTGACTAACACCTTTTCCATAAGATGCAGCAGTATCGATATAGTTGATTCCCAAATCGATGGCGCGGTGAATGATTTTTTCTGATTCTTCTTCGCGCCCTGCGATTTCCAGTGTTGCCTGGCCACCCAAACTTAAAACCCCAACTTTATAGCCGGTTTTGCCCAGTGACCGGGTTGGCATTGCACTGTAAGTTACAGGATTAAAGGGGTGTTCGTCGTTCTTCTTAAAAGGAACATGGCTCAATTCGTTTTCGGAGGCAAGCGTTTTTCCCACGGTTACGGAAGCAGCGGCAGCCAAACCGGTACCAATAAAATTTCTGCGGTTGATGATGTTCTTTCCCATTTTTAATCTGTTTTAGATTTATCAGGAAATAAAAATACAAAATCGTTGTGATTTAAAATTCAATAAATTACACAATATTATTCGATTGGCTTGCCATAAAAAAAGATTTGGCTATTTTTGCAGACCTGAAAAAGGCAAGGTCTCATAGTTCAACGGATAGAATAGCGGTTTCCTAAACCGTAGATCTGGGTTCGATTCCCGGTGGGACTACATAATTAAATTATAAAACGCTGTAAATTATATATTTACAGCGTTTTGTTTTTAACAAGGTGTCAAATTTAGTGTCAATTAATTATTATTTAATAGGGTTAATTTGAATTCATTCTAATTAAATATCATCGAATTTTTCAATGATTTGATGTGCTTCGATGATTCCATTTAATGCTGTTAGATTTTCTATAATAATTGGCAAGGTTATTTTATCATCCTTAGTTTTATACGCTAATAAATAAAGTAAAGCATTAGTAGTTAGAAGAATAAATCTTTTGATATCAGTATTCCAGGTTATATCATTAGCAAATTCATTTAAGTCAGATTTAAATGAATTACTAACTATTATAAAACCAATTTTGGTAAATCCTTCCTTTTTCAATCTAGGACAATATTTATCTATATATTCTCTGATAGCACGGTCGTCTCTACCTAAAGAATAACCTTCTCCGTAGGCTTTTGCATCAACAATAAATGCGATATGTTCTTCTCTGAATTTTAGTAATGCATCTGGATTCCTTCCTGTTCCCTGACCAAGGGATTCAACTTCAAATCCAATAAATTTGAAAACCTCACCGACCAATTTTTCATATTCAAATCCCTTTGACGAAGAAGGGGATTCTCCAATCTCAAATAAGTTTGCTACTTTAGGTATTAAATATTCTTTTACACTATTATCCGACTAATCTAAAATTTGAAAGTTTAAGTCTTCTAATAAACTCATAGTCAGTTGTTATTATTTTTTATTTTAAAGTCACCCCCCTCTAAAATGAAAGTTTTGTTTGCAAAGAGGAAGCGGTTAACT
>JBGSRA010000151.1:0-3063 GCA_041737765.1 Draconibacterium sp. | reverse complement strand
GTTCCAGTTCCTGAACTCGCTTCTTTTTAAAATCTAAACTGAAATAACGGTTTTGTTTAAGTCTTTGTTCTTCATTAAAAAATCCATTTCCTTGCATCTTGTTAACCTTTTTTTAGGTCAACGTTTTTCAGTCACAGACATAATAAAACTGCCTACTGCCTACTGCTGCTGGTAACTGCTAAATAGACTTCCTATTGTTTACTGCCTACTGTCTGGTGTCGCTGCTTACTTGATATTTTAAACTCAGAGTTCAGAACTCAAAACCCGAAACTTCGAACTCTGAACTCTGAACTCTGAACCCTGAACTCCAAACTCCAAACTATTCAGCATCCCAAACAAAGTGGAAGTGCGGACCAAAGCGTTCGAAAGCAGCTTTATCAAGCGTTTCCTGATGGTCGGGGTGCGATATCGAAATTATCAGTTTTGCCCTGTCCTGAAGCGAACGCCCGTAAAGGTTTACTGCGCCATACTCTGTAACCAGCCAGTGAATATTTGCACGTGTACTTACAACACCCGCTCCCGGGGTTAAAATAGGCGCTATTTTGCTGATTCCCTTATTGGTTATCGAAGGAATTGCAATAATTGGTTTACCACCCTGGCTAAGAGAAGCGCCACGCAAAAAGTCAATTTGTCCGCCAACACCCGAATAGTGTATGGTACCAATAGAGTCGGCACAAACCTGTCCGGTAATATCTATTTGCAATGCAGAGTTAATAGCTGTTACTTTTGGGTTTTGGGCAATAATATTTACCCGGTTGGTATATGCAACATCCTGCATGGCAACACCTGGATTATTATCCACAAATTCATACAATGCCTTCGATCCCATCAGGAAAGTGGCCACCATTTTACCTTTGTCAATGGCTTTATTTTTCCCGTTAACCACACCTTTGTCAACCAGCGGTAAAATGCCATCGGCAAACATTTCAGAGTGAACCCCTAAATCTTTATGGTTACCTAACATCGACAAAACAGCATTTGGAATTGCCCCAATTCCCATCTGCAAAGTAGCTCCGTCGTCAACGAGCTCGGCAACAAAACGACCAATTTTTCTGTCGGTATCAGAAATCGGACCGGGGTCTTTTGCAATCAGTTCACTGTCGTCTTCAACAAAAAGATCGATATCATTAATGTGAATCATGGCATCGCCAAAAGCGCGCGGAACATTTGGATTGACAATTGCAATTACTGTATCAGCTTTTTCCACTGCAGCCAATGTGGCGTCAACCGAGGTGCCAAGTGATGCATACCCGAATTTATCAGGTACCGAAATCTGAATCATGGCAACATTTACCTTCAAATATCCTTCACGAATCAAACGTTGTGTTTCGTGCAGAAATACCGGAATATAGTCAGCCCATCCTGCCTGTGTTTGTTTACGTACGTTGTGTCCAACAAAAAACGATTCAAGCTGAAATATTCCTTCAAACTCCTGGTCGGCATAAGGAGCAGGACCTTCGGTGTGAATATGTTGAATACGTACATTCCTGAACTCTTTGTTGCGCCCTCTTTCGCACATGGCGGCAACTAAAGGGTGTGGTGTTACGGCAACGCTGTGTAAATGCACACGGTCATTTGATTTTACTACTTTGACTGCTTCTTTGGCAGTAATAAATTTGATGTTTCTCATGCTTCTTGGATAAAAATCAGGTTCAATAATTAAGGTCGCAAATATAGAAAAACAATCAGCTCTTTGAACTTTCGACTTGTATAAAGCCATGTTCAAAAGCTTTTGTAAAGTATTTGTTAATTGCGGAAAGTAATAGATATAAGCCGGAAGTTGGGAGAACAGAGTCGGGAGCTAAAGAAAGAAATACAAATTTGATTTACGAATTACAGATTTACGATTTACCATCATTCGGCATTAAATAATTAGGATCTAGAATCTAGTATCCAGTATCCAGCATCCAGTACCCAGTATCCTATCAAGTATCTGGTATAAAGTATCCGGCTACTTTCAGAATAATCAAAATTCCTGCAAACAACCCAAATGTTTTTTTCAATATATGGTCAGAAAAAGAAACAACCTACTAAAATAATTCCGAACTTGTAAATGGTTTTTTTGATAAGAAATAAGGGTCTTTTTCAAAATAAAACCACACAACATATTTATACCAACACTTATGGAAAATTTAAAACTGTTTTCCAGTTTGGGTATTTCACGGCCCATTGTGTCAGAAAGCCAGTTGACTCTGGGGGAACTGACTAAACGTTTTTACCCGGGAATGGTGATGTACATCAGCATCAGTGCCACACCGTTAAACCGCAGTTTAAATTTTTTTGAAACACCGGTTTGCCCCGGCAAAATAGGTTTTATTTCATTGTATTGCTGTTACAATTAGCAAAGGGCAAAGAGCAAAGGCAAAAAACAAAGGAAATAGGCAAATAGCAAAAGACAATAGGCAAAAGCGCAAAGACAAAAACTCATTAACCAATCAAACACCTTTACAAAACCATTTAAAACTGGTTGAAAAACCTACCCAGTTTTAATTTCAAGTACTTCGCCATTAAATGCCCGATATTTATTGCAAAAGCACTGCTACGCAAACCACACACCCAACCGGACGAAACCCGCCACAGGTGGGACAATTATCCCGAAACAGATTCGGTGAAATACTGAATAAAACAATTCATTTGCCTTTCAGACTGTTAGTACCAAATAAGCGGCAGTTTGGTTATAATCTGCATTTCATGGCTGCGGGGCGGGTTTATTGTGGTTCATTTGATCCCCGGGTTGAAACCCGGGGCAATACAAAACATCTTCCGAAATTTGTCCCCCTTTTCTTTTAAGGGGACGAACGAAGTGAGGGGATTTTTTGACCAAAATCCAGTGGCCACAGCGTCGGAAACGGAGGGGTTAATAAACAAACTCCGTCATCATCCAGAATCTATTACCATTCAACCACCCCACGGCTGAAGCCGCACCCCTTCTATGTTGTAATCCAAATTTTCGGAGCATTATTTTTTGACTATTTTTTATTTCATTTTGCAATTAATTTATCATCAACAAATTAACTTTGTTTTTTGTAAAGAGGAAGAGGACACAGGCTCTGCTGGGGAGCA
>JBGSRA010000013.1:0-43843 GCA_041737765.1 Draconibacterium sp. | reverse complement strand
GTTCCAGTTCCTGAACTCGCTTCTTTTTAAAATCTAAACTGAAATAACGGTTTTGTTTAAGTCTTTGTTCTTCATTAAAAAATCCATTTCCTTGCATCTTGTTAACCTTTTTTTAGGTCAACGTTTTTCAGTCACAGACACTGATATTATAAATATCATAGACCTTGCCATTGTTTGATATAAACAAGAAATGCGAATTAGGAAAGAAAGTTTTTTGGTTTTTGATGAGCTTTTTTTGAAACTCTAAAATTCTGTCGGCACACTCAACAAGTATTACGTCAATGCCACCGCCAGAATATTCTTTAGAAATACTTAATACATTTTCATTCCCATCAATTTCAGGAATCGGTAAAGATTCACCTGTAAAGATGTATCCTAAATTTTCAACAAATAAGCTGTCTATTTTATTTCTATAACCTGTCATATCTTTAACTTACTCAAATAAAAGTCTCAAAATACAATTTTTTTATCAGTTTATTTTAGAAAGCAACAACGAGGTGAGAGCTATTGCAAAAAGAGAAAGTGTATGAAAACTGTAGAACGGTCTGCGACCGGGCTTAAACATTCTTACTTTGATGTCTGGCAATTATTTTTTTGTCATTTTAACTTAAGAGTTTTATGGTTTTTTTTGGTTCTTGTCCACTTTCAACTACCCTTTGGTTAAGAATAGCAACCAACTAAGGTTTTTATTCTTTTCAAATTTACAAGGAAATTAAAGTTGATAATGCTCTTGAATTTATTACTACCCCAGGGAATATTTATTCTACTTTGTGGTGGGTATACACTTTTCCCATTTCAACTAAATTGTTTCTAAATGCTTTTGCTTTTGTGTTTCCCGGTTCAATATTTAAAACATAGTTTAATTTACCAATCAATGAATTAGCATAATAAGGCAATCGAATCTTCTCTTTTGTGATATGGGAATTTAATCCATATTTATTAATATAGTAAAGCTCCTGAAATAATTTTCTTTTGTATTCCTTTGGAGCTTTTAATTTGTCTGTACTTATAGAAACACCTGTTAAAATACGTTTTCCACCTCCATTGTACAACTGAGTTTTTGTCTTATTAACCTTAAATCCTTCATCATCAATAATGCTGGATATGTATTCAATAAATTTTACAGGAATTTTTTCCCCTGAAATTGCCAAGTCGTCTGCATATCTTGTATATTTTAAGTCAAACTTTTTAGCGAGAGCAAGTATTCTATTATCAAGTTTAATTGAAATTATATTACTTAAAGCCGGACTAGTAGGTGCGCCTTGAGGAAGACATTTATTCACACAACAAATTGAAGCCAGATAGAAAGAAACTTCGGTTGAATAACCTAACCTATGAAACAATGCAATGACCCTATCTTTACTAATTGAAGGAAAAAAATTTTCCAAGTCTATTTTCAAAAGTTCAGGTTGATTTAAATGAACTTTAGCATTTGTAATTATAGACTTTTTGCGTGCAAACCCATGAGCACAATAATTTAATTTTATTTTTGATAAAATATTTTCATATATCCAATATTGACACTCTAATAATGCTGGGTAGGGCACATCAATGGTTCTAAAACCACCACTCCTTTTCTTCATTCTAAATTCTCGATAGTGAGATTCAGGAGAAAAAGCTACGGTATTTAAATATGAAGTGGTTCTTCCGAGCAATAGGGATAGGTGTGCAATTTCAAAAATTATAGGGAGGTTTTTAGATAATATGGTATCAATATAAGCTAAATATGCTTCCTGAAACTTTTTATCTAAGCCTTTACTGTTAAAAAACTTTTCCCAATTCTCAAGTATTTGATTTCTATCCATATAAAAAAATAAAAGGTGATGGAAAACTTCTTTCTCTATCTTTAGCAATCCACTTAACATTAAAGTTAATGGAGACGCTCCACTTAACTTTAATGTTAAGTGGGTTTGTCTCAGCTTTGCTGAGCGAACCTGGACTAAAGTTGGTACAACTTTAGTCCATTGGCTATATAAAGCCTGAGTTCACGAAGGCGACTACACCTTCTAAGTGCAAGTTTCCTGACCATCACCTTTATGTTGTAATATTAATATTTCTTTTGAAAGTTTTGTAATATCTGGCAAGTAGGGTTCATTAATTTCTATTCTTTTAACCTTAAATTCTTCAGGTATTCTTTCAAATTTATCATTGCCAAAAACAAATCTATTTTTTTCAATATACTCTCTCCCTGCCTTTGTTAAAACATATTTATCATTTACGTTTTCAATATAATTATTGAATTTTGATAACGTATTAAACACAGTTGCAGGGCTATACTTGTACCTTTGATAAAATATGTATGGAATTAAACCATCAACTGACTTAAACAAATCAAGTAGTATTTTTATATCAATTCTTGTAGTTTTCATAATCCCAAGCCCTTCTCATTTCTTATCAAAATAGGTTTTCTATTTAATTTATTATAATAATAAGGCCACCAAAAATAAGGAAAAACAGAATTGGGTGTGTTACCAAAAGAAGAATACAATGCCTCTGCTCCATTAAAACCTAAATGATATTCAGCAAGATTCTTATCATTAATTTGCGGCAATAAAGTAGATTCAAGTTCTGTCATATAGACAATAGCTGCATTCCTTTCTTCATCTTTGTATCTCTCACTAATTCCTTTTTTTAATGGTATAAAACATCTAAAGTCAGAAAAACTATTAATAACTCTGTTGATTCCGAATTCCATTCCAGCAATAAAACAAGCTTTTATTTCATAATCTCTTGTTGCCCTTTCCTTTAATAATTTCATTCTACCTTCAACAGATTGCCCAGAACCAATAAATTCATCAATTAAAATAAGTTGTATTAAATTATCTTTATTCATTATTTTAACACCCTTATCAAATCTAGTTGTAATTAATACGTTATTCCATCCTTTTTTTGTTAAAATTGGTTTAAGCTGATGTAAAATCCATTGGCTACTATCAGGTTTGTCATCCATCGCCATTCCCACAATCTGTGTTTTATTTATATCAAATCCTGTTTCGTTAATAATGTAATCAGCTATAGATTCAATATATCTATTCAAAATGTCATTGCCTATATATTGAAATTCTTCTAATAAACTAAATATCAAATCCTCTTGTTGAGCAGTTTTGCATGAAGATATCATATTCATAAATTCAGTTTCCCTACTAGCTAACCAATTCTGTTTTGGTAAGATTTTAAAATATTTATCAAAAAGGTTTCTATTCATATGTAGTTACTCTTTCCAGAATTACCTAATACGGTTATCATTTGGTTTGTAGTAGATTTTAACAGACAAATCTTTCAACTCTCATAGATGTTTATTTATGTCTAAAATATTCATAAATAATACCTAATCCTAATAAAATTATTTTCATTGTTTGTTCCAGTATTTTTAATATTGGGAGTAAGAATTCCCTTTATTTTCATTTAACCATTTCCAAGCTTCTTGAGTCAACCAACCTTGTCTGTTGTTCATGTTAACTTCAATCATAAGAAATTTCTTTTCAGAGATTAAGCTGTTACCGATTGACCTTGCAAGTGTATCTACTGACTTGTTCGATATGATAATATAGCAAGTTTTAATATAATGCCACCAGTCGATAATACTACCATCTTTATGATGAGCTTGAATAGCTATATTTAATTGATTTTCGTCAATTTCATTTTTATCGAAAACGAGGATATATGCTTTTTTATACATTTTTTCAAAGTTTTTAAATTTACATCAAGGAAGTGTCCGGACCTGCTGAATTGCTTTCGTCTGTATATAATCTCTCTCCTGGTTTTTCTTCAAGTTTTATTTCTTCAATAATATCTTCCTCCGCGCCAAACATTTCAACTAATTCGGATAGCTTCATTATATGAAATGATTGTTGACATTCTCTTTCAAATTCTTGTATGAGCTCGAATCTTGGAAATATTCGCTCTTTCTCACTACGGTACCACCAATCAGGTTTCTCTTCTCCTGATATGAAGATAATACTACATTTTTTTTCTTTCCCAAGTTTTAGAATAGTTTTCCATATTAGATAATCGCCAATACCATCATCAGACTTACTTCCATCTTTATAACCCGGTGCAATTTTATGTTCACTTCGTTTTCTAAAATCTCTTGTATCTTCTTCTGTATGAACAAATTCAATTACTGTATCCTCTTCAAAAAGATTACTATAAATTTTACTTATTGGATCATTCCAAGTCCATGATTTAATTTGTTTAATAACATTATTTAGATGACTATTATAGAGTTTAAGTTGTTCTGAAATAGTTTTTTCAAGTTCTAATAATTCAGGTTGACCATTTAATGGCTCTAGAAGAGGGTAATTTGTATTAATTCCAAAAAGGCTTGTTGTTTTATTCTGTTTGCTTATAAGTTTCGATAGGATTTCCTTTACTTTATCAGGTCTTCTATTAACAAACTCTCTTGCAACCTGTCCAGGTATAAAAATTTTATTCTCTTTAATTAGATTACTAAAAATCCTTTCAATTTCAAGTAGACTTTTGTTACTTATAGTGTACGGTAACAGTAATGCATTTGTGTCAACAACATAAACGCACTCTTCTTTAATTTCATCAATTGTCTTAAGAGTACACTTAAAAAGCTTTTTTGCTTCTGGATACAGATAGTTTTTAATATATATGTCCTTTTCAGCCATAATAATAAATTTGTTTACAAATTACTTATTTTATTTTTGATTTATTGTACTCTATTCCATTCTTTAAATTAGATGCAACCGGTTTTACAACTCTAAACATTTGGTTATATCTCCATTATCTTATTTATTTAAACATCCGATTGGGGTGACAACCCAACTTTTGCTCTAAAGTAATTCATCTTTCTGATTTTTAAAGTTTTTGAAATTATGTTCTGAGACATAAGTATTTCTTATGATAGTTAAACAATTTTTAAAATATATAATCTTATACTTCGAGCAAAAAAACCGTTTCAAAAAAACACGTTACTTGTTTGAAGTTGTTACTTTAAATCCAATATCGATAAAATGACGAATTTGTTTTTCAGTCCTTCTTTAGATAGCAATATATTAAGTTTGGAGTTCATTGATTTGTGAAATTACTTTATGTTATAAAAATATAAAAAAGTTTTTTTACATTATACTTTACAAAAAAGGGCAGCAAAATTGCTACCCTTTGAAATATCCATTTGTTTCTATGGTCAGTCCAAATACCTATTCCTCAATGGTAAAGCATGATAACATGCAGAATAACTGTCTAAATAACCTGAAAAATCCAATGCCGTTTGTACCTGGGTTTCATCTACTGCCAATTGATTTACTCCAAGTTTGAGCTTCTTAAGGACATTCATATAATTATACTTTGTTGCTCTTGAAATAACTTTTTGCTTCACCAATTCATCAAGGCTGTTTGTTCTTAGAAGCAATATAATTTGATTTATTTTATTCTTATTTATTTTTGCTTTTGGAAGGTCAATAATCCCGTCGGCCATGTGTTTATTAAAAAGTTCATCTAACGGGGTAGATTAGTTTTTGGTTTAAAATCCTTTTAAAATAGTACGTAAATTTAATTAATAAAATATGTGCTAAGTATAATAATAAGATGCCTTTTGGTTTTACCACCAAAAAATCATTTGCCATATTGAACTCTTGAAACATACTTTTTCAGTGTACTTAATATTTTATTAGGTAAAATTAGATTTTATTAGATTGAAAAAATAAAAAAGTGCGTTTTTTTGCTTTTATAAACTCACGGAAACACTTGAAATACATAACTTAAACCTTCGTTTTTTGGAACGGTTAGCAGTCTTATTTTAAGACACCTTGCGCTATGAGATATCGCACGCGCAAGAAATCTATTTCTACATTGGATTAATTGTTTTATTTCATTTCAACTCAATAAAAAAAGCTGCAATACATTCGCAGCTTTTTCATTTGAATTTTCGGATTTATAATCCTTACAATTTTTATATTTTAATCGTTCATCTTTCCAATCAAATCAATGTTATCGGTAATGTCGCATTTTTTAAATAAAACACGTTTGCCAATTTTAAGAAAGGGGATTGTTCCATTTTTTTGATAATGATATAAAGTGCTGTGCGAAACACCTAACATTTTCATTACTTCATTACGTGTAATTAGTGTTTCATCACCATTTACGGAGTTATTAAACACTCTTTGGCTTTGTAGCACATCTTTCATCACTTTTTCAACAACTTTGCTGATAATGCCTTTAAATTGGTTAACAGAAGCATCATCAATTTTAATCTGGATATTCATATTACTATATTACTTTATAAAACATTTTACTTTATTTCTGTCAAAAAATTGACTGAAATTAAATTCTTGTTTTCACTTTCAGATGATCAAGCAATTCATCCTTATCAAATAGTATTTTTCTGCCTACCTGATGAAAAGGAATTCTTCCATCCTTCTGATAATAGTACAAAGTTGTCAACGAACATCCAAGCAAAACTGAAGCTTGCTTTCGGTTAAGAAGTATTCGTTCTGTATAACTACTTTTTTTTGACTCAGGAAATAAACTTTTTATTTCCTCTTTGATTGACTCTTTAATGATTTTTCCCAACTCGGAAATTGAATCATTACTTAAATTTAATTTTAAATCCATAATTTTTATTTTATAATTATGAATCAAAAATGATTGAACTGAATTTAATGTGCAATAGGGTAAATGGTTTTGCGCCAAATGAATAACGTTTTGCGCCAAAAAGTTTAAAGAGCATTCAATAGGATTCAAAAAACACAAAATTCTATCCAAAAACTTTACTCATTTGTTCTTTCTTATGTTCATCCACAATTTTAAAATATCGTTGAAATGCTTTGTAAGAAGTATGAGTTGTAATATCCATTATTACCTCTGTTGACATTCCCCTAATCATGGCATTGGTAATAAAAGTTTTTCTGGCCACATGAAAAGTCAGAACTTCATATTTGGGTACGATTTTTTCAATTCTTTTTGTGCCGCTGTAATGAAAAATATTCACAGGTTCTTTTATTTCTGCCAACTTCCCTAATTCTTTGAGGTAGTCATTCATTTTTTGATTGCTTATAGATGGGAACAGAAAAACCGTTTCATCTGATTTGTATCGTTCATAAATTGGCTTTGAATATTTATTTAATGGAATTCTGGTTTTAGAGCCTGTTTTAATCGTGTTTAATTCAATAAAATCATTGTTAATGTTTTCTTGTTTAAGATTTGCAATATCAGAAAACCTTAATCCTGAAAAACATGCAAAACAGAAAATATCCCTGACTCTTTTTAACTTTTCACTTTTGATTTCTAATTCGTATAATCCGGTTAATTCTTCCCAGGTTAAAAAGTAAATTTCTCCTTCGGTTTGTTTTGCCTTAAACTTCTGAAAATCCAAACTTTTATTGTATCCCTTTTCTGTTGCCCAGTTCATGAATACTTTTAATGTCCGGTAATACTTTGAGATGGTGTTATTGGTAAGTTTTGCTTCTTTAATCAGAAAATCTTTAAATTGTGTATCAAATTTATGATCTAATCCATCAAAGGTCAATTTGATTTTCGAGTATGCTTCAAATTCCTCTAATTTGTTTTTTGTTGATTTATGGCTTTTTAGAGTATTTATCCTTCTGATGTTTTTTGATGCTTCCAAAAATTCATCGTAATAGTCAAATAAACTTTGTTGTTTATCTTCCTTTCCTATTCTTTCATCCAGTAGATTTCGAAGTTTTTCAACTGTAACACGTTCGCCAATTATATTAAGGTTATTATACTGTGTTTCAAGAAAATTTGCCAGAGTTGTTAAAAATGTATTTAATGAACGATAGTTGGGATAATTTGTATCTGCCCTTTGTTTCTTATTATCCCAGTATTTTGGTTCAATTCTTCTTTGAACAAAATACCTGATTCTTTCACCTTTAAACACAAAAACCATGAAAATCTGAGTTTTTTTCTCTTTGTCTTTTGTGTTCTTCAGATTGAATTTGATTAGGTTTTTATTGTACTTCATTTTATGAATATTATATAAGTGGTGTCAAATATGGTGTCAAATTTTCCTGAATTCAGATAAATTTTTTCGTTTCCAATTTTGTTACAAATATATAAAATCCTTTAATATAAAGGGTTTTGAGAGTTATTGAAGTTCAATTGGATTTAACAAAATTCAATATCAAGGAGTACCGGTGGGACTACATTTTGAAAAATCAAAAGATATCAAAAACCTGTAAGTCATATGATTTACAGGTTTTTATGTTTTTTACACAATCAATGTAAATCAATCAGTTTCAAGATTCTGGTGAGTAAAACGGTGAGTAGTTTTTTGGCTTATCTTTGACTCAGCAAAACAATAATAAATAGTTGTAATACAAGTACTTGCTATATTATATTACCTGATTTGTTTTAATAAAATTTGCTTGTTTTTGGTGAATTCCAGTGATCATTTTAGTGAATCTTTCAACTAAAATCTCAATGGAAAATTACAATTAACACTTAATTAAATGATTTTGAAAACAAATCACACTTTCGGAATTCAGTTTATTTTCCGAACAACTAAGCATGACAAAAGTACGGGGAATGTGTTTACCGTATTACTGTTGATAAAAAGAGAGTTGAAATTTCATTTAAAAAATCAATCGGTTTAAATTACTGGAATAAGAGGAAAGGTTGTGCAAAAGGTTCGAATTCTGAATCATATTATATTTTGAAGAACAAGAATATATCCATTGAGCATCTTTTATTTAATAATCCCAAGTCAATTGATTTTTGAAAATAATACCGAAGTTCGGGTTGTTTAAACAATTTTATTTATATCCACATTCTGAATAGAAAACATAATTTTACTATTTGAATTAATACTATCATGAATTGAAATTTTGCTCAAATAAAGTATTACTTCCAGAAATCAGGTAGTATTCAGGTAATGAAAATTCACGACAATTATTTTAAATCACAATCGTTTGAATTTTGAAAATAATCAACAACTCAACAACATAAATACCTGTTTTTCTTTTACTTATACTCTAACAAACAACACTTAAAGTAAATTCTCTCAGCTTTTAGTACCCCTCTTCTCAGTTTTTATTACCCCCATTCCTCAGTTTTTATCACCCTGTATAATCAGAACATATCACATTGCTAATCAGCATATTTAACAATATTTTTCAGTCCTCTGGCTAAACTTAATTGTTTTTAAGACTACTAGTTTTATACCATAATTTAAACAAACCCGAGAAATGACAAAATCAGCCAACATTGTTTCTGTACCGCAGGTAATAATGGAAAAGCTTTTGAAAAAATACCCCACTTTATCTTCAACAGAACTAAAGGTAAGTGCACTTCTTTCTTTGAATTTATCAAGCCGTGAGATTGCGGAAATAACAGGAAGAAGCATTCGAACCGTTGAATTTACAAGAAACAATTTACGTAAAAAAATGAATTGTGCGCCAGGAGAAAACCTGGTTAATCGCATTATTCTTGACATTAATGTGTAACAAAAAGTTACTAAAAATGTGCCAACCAAAAAATACCTCGAAGCGACTTTAACGCTCTGGAAAAAATCAAAAACTTCAGAAAACAGGTTGACAACGCTGAAATGAAAAACTGCGGATAAAAACCAAAATCGCACCAATTGCATGAGTCCGCGGAAAAATTCCATCTTAATTTTTATAGAAAGGAGTTTACTTATTTTTGTTACTCCTTATTATTTCAGGATTAACGAACCGAGTGTTTGCTTAAGCTGAAATCCGGATCAAATGAGAATCGACCATTTGTGAAGGAACCAGCACAGAACTGGAAGTGCTAATTGATGCCAGTTCGCCACCCTACACAGTAGTTTACACAATGGTACTTCAAATTTTACAGTAACTAATTATTTCAACGATGCCGACCCTGAGAGTCCGACATACGGCGGAGATGCAATAACAGTCGCCAATTGTAACCACGCAGTACTCATTGGTCAGCATTCATGACCAATGGAACAATTCGCTTCCGGTAAATTCTTCGCAGGTTACAGTCAATGTCAATCCTTTACCTATTTGTATAGTTGTTACCATCAATCCGGCACCAGTTTGTTACGGTGCCAATTTTGAAATAACGGCAACATCAACCTAAGGCAGCACATATGAATTATGGAATGCGGCAAGTATCACAAAAATTGACAATTTTGCCTTATACCTTTGTAATCAAGGACAATACGTCTTCATTTGAAAGACTTTCAAGGCATTTTTACCTGATGGCTGGAACTGTTTTTCCTGTAGTGGAAGATATAGTATTCCGGCCATCAGAACTTGTAAAATTCGTTAAAGGAGCACCAGTTCAGGCAGATGTTAACGCGAGTATTTTCTTTAAAACACGTTTTATACTTGGAGCTTCTTACAAAACTGAAAAAACTGTGGCTTTAATGACCGAAATGGGATTGATTGAAAAATTTAAACTTGGTTTTTCATACGATTTCTAATTTAATGAATTACAACCACATAACTATGGATCTGCCGAAATCAGGCTGACCTTCCATTTTATTAAAACTGAAAAGGAACAATTAACTTCTCTTGCCTATTTTTTCCAGTTTATTAAAAATAAGAAATGATGGCATAAAGAAAATTTTTCAGCAGAAGGCCATTAATGACCAAAAATGATAACAGAATGTATTATAAATCAGAGAAAATTTACCGGTGGGGCTAAAAAAGCTACTGATTTTCAGTAGCTTTTTTTAGTTTATTATCTTTTTAAAACCACAACCTCTCCCTTTTTGGTTTCAACATCGTACTCATAAACTTTCTTCAGCTCAGGTGATGTCAGCTTATTTTCAGCGTGAATTAACGGCGTTTTGATGTTGGCTACTTCACAAAACGGATTGGCATTTTGTCCGCTGGCCACCTTTAAACCGTTGCCTTTTAATGGGTAATACGAACGAATGCGGCAGTTTCCACTGAGCGCTGATTTTATGGTTGCCGTTTGCAATTCACCATTTTCCCATTGAATTTCAACCTCGAAACCACCACGGGCTTTTAATCCTTTTACGCTTCCGTTTTTCCAAACCGAAGGCAAAGCAGGCAAAAGATGAATTGCACCGTCGTGACTTTGCAGCAGCATTTCAGCAACACCCGAAGTGCAGCCAAAATTCCCGTCAATCTGGAATGGCGGATGTGCATCGAAAAGATTCGGGTAAGTTCCGCCGCTCATTCTCCGTCCTGCTCCTGAAACAGGAGTGAGTTGGTCGGTAATCAGTTTATACGCATGGTCGCCATCGAGCAGGCGCGCCCAAAGATTTACCTTCCAACCCATTGACCAGCCGGTTGATTCGTCGCCACGGGCAACCAGCGATGTTTTTGTTGCGCCAAACAACTCCGGATTCCGGTAGGGCGAAATCTGGTTCGACGGATACAGTCCGTATAAATGCGAAACATGCCTGTGTTTATCATTCGGGTTGTCCCAGTCGTACATCCACTCCTGCAGTTGTCCCCATTTGCCAATTTGCATCGGCGGCAAACGTTTGATGGCTTCATTGATTTTTGCCACAAGTTCGGTATCGGTGTTCAGTATTTCAGCGGTTTTTGCTGTGATGGTTAAAATATCGAAAACCAACTGGTTGTCCATGGTTGTGCCCGCCGAAATCGAAGATTCAGGGTGAACCGAAGGCGAATTTTCAGGCGAATTGGATGGCGCAACCACCAGCCATTTATTTTGAGGTTCCTCAACCAGAAAATCGAGGTAAAACTGCGAGGCTCCCTTTAACACTGGGTAAACCGATTTCAGAAAATCCTTATCGCCACTGAATGCATATTTTTCGAAAAGATGCTGCGAAAGCCAGGCACCACCCATCGGCCACATTCCCCAGTAAGCACCGTCAATCGGCCCATTGATGCGCCAGATATCGGTGTTGTGATGAAGCATCCAGCCGTTTGCGCCGTACATGTCGCGGGCAGTTTGCCGGCCTGTTTCCGAAAGTTCGCGCACCATTTGCATCAGCGGCTCATTCATTTCGGTGAGGTTGGTGATTTCCGATGGCCAGTAATTCATTTCGGTGTTGATATTTACCGTGTATTTGCTGTCCCACGCCGGCGTCAGCTGGTCGGCCCAGATTCCCTGCAGGTTGGCTGGTTGTCCGCCCGGTCTCGACGATGAAATCAGCAGGTACCTTCCGAACTGAAAATAGAGCGTCACCATTTGCGGGTCGTTGCCTTTGGCAAATTCGGCCAAACGAATATTGGTTGGTTTTTTTACCGATTCGGTTGTGCCCAAATCAAGGTTCACCCTGCCAAAATATTGCTGATAATCGGCGATATGATTTTTCAGCATTTTGTTGTAATCCTTTTTAACCGCGTTTTTTAAATGCGATTTTGACTTTTCGCTGGCATCGGCTGTTAAATCGTTGTAATTTTTAAAGTTGGTTGCCATCGAAATATAAATCGTCACCACATCGGCTCCTGTAACATTCAAAGCCGTATCGTTTGCCAAAACCTGACCACCTTTGGCCACAATTTTAACACGGGCTTCGAACTTTACCATTCCTTTTACCTTTTCAAAATCGCTGGTAGTTCCCGAAAGAATGAGTTCGTCGTTGCCGATGGTTTTTACTTCAACCTGAGAGGGTTTTGGCCGGTTCATGGTTGTCGAAAAAGTCACCGCGCCGGGTTTGTCAGCTTTTATCTGAGCCACGATTACCTGGTCGGGAAACGATGAAAACACGCTGGTTTCGTATTTTACCCCATTTGCTGTGTACCGCGACGAAGCCACTGCTTTTTCTAAATCGAGCTCTCGATAGTAGTCTGTAAAATTTTCATGCCCCTGAAATTTCAGGTTCAGATTGCCCACAGTCTGGTAAGGCATCCCGTGCGAAGTTTTACTGATAAACTTCTCGTTGATAATGTCCTGCGCCTCTTTGTATTTGCCTTCGAAAATCAGTTTTCTCACCTCTGGCAGGGCTGCTTTGGCATCCGGATTATCGTTCCGGTTCGGACTACCCGCCCAAACCGTGTTTTCGTTCAGTTGAATGACTTCGTTTTCAGGGTTGCCATAAATCATGGCGCCCAATCGGCCGTTACCCACAGGCAGCGCCTCAACCCACTGTTTGGCTGGTTCGTTGTACCAGAGTTTCAAAAGTGATTTTTCCTGTGCAAATGCCGCTGAAACCAATGTCAGACTTACTAAATAACAAGCAAATATTTTCTTCATTTTATAGTTTATTATCTGTGAATAAATTAAGTAATTAAAAAGAAAAACTTTCATATTTCTATCTTTTCACTCACCCCGAGCCCTCCCGATTTGCATCGGGATTGCTCTGCCCCTCTCTTTGAAAAGAGAGGGGCAAAGACACCGCAAAGTGGCTTGGGGTGAGTGAATTAAAATATGAAAAAAATACTTCTCATTACTTAATATAACCTATTCAAATTTTATCCAGTCGATTTCCACGGGATTTTCCTGTTTCGAAACCATTACCAGGTTATGCACTCCCTGCACTGAATCAGCAACTTTTGCTTTTGAAAGCTCCCATTTTTCGCCTTTCTTCAGTTTTACTTCTGCCAGCAGTGGTCCGTCGGTTTTATCGAGACGAATTTCTATAACTCCACCTGCTTTTGAGCTTGAATATACCTGAACCGACTTCAATTTTGCGGTTCCGAAATCCACCGAATTGTATTGAATCCAGTCATTCTTTTTATTCATAATTGCTTTCCATCCGTTGAAAGGTTGCAGCGTATCCAGCAAAGCAACTGTTACACTTGAATCACTTTTTACACTGTAACGGTCGATATCGATTTTACCATCTGCCTTGGTTAAACCCACACCGCGGAATGTTGGAGTAACTTTTTGAATGGTTCCGTCGGCGTTGAAAAACATGCTGTCGATACAGGCCGAGCGGTTTTTATCAAATTTTGGAGAATATTCATTCTGGTGATAAAACAGGTACCACTGTCCGTCTTTTTCCATAAACGACTGGTGGTTGGTCCAGCAGTTCAGCGGTGACTCGTCCATAATAACACCCGTCATTTTGAAAGGTCCCATCGGGCTGTTTCCCATGGCATATTCAAGCCGTTCGATTTTGTTTTCGACATGTGGAAAAGTGAGGTAATAAATGCCGTTGCGCTCAAAAGTCCAGGGACCTTCTTTGAGTCCTTTTGCGGGTAGGTCGGGAATTGCCACTGGTTCGGAATCCAGTTCCACCATGTTTTCCTTTAGTTTGGCCACAAAAATATTTCCCATCGAGTAGTAAATATAGGCCTGACCATCTTTATCAATTAAAATATTCGGGTCGATACCAAAAATACCTTTAATCGGCTCGGGTTGGGGAATGTACGGGCCTTCAGGTTTGTCGGCAATGGCCACGCCAATGCCAAAACCTTTTCTGCCGTTTGGTCCGGCTGTGTTTTTATTGGCCGGAAAATAGAAGTAATATTTGCCGTTTCGTTCAATACAATCGGGCGCCCACATGCTATACGACATTGAATCGACCCACGGCACTTTTTCCTGGCTCACAATCACGCCATGGTCTGTCCAGTCGGTTAAATTCTCCGATGAAAAAACATGGTAATCGGCCATGCAGAACCAGTCTTTCCGCAGGTTTTTGCCCTCAGGAGCTTTTATGTCATGCGAAGGGAAAAGATATACCTTTCCGTTAAAAACTCTTGCCGATGGGTCGGCAGTAAACTGGTCGCGGATGATTGGGTTTTGGGCTGAAAGGCTGTTTATTCCAATAACAGCCAGCAATGTGATAATTAATTTACAATTTTTCATTTATTGATTATTTAGATTGATGTTGAATTTGATATGTTTTTGTTTTAAAATAGAATATTCATTACCTGATTTACCCCTAAATCCCCTAAAGGGGACTTTTACTGCATACTTACTCTGACGTAGTTCAGAACGGAAGCCCCCTTTAGGGGGTTGGGGGTGAAGAATACAGCAATGAATATTTTCCATATAATTAAAATTGAGTTTTAAGTGTATTCAATTAATTCACTACAAGCACTCCGCCGTTTCCGGGAATTGTAAGTTCTATTTCCTGGTTAGTGCCCTGTTTATGCGTTGTTACTTTGCCGTTAAGTTGTTCGTCATCGCTGTACATTTTGATTTCTTTTCCTCCCTGAAACATCGGTAGTTTTGCATTGATTTTCACGGTTTCCTTTTGGGCATTTACACCTGCAACGTACCATTTGTCGCCATGACGGCGGGCAATAACCACATATTTCCCGGGATATCCATCGATATATTTCACCTCATCCCAGGTGGTGGGAACCTCTTTCATAAAGTTGATGGCCCATTCGGGTGCGTCGGTCAGGTTGTTGGGAGCCAGCGCAAAATGCTGCACAGCACTCTGAAACATCACGGCTGTTGCCAGCGCGTAAACATCGGAAGTCAATCGTTTTGAACCCCGATTGGGAGTATTGTTTGCATTGTAAAACTTATTCAGGGCGCTGCCGCCAAAATCCATGCTGCCCACAGTATTGCGGATAAACGGGTGCAGACAGGCATTGAACGCTTCTGCATCGCAGCTTCCTTGTGAAAAATGCAGATTCTCGCTGGCCAGAATAGCTTCGCTGGCGGCGTAATTGGGGTACATGCGTTCCCAGCCGCGTGGCAGCGTGCATCCGTGGAAAATCACAAGCAATCCGAAATCGTTGGCATCGTATAAAATATCTTCGTACTGCTTCATGGTCATCTGTTTATCGCCACCAAAAAAGTCAACTTTAATACCACGCACCCCGATGCTTTTCATCCAGGCCATTTCCTTCCGTCGGGTAATCGGACTTTCCATAATTCCGCGCGGTCCCTGCGGAGCATCGTTCCAGTAACCATTCGAATTGTACCATAAATAGAGCGCCACGTTTTTACTTTTCCCATATTCCGCCAGTTCTTTAATTTTTTCGCGCCCGATTTGGGTATCCCACAGCGCATCGACCAAAATTGTCTGGTATCCCATGGCAGCGCTGAAATCGATATATTCTTTCTGCACATCGTAAACCGTTGCTCCATCCATTTTCATAATCCAGCTCCAGCTTCCCTTGGTGTACTGGTATTTCTGCGATGCTTCGTAACGCGGTTCAACCACGCTGAAAGGAATGGTTGTTTCAACAATCGGAGCCAAAGTTTCGCCCAAAGTTATGGTACGCCACGGAGTTTCGCCCGGGGTAACGATGCCCGGCGCTGAAGTTCCGTTGCCATTGTTTTCTTCGTCCATCGGAAATCCAATGGTGTATAAACCTTCAGCTTGACCTATCAACCGGCTGGCACAATAACGGCTGTCAACACCGGTTTCCGAAACCAGCACCCAACCATTGCCGTTCACCTTAAACAAGCAGGGGAAAGTGTAGCCGTTTCCCTGGCCGTTTTCGCCCATTGGTGCATCCACTTTATATGGAATTTCGTAACTCGGCATGGTGCGGGCAAAACCTACCATCGCCTTGCTTTGCGCGGTGAGGAAAGTGGTTGTTCCCTGTGGAAAAACAAAACCTGTGGCTTCCTGATTCACAACACACGAAAAACTTCTGCGCTGCGGATAAACCTTGTATTTAAAGGCCACATCGTTGTTGCTGACGCTAAAAACCACATCAAAAACAGGTCTGTTTTCCTTTAAAAATGAGAATACAGCTTCGTTTGCCACATAATGAACTTTGCTTTGCTTAATGTTGGGCAATTCGTAGGTTTCATCAATCTTTTTTGACCCGATTGAATCTCTCAACGACAGACCTTGTGTAAGGTCGCCAATATTTGTTTTCAATCCCAGAGGCGACTGCTGCAGAAACTGTTTTCCATTCAGCGTTACACTGTAGGTTGGCAAGCCGTTTTCAGCCGACACGCTTATAACAAGCTTTCCATCGGGGCTGGCTACCTGTTTCTCTGCAGCATTTGCAAAACCAACTGCAAAAACAAACAGAAGTAATAATAAACTGATTTTCATTTTTTTAGGTTTAAATTGATTTATAATTAATTTTAATATATCCGTTTTATGACCTGACACCGAAGGTGTCTTATTTTCATAACCTTAGGTCAAAGACCTAAGGACATTGAATCCTAAACTACAACTGCCTGAAAGGCAGGACAAAGTCATTCTTTCAGAAAATATCGTTCATCAATATCAATACCGTTTTCAATCAAAAACTGACGATATTCTTCTTCAAAACTTACCTTTTTATGGTGCTCTTTCTGGTTCATAATATAATCTATTATTGTTTGTTTTTCATTAAGACCATACGTAAATCCGGCAAAACTGACTGCCCACCCTTCAAAATCAGAAAAGTTTGGATTAGATGACAACCATTTGCTAGAATATTCCTTTAGCTCTTTCATAAAATCAGACACAGCTATAGTTGGGTGAATATCAACTAACAAATGAATGTGATTCGGCATACCACCTATACGATACAGTTTACTCTTTTTGTTGTTTATTATACCCATGATGTATGTATACAATTCCTTTTCATGTTGTTCTGGTATCGAATTCTTACTATTCCTGGTTCTAAATACGATGTGATATAAAAGTCGTGTATAGCTCATTTTCCCTTATTTGTCCTGCCTTTCAGGCAGAGGTTTTTTCTTGTATGTACTTTCCGCAGGTCAACGACCTGCGGTTATGAAGATATTGACTTTTCAAGTCAAAAAGATTAATCGTTATTTCATTATTTCATTTCCGATATTGACTTTTCATTATTAATTACACCGAAGATGTCATATTTTCATAGTCCTGTCTTTCAGATAGTTGTTCGCTTTAGTCTGTCATTCCGCAGGTCATTGACCATGCAGTTAGGAATCCCGATGTACATCGGGAGACTTTTCAAGTCAATAGATTCGTTGTTTATTCTTCATTTTTTATTCAATACTGGTCATTTATAAAAGCTAACACCGAAGGTGTTTTATTTTCATAACCTTAGGTCGTTGACCTAAGGCCAATGAACAAGTCATAACAACTGCCTGAAAGGCAGGACTATTTCAATCTTTCAGAAAAAGTCAAATACTAAATGATATAAAAGTCGGATGTAACTCATCTTTATTTATTTTGTCCTGCCTTTCAGGCAGTTGTTCGTTTTAGTCTTTTTTCCGCAGGTCGTTGACCATGCGGTTATGAAAGTGTTGACTTTTCAAGTCAAGAGATTCGTTGTTTATTCATCATTTTTTATTCGATACTGGCTTTTTATAATTGTTAACACCGAAGCGGTTTTATTTTCATAACCTTAGGTCAAGTGGTTATGAATGTGATGACTTTTCAAGTCAAGAGATTTTTTATGTCTCATTCCGGTAATCATTTTAATTGATATCTGAAATTTTGTCGCTGATATGGAAGTAATCGAAATCGGCAAACCCGCCGGGATTTTTAGTGGCGTAGTTAAATAACCCGAAACGATATCCCATAAAATGCTCCATCAGCGTGTATTCCATTTTAAGCTCACCGCCAATCACGCTCCATGTTTTGCAATCGAGGCTATAGAAAAACCGCGCAACATCGATTCTGTCACGAAAGTTGCATTCTATTTTCAGGTAAACATCGTTTTGTGACAGTGGCACACTTTCAAGTTCAGTGGGAGTGTCGGTTTTGTTGCTCACCATGAAAATGTATTTTTTACCGTCAACAATTTTAACACCCACTTGTCCAAACTTACGCTGGAATACAGTTAATCCGGCAAAGTCGCCCTCTTTCAATTTTGATGCATCGAGTTTTGTGACGCCTGAACTTACTGGTCCGAAAGTGCGCTGCGTCAATGTATTGCGCGATTTCAGAAAAAGACTGTCGATTCGACCTGTTTTCAGTCTCAAAAAGCCTTTTCGTTCGGTAACCGACCAAAGCGAATTGTCGGGATTGTGGTTCCACTGCCAAACCAGCGGCAATGCCGGTTCGCCTTTTTTACGGTCGAACTCATCGTTGTTAACGATTCCAGGAATCAGTCCTTTGCTTGCCGGCAAATCGAGCGTTTCGGGAACTTTCCCGTTAACACCAATCACAGGCCAGCCATCTTCCCACTTCATTGGAACGATGTATGGAATGCGGCCAACCGAACCGTAATCGCGGAACAGGTAGGCAAACCACTTTCCGTCGGGTGTATCAATCATTCCGCCTTGTGCAACGCCAAGGTCCTGTAAAACCATTTTCCCTTCCCAGGGACCGGTAATTTTATCGGCGCGGTGAACCACCACTGTGCGCATTCCACCACGTGGCCACGTGATGTTAAAAAGGTAATATTTTCCATTCAGTTTGAAAAGCTGCGAACCTTCACCCAAACCACTGGCTGGTCCAGAGGGTGCGCTTGAATTTTCTATGATAACCTGATTTATTCCGTTTTCTTTGATTCCAGACAGGTCGGATTTAAGTTCAATCAGATTGAGTTTTTTATTCCCATATATCAGGTAATTTTTCCCGTCGTCGTCGAACCAGAGTGTGGCGTCGTGAATCCCCGGTTTAAATGAAAGGGTTTCCCAGGGTCCCTTTTCGATATCTTTTGTTTTATAAATATAGGTTTTGTCTGTAGTCTGTGCGTAAGTGCAAATGTAATACATCCCGTTGTGGTAGCGGATACTGCTTGCCCAGGTGCCTTTTCCGTAGGTGCTTTTTCCATTTACAAGGTTCATCGCATCCACATTTGCCAGCGTGTCGTAGGCATAATTAATGATTGTCCAGTTTACCAGGTCCTTCGATTTCATAATCGGTACGCCAGGAGCCATGTGCATGGTGGTGCTGCTCATGTAATACGTATCGCCAACGCGAATCATCGACGGGTCGGGGACATCGGCATGGATGATTGGGTTTTGCGCCTTTTGAGGCTGAGCAACTGTGCTGAAGCTGAATAACAGGTTGATTGTCAATATTAACAAGGGTAAAGTTTTATGATTCATCTTTTTCATAGCAGATTTTGTTTTCACTCGGTTTTTCAGTTTATTTTATTCTTGTCAGAAATGTTATTAATTCATATTAGAATTCAGCCTCCGATATCATTTAGTTAGTGAAAACAGACTTCGACTTCGCTCAGTCTGACGGTCACCCTGAGCGCAGTCGAAGGGCGTTTATTATTCAATTTCTTCCTTAACTAAAGCATTGATTAAGCTTTTATCAATCCGTTATCATATCAATTTCAGCATACCCAATTCTATTATTGTTCTCCGTGTTTTTTAATGCCAGAAGTTTTATGTAGCGAGCCGGAACTGCTTCAAAAGTTTTTGTTTGCCACAAAGGATTGTTTTTAATGTTGGAGAATTCGCCTTCACTGGCCTTTTTCCAATTTTTACCATCTGCCGAAATGAAAAACTCGTAATGGGTAATTGTGCTGGGTTGCCATGAATTCTGTTCGGGATAATATTTAAATCCACTCAGCGTTAACGCTGCACCAAGGTCAATCACCAGGTCAACCGGAAGTTTTGTTTCATCGCCGTGCCGCCAGGCTGTTGCCAGGTTTCCATCCAGCATACGATAGGCTTTTTCATCTTCAATCCCGATAATTTTCCAGTCTTTCCGCGGAAGTCCGAATTCCTCAACAGTTGCAGCGCTGCTTTTACCCGATGATGGTTCAACCGAAATGGCGCTTATTTTCACTTTCCCTTCGGTTTGAAAAGGCCCGTTGTATTTTTCCGATTCTTTGGTTGCTTCTGAACCGTCGAGTGTATAATAAATTTCCGACTCTGCATCGGCCGGAATTATGCTGATTTCACCTGCCTGGTTTCTGATAATGGTTGGTTGAGTCAGGATTTGAGGCGCATTGTAAATGCCAACATTCGAAATCACCGGACACGCTTTCGAATCGGTAATATTGAAACGTAGCTTTGTTGCAGTAACCGTTGGGAAACGGAGAATACGTTTGTAACCGATGGTTGTTGCTTTTGCCAGTTCCTGCCAGTTTCCGTCAACCTCGGCTTCAATTGTAAAAGCTTTCACACGTTGCCCCAACCGGATATATTCCTGCGCCATAAAACGGTTAAAAGTGATTGGTTTTTCAAAATCGATGGTCAGCGTTGCTGTTTTTACCTCATCGTCGGTTGTCCAGTAGGTATCATTTTTTTCGTCGATTGCATTGGATGCCCCGAATTTCGAGCTGTTTCCGCGGGTATCTGAAGCTTCTGCTTTAGCATTTTTCACCAGGTTTTCGGCAAAAGCTTCCTTCACAGCAGCAGCTAAATCAAGTACAGCCTTTTCGTCGTTCGGATGAATCAAACCATTTGGCATTATCGGGAAGTTAAGCAGAAAAGTTGCGTTTCTTCCTACAGAATTGTACCAGGTATCCATCAGTTGAGGCAGGGTTTTCACCTTTGTGTCTTCCCCCGGATGGTAAAACCACTCAGGCCGAATGGAAGTATTCACCTCGCCCGGAACCCATGAATCTCCATTTTCCACGCCGTAATGCAACATTTCAAAAGGCACATCGCCGGTGGCATTCAGTAAACTCCAGTTGGTTTCGCCAATCCAGCCGCCTTCGGTTCCCACCCAGCGCAAATCGGCACGGTCGCCGCCATCGTTCCAGATTACAATATTAGGTTGTAATTCGCGCACAAGTTTATAGGTATTTTTCCAGTCGTAATAGGTTGTGCGGTCGATTTTGCGGTTTTCGTTGGCGCCGCCGTACCAGCCGGTTCCGCCGTTGGCGCCGTCGTACCACACTTCAAAAATATCGCCATAATTTGTCAGAAGTTCGGTAAGCTGGTTTCTGAAATAAGTAATGTATTCCGGCTTTCCGTAATCGGCGTGGTTTCTGTCCCACGGCGATAAATAAATCCCGAGTTTCAAATCGTATTCTTTACATGCATCAGCCAGTTCGCGAATCACATCACCTTTTCCATCTTTCCACGGTGCATTTTTTACCGAATATTCTGTGTATTCCGATGGCCACAGGCAAAAACCACAGTGGTGTTTTGCCGTTACGATGATTCCCTTCATCCCCGCTTCTTTACAAATACGTGCCCATTGCCGGGCATCCAGTTCGGTTGGATTAAACAGGCTGACGTCTTCATCGCCAAAACCCCACGACTGGTCGGTATAAGTATTTAATGAGAAATGGATAAACGCATAATATTCCATTTCCTGCCAGCGCATCTGGTCTTCTGTGGGCACGGGACCAAATGCCGCCGGAGCTTCCACTTTTTTACAACTAATTTCAAGTAATGAAAGTGAGAGAATTATTCCGAAAAAAATGCAACGTTTCATAATGTAAGTTTTAAAGATGAGTCAGTTTCATGATATGTTTCAACGGTCATTTGTATGTGGTCGAGCGAGATTTCTACAGAAATCCTGTCAGACCCGCAGGAAAGTGGGCAAAAGGTCTGACTTGTCAGAATACTAAAACCCCCGCCTGCCATGTACAATTTTTTATCCACTGTTTTTTAATTTTTATATATCATTTTTTTTTCACAGTCAATTAGTTGTTTGTTTGAATTTGAGTCAACTACTAAAAAATATCTCAAGTCTTTAATTGCAAACGAATTTACAATTAATGAGTCTTTCTCATATTTGTAATCTCCTCTAAATTCGTCAACGATTTTCCCTTGGTCACCAAACTTTTTTAATGTGAATACTCCATTTGTAAGGTCTATCTCCGAATAACCAGCTTTCTCACTAGAATAAAATTTTTCTCCATCCGAGTTTCTAAAGTCCTTATAAAATCCTTTTACTTTCTTCTTTTCTGGGTTTCGCACAGAATATTCAATCATGACACGATTTCCAATTTGTTGTTTCCCAAACCTTTTGTCAACTTTTTTAAAGTCATAGTAGACTTTGTCATTGACTGAAAAAGCGTACTTTACATTTTGAATATATCTGTGTCCTCGAACAGCATAGCCTATGTTTGTGTCAATTATCTTTCCAGTTGTCATATTGGTTTTGCCCCAGAATATTGTAAGTATTTCAAAATTGTTCCATGCGAAATAAGCAAAGACAGAAATGAAGAATAATCCGAATATCCATATGTTACTTTTTCTCATTTTTCAAAATTATAGGTTTTTAACCCTTCTTTGGTTTGAACAATTTTCTGAATCGTCCCATCATCGTGTAGTACATGTAATCGAAACAAACCGAACACCGTTAACTGCCTCCTGTGGGAAGCGCTCCATTGTTGTAAATGATAGTCCACAATGATTTTGAGTTCATTTCGAAAATATTTAATATTTAAGTTTATTCTATCAATACTTTTTTCGCAATAGTACTATTTTCCGAATCCTTAATTCTAATCAGATACAATCCTTTTGTCAACTGACCCACATTCATCTTAAACGATGGATTTTCTGAAACATCGGATAGCACAAGTACGCCAACACTGTTGAATAGCAATACTTTATACGGCGCTTTATCATAGTCGATATTCAGCACACTGGTTGCAGGATTCGGGTAAACATTCAATGTTCTTTCGTTTATTTCTGCAATTCCAACCGGAGTTTCAGGATTGGATATCGCTGCCGGACCAAAAGCGTCTGCTTTGCTTCCATCTTCAGCCATTAAATTTCCGGGGAAGTATGAAACCGAAATATAATCGCCTTTGGTTACATTTTTACTCAATGTCAGTATTACCGCGTTTGGATTTTCCGGGTCAATTTGAACGGCATTGAGGCCAACTGTACTGTTCGAAAAGAATTTAAAATTGCTTCTTTTCAGCGAACCGCTTTGAATTGGTTTATCAAATTCAAGTTTCACAGAATTTAAGCCCATCAATTTTGTACTCACCAATTCAGGTCCTTTTAACCGGGCATTTTTTTCATTCAAAACAAAAACTGAATCTTTATTCGATTTCAGACATGGAATTGTAAAAACTTTTACTGTATCGCCAAAAGCTACTTCAATTTCATAATCGCCATAATAAGCTTTGAATTCCAGCGGGTTTTCGCCTGTAATTTGAGAATCGAAATTGGTAGCCCATTTCTTTTGGGTATAATACAAAAGCGTGTCGGCAGCCAGTTTGGGTTTGTGCTTTGCATCAAAAAAACCTGTGTTTTCGCGCCATGCACCATCGTCGCTCAAACCCCAGCTAATCATTCCTGTAATCGACGGGTGAGAAAAAGCGATTGTGAGCACCTTAACAAAGTCATCAACCTGTTGTTTTTGTGTAAGATTTGTTCCCCAGTCGTACTCTGTAAATCGGATTGGCAACCCTGCTTCGGCGATTATGTTCACATTTTTTACCAGTTCATCTACATTCGGGCGGCAGCAATCCCAAAAATGAGCCTGCATTCCGACACCTGTAACCGGACCACCCATTTCTTTTATCTTTTTAATCAGGTCGCGGTATTCTTTCGCCTGCCCCCAGTTGTATTCCACATTGTAATCGTTAATAAACAATTCAGCATCGGGGTCGGCTGAACGCGCCCATTTAAAGCAGTTCCAAAGGATTGAATCACCCACGTTATTCCGAAGCGAATCGGCATGACCGGTTAAAGGTTCGTTGATTACATCGTACTCTTTAACAATTCCTTTGTAGCGGGAAACTTCGCGAATTACCCTCATTTTGCAGGTATCGGTAATTGCCTGTGGCGTTGGAAGTCTCCGCACCCAACCAGGAGTAGAATGGTCATCATCACCTCCCCAAAGCAGGGTGTGTGCACGCAAATCCCAACCCACTTTTTGGGTCCACCGAACAGCATTTTCAAAATTGGTATAGTTGGGTGCGGTGTGCTGAGGCTGAATTCCGCTCCACTTGAATGAATTGCCCGTTACGCCATAGTTGAAATATTTGTACATGGCAGCCTGCATCCACTGTTCCTTGCTGGCAACTGTATTCACTTCAGGGTCAAAATAACCTGTTTCCGGAGTATAGTAGTTTCCGTCGGCAGTGGTAAGCGCAGCACCTCCGCAATTAATCCGCAGAATATTCGCGCCACCGATTTCGTCGATAACTATTCCTTTAATGGCTGCATTATCTTTTGAGGCATTCAACTCAATACTGATATAACTATCTTTAGCCATGATAGTTACACTTGTATCAACAGCAATATTTTTCCCTCCTGCTGCTGCAAAAACATCATAATTATCCAAAAATAACTGTCCATTTACAGATACATCAAATAACCTGGCGTCTTTGGCACTGGCATAAATTTCGGCAAATTTCAGTGTTACCTTGTATTCTTTCCCTTTCTCAACAGGAATGGCGTACGCTAAAATTTTATTCCAGCGTTCCGTTTTGTAAATTTCCTTATCCGTTTTTGCCTGAATTGTGCTTGTTGTGCTGTAACTGTTTCCCATATTTGCTGAACCTTCGTAGAAATCAAAAGCAATCCCAAACGGATATTCGTGCTTTTTCATTCGTATTGAAACATCCCCTGTAAACGGCTGTCCGTTTTTGTCAACGATTTGTATTCCGAAATCGCCTTTTCTGAGCGTGTCAATCCGTTCCTGTGCTTTGTTATACCAGGCTGCGTATGACTGTGCATTTGTTATTTCAGCAAATGAAAACAATGCGATTAGTATGATTAATACAATTTTTAGATTTTCCTTTTTCATAGTATAATTTTGTTTTATTGCTCGTCCGTTATTATCCCAGTAATTTTATTGTTCTTAAATTGACTCACCCTCTTCTCCCTCTCTACGCGTAGAGAGGGACGATTCGGCAGTAGACGAATCAGTGTGAGTGAAAAATAAGTAAACATTCATTTTCAATTTGTTATTTCAATTATTTACTATTACCGGAATAATTGCGGATAATCATTTTAGTTTTTGATGATTTTCCATTTTTTCTCGTTTTGTTTTATCCAGATTACTGTCAGCGACATGGGAGGAGCAGCATACTCAAATGATTTGGAAACTTCAATTACCGAAGTTACCGGTTCAATTTTCTGCAGATTTTCGAATGTGTTTTCGTCGCCGGGTTGTCCACTCAAAACAGTTTGTTCGGCTTGCGATTCTATCTTTCCGAATTTGCCAAGGTTAACATTCATGGGTTTGCCGGTGTCGCTGTAATTCACCATTTTCAGTATGATATCGCCGCTTTTGCTGTCCTGCACACACGAAGCAGCCAAAGTAGTATCGCTTTCATTTTTCGAGATTACCTTGTCGAACCAATAATCTCCCTGATTGGTCATGAACATTTTTTGAACATGATAATTGGGGGTGAGGAGAATATTTACGTTGTCGAAGAAAATCATGTCGGTGGTCCACTGTGTGAAACCTTTTTTAGCCAGCAACGGAGCGTACGAAGCCAGGTGAACCACATCGCCGTTGCGTTCGAGGCCCGTTAAATAGGCGGCTTCAGCAATCGCATTTTTCAACTTGTTTCCCCACGATGCGTATTCGCCCAAATAAACTTTCGATGAACTCCGCGGATATTTGTCGTATCGGTGCACGTTGGCCATCAGCCATTCGGGTTGAACGTAATAGTGCTCATCTACCATCTGCAATTTCAACTCTTCTGCAATTTTCCAGCCTTTGTCAAAATCCTCGCCACTGTGGAACGGCCCCACTGTGCCGATAATCGTAATCTCAGGGTGCTTTGCTTTTATAGCATCATAAATTTCCCTGAAACGTTCTTCAAATTCAGGGGTGATTTTGTCCTCGTTCCCCACGCCAATGTATTCGAGATTAAAAGATTCGGGGTGACCGGCGGCTGCACGTTTTGCGCCCCACTCCGAAGTTACCGGTCCGTTTGCCCATTCAATCAAGTCCAACACTTCCTGAATGTATTCATCCATTTCTTCATCCGGAATTGCTTTTTGGCCGGTTCCGCCAATGCGCCAGGTTCCGCCCGAATTCTGACAGCTAACTGCTGCCGGAACAACAGGAAGTGGTTTGGCACCAATATCTTCGCAAAACCGGAAGTATTCGAAATACCCCAACCCGGCAGTCTGGTGGTAGCCCCAGATATTTCGTTGTGCCTTGCGTTGTTCAACCGGTCCAATCGTATTTTTCCAGCGATACATATTTCCAAGTCCGTCGCCATGAACAAGGCATCCGCCGGGAAAGCGGATAAACGCAGGTTTCATGTCGGCCAGTTTTTGCGCCAGGTCGGCACGTAAACCGTTGGGGCGGTTTTTAAATGTCTTTTCAGGAAAAAGCGAAATCATATCGAGCGCTAACTGACCTTCGGTTTTGGCAAGTACCACCAGCGAAGCGCTGTCTGTGCTTTCGACGGCAGTGAGGGTTGCCGTATATTTTTGCCAGGTTTTGGATGCCGTAGAAACTGAAGCTTCTGCAAGCACCTTTCCCTTCGGGGTTTGCAGGGTCACCGACAAAAGAACCGGTGCATCGGAAAGCTGTTGGGCAAACACCGAGAAATTGTATTTTTCGCCGGCCCGAACCACCATCCCATCGAATCCTGAATTTTTTATCCCCACACCCGATTCCCCCTTAAATTGTTCGTAATGACCAACATGTTCGATATCCAAAACAATGTAATGCGAATTGTTGGGATGAAGCGGCGATTTGGTTTCAATACTAATCCTGCCGTAAGAAAATCCCGGGGCGATGTATTCCCAGAACGAAAAGGGGTTCCAATCCCGGCGTTCGGTGGGATTGTATTCAAACGAACGGTTTTGCACCAGTTCTGCATAAAGTCCGCCATCGGCAGCGTAGTTGATATCTTCGAAAAACAAGCCAAATAAATCGGGGCTGATTGGTTTGCCGCCTTTGGAGGGTTGGGCCACCAAGGCAGCCGGAACAAAAAAACAAATCAACAGAATAACAGCAGCTTGTACTTTACTATTTTTTCGGTTCTGCTTCATAATTATTTCCAAAGGTTAAAATCTAAAATATTGGGCTAAAGCCCCTTATTTAACTGGTTTTGACTAACCCCAGGCTTAAGCCTGGGGTTAGTCAATATGACTTGAAACAGGACTTTAGTCCTTACAATAATCTTTATTCAGGCACTGCATTGTTTGACGTAGTTGCATACAAACCGAGTAAACAACCGGTAAATCCTCCGGCCACGTCGGTTGAAAGAATATCGCCCGAAACAGTTCCGCCGAGGTTCATAAAGTCGGTTCCGTTGGTTGAGTAGCTGAACTGATAATCATCGCCATTTGCCGACATTTGCAAACGAACCGGTTTTCTGAGGTCGATTTTGGCGCTGGCAACAATTTTCGATTCAACCTCGCGGCTCCTGAATTTTCCCTGGGTTCTTTCCAACAAAATGTAATAATCAGCTCCTTTTTTGGTGATGCCAAAAACATAGTTGAACCGTTCGCTCTGCAACGCCACAATTCCGGCCAAATCTTTTTCCGAAGCGGGTTTGTAATCAACAGTTGCCGTAAATGAGAAAGTTTTGTGCATCTGTCTGTAAAAAAGTGTCGAAGTAGGTTTTACTTCCTTGATATTGGTTTGGAAAGGTTTTATCTGCAAACTATTTTTGGTTACCGAAATAAAATCTTCGCGCGGGCCACGTAATCCAATCCAGCGGTAATCCAATTTTTCAGCACTAAAATCATCTTTAAACGTGAAGTTGCCGTTGGGGAAAAATCCGTCTTTTCCGGTTTTGTTTTCGGTTACTCCCGCAGGCATTTTTAGTTTTGGTTCCATCGGAACCAGGCCGTTTTCGAAAACCGGAAATTCACCCGACCAGTCCACCGGCAAAATAAAAGTTTCGCGGCCGGTATTTACCCTTTGTTTATCGTTCGGACGGATGGCAAGGAAAACGCCATAATATTTTTCGTTATCGGGACCTAATACCAGGTCGGCGTGACCAGCCCAGTCCACTTTATTTTCCCGTTCTTTTGGAAAATGACGTTGCGTGAGAATCGGGTTACCTGGCGCAGGCGTGTAAGGGCCTTTTGGGTTGTCGCTCACAAAAATCACTTCGCTGTGCCAGTCGCCGGTGCCACCTTCAGCGCACATCAGGTAATATTTTCCGTTCTTTTTGTAAATGTGCGGTGCCTCAATCCAGATGGGCTTTTTCGCCAGGTCAACGCCGCCATCCACGATAATTTTATCGGTTCCGGGAATTACTTTGTCGTTTTCCACATCGTACTCCCATATTTTAATCACCCGGTGACCGTTGTACAACTCTTTTCCCTGGTCAGGTGCATCGTTATGAATGACATACCCTTTTCCGTTATCGTCGAAGAAAAGAGATGGGTCGATACCGTTGAAATCCAGTTTTATCACATCGCTCCAGCCTTTTAACGGGTCTTTTGTTTTTACCACCATATTTCCGATGCCTCCTGATATCTGCGTGGTAATCATGTAAAAAGTGTCGTTGTTCTTATTATACAGAATTTGTGGGGCATAAATTCCGGCGCTGATTCCGCAATTGGGCACAATTAATTGCGATTTCCGGTCGAGCACGTGACCAATTTGAGTCCAGTTGACCAAATCTTTTGAATGAAAAATCGGCACGCCCGGAAACATGGCAAACGATGAACAAACTACGTAATAATCATCGCCTTTGCGGGTAATACTCGGGTCGGGATAACAACCCTGCAAAATAGGGTTGTAAAACTCGCCGGGTTTTAACGGATTGTCTGTATAAACCTTATCGTTACCCTCGTACACAAAACTGGTAAATACTGGCGAATTGGCTGACTGGCTGAATGCCGACACCGAAAACAGGCCTGTAAAAACTATTGCCAGAGAAACTATTTTTCTTTTGGCTGAAATCATTGAAAATTGCCTTTTCTTCATCTTTTATTTATTTGACTTTATTTTACTTGTATGAATTTTATCTTTTAACTGGATTGTTGAAAGGTCATCAGTTTATTGAAAATCTATTGCAAATTCTTCTTTTCAACTTTCCAAACTGTTGATTTGGAAAGCTCGCATGGGTTTCCGGAAAACATTTTTGCGGCTTCTTTATCGCCTTTTAATTGCCATTTGAACCAAGAAGTTGCCACTTTGGCAAACTCGCCACCGTGAGGCTGGCTGTAAGTACCGCCATGACCAACGTCCATATTGGCTACGAATACCGGAACATGGTTAATCCGACTAAAGTCATCCATGCCATTTTTGTACGCGATATCCGACTCTCCCCCAAGTAAATAAAGAGTCGGGGTGTGCAGTTTTGCCAGATGGTCTTTTGTTAACGCTGGCATTCCCGGCATTCCTCCTCCATTACCGATGATACCACTGTTGCAAACAATTGCTGTTGTAATCCGGGGGTCAGGTGCTGTTTCGAGTGTTTGCAAACCACCGCACGACATACCGCTGACAGCAATTTTCGAAACGTCAATTTTATTGTACAATGCGCTTGTTTTATCGCTGTTTTGGGCAAGAGCCCACTCAATGGCATCAATTAGTTGCGATGAAGTTGAACGGCCACCGCCACGCTGCCCTTCCTGAGGCATTGGCCCGATGGCAATCACCAAAAATCCGTGTGAGGCCACTTCCGACAGGAAATTGATGTGTTCCCACGGCGAATTGGCACAGGCTCCGTTGCCCCAGGCGATAATTGGCAACTTGCTTTTGTCTCCGAAAACGCTTAAATCTTTTGGACGGAAAATGGTATGCGTTGTCAGTGATGCGTCAGTGTACATGATTGCACTATACGCACCTGTACCGCCATCTTCAACAACTCTTGAAGTTGCCGTTTGAATTGTGCCTGCCTCCTGTGCTGACAATGAATAATTAAAACCTGTTCCGGCAATTGCCAAAACGGCAACGCACAAACGAAATAATCTGTTAAACGTCTTCATACTTTTTTATTTTATTTTGTTTTTGAATAACTATTGAGCCAACTCCGAAAAGTCTTTTATCGCCACTAAAACACCAAAGCACCAAATTACACTAAAATGCATGGACCTTATTATCAATATTTTGTGGGTTTTAGTGCTTTTGAGATTTCGTGGCATTTTCTTTTTTTTTATTTTTCGGAGCGGACTCACTATTTGAATTGCCACCAATCAAAATTGAACAATTGGCCATCGCCACTTTTAAATACGAAACAGAGGTCGTGAACGCCTATTGTTTTTTTCACTTTACACGATTGCACCGCCCATTTTTGCATACCTCCGGTGCTTTCTACTTCGCAAACGCCCAAAAGTTCACCATCAATATTATCAAGTCGAATTTCGATTTGGCCACCGGTCGATTCAGAAGCCACACTAGCTTCGAATTTTTTAGCACCCTTGCCAAAATCAACGCTGCGGACTTTGATGTAATCGCCGTTATCAATTTTGGTAACGAAAACACCTGTTTTGCCGTCGGAAGCCGTTTTCAGGCCTTCGCTCCAGGCAATGGTTTCGGCTTCAACTTTTTTGAAAGGGTTCAAACTGGAAACGCTTTGTTTCACGCCTTCTTTCGTTGGAATGAGGAGCGGAATGCTGCCATCGGCGTTGTAATTAAACTGCTCCACGCTCACCGAACGCTTAAAACCCTGACCTTTCGACAAATCCTGGTCGTGATAGAAGAAATATGAGTTTCCTTTGAAGTCGATGATACCCGAATGGTTGGTAAACGCCAAATGAGGTGCACGTTCCATAATATTTCCCTTGTAAGTCCATGGGCCTTCGGGTGAGGTAGCCGTTGAATAAGCAATGTACTCAGGAATCCCTGCTGCAGCGTACACCATGTACCAGAGGCTGTTGCGTTTGTATAGCCAGGGCCCTTCGGTGTAAGTTGTACCCGGTTTTCCATCGCGACCTTCTTTGGAGCCAAAAGCTTGAGCTGTCATATCTATCGAAACAATTCCGTTCTCACCAACACTTCGGTCGTACGAAACCATATCTTCATTCAACTTGATGTACCACAATTTGGGGTTTCCCCAATACAAATAAGCCTGACCTTTGTCGTCAATGGCCACCGTTGGGTCAATGTCCTGCCAAACATGGTCGCTATCGACAAGACGTTTTCCGATTGGGTCAATGAACGGACCGGTTGGAGAGTCAGAAACCAACACAGCAATACCGTCGCCATGAATGGGAACATACAGGTAGAACTTGCCGTTGCGCGCGATACACTGCGGTGCCCAGGCCCCGTTTGTTTTGTCCATCCAGGTAAAGTTTTTTAACGAAGCAATCGCGCCATTGTCGGTCCAGTTTACCATATCGGTTGTTGAATAACAACGCCAATCGTACATGGTGAAAAAGTTTTTTACGGTTTCGTCCTCATCGTGCGAAGTGTACACGTAAACTTTACCATCGTGCACCATTGGTGCCGGGTCGGCGGTGTAATAGGTTTGTACGATGGGGTTTTGGGCAAAACACGCCAATGGCAATAACGAAATGGAAATCAATAATTTAGTAATTCTTGTATTCATTTTTCAATTTTTTCATTTTTAATTCAGCCCCCAACCAATCGGTTTTTGAAAGGCTATGGAAATCCTTCTTTTTAAGATGTTCTTCCCTTGTTCATTAATTGCTCTTTTCCCTCACCAGCCTGATGTAATAAACCGCCCCGGCAGTGTTTCCTGCCAAAGCCTGAAATTTTATCCTGATTTGTTTTTTATCTTTTACCATCGCATCGGGGATTTCGTATTTCACTTCCTGAAACTGGCTCTGGTTCCAGCGACCTGTGTTGTCTTCGGTTACCAGCTTTTCATTATCGATAAAAATGTCAAATTTCCTGTTTCCCCATTCGGCGCCCCAGTAACGAACCATCAGGCTTAAACCTGTTTCGGAATTGGTTGCCATGTTGTAGCTGAAATATCCTTCATTGCGGGCATCGCGCCAGAATTCATCCTGAAAATTCCCTGTGTTCGATTTCAGTTTTTCCATCTGGTGGTCGGCCTCGGGCTGCTGTTCGCCGGGAGCCACAAAATCGATGGTTCGTTTCTGAAGTTCCATCCTTTCTTTTTCCACAACAGCCAGCGAATCGATGTAGTTTTTGTATTGCGATTCGGTGAGCCACATCCAGTAAATCATATACCGCGAATCATGAATTCCGTAAAACGGTTCCAGTTCAATATTTGCTTTGTTCTCCATGTTCAGCGAGGTGGTAAACGTGAGCGGTTTATCTGTTATCGGCGCAATTTTCCCGGCAATATCATCCATACTGTTTTCGATGATAATCGGGGCTTTGTCAACCGGAAGCCGCTCTCCGCCTGCAATATGTGCCCAGCGGCCATCGTCGGCAACTAACCCTTTTAAATCTTCAGTTCCGGTTTTGGCGCCAAGCAGAATGGGGCCGTGCATGATGGCAATGTAGTTGGAAACATTGGGCATTTTCTCGATTGTATTGTGCATGGGCAGCAAAATCTGAACTTCATCGCCTTTCTTCCAGTTTCGCTCAACAGCCGCATACGACGAAGGTTTGGAATTAAATTCAACAGGTTTTCCGTTGACCGTAATTTTCAGCTCCCCCTCTTTTACCCATGACGGATAACGAACCATCAGTTTAAATTTTGCGGCTCCTTCTGCTATTTTAATGATTGTTTTTTCTTCGTTTGGAAATTGAGTTTCCTGTACGATTTTAATTCCTTTTTCGCGCCAGTTGAGTTCCGAAGCCACAAACAGGTTCAGAAACAACGAATCATTTTGATGCGTGTAAATAAACTGGCTGTACTTTCCGTGGTTTTCCATTCCGCTGCCCACACAACACCACATGGCTTCGTCAGGTGCCGAGTAAACCCTGTAATGCCGCGGACGAGCCGGGGTAAAATACACATAACCACCATGTTCAGGATGCTGGGTCGAAAGAATATGGTTGTACATCGTGCGTTCGTAGTAATCGGCGTATTTTGCCAGCGGATTCATGCGAAACAAATCTTCCGTCAGTTTCAGCATGTTGTACGAGTTGCAGGTTTCGGGACCTTCCACATCGTTTACAAAATCGGTGCACGAAGCCACGCTTGGGAAAAACTCGCGGCGACTGTTTCCGCCAAAAGCCAGTGAACGTTTTCCGGTTACAGTTTCCCAGAAAAAACTTCCGGCATCTATATACTTTTTATCCTTTGAAAGATCTGCAATGCGCTGAAAACCGACGGCTTTCGGAACCTGTGTATTGGCGTGTTTGTTGTCAAGATTGTCGTTTCCGGCAGCCATGGCATCCAGCAACATTCGGTGCGAAAACCGTTTGGCTGCCACCATGTATTTTTCGTCGCCTGTCATCTGGTAAGCATCGGCAAAAGTTTCATTCATTCCGCCATGTTCAGTATCGAGCATCTGTTGCATCTGCTCATCAGAAAGATTTGCAGTGATGTTGATTCCCCAGTCACAGAATTTCAGAAAAATGTCTTTGGCATCTTCATTTCCGGCGTACAACCAGGCATCGCGTAATCCTGAATACAGTTTATGTACATTATACCACGGAACCCAGGCCCCAAGGTAAGCAGCAAAATCGCCTTTCTGAAAAGTGCTCCATATTTGCTGACTGTTGGGCGCGCCACCCACATAACCTTTTCCCCAGTCCGGGTGGTTTTTTGCGTTGGCTTCCTGGCAGGCTTTCAACTCCGAAAGCATGTACTCCATACGTTTTTTGCATTCGGCATTGCCGGTTGAAGCATAATTCATGGCCAGCGCCGACAAATAATGACCGCCAACATGACCATCCAACCCCGCCCAATTGGGATAGAGTTTTGCCTTTTCGGGCAACCCTGCTTCTTTGCGGAAAGGTGCAATTAGCCTGTCGATATCGTACTCCAGCAAAACATGAATATTGAGGTCCTGCGCATGTTTAAACGGTCCGTCGAGCAATTTCACATCGGCTAAAGGGAATTCGTTTTGATAGAGTTTTTCCTGGGCGACACCAACCTGAATCAGCACAAAACTGCAAACCGAAATAGCAAAAAGAAACTGTTTTATTTTAATGATATTGAAAGCCATCTGATTCAATTTTTTATTCAATTCTGACCATCGTTCCCCTCAAAACAACGGGTTGCTGGTTTCCAAATCCCCTGCCCGCACGTGCCGGAGTTTTTGGTTCAATGGTGACTCTCACCTCATTGTTTTGTTCTGAAAACTTACAGACGATGGTTTCTGAGCCCAGTGCTTCTTCCACAAAACGGCCGGTAATTTCCAGCGTTTTTTCCTCGGTCCAGGCGTATTGTGCTGCCACTTTTATGTTTGGCTTCAAAATCGTATAATTTGCATCGACAGATTTGGAGAAATTACTCCGCGGTGGCGCTAAAAGCGACGCCGATAAAGTATTTGAAACCTGCCACTCCTTTGCACCGGCTTTGATTGACGAAACTGCATTGTCTCTTTTGATGGCAAAAGTGCAGACACCCTCTTTAAACGATAAATAAACCGACTGAATTTTGTGGTCGTTTTCTGAAAGGATAAATTCCTTTCCTGAAACTGATTTTTCGAAACCTGATTCAACAGACTTTTCAAACCCCGGAGCAATGGCGATTGCTCCAGCTTTTTTTGACATTTCTTCCAGCGTTGCAGGAGCAGGCGCCAGCGGTTTGTCTGATTTTATTGCGGGAATCAGAAAATTGTGTATCAGGTCGAGTTGTTTTTGCGTGTTGGTATTGTTGGCCGTGAAAACCACAATCGCGTCTTTATCGGGAATGAGTACCACAAACTGGCCGGCCATTCCATCGAGCCTCACCGTGTTGTTTTTACCGCGCCACATCTGGTAAGCGTAGCCCTGTTCCCAATCGCTTGTGCTTTTTTCACCATCAGCACCCGAATTTTTAATGTGTAACGCAGTTGCCTCTTTTACCCATTCTTTCGGAATTAACTGTTTGCCATTCCAAACGCCTCCATTCAACAGTAACTGACCAAATTTTGCGAGGTCTTCGGTGCGAAGCCGCAAACCAATCATTCCCATGGAAATTCCCTGCGGATTCAGGTCCCAATCGATTCCACGGATTCCCAGTGGTTTAAAAATGCGTGGCAGAAGATAATCAAAAACCGTTTCGCCGGTAACCTGCTGAACAATGGCCGAAAGCATAAAAGTGGCCATATTGTTGTATTTAAAAACCGTACCCGGTTTGAATTTTGGTTCTGTCGAAATAAAATGAGTTATCCAGTCGCCGCCTGCACCCCATGCACTTGGTTCGGGGTCCTGTCCGGCCGACATGGTGAGCAGGTCTTTCACCGTCATCTCTTTCATGTAATTGCTGATGGAATCGGGCAATGAATACGGGAAGAAGGTGATGATTTTATCAGTCACTTTCAGCCTGTTTTCAGCACCCGCCAACCCTACTGCCGTGGCGGTAAACGTTTTGCTGGCCGAAAACATGATGTGTTTGTATTCAGGCCCGTAAGGCTTCCACCAACCTTCAGCAATAACTTTACCGTGTCGGAGCATCATAAAACTGTGGTTTTCAAGTCCGCTGGTATCGCAGGCATTTAAAAACTGCATGATTCCTTCAGAAGAAACGCCTTCCTGTTCGGGTGTGCTACGCGGAAGTTTTTCCGTTCCCTGGGCTGCCACCTGTGTTTGAAAAAACAGGGCGGTTATAGATAATGTGATAATGAGATATAGTGTTTTCATGATTCTTTTCTTTTCAGGATTTCAGCTTTTTTATTTCACACCCTGCAGCGAGAGCATTTTTTCAGCATACCGTTTTCCCAGTTCGCGGTAACCGGCAGCACTGAAATGCAGGTTATCGGGCCCGTCGGCACATCCTGCCGAAGAAATGACATATGAATTGGGCAATGTTTGCGGCAGCGTGGCGATGATGGTATTCATTCCTGCACAAATACCCTGCTGGTCGGCATGAACAGTTTCGCCGGCCAGCAGCGGTACATTTTTCGGGTTGAGATTCAGGTCTTTCATCAGACTGTCGTAAACGCCTTTTACTTTTCGTGTCCAAAGGCTGTCGTTTGGATTCGATTCGCCCTGATGCAGCAAAATTCCTTTGATAACACCATCTTTCTGCGCCAGCTTGGCCATTTCAACCAACCGACCGTATGGATTTCCGTCGTATTCCTTTATCATCCCTTTCATCCAGCCGGGTGCAGTTTCGGTGTAAGTCTGGTAGTTTTCCTTGTCAAAAAGTTCGATTTTGCAGCCACCAATGGCAACCACAATCACGCCCACTTTTACATTTTCGGGCAGCTTTTCAACCATTGTTCTGCCGAAATAATCAGCCGGACCAAGGTTTGTTCTGCAACGGCACAATGGTGGAACCGCCGGATACCAGTTGCCTTTTGTGCGGCCAAGGTTTGCACAATCAACCGCAGCCATCACCTGAAAACGCGGATTGACAGTTGAATCCTGCAATTCGGCCCGTGCAGCGCCTTCCATATTCGATTGTCCGATACAGAGGTAGATCTGAAAATTGGGGTCTTGCGCGTAAGATTTCAGATTCAGCAGTAATCCTGCAAGGAGGATAAAACCCAGTTTTAATTTTAAGTTCATTTTTATTGTATTTAGTTTATGTACGTAATTTGTGGTCGTATTTATTCACCCCCAACCCCCTCAAGGGGGCATTAGGAACCAACTTAGCCCGAATTTGATTAGTGGTAATTTTCCCCTTGAGGGGACTAAGGGGTGATAATTCAATACACGTCATTTTATTGTTCATTTTATTTAGCCCATTCTTTTCCTTCCGGTGTGCGTCTCCACCTGAAATATTCGTTGAGAACTTTAAGCGATTCGGCACTTGGAACCGGACCGACATGTGGTGTTGGCCCCAAAACCATTACCTCCGGATTTGCATCGCTGAAAGCCGGCCATTTCGGAACATCTTTGCCGTTTGGGTCGCCGTATTTTGCAAAATTGGTCCAATAAGTTCCCATGGCTTCCGAAATTTCAAGGTCCGATTTTGTGGTCTCCGGTTTTGATTTATCGAGGTGCATAAAAACATACGCCACATCCTGACCGTGCGGAGAGCCAAAACCATAACGCGGTGAATCTTTGGGATAATCGGGGTGCTGGTCGAAATAGTAATAAAAAACCTTTGATTTTCCGGTTTGGGATTGAAGTCGTGCCCAAATCCAGGTTTGCCAGCCAAAGGCGGCATTGCGGGCCAGGTCGCGGGCAGTTTTTGGCACCGTTGTTTCCGCAGCAGGATAAGCTTTTATCAGGTCATCAGCAAATTTTCCATAACGCGTTTTTACACCTGCAAAATATTCTTCCGGAGTTTTTTCCCGTGAAAAACTTGCGCCTTCATCGGAATTATAACCCACCAAAATTGGAACATCATTGTACTTTCCAGCTTCATATAAAAGGTATTGGTCGGCGGGAATCACAACCCCGTCAACAATTGGCCATGCACCACCCATGCCCATGCCCATCGGGAGTTTGTCTGGTTCGATTTTACGTAAATCAGCAATCGAAGCAGCTCCCACTTTTTGGGCATATTCAATTCCGGCCTGTTCAGCCTGTTTCAGCGTTTTCATATTTTCGCCGGGATACGTTGTTGGACGGGTTGGCCCGAATGAACCGCCACTTTGCGAAATGGCACCGTGAAACAAACCCTTTGCCAGCGGCGATGCACACAACATGCTCACTGCGATTCCACCTGCTGATTCACCAAAAATGGTCACTTTGTTGGAGTCGCCGCCAAAAGCAGCAATATTCTTCTGAATCCATTGCAGACCGGCAATCATATCGAGTAAACCATAATTTCCTGAAACTTTTTCGGGGTTTTCAGCACTCAACTCAGGGTGAGCCAAAAAGCCAAGCTGACCAACGCGATAGGCAACGGTCACCAGCACAACGCCTTTGCGGGCAAGGTGTTCGCCATTGTGAACAGGCTCGGCAGTTGAGCCAAAACTAAAGCCGCCACCATAAATCCATACCAGCACAGGCAGTTTTTCTTTTGCTGATTTTGCCGGAGTCCAGATATTCAGGTACAGGCAATCTTCACTTTTTCCTGAAGGTGGGTTTCCACCCTGAAAAGCAGCCGGAGCATATGCAGTGGTCAATTTCACTCCTTCCCATTTGGGAGCGGGCTGAGGAGCTTTCCAGCGCAAATCGCCCACAGGTGGCGCGGCAAACGGAATTCCTTTATAAACAGTTAAGCCATTTTCAAGGGTTCCCTGAACCATTCCTTCCTGAACTTTTACAGGAGCTGGTTGCTGCGAGAAACTTTGTAAGGCAACAAACCACACAAATACTGCCAACAAAACTGAACTCTTTTTCATTTGATTTCTTTTTGATTTCTATTTTTTCCAAAGGTTCGGAAGAAACCTGTAATACAAAAGGTGCCGCCAGGTAGCCCAATCATGGCCGCCATGTCCACCTACATAATATTCGTGTTCGATGGTGTGCTTGTTCAACGCTTCGTGCAGCGCGACACAACGACTTCCCATAAAACCTGACGCTTCTTCGGTACCCTGACCCACAAAAAGATAATCTACTTTTTCATTCACTTTGGGTTCGTTTAAAAACTGCGAAAGCGTGGTTTCTGCATTGGTATCTCCGGCGCTGAGAATGCCAAAATTGGCAAACAGGTCGAGCGAACGAAAACCCACAAACATGCTGTGACGGCCTCCCATCGACAAACCAGAAATGGCCCTGCCTTTGGGTGATTGAATCGTGCTGTACGAATCATCAACCAACGGAACTACATGATTCCGAAGCTCTTTTTCGAAAATATCGAAAGTCAGTTCGGTATGTTTTGGATTGTTGCGGTGAATGACCTGGTTGTTGGGAATGGCAATAATCATCGGTTCGGCTTTTCCTTCTGCCAGCAGATTATCCATCATAAAATTCACCCTGCCGTCGAATACCCAGTTGGATGGCAGTTCGCCACTTCCGCCGAGCAAATACAAAACCGGATATTTTTTCTTCGGGTTATATCCGGGAGGCGTGTACACATAAATTTCGCGTTCGCCGTTTGTTACATCAGAATGATACACATGGCGCGACACAGTTCCGTGCGGAACATTCCTGGCATCGTACCAGGCAGGCTCGTCGCCATGAACAATCAGTTCGCTGTAAGGCGGCATGGCCGTAAAAGCCGCGTAAGTATTGCTGGGGTCGGGTATCTGAACGCCATCGACATTGAAATGATAAGCGTACATATCGGGTTTGAGTGGCCCGATGGTGAGTGTCCAGATTCCGTCGTCACCTTTGGTAAACGGCAGCGGCTCTTTGCCCAGGTTATTGGATGTATAAATTGCCCCTGTTGCCAACACTACCTTTTGCGCATTGGGCGCTTTCAAACGAAAAGTAACAGTATGGTCATCGCGCACTTCGGGCGAATTCACCGGAGCGCTGAACGGGTTCAGTCCTTCGGTATTTTTTTGCGGATTGTAATCGAGATTCACATTGGCTTGCTGCGCCCTTATTCCAAATGGCACTGCCAAAAGAAATCCTACGATATAAATCAAATGTTTTCTCATAAAATCGATTCTGTTTATTAGTTAGTGTTAGTCTTATTTCTATTTAAAAACCCTCGATGCAAAATCGTGCAGCGATTTCCGCCAGACCTGCCATTCATGGTCGCCGGGGAAAGAATTGAACTCAACGTCGAGTCCATTTTTCTTCATTGTTTCCACCGCTTTTTTTGTGTGTTCAATACGCATGTCCTGCTCGCCACAGGAGATGTAAAACAAATCGAGTTTCTGGTTGAACTCAGCTGATTTGGAGAGTAATCCGGGAATTTCCTTTTCGGCATCGAACCCGCTTCCTATAGTTCTGATTCCGCCAAAAATCCCGGAGCTGAAAATACCCACCGAACCAAAAACGTCAAGGCTTTCGAGCCCGACATAAAACGATTGTCCTCCCCCCATCGACAAACCGCAAATGGCACGGTTTTTTGGCTCAGTCAGGGTTCTGTAATTTACATCGATAAACGGCACTATATTTTGTGTCATCTCCTTTTTAAAAGCAGCCATTCCTTCGCTGCTGTAACCACCGCCACCAGCACGTACATTTCCATTGGCAATCACCACAAGCATCGGTTTGGCTTTTCCTTCAGCAATTAAGTTATCCAGAATGATATCGGTTTTTCCCTGATTTGCCCAGCCGGTTTCGTCTTCACCTCCACCATGCTGAATATAAACCACAGGGTACTTTTCACCGGCATTCACATCGTAACCCGGAGGCGTGTAAACAAACAGCCTGCGCCAGTCATTCGTAACCTTCGAGAAGTAGTATTTTGAACTTAATGCACCGTGCGGCACATCTTTTATTGTGTAAAAATCAGCCCCTTTTTCGGGGATGTCGATGGCGCTTGCCATTTTTCCGGTTCCATAAAACGATTGGCTGGCCGGGTCGGTTACAGGTACATCGTCAATCACCAGAAAATAGTAGTGAAAACCCGGCACAACAGGCTCTGTGCGAACCGACCATACTCCGTTGGAATCTTTCACCATGTCGTACTTTCTCCCCAGGTCAATCTGCATTTTTTGTGCATTTGGCGCTTTTACCTGAAAAACCACACTGTTGTCGGGCATGATGCACGGGCACTGGTTCTGACTGATGTTTGTCGGCGCCGGAACCGAATTTTCCACCAACTGAGCATTGGCATATCCAATGGAAAATGTGGATAGATACACCATAAAACCAAGAGAAGCAAAAAAATATTTTACGGAAAACAAATTCATAATCTTTTGTTTTTCAGCTTATTTAAACAACAACTGTGCATACTGATGCAGCGACCGGCGCCAGGTGAGCCATTCGTGGGCTGTTCCGGGCGATTCGTAATACACATATTTAATTCCCTGTTTTTCCATCATCTTGCAGAAAGCACCCACAGAACCGGGGAACGGATTGGGCTCTTTTGTTCCGAGACCCAACCAGAAAACCTTTATCTGTTTGTTGATAGCTGCACCATCGTTGAATTTTCCATCCAGAAAAGTTGCCGGGTCAATCTCGGCAGTACTCGGATAATTTGATGTACCACTAAAACCGCCATAATTAGAGAACTTGTGGAGGTTGTTCATGATGATGCGCATGGTTTGGTTGGCACCCATTGAAAGTCCGGCAATGGCGCGATGTTCGCGGTCGGCAACGGTGCGGAATTTTGCGTCAGTCATCGGGATGATTTCGTTTATCATCACCTCTTCGAAAATTGAAGCCGGACGACCGGTGTTTTCGCCGGTTTGCGGTTTGTAAGCGTAGCCATTGTCCATCACAATAATCATTGGAACAGCTTTCCCGGCGGCAATCAGGTTATCCAGAATGAGGCCAGCTTTTCCCTGTGATGCCCAGCCGGTTTCATCTTCAAAACTTCCGTGCTGCAGGTAAAGCACCGGGTAACTTTTCTGCGGATTCTGTCCATATTCGGCCGGTGTGTAAACAAAGCAACGGCGGAAAGAATTGGTTAGTTTTGAGAAGTAAATATTCTCACTTACCAGACCGTGCTGAACATCTTTTACAGCATAAAAATCCTGGTCTTTAGCCGGAATCTCAATGCCGCTACCCCAGCGACCAGCGCCATAAAAATAGAGGGTTCCGGGGTCGGGAACCGAAGCGCCGTCGATGTTCAGCTGGTAGTAGTGAAAACCTTCGTCCTGCGGAGCAGATTTACCTGTCCAAACTCCCTTATCGTCTTTGACCAAATCGTATTTCACACCGCCAATATCAAGCTGAACTTTATTGGCCTGAGGCGCCGAAATGCTTGTGCGAACCCGCCCTTCGGAGTTTACCTGCGGAAATTGTTTCCCCTGCTGGTTCACTGCAGAAGGTTTAAAATCTTCGACAACCGCATTCTGCGCAAAATTTGTATTTGCAAGCAAAATGGTCAGTGCAATTGAAAGGATGTATTTCATATCACGATTGTCCTTTTTTATTCTTTAAAAAGCATGGGTGCCAACTGGTACAGACTCCTGCGCCAGGTTTGGAATTCGTGTGCTGTTCCTTCTGAAACATAGGAAACAGCATTAAATCCGGCATCTTTAAGCGCGACTGCGGCATTCTTCACACCGTCGGGTCTTTCTTTGCTGCCGCAACTCAAAAAGATGAGTTTGACTTTTGATTTATCTTTGATATCAGCAGGTGCATAAGTTCCGCCGCTTAATAATCCATAATGTGAAAATACATCGGGATTGTTCAGCGTAATTGTTTTTGTTTCCATTCCGCCCATCGACAAGCCGGCCATGGCGCGATGCGGCTGGTCGGCAATTGTATTGAAATTGGCATCTACATAAGGAATCAACTCATCAACTAAAACTGTCTGAAATGGTTTGATATCGAAATTGCGCAGCCCGCCGAATTTGATTTCGTTGGTCATTCCATAAGTCATTACAATAATAAACGGTTTGATTTTTCCTTCGGCAATCAGGTTGTCCATTATCAGATTGGCATGTCCCTGGTTGCTCCATGCGGTTTCGTCTTCGCCCCAGCCGTGTTGAAGGTAAAGAACAGGGTAACGTTTGTTGCCATCTTTTCCGTAACCGGGAGGTGTGTACACAAATGCCCTGCGTGATGTTTTTGTAGTGGGCGACGGAAACAAAATCTGCTGCACATTGCCATGAGGTACATCTTTCAGTGCATAAAAATTGGCATCGTGCGCTGGAATTTCAATACCGCTTTCCCAACGGGTTGAACCGTAAAAATTCAGAGTTCCTGGGTCGTTAAAAACGCCGCCGTCAATGGTCAGATGATAGTAATGAAAGCCTTCATCCATGGGGCCTTCGGTGGTTCCCACCCAAATGGTGTCAGCCCCTTTTGTAAGTTTGGTTCCGCCCCGACCGCCAAGTCCAAGACTGACGGTTACACTTTGGGCATTAGGAGCTTCAACACGGAAACGAGCGTAACCCTGTGAATTTACCATTGGGTATTCTTTCCCTGGCTGGTTCAAGGTTGAAGGTTTGAAATCTTCTTTGATTTCTGTTGGGGTGGTTTGTGCAAAACAAAGACTTCCGGTTAAAACCAGTGAAATGAGTAAAATGAATATTTTGTTTTTCATAATTGGTTGATTTTAAAATTCTTTTAAAAGTTGAAACTTTATTGTTTTCCCTAAAACAGACTTCGACTACCTGCCTTTGCCGTCAGGCAGGCGCTCAGTCTGACTGTCACCCTGAGTCCCGAGTATTCGGGAAAGGGTGCTATTGTTCTTCTCTTTTCTAATACTATTTTTTGAATAAAAGAGGTGCAAACTGATAAAGACTCCGTCTCCAGCTTTGCCACTCGTGCGCTGTTTGCGGAGAAACATAAAAATGGGTATTCATCCCGGCTGCTTTCAGTTTTTCGGTATTTTCCTTTGGGTCACCTGAGTTTCCTCTTCTTGGATTCTCCAATTCGCGGCTGCCGTATCCAACAAACAACAGTTTTACATTCTTTTTGAAATCAGGAGATTTTTCCACA
>JBGSRA010000122.1:0-37497 GCA_041737765.1 Draconibacterium sp. | reverse complement strand
ATCCGAAAAACATCTTAAATAATGGTGCAAAATAGGGAGTTAAGTCCATTTCCATGTATGCCGGTAACGAGAATAATTGGCCGATGGGTTCAAACAGCTTGGCAAATCGATTGTTTTTTTGTTTTATCGGAATTTTGTCATTAGGATTTGGTCTTTCAATAAAATATGCAACGCACTGCTCCTTAAGATAGTCGTTCAGTTTTTCCGTTTCATTTTTAGGAATGTAAGCTTCTATAATCCTCACATTATCCTCAACTGCACTTTCAGTATTGGTTAAAACATTTGCAAAATCAATTTCCTCCTCGAGTTTGAGTATATAATTGTTAAGGTCTTCGGTATAATTGAGGGCAATATAATTCAGTTCCTGTTCAATTATAGTAATATCCTCAAAACGCTCCAATTTTCTTTTTTCAACCTGACTTATTGTTTCTTCCGGAATATTAACTTCTTCGGCATCAAGTTCAATTATTTCTCCGGGTGTGGTTACCAATGCAAAATAAATGAAAGGACTAATTACCTTAATAATTTCGATATTGTAAAGTTCAGCCCATTGTTTGTCGAACTTTTTTTCAGATGAAACAAAAAGCCGGATATCGACATTATTTTCTTTTAGTTTTTGAATGGTTTCGATGGAAAAATCACCCCACGGTCTGGCTTTTACAAGGGCTTTGTTTAGAATAAGGTCGTATTGAACCTCAGCATCCAACCGATCCCTGAAATTCAGGACTTTTTCGAAAATTTCTTTCCCGGTCAGTGCAGGTTTTGGCAAATCCTTGTTGGCAAATTTGTCGCGGTAATACTCAAATCTTATTTGAGTTAGTTTTTTATTATAGGGTTCAAGGTTCTCGCTATAAACTTCAGGCCATTTTTTATGAGTAATATTTGTAAGTTCAATGTCAATATTCCGACGTTTTAAGTCGTCTTCAATTTCTTTAATTTCCGCCAGAGCTTTAAGTTTTTGTTTTTCCAGAAAATTAGATATCTGTTTTACTGATTTGAAATAATCCAGCTTTTCTTTTGATAAATTACGCGCATCACCGACTTTTTCAACAATGTCCAAAACGCCAATATCCCTGATATCATTCAGGAATTTATCATAGTCAAGATGATAGGCGATAAACGTATATTTCAGCATTGGTACAATCATGCGACTTCCTCCTGCTCCTGTTGACGGTTTTTAACAATCTTCTGTGATGATTTTGAAAGATTTTCTTCGTCTTCCAGAAATCGTTTTATTTTCAATATTGCATCTTCATATCCTGGTATTTGCACTTTTTCGTACAAATTAACTTTCTGCGTGGTTTTTTTACGTGCCTGATAAAGCAACTCACTCTTTCTGAAAAGAATTTCACGTTCAACAGCAATTGTTGTTAACTCTTTTAAAATCGAAACACCTTTTAAAAACCATTGTGGATTATTAAAAAGGCTGAATTCTTTTGTTTCAAACACAATGTCGTTTAACTCCGGCACTTTAACACCAGCAATTTTTTTGACCGATAATTCCAAATCTTTAACCGAAATCAGGGTGATATCAAACTCACCCCACACACGAACAAATTTTTCGTATTCCGAAATCCTTTGTGCGAGTTTTTTTTCGTAAACCAACGCTTCATCTTTGGCACGTTTAACTTCCACGCGTAATGCTGCCTCCTTGTTTTTTATGGTTGGCAAAGCTCTTACACGTACTTTCAGTTGTTTGTTTAAATCCTGAAGCGCCGTTTTGTTAAACTGAAATTTCATCTCTTTCTAATTTAATTTGAAAAACTACCTTTCAAATTTTACGTTTCAATTGTTCGTCCAATTCTCACCTTTAGAGCTTGTCCCGATGAAATCGGGAGGCAGGAGGTGAAAACTATTCACCTTTCCAGTATTGTTCCATAAATTCGCTTCTGATGGCTACCTCTGCCTTTGAAAAATACTTCGCAAATAAGCTCCAGGCTGTATCCAGCATCATATCGATATCGATGTTTACATCAATTGCCAACAATTTGTCTGAATATTCCTTACCGAATTTCAGTGTTCTTTCGTCATAGTCAGTTAAGTCGAAACCATTTTCGAGTTTGGTTTTAGCCTGAGCAGCATCGGCAAACAAACGAATAGCCGTGTTCATCACCTGCGGATGGTCTTTTCGTGTTTTTTTACCGATTACCAATTGTTTCAACCGCGAAAGACTACGGAACGGGTCAACGATAACTTTGCCGATATCGGAGTCTTTTCTGAGGAAAAGCTGTCCTTCAGTAATATAACCTGTATTGTCAGGAATGGCATGTGTAATATCGCCACCCGAAAGCGTGGTTACTGCAATTATCGTAATCGAGCCGCCATCGGGGAACTGAACCGCTTTTTCGTAGATTTTGGCGAGGTCAGAATACAAAGAACCAGGCATACTGTCTTTCGACGGAATCTGATCCATGCGGTTCGAAACAATACTCAACGCATCAGAATACAAAGTCATATCGGTAAGCAGAACCAGAACACTTTGTTGTTTGTCAACCGCAAAATATTCAGCGGCGGTTAACGCCATGTCAGGAACCAAAAGTCGCTCAACCGGAGGATTTTCGGTTGTATTTATAAAACAGATAATTCGGTCGAGTGCACCTGCATTTTCAAATACACTTTTGTAGAATAAATAATCGTCGTTGGTAAGTCCCATTCCGCCAAGAATAATTTTATCGGCTTTTGCACGCATGGCCACCATTGCCATTACCTGGTTAAAAGGCTGATCGGGGTCGGCAAAAAACGGAATTTTTTGACCGGTAACAATCGTATTATTCAAATCGATACCAGCAATACCAGTAGCGATCAGTTCTGAAGGCTGTTTTCTGCGAACCGGGTTTACCGATGGCCCGCCAATTTCGCGTTCTTCACCTTCAACTTCAGGACCACCATCGATTGGATTTCCAAAAGCATCGAAAAAGCGGCCTGCCAAATCTTCGCTTACTTTCAGGGTTGGAGGTTTTCCCATAAACACAACTTCTGCATTTGTTGGAATTCCCTCGGTTCCGCCAAATACCTGAAGTGTAACCACATCGCCGATAATTTTTACCACCTGTGCCAGACGTCCGTTTACCATGGCCAGTTCTTCATAACCAATTCCGCTTGCACGAAGTGAGCAGGTAGCTTTGGTAATCTGAATAATCTTTGTGTATATTTTTTGAAATGCTTTTGTTTCCATGCTTTTATTTCCTTTCGTCGGTAATGGCAGTTAATTCAATGAGATACTTGTCGAATTTTTCAGACTTGAACTCAGAATAATTCATCTGTTTCAGGTTGTTTATAATTCTTTTGAAATAGGGGTTTACTTCGTCAAATGATTCGAAATTGAAATCAGTTTCACATATTTCGAGTACTTTTTCAAGTAAAAATTTTTGTCTTTCAAGCGATGTTTGTTTGTCAATATCGTCAAAAGCATCTTGTTGCAGAATTACAAAATCGATTACTTCACCTCTCCAGAAGCTCAGGTGATAATTGATTGGAACACCATCATCACCCAAAATATTAATTTGTTCCGACGCTTCTTTGCTTCTTAGTAAATAGTTTTTTGCGCTAAGAACTTTGTCAATCCAATCCTCGCTTATATTTTTCTTGAGGTATTCCTGTAATTCAGGGTATTCAAGATATTTTGAATAGCTGTCGATTGGGTCAACCGCAGGGTATCTTTTACTGTCGGCGCGTTGCTGCGAAAGTGCATAAAAACAACGTGCTGCTTTTTTTGTCGATTCTGTAACCGGCTCCTTTAAGTTACCACCTGCCGGGGAAACCGTTCCGATGAAAGTGATTGAGCCGGTTTCTCCATTATTTAAAAATACATATCCGGCACGTGAATAAAAGTTGGAGATAATTGCAGGCAAATCCATTGGGAATGCATCCTGTCCGGGAAGTTCTTCCATGCGGTTCGACATTTCGCGTAATGCCTGTGCCCAGCGTGATGTTGAGTCGGCAAGCAATAACACTTTTAATCCCATCGAACGATAGTATTCGGCAAGAGTCATTGCCGTGTAAACCGAAGCTTCGCGTGCGGCAACGGGCATGTTCGATGTATTTGCGATAATGGTTGTTCGTTCCATTAATTTACGGCCGGTTCGCGGGTCGTCGATTTCGGGGAATTCGGTGAAAATTTCGACAACCTCGTTTGCACGTTCGCCGCAGGCAGCAACAATTACAATATCGGCTTCGGCCTGTTTTGATAAAGCGTGCTGAAGTACAGTTTTTCCGCTGCCAAACGGGCCGGGAATAAATCCGGTTCCACCTTCAACTATCGGATTTAACGTATCGATGGTTCTTACACCGGTTTCAAGGAGTTTAAATGGTCGTGGTTTATGCTTAAATGTTTTAATCGGAATTTTTACAGGCCATGTTTGAGTCATGGTCACTTTTACTTCGTTGTTTTTGCTGTCAGTTAAAACTGCAATAACTTCGTTCACATTGTATTGCCCGGCAGCAGTTATCTTTTTAACTGTATATTTTCCTTCGAATTTAAAAGGCACCATAATTTTATGGGGCATCACATTTTCAATAACTTCTCCAAGCCAGTCGCCGGCTACAACCGTATCTCCTGCGTTTGCCAGAGGAGTATAATCCCAAAGTTTTTCGTAATCCAAAGCCTGTGTGTAATCGCCACGTTTTAAAAATACGCCTTCCATGCGATCAAGGTCGTGTTGCAGCCCGTCGTAATTTCTCGACAGAATGCCCGGCCCCAGCGTAACTTCGAGCATGGCGTTTGTAAATTCAACGTCCTGCCCCACTTTTAGTCCGCGCGTGCTTTCGAAAACCTGTACAAACACCTTTTTCTCAAAAACTTTAATAACCTCAGCCATCAGGTCAATTTTGGCCAGTTTGATATAACAGATTTCGTTTTGCGAAACAGGCCCGTCAACCTCAACGGTAACCAGGTTGGCAATAATTCCGGCTATCTTACCTTTCGTAATGTTATCTTCTTTTCTCATTGATATTGAAGTCTTTGGAATATTGAATACTATTTTCTAACTCGTTTAGCATATTTCTGAACATCCTGCCGCTTTTTTCAGCATCAAGTTTCGACCATCGTTCCACCATAATAAATTCGATGATAAAGGCTAATATCCGTTCAATGGTGAAATAATTGAAAGTATTAAGAATGTTCAGATATTTCCATTTGAGTAAATCAATTGATATTTCCTGTTCAAGAATATCGTTATTCTCAAATATCCCAATTATTTCGTCTATGTAGTTGAACTCATTTGTCAGTCCAAAATCTTTGGCGGTGGTCTTTTTGGCTGCCTGGGTTAATTCATAATCTCCAATCATCTGATTTTCGATGTTTAATCCAAATTTTCGGGAGTTGTAAATGGCTAAAATGTTGTTTACATTTCGCAAAGCGGTAAACCACTGTACCAGAAATTTATTTTTTTGCCCGAGCATGAAATCAAAATACAACCAGGTAAGCTGGTTTTCGAGGCTTAAGTTTGGATAAATGGGATTTTCTTCACGGTATGCCTCCAGAAACTTCTTCATGTAATCCGGCAATTTCTCAGGTTCTTTTATTTCATCGATAAAAAAACTTTCGCTGTAATTGCCCAGTGGATTGAATTCTGCCTCTTTTTTGAGAAGGATATTTAAGAAATTAATATTATCATATTGTAAAAATAAATATTCAACTAATTGATAATCTTTCGGATGAAGATGGAATTTAAGTTCCTGTTTTAACTCAATTATGGTGAATTGAATTTTTCTCTCATCAAGAAGAATATCAGGCAATCCCGCAACCAGGTAATAATAATTTCTTTTAAACATTATTCTTCTCCGTAAAGCAGGTTTGCAGTTTTAGCCCTTAAATAAGATTTGAAGAAATTATCGAAATCTTCCTGAGCGAAATTGATGATGTAACTGTTGTCTTTTGGCGCGATTTTAAAACCCGATTTGAAATTATCTTCAAAGCTAACAGTAAGGCCTTTTGCTAGAAGTTGATTAATTTTTTCTTTGATGTATTTATTGAAATTCTCCTTTTTCTCCTGCGGCAGAATTATTTGCAGATCAGTACTATGTGCTTCATCAGGCTGCCATTTTTTTACCATTAATTCGATAATGGTTTTAATGAAATCGTTGTCGCCAAGCGCTTTTTCGATATCTTTTGAAAGTAGATCCTTCACAACAAGATTAGTAATCTGGTTTTTTACCGTTGCAATAACCTGTTTCGATGAAAGTTTCAATTCCGATTCTATTTTCTTTTTCAGTTCGGCACTTTCCGCTTTGGCATTTGCGATTATTGTGTCAGCTTCGATATTGGCATTTTTTATTACCTGGTCTGCTTTTTTCCGGGCTTCGGCAATAATTATTTCTGCATCATTTTTTCCTTTTTCAACACCGGTAGTATAAAGTTTTTGGGTTAGTTCCTGAAGCTTGTTTTCCATAAGTGTTATGGTTTTTATGAAAATTAGAATTAAGTTGTCGCGTAAATTTAAGCCATAAAAATATGGAACTTTTCAAATGAGTTGTTCAATTGAAATGTTATTAAAATGTAAAATACAGATGTTGTAAAACAACTTTATTCAAGGAAATTATTTTTCCGGCTCAGCATCAAACTTCTCGATAAAGTCGGTTGAAAGCACCCTGAACTCGGTACGGCGGTTGATGGCATTGGCAATTTGCTGTTGTTCAGGTGTTAGTTTTTTTATGAAATCTTCGGTAAGCTCGTCATTACGTTTCAAAAATTCGTGTTGTTTGGCAATTTCGCGTGTAATTACTTTTGGCCATGTTTCGCCATAACCTTTGGCCACAAGTCGCTGCGGACTGATTCCTTTTTCGATTAAATAATCTACCACACTTTGCGCCCTCTTCTGTGAAAGATCGAAATTGGCCTGATCGCTACCAACATAATCAGTGTGCGCCATTAACTCGATGGTAATTGTCGGATTGAATACCAAAACCTGGTAAACCGTATCAAGTGCAACTTTCGATTCGGGCAATAATTCGAAACTGGCAAATTCATAATTAATGTTATCGACTTTAATTGGCGAATCGGTGGGTGTTAAAAACAACTCGAATTCAAAATCCTTGCTGTCGGCCAAATTCACTGTACTAGCGGTGGCTTTGTCACGTAAATAACCATCTTTAAAAGCTGCAAAAACATACTCGGTATCAGGTTTCAGCTTCAATTTGAAACTGCCGTTTTGTGTCCGCATTTTCATGTTGGTTCCATCGGTACCGATAATTCTCACTGTTGCACCGTCAATTTTATTATTGTTTTCCTTATCGAAAACTGTCCCCTCAACCTGGTATATTTTTGGTGGAACTAAAAAGGAATAAATATCATCGCCCCTCGAACCTTTTCTGTTACTGGTAAACATTCCTTTATTTTCCCCTTTTACAAATGCAATTCCGAAATCGTCAGCCGGTGAATTCATTGGCGAACCCATGTTTTCCACTTTCCATCTGCCATCTTCGTCTTTGGTGGCAACAAATAAGTCGAATCCACCCATTCCAAGACGGTAATTTGACGCAAAATAGAGTTCACCATTATCGCGAACATAGGGAAACATCTCGTCGCCGGGCGTATTTATTGTATCGCCAAGATTAACAGGATTGGAGAAACTGCCGCCGTTTTTTTCGGCAACCCAAATATCTTTTCCGCCATATCCGCCTTCCATATCCGATACAAAATAAAGCAGGGTTTCGGTTTCGTTAAATGCCGGATGAGCAGCAACTATACTGTCGCCAACCACATCAACACGTACCGCATCTGAAAATGAACCTCTTGACTGCGATGTTGAATACAGTTCAGCGCCAAGTGGTTGATTTTTATCGTACCTGCAACGGGTAAATATCATTTGTTCCCCGGTTGAAGAAAGTGTGACAGCTCCCTCTTCGTCTTCAGTGTTTACTATTAAATTTTCGTCGAGTAATTTTGGTTTTTCCCATTTTTGCTTTTGTACCCCAAATGTACTTCTGAAAATATCCGTGTAACCCTGTCCGGTTATCATGCTGGCTTGTTTTCCGGTAACTGCTTTTCGGGATGAAGTAAAAATGATTTCATTGTCGCGACCTGCAACAAAAACCGGTGAATAATCGCTTTCTATTGAGTTCAGTTCTTTTAAAGGGTTAATAATGTGCCGTGTTGGATTGGCAACCCAATCCTGTGTTTTCCTTATCGATTCCAAACCTGTTATTGCACGCTCATCACCAGGTACCGAATCGAGATAAGTTCGGTAGGTTTCAATCGCTGCTTCATACTGCTGGGTTGCCCGCAGCATATCAGCATGGTATAAAAGGGCAGTGTCGTTTGGATATCCGCGGCGGATGGCATTTTTGTAATACAGTTCCGCTCTTTCGTAATCGCCGATGTAACGGTAACATTCGGCGGTTTTATAAGCGTACAGCATGCGTTTGTCGCGGTCTTTTTCCTTTCGGGTGGCTTTGCGATATCTTTCAATGGCTTTAAAATATTCACCGATATCCTGCGACAACATGGCATCACGGCCGTATTTTGCCGATCCGCAGCCACTTAAAATTATTATCAGTAAAAAGAATAAAGCAATCCTGGAATTCATACCCATTTTTCGTTTCGGGTTGTAAAAGTAAAATATTTTTAACAATAACGTTTGAATCGTCGGTTAAGTATGCCTGTGGTAAATCTATGTCTATTTCAACAGATAAAAAGTGCGAATTTTGAGAGGAAATTAATTATTTGAACAGGTCGGAATGAGTGCCGGTGTTTAGAAATAAAAGGGTTAAAAGGTTGTTGTTTTGTTGCCATACTAAAAGCCAGTCGGGTTTAATGTGGCATTCAAAGCAACCGGCATATTTGCCCGAAAGTTTATGTGTTTTATATTGTTCCGGAAGTTTGCCGGTATCGGACAGAAGTTGAATTGTTTCTTCGAGCAAAAGCATGTTGTAACCTCTTTTCTTACACTGTTTGGCTTGTTTTAAAAATAAGCCGGTATATTCAATTTTAAACATTACCGGTTAAATTTTGCTCATTAAATCTTTTACACTTTTTGCAGTATAAATTTTTCCTTCCTTTGCTTCTTTTAAAGACTTATCCAAAGCAGGAATGGTCCCTGAAGTTTCAAAAACCCCAAGTGACAACATAAATTCGAGCGCCTTTTGTGCCTTAATGTTATTGGCATTGTATTTTAAAGTTATTGTCGCCATTTCAGATTGTTTTTAATACAAAGGCAAATTTATAGTATAATTCTATTAATTTAATTGAAAGAAGGGATATAAAATTGAGTTTTTAACTTTTTTATTTTCGATTTTTCTTTTAAATTTTGAAGAAAATTTATCTCGTAAACAGCAACTCCCGGTATTTTGGCAGTGGCCATTTTTCATCGTCAACAATCAGTTCAAGTTTGTCGATGTGTTCCCTGATTTCATCGAGATAAGGTTTTACCATTTTATCGTAGGCTTTTGCTTTTTTAACTACATCATCAATAACGTTGGCTTTTTTCCGTTCTTCAGTCATTTCTTCGCGCTTGATTTTGATGGCCGAAACATGTTCGCCAATACTTTTTATCAGCTCCAATCGTCCGCTGGCAAGCATTTTAAATTCTTCGGGCGAAAACACATCTTTCAGGTATTTCACATTTTCGAGTAACATGGTTTGGTACGAAATTGCAGTTGGCACAATGTGGTTTATTGCAATATCGCCAAGTACACGCGATTCAATCTGAATTTTCATGATAAACTTTTCATATTCAACTTCAACACGTCCGTTCAGTTCTGCTTCGTTAAATATTCCAAGTTTCGAAAACATGGTTTTAAATTCGTGACGATGATAGGCAGCCAGCGATTCAGGAACATTTTTAATGTTTGTAAGCCCACGTTTTGCAGCTTCCCTGACCCAGTTTTCACTGTATCCGTCTCCATTAAAACGAATGGGTTTCGATTGAACAATCAAATCTTTCAGCACCTGGAAAATAGCTTCATCTTTTTTTACATTCTTTTCGATAAGATTATCGACTGCAGCCTGGAATTTTAATAGCTGGTTGGCAACAAGCGCATTTAATACAATCAGAGCCGAAGCATTGTTAGCCGATGAACCAACCGCCCTGAACTCGAAACGGTTTCCGGTAAATGCAAAAGGTGAAGTACGGTTGCGGTCGGTACTGTCGAGAATAATTTCAGGAATTCGTCCGATATTTAATTTCAATGCTGTTTTTTCATCCGGTGTCATTTTACGGTCAACCACAGCTTCTTCCATTAAATCGAGCATATTTGAAACTTCAGTTCCTAAAAATACCGATAAAATTGACGGGGGTGCTTCGTTGGCTCCTAATCTGTGCGTGTTTGCGGCTGTTAAAATACTTGCCCTCAACAAATCCTGTCCGTCGTAAACTGCTTTTAAAGTGTTAATTACAAATGTAAGGAACTGTAAATTCGATTTTGGATTTTTGCCGGGTGAATACAAATTAACATCAGTATCGGTGGTAAGCGACCAGTTGTTGTGTTTTCCCGAGCCATTAATTCCTTTAAATGGTTTTTCATGGAATAAAATGCGGAAATTATGCCGGCGCGCAATTTTCTGCATAATATCCATTATCAGTTGGTTATGGTCGTTGGCCAGGTTTGCTTCCTCATAAATCGGTGCAAATTCAAACTGATTTGGTGCTACTTCGTTGTGACGGGTTTTTAATGGAATACCCAGTTTGTAGGCTTCATTTTCCACATCCTGCATAAATCGGTTGGCACGGGTTGGTATCGACGAAAAATAATGGTCATCCAACTGCTGATCTTTCGATGAGGCATGTCCCATTAGTGTTCTGCCGGTTAAAACCAAGTCGGGTCGGGCCATAAAAAGTGCTTCGTCAATCAGAAAATATTCCTGTTCCCAACCCAGATTGGTACGTACCGATGTTACATTTTTATCGAAATACTGGCAAACTGCGGTGGCTGCTTTGTCAACTGCACTGATCGCCCTTAACAGTGGAGTTTTATAATCGAGTGCTTCACCTGTGTATGATATAAATATGGTAGGAATGGTTAAAGTAGTTTCGCTGATAAACGCCGGCGATGTTGGATCCCAGGCAGTGTAACCACGGGCTTCGAAGGTTTGGCGGATTCCACCACTGGGGAATGACGATGCATCAGGCTCCTGCTGCGCCAGTAAATTTCCTGAAAATGATTCAATTACCGTACCTTCGGCGCCATGAACAATAAATGCATCGTGTTTTTCGGCTGTGCCATCGGTTAGTGGATGAAACCAGTGTGTATAGTGGGTTGCACCGTTTTCAATTGCCCAGGTTTTCATTCCCTGTGCCACCTGATCGGCCATTTTACGGTTGATGGTTGTTCCTTTTTCAATTGCCTCCATTACTGCTTTAAAAGCCTCCTTCGAGAGGTATTTCTTCATTTTGGTCTGGTTAAATACCAGCATTCCGTAATAATCTGAAACAAGGTTTTCTTCGCGTACAACTTCGCGCGGTTTTCGGTTTAAAACCTCGGTTAAAGCATTTAGTCTGAATTGTGCCATTTTATTTTTGTTTAACTGTTATTTTTGTGATTATCAAAAATACATTTTTAATATGATTTTAGCCGTTTCTGTATAACCCATTTATGATTAATAACAGTTAATTTATAAAGAAAGGCATTAAAAAAAGGGGGTACACTGAAGAAGAAGAAATAATTAGTTTTATGCCTGAAAAAAGAGGTTAGGTTGATTCAATTTTTGAAGCTAAATTTGAATTGATTTTAACAGGGATTAAAACATAAACTGTTTTTCAAAAAATCTGAATTACTGATGAACATAGAAAATATCATAAATAAATTAAAGGATTCAACAAAAATTAAAATTGCCATTGCTGACATTGACGGAGTATTGAGGGGAAAATACATACACAAAAAGAAATTTCTTAATTCGGCAGATCAGCAGTTGGGAATTTGCGATGTGGTTTTTGGCTGGGATTCGGGCGATGTTTGTTACGACAACAGCCAAATTACAGGCTGGCACACAGGATATCCAGATGCAAAGGCAACAATCGATATTAATACTTTCCGTAAAATTCCCTGGGAAAATTCAACGCCATTTTTTCTTGCCGATTTTAGCGGGGACAAAAAATACGCAGAAAGTACCTGTCCTCGAAGTTTGTTGAAAAGAGTTGTTGCCGAATGCGAAAATATGGGTTTCAAAACACGGTTTGCGCAGGAATTCGAGTGGTTTAATTTCTCGGGTACACCAACAGAAATCAATTTGGCTGGTTTTGATAAACTTCAACCTGTAACACCCGGCATGTTTGGCTATTCTGTTTTGCGAACTTCGTTAAACAGCGGGTATGTTAACGAGTTAATCGATTTCCTGGAGGCTTTTGATATACCGTTGGAAGGCCTGCACACCGAAACCGGTCCGGGAGTTTTTGAGGCAGCTATTTTTTATGATGATATTCTTGCGGCTGCCGACAAGGCGATTCTTTTTAAATCGGCAGTTAAGGAAATTGCATACAGGCACAACATGGTCGCCAGTTTTATGGCGAAATGGAATCCGAAACTGCCTGGCAGTGGTGGACATATTCACCAGAGTTTGTGGAATGAAGATGGTTCTACAAATTTATTCTTCAACCCCGAAAACAATGGGAAAATGAGCGAAATACTGCAACAGTACATCGCGGGACAGTTGGTTTGTCTGCCAGAAATACTCCCGATGTTTGCACCAACCGTAAACAGTTATAAACGAATTGGTCATGGCGACTGGGCTCCGGCAAATGCAACCTGGGGATTCGACAACAGAACTGCGGCGGTCAGGGTTATTCAGGGAAGTATGGATTCGGCCCGAATTGAATCACGTATTCCGGGAGCCGACACAAATCCTTACCTGGCAATGGCTGCAGCACTTGCGTCAGGACTTTACGGAATAAAAAATAAGTTGAAACTCAATATACCTGAAACTGTCGGGAACAGTTATCAGAATAAAAAAGCAGGAGTTTTACCTGCAAACCTGATGAAAGCGACAGAAAAAATGGCTGCTTCGGAAATTGCAAAGGAACTTTTTGGCGAGGCCTTTGTCGAACATTTTACCAGAACCCGCGATTGGGAATGGCGACAGTTTGCCAGTCAGGTTACCGACTGGGAATTAAAAAGGTATTTCGAAATAATATAGGACAAAAAAGCAGATGCAAAAAGCCGATTATATTCAGATCATAAAACACGCCTGGAAGGAATTCGACGACAGACACGAAATCCGCGGGGTTTACGATGTCAGCGCCTATGTTTCCACCAACCAGGTGTACAAAATATCGTTTTACAAACGCGAACCTGTTTTTGCCAAGCTTTCAGATTACGGAAAATTCGACGATTTCAGGGAAGATCACATTATCATTAATAACCTTGCCAATAACCTGGAAGCGCCGTACCAGAATTTTCTGGCCCAGTCGCTGGTAAAGAAAAACGAACTTTTTATCTACCGTTATCACCAGGAAAACAGCAGTGCATGGGTGGTTTTTTACAACCCGATACAAATCAGAAATAAACTGCCACGGCGTCTCGATGAAAAACAGATCAGGAAACTTGCGCGGGAGCTTGCCCGTTTTCATCAGGCTTGCACCAACATTTGCAACCAGTTGCCCAATCCTTCAAAAACGGTGGTTACCGATATTCATAAACTGATAAAATCGGTAAACAACAACGAAATAAAAATGTGCGATCACCATAAAGTTTTGGTGCTGAAACATTGTGATATCTTTTTGAATAATGCCGATAAGGTAAATTACATGACCGAATTCGAAACCATCCCGGTATTCATCGACTGGAATATTGGTAATTTTTCGATTTCAGCAGATGGCAAATTCTTTTCGCGATGGGATTACGACTGGTTCAGAATGTCGTCGCGGGTAATGGATTTTTACTTTTTCAGCAGGGTTGTTTCCGATATTGGCGACCGCACGGTGTTTAGCTACCTTGTGGACCCTTTAATGGAAGACCGGTTTATGAATTTTTTAAAGGAATATCATCGTATTTTTCCGTTAACCGAACCCGAAGTCCGCTTTATTATTGAAGCATACCGTTTTTTTATTCTGAATTATGTAATCAAGGACGGTCCTTATTTCTTTAGAAAAACCTATTCGAATAAGCTTGTAAAAGAAGCTTACGATACTTATTTCCCGGGTATTGAATCCAATTATAATGTTGAAAAAATTCTTCGAACGCTAAAAATTTAAAGAAAATGACAAGAACCAGAAGTTTCAGAAGTATTGTAAGGAATTACAAGGCGGTGTTTTTTGATGCATTTGGCGTGTTGAAAAACCATCAGGGGTTGATTCCCGGCATTATCAACACTTTTGAGTATCTCGACAGAAAAGGGATTAAATACTACATTTTGACCAACGACTCATCGCGAAGCCCTGAGATGCTGGCAAAATGGTATCAGGAACGCGGGGTTCAGCAGGTTACTGCCGATAAAATTCTTTCGTCGGGGATGGTAGCCATGGAGTATTTTAAACTGAAAGTTTCGAACGGAAATGCCGTTGCCTACCTGGGCACCGAAAACTCGGCACATTACATTGAAACCGCCGGCCTGACAACTATCCCTGTAAAAAATATCGATTTAAACAATATCGACCATATCGAGTCTTTTGCATTTCTCGATGACGAAGGATTTAACTGGAACGATGACATTAACAAGGCAATTAACTTGTTACGCAGAAAAAATATGGCAGTAATTGTGGCCAACACCGACATCAATTATCCGGTGAACCAGAATGATGTTTCTGTGGCAATTGGCAGTTTGGCTGACATGGTCGAAAAGATCATCGGGAAATCTTTCATCAGGTTTGGTAAACCCGATGCGCAAATGTTTTTGCTGGCTTACGAACGGGCGCTGCAGGATATTGATGTAAAACGAAGCGAAATTCTGATGGTAGGCGATACGTTGCACACCGATATTATGGGTGGTAACAAATTCGGCCTCGACACCGTGCTGGTTTTGTCAGGAAATACTTTGCCCGAGATGGCCAATATCCGCATTAGCAGTTCGGGAATTATTCCAACGTTTATTTGCGATTCGGCGGTGGTTGAGTAAGCACTTTTCAAAGATTCCTTTCGAAATTCCGCTGATGCAACCCTGATGTACATCAGCAAACCGACAGACATACCCAAGTAATAACGTTTCCAAAAATGTGGTATTTCCTTTAAAATCTGCGAAGTAAATTCCAATTTCCGCAGAGCTTATTTCCAAGAGAGTGTAAATTAGATTGTGTAAACTAATATTTAGTTTCTGCATCTGTGTTCAAATATTATCAAATACTATAAATGGCCTCAATATATTTTACCATTTAACTATCTGTATTTCAAATAATTCTTAAATTTGAAAGTCATAAGCATTTTAAACTAAAAAACATGAACAAAATCTTTCAACCCAAAACACTCCATTTCATAAAAATCGTTATTAATCAAACCTGTAACATATTCAGGTAATGCCGAAATATCCGCAACATGCGGGTATTCTGATGTGTTATAGCCAATGTTAAAAACTGCGACTCGGCATTTTATCATAAAAAAACAAACTTTGTTATGGATATTCAGTACAAGACCAAAGAAGAACTCATTAGCGAGTTAAAGAAATTAAGTTATGAGAGAGAGAGATTCTTTAAGGGATTTAATTGAGAAACGAGAAGCAGAATTTATAATAGCTAATAAAGAACTTACCTATCAGAACAAAGAGAAAGAAAATCGTGCAGCCGAGTTAGTTATTGCAAACAAAGAATTAATCTTTCAAAACGAAGAGAAAGATAAACGTGCTGCAGAATTAATCATTGCGAACAAAGAGCTTGCTTTTCAAAACGAGGAAAAAGAGAAACGTGCTGCCGAGTTAGTCATTGCCAACAATGAACTGGTAAAGGCCGAGAAAGAAATAAGCGAACTCAATGCGAGTTTGGAAAAAAAAGTAGTAGGGCGCACATCGGAGCTATTACGTTCCAACAAAGATTTAGAGCAATTTGCATATATTGCCTCTCACGATTTGCAGGAACCACTAAGAATGGTTTCCAGCTTTACTCAACTGCTCGAAAGAAGATATAAAGACAAACTCGATCAGGAAGCCAATGAATTCATTCAGTATGCTGTTGATGGGGCAAACCGAATGCAAATACTAATTAACGATTTGCTCGATTATTCAAGGATCTCTGCACGCGGGAAGGAATTTACCATAGTCGATACATCGCAGGTATTGGGGCAAGCCATCTCAAACCTGCACGAACTTATCGCTGAGAATACAGCTTTAGTTACAAATGATGATCTTCCGGAGTTGATAGGAGATGAATCTCAAATTTTACGGGTTTTTCAAAACCTGATTCAGAATGCTTTGAAGTTTAAAAATAAATCGAAACTGCCTAAAATACATATATCCTGTACAAAGAAAAACGATTTTTATGAATTTGCTGTTTGTGATAATGGTATAGGTATTGATATGCAGTACCACGATAGGGTATTCACTATTTTTCAACGTTTGCATACCAAGGAAGAGTATTCGGGAACAGGCATTGGCCTATCAATATGTAAACGTATTATCGAAAGACATGGAGGTAAAATTTGGTTCCAATCAAAAGTAAACGAAGGAACAACTTTCTACTTCACTTTAAGTTCATTGTGAAGATTGAAATGCAAAAACTACAATTAAATCATCAGACTATGGAAAATTTAAAAATTATTGACATTCTTTTAGTCGAAGACAACCCTGGCGATGCCAGGCTGGCTAAAGAAGCGTTAAAAGACAGCAAAGTGAAAAACCAGCTTTATTTTGCAAGTGATGGTGTGACAGCAACTGATTTTCTATTTAAAAGAAATGAGTTTAAAGATGCTCCAACACCCGACCTGATCATTCTTGACCTTAACCTTCCGAAAAAGGATGGTCGTGAAGTGCTTGCTGAAATAAAAACAGACCCAGTCTTGAGAAGAATACCTGTTGTTATTTTAACCATTTCAAAGGCCGAAGAAGATATTGTTAAAGCTTACGATTTGCATGCAAACTGTTTTATCACAAAACCTCTTGACCTCAATAAATTTTTGGATGTGATTAAATCCATCGAAGATTTTTGGCTCACCATCGTGAAACTACCAAAATGTTGAATTTTAAAATGATGAAAACAATTACCATTCTTTTAATCGAGGACAATCCTTCAGATGTAAGGATAGTTAAGGAAATGCTAAAGGAGATAAACTATTTTAAAGTTAATTTTATTTCGGTTTCATCATTAAAAGAAGGGTGCGATGCGTTTAAAAAAGACAAGTTTGATATTATTTTGCTCGACCTTAACTTACCCGACAGTACAGGCATGCAAACATTTCAAAAAGTCATTGATTGTGGCATTGAAATACCAGTTGTTCTTATCACTGGGACTGAAGATGAAGAGTTAACGTTAAACCTTATTAAGGAAGGTGCTCAGGATTATTTAACCAAACAAAATTTGAATTCATATATTCTTGGGAAATCAATTCTATATTCGATAGAACGAAAACATAATGAAAAAAAGTTAAGAGAAAGCGAAGAAAAGTACCGTGCCATTTTCGAAAATGTACAAGATGTTTTTTATCAAACCGACCTTGCTTGAACTATTCTCGAAATCAGCCCTTCCATTAAGCATTTTTCCGAATTTAATAGGGATGCTATAATCGGCTCTCAGGTTTCCGACCTTTATCACAATCCTGGTGACCGGGAAATTCTAATTAATACAATATTGAAAAATGGCGAATTGTGGGATTATGAATTAACGTTGAAAACTAAAACCGGGGTATTGAAATATGCTTCAATTAATGCCCGGTTAATTTCTGATATTAATGGAAAACCAAACCATATTGATGGAGCAATAAGAGATATCACCGAGCGCAAGCAATCAGAAACACAATTACGCAAACTTTCGCAAGCAGTTGAACAAAGCCCCACTACAATTATTTTGACTGATACAGAAGGTAATATTGATAATGCCAATCATAAAACACTCGAAATTACCGGTTATGAATTAGCAGAAATCATTGGCAAGAATCCAAGAATATTTAGTTCAGGAGAAAAGTCAAAAAATGATTATAAAGTTTTATGGGAAACTATCTTATCAGGTGAAGAATGGCGAGGCGAATTTCATAATAAAAAGAAAAATGGTGAACTTTATTGGGAATTGGCGTCAATTTCTCCCATCATAAATGAAAAGGGGAAAATCACACATTATCTGGCGGTTAAAGAAGATATTACAGAACATAAGCAGACACTCGAAGATTTAATAAAAGCCAAAGAACACGCAGAAGAAAGTGACAAATTAAAATCAGCATTTCTCGCTAATATGAGTCATGAAATTAGGACTCCGATGAATGGCATTCTTGGCTTTGCCGAATTGTTGAAAGAGCCTGACCTTTCAGGCGAACAACAACAAGAGTACATTAAAATCATAGAGAAAAGCGGCATCCGTATGCTCAATATCATCAACGACATTGTTGACATTTCGAAAATAGAAGCTGGTTTGATGAAAGTTGATATCAAGGATTCCAATATAAACGAGAAAATCCAATTCATTTATATCTTCTTTAAACCCCAGGTTGAAGGAAAAGGAATGCAGCTTCTCTTTAATAACACTTTGCCAATAAAAGAAGCCATTATTAGAACAGACAATGAAAAAGTCTATTCAATTCTCACCAATCTTGTTAAAAATGCCATTAAATACAGCAATGAAGGTTCAATAGTATTTGGCTATGTAAAAAAAGGTAAAACCCTTGAATTTTACGTGAAAGACACAGGAATTGGGATTCCAAAAGACAGGCAGTCAGCCATTTTTGAACGCTTTATTCAGGCTGATATTTCCGATAAAATGGCTCGGCAGGGAGCAGGATTAGGCTTGTCAATTTCCAAAGCCTATGTAGAGATGCTAGGCGGTAAAATTTGGGTAGAAAGTGAAGAAGGCATTGGCTCAACATTTTATTTCACGTTACCTTACAATTTTGAACCTGAGGAAAAAAAGGTTGCTCAAAAAGTTGTTGGGTCGGGAGACGAAGAGAATCAGATTAAAAATCTGAAAATATTAATAGCTGAAGACGATGAAACATCGGAAATGCTAATTTCAATTACCGTCAAAGAGTTTAGCAAAGAAGTTATAAAAGTAAGAACCGGCAATGAAGCCATCGAAATTTGCCGCACTAATCCTGACCTTGATTTAATTCTAATGGATATTCAAATGCCCGGAATGAATGGTTATGAAGCCACCCGGCAAATTCGCCTGTTCAATAAAAGTGTTGTAATTATTGCACAGACGGCTTTTGGACTATTCGGCGATAGAGAAAAGGCAATCGAAGCGGGCTGCAACGATTATATTTCAAAACCAATTAAGAAAGATGAATTACTTTCGCTAATAAAAAAGTATTTCCTCCTCGCTTCCGCGCGATTGCATCGGGTGGTTTTATAAAAGTAATTTCTTAATTTCATCCATTCCTGAAAATACATTATTTCATGAGCCGTAATTACAAATTTCATAATCCGGACGGTGTATATTTTATAAGTTTTGTCCCGAATACTAGGGATTGAGTGGATGGATGCATGTATTTACCCGAAACGAATACAAAACCATTTTAATCGATAGTTTGCGTTTTTGCCAGCAACAAAGGAATCGAAATATTTGCATGGTCCTGATATCTATCGGGTTGACAAACCATTTGATTTTCAGAAGTGCCGGTGATCAAAAGGTGGACTTATCTTTGGTTTTACAGGTTCCCAGGTTCAGGACTATTTTCCGAATAAGAAGAACCATAAAGATTTGAAAAATCGCTGAAGCAAGCATATAACACTGTTGATGCTGGCCTGTCCGCTGGTTGGCGGATGATTTGCTTTGAAAAAGCAAAATATGATTTGCCACTGACGTGCAATGCACAAATTGCAAATTTGTGCCGGTAAATTGAATTTCTTCCCGGTAAACTACCGGTTGCCTGTAATTTTCAGCATGTACAAACCGTGTATTTTTTGTGTTTAAGAATATCTTTTTTACAACCTGCGCCGGTTGAAATGAATAAACCATTTGTTAACTTTAAACCTGTTATTTTTTAATTCGATTTAGAAATGTAATATAAAAACCAAAAATTTTATTCATCAGTATCTGTATTTTTAAACGAGTTGCAGATGTTATTAAATCTTTAAAAACCATATTGTTATGAAAGTAAATTATTTATTTGCCAAGCATTTATGTCAGGCTTTTTTTCTGATGGTTGCTTTTTTATTTTCTTGTGCAGTTTCTGCACAATCAATTACTTCGACTACTGCAGGCGGACCATGGAATTCAGCAACAACATGGGTCGGCGGAGTAGTTCCAAAAGCATCAAACGATGTAATTATTAACGGGACAGTTAAATTAAATGGTGACTTTACCTGCAACAATTTAACTGTTAATGCATCGTGTTCTTTTATGAACGAATATGGATGGAATCCTACTTTTACAGTAAACGGTAAGATTACCAACAACGGTAGTGTTGTTAAAAATCCCGATGGCTATTCGTTTTATATGAATGTTGCTGGTGATGTTGAAAACAATGGCAACTGGTTTCCATCGCAAACAAAATTTGCAGGAAGCATCGACCAGCGAATTAAACAATCCTCAGGAAAAAGTTTCCAGGGATACTTTCTAACACCCGACACCCTGGGGCAAATCATTCTGGAAAGCAACGTTACCTTCGAGGGTAATACCTGGGACTGGAACAAATCGAAACTGCTTACCAACGGTTTCAGCTTTACTGCACAAAATTATCTGTTAAACAACGGCACAATTATTTCGAATGATAAACTGGTTTTTGAAAACACTGGTTTATATAAAATGACGTTTGACGGAAATTATCAGATCGATGGGAAATTCCGGGTCAGGGATGGCATTATTTTTAACGGAACGGCAACCATACTCGATACTTTGCACAACGAATACGGCTGGAATCCAACACTTACCGTGAATGGAAAAATCATTAATAACGGATCAATATCCCGAAATCCGGCCGGATACTCATTTTATGTTAATCTTTTTAATGACGTTGAAAACAACGGATCATGGGCACCAAGCCAGACCACTTTTTCTGGCGATACCGACCAAAAACTCAAACAATCAGCCGGAAAAAGTTTCCAGGGATATTTTCTTACCTCAGATACTTTAGGGCAAATTGTTTTGGAAAGCAACGTTACTTTCGAAGGCAATACGTGGGACTGGAACAAATCGAAACTGCTAACCAGCGGGTTCAGCCTCACTGTACAAAATTACCGTTTAAACAACGGAATAATCATTTCAAACGACAAACTCATATTTATAAATACGGCGCTGTGGCACATGGATTTTAGCGGAAATTACCAGATCGACGGTAAGTTTCGGGTGATGGATGGAAATATTTTTAACGGCACAGCAACCATACTCGATACTTTGCACAACGAATACGGCTGGAATCCAACTCTTACAGTAAACGGTAAAATTATCAACAACGGAACGATATCCCGAAATCCGGCGGGATATTCATTTTACGTCAACCTTTTTAGTGATGTTGAAAACAATGGGAAGTGGGAGCCAAGTCAAACTACTTTTTCGGGTACAACGGACCAAAAACTCAAGCAATCTGCCGGGAAAAGTTTTCAGGGTTACTTTCTTACAACCGATACAGTTGGGCAAATTATTCTGAACAGCGATATCACTTTCGATAGTAATACCTGGGACTGGAACAAATCGAAAATGCTAACCAACGGTTTCGTTTTTACCGTGCAAAACTGCCGGTTAAATAATGGCACAATCATTTCGAACGATAAACTGGTATTCAATAACTCCATGCTTTATTACATTACTTTTAGTGGAAATTACCAGATTGAAGGAAAGTTTCGGGTTATGGATGGCAATGTTTTTAACGGAACGGCTACTATACAAGACACGTTATACAACGAGTACGGATGGAATCCAACACTGACAGTAAACGGGAAAATTGTCAACAACGGCACAATTTCACGAAATCCGGCGGGATACTCATTTTACCTGAACCTGTTTAGTGATGTTGAAAACAACGGGAAGTGGGAGCCAAGTCAAACAACATTTTCGGGTACAACGGACCAAAAACTCAAGCAATCTGCCGGAAAAAGTTTCCAGGGTTATTTTGTGGCAACCGATACCATTGGTGATATAATACTAAACAGTGATGTAATGTTTGACGGAAATACTTTTGATATGAATTATTGCCTGCTGCAAACAAACAGTTATCAGTTGTCAACTTTAAATTATTTACTGAATAAGGGTAGAATATTGTCAAACGATACATTAAACCTGAGAAATTCAAGACTACAAAATTGCACTTTTAATGGCGACTATAAACTGCGTGGATGGATTGGACTTCACGATGGCGTTGTGTTTAACGGAAATGCTACTGTACTCGACACCATTAATAATCAGTATGGTTGGAACCCCACTTTATATGTAAACGGCAATCTGATTAATGATGGAACAATTGCCAATAATCCGGGAGGTTACAGTTTGCATCTTGCCATCAGTGGCAACCTCGAAAATAATCACAAATTCAGTGTTTCGAATGTTTATTTAAATGGAAAAGGAGATCAGACAATTGCAGGAAAATCGGGAAATACAATATCAGGCAATTTTTATGGCGATGGTTCAATTAATCTGGTTGGCGATAATTATCTGCCAAATCTTTCTTTTGTTGGAGGAGGTGAATGTACAGTAAAAAAAGGTGCCACACTTACACTGAAATCGTTGTCAAATGTATCGCGAATCAGAAATTACGGGCGTGTAACCATGTTGGCCGATGTTGATAATGCCGGAAACAACACTTATAATTTTTATGATGCATCGTTAAATACAAAAGCAAAAACCGAAGTAGGCAGAATTACAGTTGATAATTACGGATATCAGCAGCATCCAACGGCAACCGGAACAATTGATACCTGGTGGAGGTTGAGAAATACTCCCCAATTGTTTAACGACTCCCTCAACTGGTTAAAATTAAGTTATGCAGATGGTGCCCTTAACGGTAACATTGAGGATTCAATAAAAGTATTTCATTCGCCCAATGCCGGATTGAACTGGAAAAGAATCAAGTCGGGAATAACCATCGATAAAGCCAATAACCTGGTAACCATAAATAAAGCACCGTCTTACGGTCATTATTTGCTTTCGTCATCGGCCCTGGGAATCACCAATTTTCAGCCGCTGGTTGAATCGGCAGAACCCCGGTTTGGCGGAAATACAGGACAGTTAACCATGTATTTGTTTGGAGCCGGATTTAAATCTACAACAACTGTATTTTTGAAAGCTGCTGGAATGAACGACATTAAATCGGATACCACGTGGTTAACCGACGCGATTGGAGAATCGATGCAGGCCAGGTTCAACCTGAAAAACAAACTGGTTGGAATTTATGACGTTGTTGTGGAAACCCCGGGTGAAAAATCGTTTACCCTGCCCGCCTATTTTGCCATAGAAAAGGGGGAAAGAAGCGATCCATGGTCGAATCTTTCAGGACGCGACAGGTTTCTGATCAACCGCTGGCAAACGTTTAACATCAGTTACGGAAACTCAGCCAATACCGATGCTTTGGGAACCGTACTTGTTTATGTGGTTAACGATCTTTCCGGACTTGAAGTTGAATTTCCGGATTTTAATGTTGTACTTCCCAAAGGAATTGTTGATTTGGGGCCCGATTTTACACGATTCAACGAGATTGGTTTGTATTATACAACCGATAGTCTTACCGGTTACGAGAACGAGAGAATGCGGGTTTACCCGTTTTATATTCCTTATATTCCCGCAGGATCTGCAAATTCTGTAAGGGTAAAAGTAAAACTTACCGGTGCAGGTTCTCTGAAAATGGATTCATGGTTAATGGATCCGTTGTATGAACAGATTGATTACAACCTGAAATCATCAGAACCAATGCCAACGGAAGTTAGAGCGTGCATAACTGCAGCGGCAATGAAAGCATGGTATAACGGGGCGCTGAATCTTGCGGAAGGTATGATTCCCGGAGTTGCCTGCTGGGGAGTTATCGATAAAACTGTTGATCCCATTGGATACATCACTCCCGAGGAATTAAAGCCTGAAGGGGAAACCCGGGCTGACGGAAAAGCAACCTGGGGAAGCTGGTTTTGGAGTGGAGTTTCGATTATGGGTTCGGCAGTTCAATGCGGTGCAAGTTTTGTACCCGGATTGGGACAGGCAGTAAACCTGGGAATTGGCCTGGTAAATATGGGTATCGACATGAAAGATGGTTATGATGCAAAAGAAGGTTGCTGGCGTAAATTCAGAAAAAAATCACAGGGAAAACTGAACAGCCGCGGTGTAACTTCCTTCGATCCAAACGAAAAAGTGGGGCCGCAGGGTTATACATCAGAACATTACATTTCGAAAGATGGAAACATCAACTACACTATTTTCTTCGAAAACAAAAAAACTGCCGGTGCCGCAGCACTCGAAGTTTTTGTTAACGATACACTCGATTCAAATAAATTCGATTTCAGTACATTCAGCTTCTCGAATATTACTTTTGGTGATACTACCGTTAAAATTCAGGAGTTTGCAAAAGAATTCCAGGTGCTTGTCGATATGTATCCCGAAAAAAATATCATTGTGCAGGTTCATGGTAAACTCGATGTACTTACAGGAGTTGTTTCCTGGGATTTCCATTCGCTTGACAGAGTTACACTTGAATTAACCGAAGATCCTGATCTTGGTTTTCTTCCGCCAAATGCAACTTCTCCAGAAGGAGAAGGTAACGTGACTTTTAGTTGTAAACTGAAAAACACTGTTGCTCACGGCGATGTTATCAGTAACCGGGCTTCTATAATTTTCGATTTAAATGCACCGATACTTACCAATACTTTTACCAACAAAATCGACGATAGGGTTCCTGTCAGTTCAGTTTCACCGCTGCCGGGTTCAACTAAAGATTCGTTGATAACTGTTTCGTGGACAGGAAACGATATGGGTAGTCAGATTAAAAGCTATAACATTTTTGTATCAACAAACGACAGTGCCTATGTTTTGTGGAAAGTGGCCAAAGAAGAAGGAAGTGCCGACTTTAAAGGGAAAGACGGATATAAATATAAATTCTTTTCTGTAGCTACTGACAGTATTGGTTTTGCTGAAAATCTGAAATCGACACCCGAAGCAGTTACCATCCTCGATTTAAATACTTCTTCTGAAATTCAGAATCTGCATGAAGATGTATTTAAAATTTATCCAAATCCTGCAAAACAGTTTTGCAACCTAATGTTTTATTTAAACGAGGAAAGCGAAATTGATATAACTGTTTCCGATATTTCCGGTAAAAAGATATTAATGAAGAACCCACAAAAATACCAAAATGGAAAACAAGTTGTGGAATTGCAACTTGGCATTCTACCCGATGGCATGTACATTGTAAAATTCTCTGTCAATGAGAAATCTTACTTCCAGAAACTGTTGATCAGAAATTAAAGGTTTGATTCTCTTTTAAATTGACCATAAAAAAAGCTGTTCATCTTTCGGTGAACAGCTTTTTAAACATTAGTGTAGTATTAAAAAAATTTTACTTGCTGATTATTTTACACTGTGAACGGTTTTGATAATACGGGCAGCTACTTTATATGGATCAGCGGCCGAGTTCGGACGACGATCTTCCAACCAGCCTTTCCAGCCTTTTTCAACAGTGGCAATCGGGATACGAATTGAAGCACCACGGTCGGAAACACCATAACTGAATTTGTCGATTGACTGTGTTTCGTGTTTTCCGGTTAAACGCAGGTGGTTGTCGGCACCATAAACATCCATGTGAGCTTTGATAATTTCAGCAGGTGCAAATGCGCTGCATATTTTATCATAAGTTTCTTTTGAACCGCATGTTCTCAAAACACTGTTCGAGAAGTTCGCGTGCATACCCGAACCATTCCAGTCGGTATCACCCAGCGGTTTGCAATGCCAGTTAATTCCTATTCCATACTTTTCAGCAGTACGTTCCAGTAAATATCTTGCAACCCAAGTCTGGTCACCTGCATCGTGAGCTCCTTTTGCAAACACCTGGAATTCCCATTGTCCGGTAGCAACTTCGGCGTTAATACCTTCCACGTTCAATCCTGCTTCGAGGCAAATATCGAGATGTTCTTCTATAATTTCACGACCGTAAGCATTTTCAGCACCTACACTACAGTAGTAAGGGCCTTGTCCGCGTTTTGGGAAAGCGTTTGCCGGAAATCCCAACGGCAGGTTCGTTTCCGGATTCCATAAAAAATACTCCTGTTCGAAACCAAACCAGAAATCTGCATCTTCGTCTTCAATATGAGCACGGCCGTTGGTAATATGTGGAGTACCGTCAGCGTTAAGTACTTCAGTCATAACAATCCATCCGTTTTTACGGGCAGGATCTGGATAAAGTGCTACTGGTTTCAACTGCAAGTCAGATGAGCCACCACTCGCCTGTTGTGTTGAAGATCCATCGAAGCTCCACATCGGACAATCTTCCAGTTTACCTCCAAAATCACTAACGATTTTTGTTTTGCTGCGGAGACCCTGTGTGGGTTGCGTACCGTCGAGCCAAATGTATTCCAATTTTGATTTCATGTTGTAATAAATTATTAATTAGTATGTAAAAATTCTATTTTTCTGTCACAAAAATAGAGTTACTTGAAATCTGTGAACCTCTTTTATTGACAATTTGTAAAAAATTAATACAAATTTTACATTAAAAAAATCTTTTTTATCAATACCCTATAAAAAAACTATCATAATTTAAATATTATGTATTTTTTATCGATTACGGTTATAAAAAACAGACCCTGATAAAAAACAATCCTATTTTTACTGGTACTACCCCTAAAAATTATCACCAACAGTATTTTCCTGATAAAATACATACGATTAAAATTTTAATTGGCTATTTGTAATAAAACTCATAATAATGAGTCGTATATAACAAATTTTTATTTCTGATGTAATTCTCAAATTCTTAAATTGCTTTACTTTGGTACAAATTTAATTTCAAGAACATGAATTTAAACAGGCGTAATTTTATTAAAACAAGCGGGGCTGCTGTTGCCGGAAGTATGGTTTTACCTCCGTTTATGCAGTCGTGTCAAAACGTACAAATTTCAGAAAACGTGAAAAGTTATTTAGATCATTTTGAGGTTTCGGCCGAAATGTTGCAAAAAGTAATTGCAACTGCTATGAGTAAAGGTGGCGATTATGCCGATCTGTTTTTCGAACATAAAATTTCGAACAACATAAGTTTGCAGGACAGAAAGGTAAACAGGGCATCTTCCAATATCGATTATGGAGTGGGAATCAGGGTGCTGAAAGGCGACCAAACCGGTTTTGCCTATTCCGAAAACATCAGTTTGGAAGATATGCAAAATGCCGCTAAAATGGCTGCCAGTATTGCCAATGAAAGTGCAACATTTAAAAATGGTCCGTTAACTGAAAAGGTACCTTCGGGATACTACAAAATAGCAAAAATGTGGGATGATGTATCGGTAAAGGATAAAGTCCCTTTTGTGCAGCAAATCAACGATAAAGTGTTTGAACTGGATACAAAAGTTATAAAAGTAAATGCTTTTTTAAACGACGAAACCAGTTATGTGCTTTTTTATAACTCTGAGGGCAGATTAACTTACGACTACCGCCCAATGATTAGTTTTGGCGCAGTTTGTATTATGCAAAAAGGAGAACAGATTGAAAATTCGTATGCCGCCCGTTCGTTCCGCAAAGGATTCGAATGGCTGGACGATGCACTTGTAAATGAAATTGCTAAGGAAGCAGTTGATAAAACCAATATTTTATTCGAAGCAGTAAAACCCAGGGCTGGCGAAATGCCGGTGGTGATGGGAGCAGGTGGTTCAGGAATTTTATTGCACGAAGCAATTGGTCATACGTTTGAAGCCGATTTTAACAGAAAGGGAACATCCATTTTCAGCGATAAAATGGGCAAAAAAGTAGCTGAAAGTTTCATAAATATTATCGACGATGGAACTTTGGAAAATAACCGTGGTTCAATAAATATCGACGATGAGGGAAATGACGTTGAAAAAACTTACCTCGTAAAAGATGGTGTTCTCAACAGTTATATCCACGACCGGATAAGCGCAAATTTTTATAAGGTAAATCCAACCGGAAACGGACGTCGTGAATCTTTCAGAAATATACCGATTCCCAGAATGCGCGCTACATATATGGATCCCGGGCCACATTCAAAAGACGATATTATTTCGAGTGTCGATTATGGTGTTTATGTCGATAATTTCAGTAACGGACAAGTGCAGATTGGCGCCGGAGATTTTACATTCTTTGTAAAATCAGGATATCTCATCGAAAAAGGAAAACTTACACGCCCGATTAAAGACATTAATATTATTGGTAACGGCCCGCAGGCACTTGCCGATATTTCTATGGCTGCCAACGATTACCTCATTGACAATGGAACCTGGACTTGTGGAAAAGACGGACAATCGGTTCCGGTTACCTGTGGTTTACCAACGGTTTTAGTGAAAAAACTTACGGTTGGAGGAACAAATGCGTAATCAGTTCAAAGTTCAAAGTTTAAAGTTTAAAGTTCAAAGTGTAACGAGATGACAAAAGAAGAAAAATATACATTGGCAAAATGGGCAATGAATCATGCCCTCGAAAAAGGAGCACAACAGGCAAGTGTCAGGATTTCGAATAGTCGTAGCAGCAGTGTTGAAGTGCGCGATGAAAAAATTGACAAATTGGAACAAGCCATTGAAAGTGGTTTGACTATTCGGCTGTATGTCGATAAAAAATATTCAGAACATTCCACAAACCGGTTAAAAAAGGAAGAGCTGGCCCGTTTTATTGAACAGGGAATTGAAGGAACCCGTTTTTTGTCGGAAGACGAATTCCGTACACTTCCTGAACCTGAATTGTACTATAAAGGTGGAAACAGCGACCTGCAAACCATCGATACTGATTTCGGCAAAGTTGATCCGCAGAAAAAAATCGATTTGGCTTTTGCTGTTGAAAAGGAAGTTTTGGGTAAAGACGAACGCATTATTTCGGTTTCAACCGGGTATTATGATGGTTTCGATGAAAGAGTAATGGTTACCAGTAATGGTTTTGAAGGCGATGGTGCAAACTCTCAGTTTGGATTGTATGCTTCGGTTTCGGTGAAAAGCAATGAGGCCCGCCCTGAAGCATCGTGGAGCGAAAGCGCTATATTTTTCGACAAACTGAAAAAAGAAAACATTGGCGTTACCTCACTGAAAAGGGCTACAAATAAAATAGGCCAGGAAAAAATTGCATCCGGCAAAATGACCATGATTGTTGAAAATAAATCGGTTGGACGGCTTTTCAGTCCACTCATTCAGGCGTTAAATGGTTCTGCCATTCAACAGAAAAATTCGTTTTTAATCGATAAACTCGACCAGAAAGTAGCTTCTGATAAACTTACAATCACCGACGATCCGTTTATTGTATCCGGACGCGGTTCCCGTTTGTTTGATAACGAGGGACTGGCAACCAAAAAACGTCCGGTATTTGAAAAAGGAGTATTAAAAACATATTACATCGATACTTATTACGGGAAAAAGCTGCAGATGGATCCAACCAGCGGCAGCAGCACCAACCTGGTTTTCGAAACCGGTGATAAAAACCTTGACGGATTGGTGGCAACAGTTAAAAAAGGAATTCTTGTTACAGGATTTAATGGCGGAAACAGCAACGGTTCAACAGGCGATTTTTCATTCGGTATTGAAGGATTTCTCATTGAAAATGGGGCGGTTGTAAAACCGGTTTCGGAAATGAATATCACCGGAAACATGAAGGAACTCTGGTCGAAAGTTGGCGAAATTGGAAATGATATTAACGACAGTTCATCGTGGTTAACACCATCAATTGTTTTTGAAGATGTTGATTTTAGCGGGATTTGATATTATAAACCATTGAAAATAAGTTCAGATTAGGTACTTGTAAATCAAAAACTTTTATCTACTTTTGCGCCAATTAATTTTAAGCTGTTGTTATTTAACGCAATGCTGCGGCTTAAACATTGTATAACAAATAAATAGTTCTTTTAAAATGTATTTAACAACTGAGAAAAAAGCTGAGCTTTTTACCCAACATGGGAAAAGCGCAACAGACACAGGAAGTGCCGAAGGTCAGATTGCACTGTTCACTTTCAGGATTAATCACCTGACTGAACATTTGAAACAAAACAAAAAAGACCACAGCACCCGTCGTTCATTAATTAAACTGGTAGGAAAACGAAGAAGTTTACTTGATTATCTGATTAAAAAAGATATCGGGCGTTACCGGTCGATTATTAAAGAATTGAACTTACGTAAGTAAAATAACTGAAAGGCAATGCAAAGTATTGCCTTTCTTTTTTGTAAATTGCAAAGCCTCACCACCCATTGTAATTTTTAAACTTTTTTATTGATTTATTAAAACATTATGGTAAACGCAACAATTAAAACAATTGAGCTTGCTGATGGCAGGACCATTACCATTGAAACCGGAAAACTGGCCAAACAGGCCGACGGTGCAGTCGTAGTAAGAATGGGTGAAACCATGTTGCTTGCAACAGTGGTTTCAGCAAAGGAAGCAAAAGACAACGTGGATTTTATGCCACTGGCGGTAGATTACCGCGAAAAATTTTCAGCCTCGGGACGGTTCCCGGGCGGATTTTTGAAAAGAGAAGCTCGTCCGTCGGACGATGAAATTTTAGTGGCCAGGCTCGTTGATCGTGCATTGCGTCCACTATTTCCGGAAGATTATCATGCCGAAACCGCAGTAATGGTTTCGCTGATATCAGCAAACCAGAGCGAAATGCCCGATGCTTTGGCAGGTTTGGCAGCATCGGCAGCAATTGCTGTTTCTGATGTGCCTTTTATTACGCCGATTTCGGAAGTCAGGGTATCGCGTATTAACGGTGAATTTGTAATTAACCCAACCCGCGAAGAACTGGCAGTTGCCGACATGGAAATAATGGTTGGCGCATCTCACGACAACATTATGATGGTGGAAGGTGAAATGAATGAGGTTTCGGAAGATGTGATGCTGGCTGCAATTAAATTTGCCCACGAAGAAATTAAAAAACAGTGCATTGCACAGGTAGAACTTGCCGCACAACTGGGTGTTGTAAAACGTACCTACAGTCATGAAAATAATGACGAAACACTACGTACAAAAGTTCATGCCGATTTGTATGATAAATGCTTTGCTGTTTGTGAGCAGCAAATCATGAATAAAGCTGAAAGAATGGGAGCTTTCCAAAAATTAGTGGAAGATTACATTACTGAATACAAGGCAACCAATGCAGGTAACGAAGAGATAAACATGGATATCAATGTTTCTCTCATCAAAAAATATTACCACGATGTTGAAAAAGAAGCTATGCGACGCATGATTCTGGACAAAGGAATAAGGCTCGATGGCAGAAATACAACACAAATCCGTGCAATTTGGGGAGAAACAAATTATTTACCAGGTTCTCATGGTTCTTCTATTTTTACCCGTGGCGAAACTCAATCACTGACTTCGGTTACATTGGGAACTAAAATGGATATTAAGAAAATTGATGGAGTAACTTTCCAGGGCACAGAAAAATTCCTGTTGCATTATAATTTCCCGCCATTTTCGGTTGGTGAAGCTGGAGTACCAAGAGGAACCGGCCGTCGCGAAATTGGTCATGGAAACCTGGCACTCAGGGCTCTGAAAAAAATGATTCCTGATGATTTTCCATATGTTTTACGTATTGTTTCCGATATTCTTGAATCAAATGGTTCATCGTCGATGGCAACTGTTTGTGCCGGAACAATGGGTTTAATGGATGCCGGTGTGAAAATGAAAAAACCGGTTTCGGGTATCGCAATGGGATTGATTACTGATAAAGGATCGAAAAAATTTGCAGTACTTTCTGATATTTTGGGCGATGAGGATCACCTTGGCGATATGGACTTTAAAGTTACCGGAACTGCTGATGGAATTACCGCAACTCAAATGGATATTAAAGTTGACGGATTATCGTACGAAGTTCTTGCACAAGCTTTGCAACAGGCAAAAGAAGGCCGCTTGCATATTCTTGGAAAAATTCTTGAAATTATTCCTGAACCACGTGCTGATTTCAAACCAAATGTACCACGTATCGAAACCGTTGTAATTCCGAAAGAAATGATTGGTGCGGTTATTGGACCGGGTGGAAAAGTAATTCAGGCCATTCAGGAAGAAACCAAAACAGTTATCGTTATCGAAGAAAAAGGCGATGTCGGAATTGTTGAAATTTCGGGTGCAGGTCTCGAACCAATTGAAGCAGCGAAAGCAAGAATCAAGGCAATTGTTGCCATTCCTGAAACTGGTGAAGTGTACCTGGGTAAAGTAAAATCGGTAGTGTCATTTGGTGCTTTTATTGAAATTCTTCCCGGAAAAGAAGCTTTGCTTCATATTTCTGAAATGGATTGGGGACGGGTTGAGAACGCCGAAGATTTTACAAAAGAAGGCGATATGATAGAAGTGAAACTGATCGGTGTTGACCAGAAAACCGGTAAACTGAAACTTTCGCGCAGGGCGTTGGTGCCAAAACCTGAAGGTTATGTTGAACGTCCGCCAAGAGACGAAAATGCACCACGCCGCGATGACCGTGGGCCTCGCCGTGATGATCGTGGAGGCGACCGCCGAGATAATTTCCGCCGCGATGACCGTGGACCACGTCGTGATGACCGTGGTGGCGAACGCCGCGACAATAATTTCAGGCCTCGCCGTGACAACGACTAGATAAAAATGCCAGCAGTACCTAAAATTGTGCTGCTCATTGTTAATAAAATAAAAGAAAACCGTTCAATTGCCGAGCGGTTTTTTTTATCCCTTTACATCTTTATTTTTTACTTTTGAAAAAAGCAAAAACAATTGAGATTCATTTACAATTAACTGAAATGGGAAACTGGTCAGAAGAAATCAATTCAAAAATTGATATCAATCTTGAAAAATCAAGAGAAAAAGATAAACGTTTTTTTCGGGTTGATGAGTTTAAACGAAACATTTCCCGTGTTGATGAGTTTTCGGGTTCATGTAATTTTTGTCAGAAACTGAAAACAGATATTGCTGATCAGGTAGAAACCATTAACAAAGCTATTGAAGTGCCGGGTAAATCACGCCGGGAATACGACAGGTTAATCAGTCGGCTTGCCAGGCACATGCAAAAGGAACACGGGTTTTATGCTCCATTCTATTTTTCGTATTTGTATGCTTTTATTGGGATTTTCGCTGGTTTGTTCATCAGCTTTATCTTATTTAAACTATTTCCCGGGAATGGCGAAGCTTTATTTTCAATATGTTTGGGAACAGGAATTGTTGTTGCATATTTGACAGGCAGTAGAAAAGACAGAAAAATAAGAACAGCAAAGAAAATAATGTAGATATGCGGTTTTTGGTTATCGAAGGAAATATTGGTGCAGGGAAAACAACATTGGCCAAAATGATTTCGGAAGAGTTTAACGCGAAACTCGTTTTGGAGCAATTTGCTGACAATCCGTTTCTTCCTAAATTTTATAACGATCAGGAACGGTACTCCTTTCCACTGGAATTGTCGTTTCTGGCAGACAGGTATTACCAAATCAAAAAACAAATTTTCGATCCCGATCTTTTTCAATCACTTTTGGTAGCCGATTACTTTTTTGCCAAATCGGCTATATTTGCCCAAAATACTTTGAAAGACGACGAATACCGACTGTTCAGACAGATTTTCGATATCGTTTTTGAGTCGATGCCTAAACCCGATTTGTATGTTTATATCCATGCCGACACCAGTCAGTTACTAAATAATATTAAATCACGCGGTCGCGATTACGAACAGAATATATCGGCCGAATATCTCGACAAAATAAAGAACGGATATTTTAGCTTTTTCAAACAAATAACAGCATTCCCAATTCTTGTTATCGACATAAACAATATCGATTTTGTGGTAAATGCCGAAAATTATAAGCAGCTTACACAAGCCATTTTCGAGACCAAATATAATTTAGGGATGAACAGGTTAATATTGGGTTAAAAACTTGTTTTACTTCGTTTATATAAAAAAAAGCTTTATATTTTTGCCGCAGAAAATTAGTCAGTTAAATAATAAATTTTAATAGTGAATATTATGAATAATCTAAGCCTTAAGCCTTTTTTGTTGATGTTGATGGTAGCAGTTTTAGCAGGCTGTTCAGGTCTCAACAAGATGAAAAAGAATGCTGATCAGATTCAGTTTAAAGTTACCCCCGACGTCCTTGAAAGCCATGCAGGTAAAGTAAATTTTAATATCGATACCCGCTATCCGGCAAAGTATTTTAATAAAAAGGCAACAATTGTTGCAACGCCGGTTTTAAAATATGCTGAAGGAAATACAAATTTTGCTCCTGCAACAGTTCAGGGTGAAAGTGTAAAGGCAAACAACAAAGTAATTAATTACACTTCGGGTGGAAGTGTATCGTACAAAGATGCTACGGATTACAACAAAGCCATGGCTAAGTCGGAGCTTTACATTAATATGACAGCCTCGCAGGGAAAGAAAAAAGTAGATTTCGAACCCGTTAAAGTAGCTAATGCAGTTATTGCCACAAGCGAACTGGTTGCCAACGTGCCAAAACCGGTTTTGGGTGTTCGTCGTGATGCAAATACAACCGGGAAATATGACCCAAGCATCGATCCGTTTCAAAGAATTGTTCCGGACGAAATGATTGCCGATATCCATTACCTGATAAATAATGCCGATGTTCGTAAAGATGAAATTGAAGCAAAAGATGTGGTTGGACTTCAGGAATACACAAAAAAGGCAAATGCCGACGATAAAATTGATTTAAAAAGAGTGGAAGTGGCTGCATATGCATCGCCCGATGGCACCATTGATTTGAATACCGAACTTGCTGCAAAACGCAAGGAAACTTCAACTGCATTTTTAGCTCAGAAACTTAAGGATGCCGGCGTTGATATCGATTTGAAAACAAAATATACACCCGAAGACTGGGATGGATTTAAGGCTTTAATGGAGAAATCCAACATTCAGGATAAAGAATTGATTTTGCGTGTACTTTCGATGTACAACGACCCTGAAGTTCGTGAACGCGAAATTAAAAACCTGAGCGAAACATTTACTGGTGTAGCCGACGAAATTTTGCCACAACTTCGCCGTGCTAAAATGACCACCAGTATCGATTTAATTGGTAAAACCGATGATGAATTAAAAGCGCTTGCAAAATCAGATCCAGCTTCATTGAATCCAGCTGAATTGTTGTATGCTGCAACTTTATTCGAAGATTTGGATGAACAATTAGACATTTACAATTCGTTTATTAAAGTTTTTCCGAACGATTGGCGCGGACCAAACAATTCAGGTTATATTCTTGCCAAACAAATGAAATATGACGAGGCAAAACCATTGTTCGAAAAGGCAGAAACACTAAAAAATACTGAGCCGGTAATAAAAAATAATCTTGGTGCAGTTGCGCTAAAAGAGGGCGATGTAAAGAAAGCTGAAACTCTTTTTGGAGCAGCAGCCGGTGCCGGTAACGAAGTAAATTACAATCTCGGTATTGTAAGCATGAAAAATGGGGAATACGATAAAGCGGTAAAATATTTTGTGAAAGATGAAGACATAAATTCGGCACTTGCCTTAATGATGTCGGGAAACAATAATGGAGCTTTAGCCGATTTGGAAGCTTATGATAATCCAAAATGTTTCATGAAGGAATATCTTAAAGCAGTTATTGGCGCACGCACAGCAAAAGAAAATCTTTTATTTGAGAGTCTGGAAAAAGCCTGTGCAATCAATCCGGAGATGAAGACCAAAGCAAGCAACGATATGGAGTTTGCCAGGTATTTCGAAAATCCGAGATTTAAGGAAATTGTAAAATAAAAACCCAATTATTTATATATCAGAGGGCAATTCGTTATTAGACAGATTGCCCTTTTTATTTTTACTAAACTGATAATTTGTCTTTCTTAATCCATCTAAAAACACTATTTTTTCGGTTTAGTATTAATTGATTAAAACAGATTAAAATTATGAATCACATTAATAATTACATTGAAGAAAACAAAGAACGATTTCTGGAAGATCTGTTCGGACTCATTCGCATTCCTTCCATAAGTTCGTTAAAAGAGAACAAACCCGAAATGTACAAAGCTGCTGAATACTGGAAGGACATGCTTTTAAAATCAGGGGCTGATAAAGCAGAAATATTTGAAACAGAAGGAAATCCGGTAACTTACGGTGAAAAAATAATCGACCCGAATTTGCCAACTGTGCTTATTTATGCTCACATGGATGTTATGCCGGTTGATCCGATTGAAAAGTGGATTTCCAATCCGTTTGAACCGGAAATTCGTGAGGGCAAAATTTGGGCGCGTGGTGCTGATGATGATAAAGGGCAGAGTATGATGCACGCCAAAGCATTCGAATTGATGGTAAAAACAAATACACTTCCGTGTAATGTAAAATTTATGATCGAAGGCGAAGAGGAAATAGGTTCGCCCAACCTTGGAAAATGGTGTGCCGATAACAAGGAAATGCTGAAAGCTGATGTAATTCTGGTTTCTGATACTTCTATGATAGCACCTCATATACCATCGATAACCACTGGTTTACGTGGTCTTGCCTATTGGCAGGTTGAAGTAACCGGCCCGTCACGCGACTTGCATTCGGGTTTATTTGGCGGAGCTGTAGCGAATCCAATCAATGTGCTTTGTTCGATGATTGATAAAATGGTGGATGAAAAGGGAAAAATTACCATTCCCGGTTTTTATGATGATGTGATGGATGTTTCGGCAGAAGAACGTGATTTGCTTGGACGAGCACCCTTCGATCTGGAGAAATATAAAAAAGCACTGAATCTGGAAGAACTAAAGGGAGAGGAGGGTTATTCAACAACCGAACGAACCGGAATTCGCCCAACTTTTGATGTTTGCGGTATTTGGGGCGGTTACACAGGTGAGGGTGCAAAAACGGTTTTGCCATCAAAAGCTTTTGCAAAAATATCGTGCCGTTTGGTTCCTAACCAGGATCATGTTAAAATTGCTGATTTGTTTAAATCTCATTTCGAAAGTATTGCCCCGAAAACGGTAAAAGTTGAAGTTACTTCACTGCACGGTGGTCAGGGATATGTTTGCCCAATCGATTTCCCTGCATATAAGGCAGCCGAAAAAGCATACACCGATGTTTACGGCTTACGTCCGGTGCCCGTTCGATCAGGTGGAAGTATCCCTATTATTTCAACTTTCGAGGAAGTTTTGGGTATTAAATCGGTGCTGATGGGTTTTGGTTTAGAATCGGATGCCATTCATTCACCTAACGAAAATTATCCTTTGGAACAATTCTTTAACGGAATAAGAACAATCTCGCTATTTTACAAATATTTTACTGAAATGACGGTTAAATAACTAATGAGTAAAGAGATTTCAGTATTGAGTAAACCGAAATTTTAGCCACAAAAAAAGATGAGGCTGTCTAAAAAGAGTTCAGTCTCTTTTTTTGTTTGTAAATATTTCATTTAACATTGATGTAAATCGTTTATATTTAGTATATTAACGTCATAAAGATAAACGGATTCAAAAATGTCGAAACCAGTTTTCAAATTAA